>CAIUHP010000027.1 GCA_903899015.1 uncultured Armatimonadota bacterium | reverse complement strand
CGCATTTGAGTGGCGCTGTTCTTCCTCTGATTTGAACCTCTAGTGCCCATGCGCAGGTTCAAATCAGAGGAAAACAGCGTTTCTGATCCGGCCAGAACCATAGGTTGAATCCACACAAATCTTCATAGACCCCGATAGGATAAGGAACCCCTGGCTTGGCATCGGCCCAAAGAACTCGGTTTAGTACGTCTGGTTCCACCCTGTCATAGGCGCTGAAGTCAAGCTTGGAGGACTCCATCGCTAGAACACCTTGTTTGGGGTTTCGAGCTTCTAGATCGATCTGGGCGGATAAATGTGTAAACGGCGCCAAGTTTGGTTTATCAGTGAGGCTAGCAATCATGGATGTTGCGTGCCGATCGTGTTGCGACATCGGTGGTAAACCGAGCATCAACTCCATCGTTCTTATCATCGAAGCCGTACTGTACATCGTGTGATCAACCCCGCCTCGCTCAACGTATGGAGAAATCAAATAGCCGACGGTTCGATGACCATCCACGTGATCCGGTCCATCTTGTGCATCGTCTTCGATGACAAAGATGGCGGTATCGGCCCAGAACTTACTGTGCGAAATGGCCTCAACAAGCTTTCCTAGTCCGACGTCATTGCTGGCAACCTTTGAAAACGGAGTGAAGTCTTCAGGGGTTCTCCCCGCGGTGTGATCTTCACCCAGCGACATCACCATGAATTGCCACCAATTTCCTTTTTGTTCGGCCGCTTTCATCTCTTCGACGAAGACATCGACTTTATCCATGTCTCTCGCCTTCGAAAGAGACCATTTCTCGCTGGCATGGCCCTCCAATCCCGACTCTCCGTCGAATTTGGGCGAACTGCCTTTATCGGATTTGAAGGAAGCGAACTCGCCATAACTTCGGTAGGAGACGCCGTGCTTTCGACAGTTGTCCCACAGGTAACCCCCTGGTGAACTTGCCACGGTGGCGTCCTCATCTGGTCGCCCGCGATCGGCGTAGCCGGTTGGCCAGATCTTCTCGGTGAAGTCGGTGCAGTAGGAAGCGCAACACCATTGGTGTCCGTCTTGGCTTACCTCGCCATCGCAATAAAGGTTGTCGAATGTTTTGAATGTTCGAGCGATTAGATGCCCATTGGGCGTGATTTTTGCACCGTACATACAAAGATTCGGATCGGCGTTTGTTCCTTTGAGGTCCCCTAGCACTTGATCGTAAGACCGATTTTCACGGATGACATAAAGTACATGTTTGATCTTGCTGAGAGTCGGCTGCATCGCCTCTTCTCGCTTAGCGAACTCTTCAGTGATCTCACGTTCGGCGTTCCGTTTGCAAATACCCGTCCATTTTGCCAAGGTCGCCTTGTCAGGCACATTGACGAACATCACATCGCCGCTGAGGCGACTTGGAAGATAGTCGTACCGGTTTCTACCGTCATCCGTGATCGTCTGTTCAGGCGTAATTCCCGGATAGTTGCCAGAGGATTTCATTCCTTTCGCTGTGCCGATCAAAAGCCTTTTGCCATCATTTACGGCATACACGGTGGTTGGGTACCACCCGGTCGGGATGAATCCTTCGAGTTTAGGTTGAGAACGTTCCTCAACGTTCAGAACGGCCACGTTGTTGTTGCCCGAATTGGCAACATATAGATGGCGGGAATCCGGTGAAAGCGCCAATCCACAGGGAGTCGATCCAACTAAGTCCTTTGGTGAGAGGCTGGTGAAAACCGTTGCAATGACTGCCTTCTCTCGGACGACAGAAATGGTATTCGAGCCCGCGTTGGACACAAAGAGTGTTCCGTCAGGAGCAAACATTAGGTCGCTTGGATGAACCCCGACGGATACGCGAGATTGAAGTTTCCCTTCGAAATCCACGATTGAGACGCTTTCTCCACCCCAGTTTGCGACCGCAAGCCGATGGTTCTTGGGGTCTATGACAATCCGATTGGGTTTGTGGCCAACGTTCAAGATCCATTTCGTAATGAGCGATGCCGGGTCCAGCCCGATAAGTTGGTCGTTGTTGATGTCCGTGACGACTAAAAGCCCGGACGGCAATTTCGCAACGCCCTGAATCCATGCGTTGGCAGCAAACTTAAATCCGATGGGCTCCCAGTTGTCTTTATTCGAGGTTGCCTGGATCTTTCGAATCCCAAGGTCGCCAGCCGCAATATAGGCGGCTCCTTCGGATGGAAGTGAAATGCCGCCCGCACATTTTGTCGTCGAAACGAATGTGTCCGATACTTCATCGTCTAAGTTGAGGACAGCCACGCCATGATCATGAAATCCGCCCGTGACGACAAAACATTTTGAGCCATCGACAGATGGAACCATGGCCAAAGGCATGTCTCCCCGTAAAGCAATGTGATTTCGACCCACTGGTTGGATGCGCTCCCCGTTGGGAATTCTGGAGCTACCGTCTTTGGAAACCACTCCGGGCAGGTTACTGAAAACTCCGATCGAACCAATTGCGATCGATCCCAGTAACATGACCGCCAAACTCCACCTTATCGACTTCATGGTCGAATTCTAGCGAATTGAGGTTAAGAATGGGTGATCTCTTGCGATTCCGTGGTCTCCGATTCGGTCACCAATTCGGTCGCCGAGTCGGGGATTGGAGCAGGCAGACGGTCGATATGCCAAAGGGAAATCAGTCGGTCTATGGAGGTGGAATTCATGCCTCCAACGAAGACGCGGTGTTTCATGCCTTGCACCTGGAACCGTGAGCAATCAAATCTCTTCCACCACCATGGCTGAGTGATCGCCATATTCTCCATGCGCGTAATGGGGATGGCAGAAATGGTTTGATGAAAATAGCCACGCCGAACGACGAGCGCCTGATCAGTAATGGCGAAACCATTTTCTGGCCGCGAAAGGAAAAGTCCGGTGAGGCGCGCCCCTGCGATCATCAGAATGAAAAACAGGATCACGTAGATGAACGAAGGACCCATACCGCGTGCATGGGAAGCAAGAAAGACTCCCGCCACACCGGAGAGGGCCATGGTTAGCAGACCGCGATACAGCCGTGACCTGTAAAAGATCGGATGAAAGGGCTGCCAGTCCAGATCCTCTAAATTCAATCCCTGGAAGATGCCGCTGACACTTTCGTAGGCTCGCTTGCGGTCAACAAACAGAGCTACGGGAGCGAGGACGCCCGCTTCACCAAACGATCCTGCAGTTCCGATGTGAAGACTTGCTCGCTTCATCCATCGCTGAGGCAGGGTTGTCGTCAGGTTCATGTACTCAATTCGTCCGGGTCGGATCGCAAGTTGAGCACGATTGATAATTCCATACGAGATTCGGAAAAGTTGCTCGTTTTGATAGACCTTGAAGCCACCGAATTTGAGATAGTAGGAGATGACTCCCCATAGCCATGAGCCAATCACGAAGACGACAATGCCTGTCCCAAACATGAGTGCTGCGACTTCGGGACGTTGCTTTGAAGCGAGAGTAATGATCCAACCGACTCCCGGAATGATCACCGTAAACATGCCAACAAGGACTTGTTGAAGGTGATTCTCGGTAACCGCTCCCAAGAATAGATCGTGTTGGTTGAGAGTGACTAGAGGCTCCTCAACCTGAGTTCGATCCGCCAGATTTAGGTGCGCAGCTCCCAACAATTCCTCTCGAAATCGTTCCGCGTGGGCGAGACCGAGCACGCTTAACTTGAGGTCACGACCTTTACCCATCGCAGTTTCAACATCTACAGTCGCGACTTTGAAAATTCGTTCGAGTAGGTTTTGTCGGATATTGACGTTCTGAATTTGTTCGAGAGGGATGCGCCTATCGTTTCGAAAGATCCAACCTGATTTGTGAGCGACATGGTCCGTCTCAATCGAAAATCGAGTTGTAACGTATGTTCCAATCGCCAGGAAACCGGTCATCAAGCCGATAAAGATCGCGAACCAGTCGTGATTGCCACCCTTGCCGGCAACCACCGAACCGATAATCACGGGCAGTGAAGCCTGAACGGCCTCTTTGAGGCGGGGCAAAATGGAAACGATAATCGTAGCGGGATGGAGTCGGTTCAAAGCGATTTTTGTCCCGACATCAACTCGGTTCTTAACTGTTCCGCTCGCGCGGTGCGAACTCCGGGAATTGTTCCGACTGTTGCTCCCGCAGTATGAACAACGACGTGGACGAGGTCGAATTTCCTACCAATCGGTCCGGAGTTGAAATCCACGTGTTGGATGCGATTTCGAGCGACGATTCGTCGATGCCGAACCACGACTCCATGACTCATTTCCAGCGTGTTTGGTGTGATTTGAAAGGTCCACCGATTCCATCGCATGTTGAGGAAGAACAGATTCAACGCACCAATGATCACGGGAATCGCCGCGAACCCAACCACCCAAGCGGGGGCGTCGAGCTTAAGGAGGGCAAATATGGAGCAGCCCAAAACGACGAGAAACCAAATTCCCCAGACCGTTAAAACTTCCGCTTTCCAGATATAGAGAACGTTATGATCTGGGCGCTCAAGCTCATCCATCTGAATAGTGTACGAGCACGAGCCATCTTCGGTTGTGCCAACTTCAGAATCATTCGTGCCGACACGGGGAAAAACCCTGGTCAGGTTGGCAATATTCGACTAGAATTCTCCCGAGGAGCATTCGACTGCTTCGAGGACACAGAAGAATAGATGAAGAGATTTAAGACGCTAAGTAGCATCGGGGCTGCGGCACTGGCGGTTGTCATGGTGGGATGCCAAACCGGGACGGATGGTGGTGGTTCGGCTCCCGCAACCGGAACCGTTGCCAAGCCTGGTAAGAAACTCAAAGTTGGAGTTTCGATTCCGGCTGCTGATCACGGTTGGACTGCCGGTCTGAGTTATTGGGCCCACGAAGCGGTGAAGCAATATCCCGATATCGAGTGGACGATCCAGGACGCGAAGAATCCCGACGAACAGATTAGCGCTCTTGAAAACATGAAGACCGAAGGTGTGGATGCCATGGTCATCGTTCCCACTGAAAGTGCGCCGATCACTCCGATCGCAGAAAAACTCAAGGCTGCGGGAATCCTCATCATCGACGTAAGCGCCGGATTCACGAAGCCCGTCGCAGATGTCTTTATCGAAGGCGACAACGTGTCCTTCGGACGAAAATCAGCTCAGTACATGGTTCAGAAACTGGGTGGAAAAGGAAAGATCGCGGTGCTAGAAGGCGTGCCTTGTACGGTAAACACCGACCGTGTCAATGCCGCGAAGGAAGTCTTCAAAGCGAGCCCCGGTATTCAAATCGTGGCCGAAGATTCGGGCATGTGGAATCGCGAGAAGGCAGAAAAGGTCATGCAAAACATGCTTGTTTCAAACCCGCATCTTGATGCGATCTGGGCTGCCGATGATGACATGGCGCTCGGAGTTGAATCGGCCTTGAAAGCCGCAGGACGAGATAAGAACATCTGGATCCTCGGTGGCGGCGGCATGAAAGATGTTATCAAGCGCGTTATGGATAAAGATCCCCTCTATCCGTTTGACATCACCTACCCACCAAGCATTATTGGCTTTGGCATTCAAACTGCCGCTGCAATGCTCAACGGTGGAAAAGATAAATCAAAGCGCTACATGCCCCGCCACGTCGTGATTGATCTCGATCAAGTCACTCCTGAGAACGCGAAAGAGTTCTATTTCCCTGATTCCATCTATTGAAGAAACAAAGTGCCGCATCTGTCTGAGATGCGGCACTTTGTTTGTCGAGGTCCTCAAAACACCTACGATTCACCAAGGTGATAGCCGCAGCGATAACCCGAATTAATTGCTAAGCCGGGAAGCCTGGCGCATTTCGAATTTGATACGCTTGGCCTTGATGGTAGGCGGGGTGGAACGATAGGCGAGCCAATGCTCCAGCACCGGTGATAATTGGTCCGAGGGCGCTCACGAGTTCCTTGCTCAGAAGTTCTGGACTCGGGTTCGTGATGATTGGTTCAACCAACGCTTTGGATTGATCCAGCAGTTCTTGGACTTTTTGAGGAGTCAATTCTTCGTTCGAATATGGGAACGGATTGTCATTGACGACGCCACTTGTTGCCGAACTCTTCAAGCGTTGGCCCTCTTCATCCAGTTCGATATCTAGTAGTTGCGAAGCAAATAGGACCTCGACCCCTGCGACGTGCACCACCATCTGACCGATCGAAAGTGCGTTGTCGTAGATGCGCCAATTGAGTTGGGACTCATTCAGGTCAGAAATTGTGTCTACCAAACGCTGTCGCGAAAGCGTCCAGCCAATCGAAAAATCGCTCACATTTTCGAATGTACCTGCACGATGAGAAATGAAAATGGCCCGCTCTCCTTCAGAAGAGTGGGCCAAATGTTGAAGTCTAAGACTTAGATCTTATTTCTTCTTCTTGCCAGCGGCTTTCATAGCAGCCTTTCCTGACTCGCAACCTGCACAGCAGTAGTAGGTGCCGGTCTTGGTTTTGATAGCTACAGGTGCATCCTTTGTCTTCTTCATTCCCATTGGCATCTTGCATGATGGGCAAGTCATGGTCTTAGGCGCGGAAGCCTTTGGCTTCTGAGCATAGGCTCCAACCATTGCGGATAGAGTGACGACTGCGACGAGGCTCTTGATTACGTTCTTCATGATTAAGGCTCCTGATGTGCTCTTCGATTAAGATCTGGTTCTTAGTATATGTTAATTTTACGAAGAGTCGGACTTTCGTGCAAGCCATTGAAGGTTGATTCAGGTGAGGAAATTGACAGGAATTGCCTGACATCGGCTTTGGAAACCCCACAAAACGTTTATTGAAGGGCCATTTTGAACGAATTAGATCCCAGTGGTTTGGCAACAAACGAGTCCATGTGTTGCGGATTGACGTTCAAAAATGAGCGATTCTTTTACCTTTGAGATCCGTAGATTAGCTATGGGATTACGTCGCGCTGCATTTATGTTTGCTCCTACATCGGTTGATGAGGCACCGGGAGTGACGATTCGCCGGGCAATCGGGGGAGATCGCATGGCGATCCTAGATCCATTTCTATTACTCGACCATCCGACCGTCGCAGCTGGATCAGAAGTTGCCGGTTTCCCTCGACATCCGCATCGAGGAATCGAAACCCTTAGTTATGTGTTCTCGGGAGAGGTTGGTCACAAAGATTCGCTCGGTAACCAAGGAACCGTAGGTGAAGGCGGATCTCAGTGGATGACAGCCGGGAATGGCATCTTCCACGAGGAAATGTTGATCCCGGGACCGAACGGAGCAGAATTTCTTCAGTTGTGGTTCAGCTTGCCGCAATCTCTCAAACGGGTTGCTCCCCGCTATGTTGGTGCCAATCCCGACTCCGTTCCGGAGGTCGCGATCAAAGGTGGAGCGATTCGTGTGGTTGCAGGATCGTTTGAAGGAGCAGAAGGTCCTTTCAAGGGGATCGCGGTCAACCCAACGGTTTTGGATATTCGACTGGATGGCAACGCTTCCTTAACGCTTCCAACTATTGCTGGTGAAGCGGCATTCGTTTACGTCATCCATGGCAGTTTATCCGTGGGCGAGAAGTCTGCGATTTCACCACAACTCGTGGTCCTCTCTGACGGTGATAGCGTCCAATTCGATGCTGGCTCAGATGGAGCGCGGGCATTGTTCGTGAGTGCCAAACCTCTCAACGAGCCGATTCTTCAGTATCGCTCACTCGTGATGAACACGGTAGAGGACATTGAGGAGTCGGTCAAGATGATCGAATCGGGCAGTTTCGCTTCCGCCTAAGTTCTCCGATCGGCCCGATAGTGGAGAATAGAGCAGATGCCTCGTTCCGCTCTATTCCGTGTCATTTTGGCTTGTGGCCTTGGGGCATTGGTCACTCATTCGTTTGGCCAAGAGCAGATCGCCTGTTTCACTCCTCAAAGCACGGTGCTCTTTCAAGGTGATTCCATCACCGATATGAATCGGGGGAGGAGCGCAGACCCAAACCATGTGCTGGGACACAGTTACGCATTTATCATCGGTGCTAAAGCAGGATCAACCTATCCTGAACGAGGGGTTAAGTTCTTCAATCGAGGAATTAGCGGAAATAAGGTATCGGATCTTCAGATACGGTGGGATTCCGACACCATCGCTATCCATCCAGATTTTCTGAGCATCCTGATCGGAGTAAATGACCTTAACGGAGGGGTGACAGCCGACGAGTTTGAGGCCCAATACGACCACCTACTCGCTGAAACGATGGCCAAATTGCCGGCGGTGCACCTTGTTCTCTGCGAACCTTTTGGTTTGCCAACGGGAGGGTTCAAAGCGAACTGGGCAAGCTACAAACCTGAGCTTGATAGGCGGCGAGAGATTGTCGCCAAGTTGGCCAAGAAGTATTCGGCCACATTTGTGGCCTTTCAGCATGTGTTTGATGACGCTTGCAAACGAGCACCGGCGGAGACTTGGATTTGGGACGGAGTTCATCCGACATTTTCTGGGCAACAGTTGCTCGCCGACGAATGGGTGAAAACCGTGAATGCATCGCTCGGAGATCCGTTATTTAGTCCAAGCAGAAATAGCGCAATCGATCCACAGGTCAATTTCGAGCGTGACTCTTACGATTGGTTGCACAGACATGCAGACGTATTAAGTGAGCAAGCTAAAGCGAACCCTGATGTTGTGATGATTGGAGACTCAATCACTCATTTCTGGGGAGGATCCCCTTCTGCGAACCACGTTAACGGCCCTAAATCGTGGAAAAAGACCTTTATAGGCGTCAGAGTTCTCAATATGGGATTCGGGTGGGATCGCACTCAGAATGTGCTTTGGCGGCTGAACCACGGAGAATTGATGGGCCTCCACCCGAGAAGTATTGTTCTCAATATTGGTACCAACAATTTGGTGGGCGACGACACGGCTCGCACGAACACTCCCGAAGAAACCGCTACTGGAATTGAGCACATCGTTAAAGTGTTGCGAACCCGCTGTCCTGATGCGAACATTTTTGTTATGGCTGTGTTTCCTCGGGGATTTGAAAAAGGAAACGAATTGGACCGCCGGATTTCAGCACTCAATCGAATTCTATTGACGAAATTCAAGGACCCCAAAAACTCAGTTCTGGACATAGGCCAAGAGTTGAGACAATCCGATGGCTCTATTGCGAAGGAAATCATGTTTGACGGTACGCATCCGACTGACGAAGGTTATTCCATTTGGGGATCTGCTCTTGTGAAAGCAGGCGCAATACCAAAAGCACGGTAGGTTTCCAAATCGATCGGGGACAACCAACGTGAAATGTCCCTAAGATCAGCGCGTTTCAAGCCGGGCTAGGCGGTGCTTGAGATGACGTTGAACATCTGGCCATTCGTGCTTGAGGATGCTGTACATCACGGTATCTCGGACGCTGCCATCTTTTCGGACGGTATGGTGACGGATAACGCCATCTTTCTTCGCTCCGAGCGCCTCGATGGCTCGCTGAGAGCGGAAATTGAAATTGTCAGTGCGCAAACCAACAACATCGCATCTGAGACTGTCGAACCCGTGGCTCAAAAGAAGGAGTTTGCATGCCGTGTTGATGTGTGAGCGTTGCACCGATGCGGAGTACCAGGTGTAACCTATCTCGACTCGATTAGCGACCGCTACGATATCGTGATACCGAGTCGAGCCAACGACTTTGCCGGTTCTCTTTTCTCTCACGACCCAGGGAAGCATGTGGCCTGCCTCTTGTCCCGCAAGGGCTACCTGGATATATTGCCCAACCTGATCTGGAGCGGGAACTGTCGTAAACCAAAGATTCCATAGCTCACCGTCTTTCGTCGCCTCAATCAGCTCGGCTTCGTGACCAGGGCTCATTGGTTCCAAAACGACGTGTTCGTTTTGCAGAATGACGGGCTGGAGATCAAGCACGAACGTATTGTACTGGACCATACATCGAAGATTGTTTTGGGTCAGTTTTAGTCGAACGGCCTTTTAAGCGGTGGTTAAGGGAATAAGCGACGTAGACTATGGGTCCATGCCCATTTGCTCGGTTTGCAGAACCCATAATCCTGATGACGCCGTTCGCTGTTCAAAGTGCGGAGTCGCCTTTGGTCACCAACAAAGAGCGACCGCCGATGCAAAGCGCGGCAAGGTGAGCACGATGCTCAAGGTTGGAGTTTGGGTCGTGATTCTAATCGTTTTAGGTGTCGTAGGACCGGGAATTTATCACGCTGCCAACGGTGCTTACTTGGAATTCCATCTGAAATCGGTAAAAACAAACGTCGTGAAAAGCTGTGGGGGCCCGATAGAAGATTCCACCCCTGCGTATCAAAAAGCCGACATCACAAAGTGCATCGACACCAACGCGGAACTCATTAAGGCTCAGTCAGACTTCGATAATTTCTCGGGCACATCCAAGAAATAACATCGGCCCGAGCTTCCGAGGCGATTGAATTCAAAGTCCAACTGAAAAAGCGAATGATTTAGGTTCGCCTATCTTATAATGCATCCTATGGCGTCGAGACCTCGAGACGACAACCAGATCTCTTCGTTGCCCCGATTCTCAGTAGTTACTCGAAAGTCTGGGGCCAAAAGTTGGGTTTCGAAAGCAGGATTTGTTGGGAGCCTGATCTTCGTAGGATACGGAGCTTTTGGATCTCACTCCCTCAACCAGAAGACCTCTGCTTCTCCGGAACAGATAGCCGTTTTTGAAACTAAAATTCGGCCCGTTCTTGAAGCAAAATGTGTGGGATGTCATGGTCCCAAACAACATTCAGGTGGCCTTAGACTCAATAAACCCATTTCGGTTGATTTTGCCGCGCGGTTAGTTGACGCCATTTCCTACACGGGCCAAGTCAAAATGCCGCCATCTGGCAAATTACCAGCCGACGAAATGGCTGCTCTCACAGCGTGGGCAAAATCGGGAGCACCTTGGCCCGCTAACTTGGCCCCGCCTACGAAATCGGCGAAAACCTTCTGGTCTTTCGTGCCCACGCAAAGGCCTACGTTGCCAAATGTTCAAGCTCGATGGTGGGCCCAGAATCCGATTGACCGCTTTGTCCTTGCCAAGTTGGAGGCCCAGGGCCTCAAGCCCGCGCCCGTCGCCGACCGTAGGACGCTCATCCGAAGGGCAACTTTTGACCTAACCGGTCTTCCGGCTACGCCTCTAGAAATTGACGCGTTCATTTTTGATAAGAAGCCCAATGCGTTCGAACGAGTTATTGATCGACTTTTAGCATCTCCCGCCTACGGCGAGCGATGGGGGCGTCACTGGTTAGACGTCGCACGATATGCCGACTCAAATGGCCTGGATGAGAACCTCGTCTTCCCGAATGCGTGGCGATATCGCGACTATGTTATCTCCGCCTTCAACTCTGACAAGCCAATCAATCGGTTCTTCCAAGAACAATTAGCGGGTGACTTACTTCCTGGGGCTGGTGATAGCGAGCTCATTGCCACGGGCTATCTTTCCTTGGGTGCGAAGATGCTCGCGGAGGACGATCCGGTCAAACAGGAACTCGATGTGATCGATGAGCAGATCGACACTACGACGAAGACTTTTCTGGGACTAACGGTAGGGTGTGCTCGCTGTCACGACCACAAGTTCGATCCAATTCCAGCCAAAGACTACTATTCGCTTGCGGGCATATTTAAGTCAACCAAGACAATGCTCAACTACAAAAACATGGCCGAATGGAACGAACAGCCACTCGGTTCTGCCGTGGATCGGCAAAAGTTGACAGAGATTGAGACTCAGGTCAAAGCTCTCAAAGAGTCGGCCAAGAAGAAGCGGGAAGCGGCCGACGATGAGCTGTTAAAAGAACTTCAACCCCAAAAGTCTGCCTACGAGCTTGCGGCCAGGAAGCTGATTGAAACAGAAAAGACCAAGAGCGAACTCCAACCGGTAATTGGTAGCCCTAATGGTAAGGCACCGGCAATGGCTATCGTGGAAGAAGCCGAAGACTATCTATCGGGCAACGTGGCCAAAGATCGGGATGGCTTTGGCAAAGGGATCGGCGTTCTTGTGAATCGAGGGGAATTTCCTAATCGCACGGAATACGATATTAAGGTGTCCGAATCTGGACAGTATCAATTGGACATCCGATACGCATCTGGCGATCCTCGTCCGATTCAGGTTTTTGCGAACGGTACTCTCGTGCTTTCTAATGCGGCAGGGCAAGTTACGGGAGGATTTCAGCCAGAAAACCAAAAGTGGTTTGCAGAAGGCGTTTTCTTCTTACATGAGGGAATCAATCACCTCAAGTTTGAAAGGGAGAGCTACTTTCCACACATTGACAAGTTTTTATTGATCTCTCGGCCTGGACAACTACCTACCGAAAGCCTGGGCCTGATCGCTTCAGAACAACGATTGATTCCGGACATTGTTCGCGATGTTGCGGACCGCATCAAAAATGGGAATGACGTTAAAATCGAACTACCAGATAACGCAGATCCATTCTTACCTGCGCCGATTGCTAAGGAACTAAAGGTTCTTGATGCAAAGATTGCTGAACTAGAGAAGTCGAAGCCGCCGCTACCCAGGGCTATGGCGGTTGGTGAAGGCACGCCGACAGATCTAAAAGTTCACATTCGAGGAAACTATCTAACTCTCGGCGAAGACTGCCCACGCCGCTTTCCATCTGCAGTCTGTGGCCCGAATCAACCACCCGTGCCCGCCAATCATAGCGGCAGGTTGGAGCTTGCTCAATGGATGACCGATGGAAAGAACCCACTTACTGCACGAGTCTTTGTGAACCGTGTATGGCGATGGCGATTTGGTAAGGGCATTGTTGCTTCCGTCGATAATTTTGGAGCGCTGGGCGATTTGCCTTCGCATCCCGAATTACTCGATTGGCTCGCCACGACATTTGTCAGCGAGGATGGTTGGAGCCTGAAGAAGCTACATAAGCGAATGATGCTCACCAACACCTATCAAATGAGTGGGCTCTATAACCAACGTGCAGCCAACCTTGATCCGGATAATCGGCTTCTATGGAGATTTCCTCGCCAGCGGCTAGAAGCAGAAGCGATTCGCGATAGCATTCTCTTCGTTTCAGGCACTCTAGATCGGAAGATGGGAGGCACTACCATGAATCTCAAGCCTCGATCGTATGTAACGAGCACCGCCAACGCGGATCCGATCAAGTACGATAGCCTCCGTCGAGCAGTTTATTTACCGGTCATTCGGTCTGCTCTTTACGACGTTTACACTGCTTTTGACTTCGGTGACCCGACGGTTATGAATGGAGATCGGTCGAGCACAACGGTCGCTCCGCAAGCGTTGTTTATGCTGAACAGCGCAGTCGTATTGGGAGCCACGAAAGCTCAAGCGGAAACGCTCCTCAAGAATTCTCGCCTATCCGATGATCAGCGGGTGCAACAACTGTACCGAACGTGTTATGGGCGACTTGCGACATCTGATGAAGTCTCGTTAGCAAAGACCTACATCAGTCGGTTTGAATCCGCCTATAGCAAATCGGAGAATCCGCGACTTAGCGCTTGGCAAAGTTTATGTAAGGCAGTTATTGCCGCTAATGAGTTTATATATGTGGAATAAGGAGTTTTTATCTCGTCGAGAATTGCTTAAGGCTAGCGCACTGGGTTTTGGAAACATCGCGCTTTTGAGCCTTTTAGCTGAACAAGCGCAAGCCTATTCACCCGATCCACGAAATCCACTTGCACCAAAGCATCCCCAATTTCCCGCTCGTGCAAAGCGCGTGATCTTTGTCTTCCTGCATGGCGGTCCGAGCCAAGTGGACACCTTTGATCCAAAGCCACTCCTCACCCGAGATCATGGCAAGCCATACAAGGGGGAGATGCCTCGGATCGTATCAAGCCCAACCGGTAACTTGCTAAAGAGTCCTTGGGAATTCCGGCACTATGGAGAGAGCGGCATTGAGGTAAGTGACCTGTTTCCGCACGTTGGAAGTTGCGTGGACGACCTTTGTTTTATCCATTCGATGAATGGTTCCAACTCGCGCCATGGTGGTGCACTATTGGAACTTCATACCGGAAGCGACACGTTTGTCCGCCCATCAATGGGTTCTTGGGTGACTTATGGGCTTGGAACTGAGAATCAAAACCTCCCTGGTTTTCTCACGATTTGCCCGACATTAACCCATGGAGGAGTTAACAATTGGAGCTCTGCTTTCCTCCCTGCGTACACTCAAGGAACTCCGATCGGAAATGCGAGTGTCGATGCGGCGATGGCCAAGATTCCTTTCATTCAGAATAGCGAGACGCCACCCGACGCGCAGAAGTTGGAAATCGAACTGCTGAAGCATCTGAGTCAAGATCAGCTGGCGCATCTTGGGCCGGACCCTGCACTTGAGGGACGAATAAACTCTTTTGAACTCGCATTCCGAATGCAACTTGCTGCGCCTGAATTGCAGGAAATAGCTGGAGAATCGGAAGCGACCAAGCAACTCTATGGCTTGGATCATCCCAAGACTCGTAATTTCGGTCATCAGTGCCTTTTGGCTCGCCGCTTCTCAGAAAAAGGTGTTCGTTTTGTCCAAGTAACTCATTCTTACAAATGGGATCAACACAGTGATCTCAAGCGGGATCATGCCAGTAATGCGGCGGAAGTTGACTTGCCAATAGCGGGACTTCTCAAAGACCTTAAATCGAGAGGACTACTCAAGGACACGCTTGTCGTCATTAGTGGAGAATTTGGGCGGACACCCGTTGCGCAAGGCGACGATGGGCGAGATCACAACCCGCATGGCTTTACAACCATCTTGGCAGGAGGTGGTGTCAAGGGCGGATTTCGATACGGGAAGACCGATGACTATGGCTTCTACGCGGTGGAAGATAAATGCCATGTTCACGACTTGCACGCCACCATGCTCCACCTATTGGGGATCGACCACACGAAGCTAACTTTCTTTCATAGCGGACGCAACTATCGACTTACTGACGTACACGGCGAAGTCGCCAAGGCAATCCTTGCCTAGTGGAGATTGGATGGATCGTGAATCCCCAAAGCGAGTCTAACTGGCTGGCTTTTAACAATCAGCGCCAGACGGACAGCTGCTAGCATACGGTCCCAGCCTCGCCAAGGAAGTTGGCGTTTTCGTCAACTTCCTTTACCCAAGGGCATTCGATCTCGTTCGGACTCTATAGCAACTCAAAAAACCATATCAGAAATACTAGGCTGACTAGGGCTTTAGCTTGAGCTGGATCGTCGTGGTGGATTGCGATAGGGGTATCGATAGAGCACCCGCATCCGATTGGAACGCACCTGCAACCGTATATCGACCCAACCCAGAGATTCGGGCTGGTTGTTCGATTCTGAGTCGGGCAACCGTTGTGACATCCGTCTTCGGCGAAAGTATCACACGGACAGAGTGCTTTCGAATGTCATATTCCACCGACTCAAATGTTCCCGCGTCTAACGTGAGATAGAGCCCGACAGGCGCAAGATAGACTCGAGTTCGGAAAGCGTCCGTGGGAGTGAGGCTTACGGTGTTTGCTGCTCGCTTTACGTTTCCGCCAAATGCTTGCCAACCGAAGTCTTTCATTTCAACTAAGTAGGCAGCCGTATTTTGTGCCATGCCGAAGAAGTTGGGGCCGTAATCGCCACCGCCGTAGGCATCCCACTTAAGGGTGTTGGGATAGGAGTGGAAGGCAACGGAAGCGAAGCCATCTTCGTGGATGTTGCTCAGTGCTCCCATCGTGCCACCATAGCCCACCCTGAGGAGGTAGGTGTCATCGGGATGTTGGCGATATTCGGTGAGTAGCGGTATCGCATTGAGTCCAGAACCGTAGTGATGAAGCTGGCGCTCAATACGAGAAAGCTTGCCACCGTAAAGGAAGTCCCAGTAGCGTCGGGCATTGCCGTTGTATCCCCAGTGAGGCACGGTCGGATCGTAGGCAAGGATCGAATTGAGCGATACCAACGCCTTATCTTCATAACCAAACCGTTTGCACCAGGCATAAACTTCTTCCTGGCCGGTCGAATCCCAAGCCATCTCACTACCAAACGGGTAGGCCTCATTCTTCCATCGATCCGCGCGCATGTTCATCCGCTTCTCGATGGTGTTCGCCTTTTCGGTCCAACCTTCTCGGCGGAGGTCGTCAAGCAAGTTGACGAATACGTCGCCATCCATGAGTCCAAGCCTCCAATAACCCACCCGGTCTTGGCCGTCGACGGTAACCGACGTCATGAATTCTGTGGTTGCATAAGCTTGGTCGAGATACCAACTCCAAGGGTGCCGGGTCAATCCGGGGTGGTTGCGGGCGACTCGATACATAGACCAATATGCAGCAACTACGTGAGGGTAGTCGTAACCACGCCCGTAGTCGTCAGTTTGCTTGCGATTCCAGCTCGTCCAACTGGTCCAATTCTTGTTCTTATCGTATTCGAAGCCAGGCACGAGCTTGGGTTCGTAAAAGAAGACCGCTTTTCGGACTCCGTATTTGTCTGGACCTTCTTTAAACTGAAGGTTGCCCCACAACACGTCATCAATAAAATCGTCGTATTTCGCGATCTCATCTTTATTGGGCTGGCCGAACTCTTTCATCCCAAGAGCGAGCCAAGCGCCCGAACCGCCTTCGTCTCCCAAGCCTGCAATCCAAACCCGACTGTCTTGGACAACTTGCTGGTGAGCTTCGTTATCGTACGTAATCGCTGACGGTGCTCGACCAAATGGGTCGTTTTTGTCGGTAAACCATGATTTGGTGGTCAGAAAGTGGCCAAGGTCTGAAACCGCTTGGGCGGCTGGCTTGGTGAGGTAGTAACTAACGGTTTGTCGAAGTCCATCGGCATAAGTAATCGTGAGTCGCGCTCGTCCCCATCCCTTAGCCCGCACGGTGTAGCCGCTCCAACCGTTTTTGGCATCTCGATTCGGTAGCCAAGTGAGAGCCTGTTTGGGCTCAACTTCCATCGACTTAACCGAAGACTTGTACTTTAAGAAGAGCTTGCCGTTCTGATCTTGGGGAAGAACATAACCGGGGACTCCGACTGCAACCGGACGTCCAACCGATGCAACCGTTGCTTCGATGGATCGAATCGAAGGTGAAAGGGTGAATTGAACTCCGAACGTCCTGCTTTCATTCGGCTTCAAAATGATCTCGGTTGGATCGTTCCACTGCTGAACGCCTTTCCATTCCTTATCAGCGTAGGCCCTTGTATGAACCATCCACTCCATGCATCCTTCAAAGGTCTGATTGGGTCGCATCGGCTCGTTTACAAGACGCCATGCTTCTAGCGGAGTTTGACCAACCGGTGTAACGACCATGGTCGGCCCAGTTCCTGTCAGACGCGTGACTCGAAGGTATCCCGCGTCCTGTCCGATGTAGGGGTCGGTGAATGAACAGACCGCATGAGCTTGGGCAAGGTCGCGATCAGAAATGATGTTGTTGAATGGCATCGGGATTCCGACTGCTCCAACTTCAACGGGGCTCGAATTTCGATTGGTGATCGTGATGATCAGTTGAAGATGGCCATTCTGCCACCGCCAAGATCGGACCGCTTTTAGTGGACAGTCACTCGGCAGAGTTGCGGAAAGGTCGCTTCCCACCAAGGCGGGGCCAAAGGTCGTGGTGACGGCGGCGCGCTTGGCATAAGTTGAATAATTAATCCAATCCGAGGCACCCACCGACCGCGTCCGGAATGAGATATCTCCAAGATGGACAAATCCATCGGAAGCACGAATATTCAGACGGTCGGAAGGGAGAAAGTCAAAACCGTTTCCTCCATGCGGTAGTAAACCAACCGCAACACCGGACGCCTTTCCAATCTTAAGGGTGAAATCGGGAGTTTCGATCGTCTCGACGCCGAGATTCAGTCCCAATGTCGAAGGTGGTACTGGCCGAGTTTGGCGTTGGGAAGGCAATCCTAGCAGAATTGTAGCGGTAAATGTGATGATCGGCATAGAGATACTCATTCAAAGGAAACCGATTGACGTTAAATCGTTTAATATTATAGTATAGCGAGCCTTTTGGTGAGTTTCGAGGCAATCGTTCCCTCGAAACTCCTCCAACCATACGCTGAAAGAGATCAATCGCAATGACATCAACCCTTCTTGCACTCGCGGCCTTCATGCCTGCTCCAAAGATCGTTGCCCAACCGTTTGACTTGTCCGATGTTCGACTTTTGGGTGGTCCATTTGAAACCGCACATCGTGCAACCGAGAAGTATTTACTTACCGTCGATACAAATCGATTGCTTGCTGGTTTCCGGATCAATAGTGGACTTCCATCCAAGGGCGAGATTTATGGCGGCTGGGAAACGGGTGGGTTAGCGGGTCACTCACTCGGACACTATTTGTCAGCATGCGCACAAGAGTATTCCCACTATGGTGACAAGCGATTCAAAGCCAAAGTTGACGCAATCGTAGACGGCTTAGCGGAGTGCCAACAGGCTAGGCCCGATGGCTTCTTGTCGGCGTTTAATTTCAACGACGGTTTCAATAGGAAGAAGCTTGATGCCATTTGGGCAGATGTCAAAGCAGGCAAGATGAGGAGCGGCGGATTTGACCTGAATGGCATGTGGTCGCCTTGGTATGTTCATCACAAGGTTCTGGCGGGGTTGCTTGACGTAAATTCGATGTGCTCGAGCCCAAAGGCATTGCAGGTCGCTCAGAAATTTGCGGATTGGGCTTACGATGAGACAAAGGATCTGACACCGGATCAATGGCAAAAGATGCTCGGCACCGAATATGGCGGAATGAACGATTCGTTGACCGAACTCTACGTTCGTACCAAGAACGCTCGAGATTTGGAGTTGGCCCAAAAGTTCTACGATAACCGCGTGCTCGAACCGCTTTCTCGGGGAGTGGACAACCTTGCCGGAAAGCATTCGAATACCCAGATTCCCAAAATCATTGGCCTTGCCCGACTTTATGAAGTCACCGGAGAAGAAAAAGATCGGAAGACTGCAGAGTTCTTTTGGGATGCTGTTGTTAACCACCACACCTATGTGATGGGTGGGAATAGCAACGGAGAATATCTGGGAACACCAGACAAACTTGCCGACAAGTTAACGACCAATACGTGCGAAACGTGCAACACGTACAACATGCTGAAACTGACTCGACATCTCTTCGAGTGGCATCCTGACGCCAAAGAGATGGACTTCTACGAGCGAGCTTATTACAACCATATCCTTGCCTCGCAGGATCCGGAAAGCGGCATGGTTACTTATTTCGTTCCGTTGGCAACGAACTCGTTTCGACGCTACAGCAACCCGTTTTATGATTTCACCTGTTGCCACGGTTCGGGAATGGAAAATCACACAAAGCATGGCGATACAACCTACTTTCATGGAGGCGGTTCAACACTTTGGGTGAACTTGTTCATGCCGACCGAACTCCACTGGAAGGAGGCTAAAACGAGTCTGCGCCAGGAGACATCTTTCCCGAATGGAAATCGAGTGACGATTACGATTCTGGATGGCAATCGCGACTTTGATATGCGCCTACGCCATCCCGGATGGGCGCGTGGTCCAATCACTTATTCCGTAAACGGTAAAGCCATCGCTAAGTCGTCGACACCTTCGACTTATGTTTCGATCAAGCGGAAGTGGCGAAAGGGCGATCGATTGGAATTCTCATTACCGATGAGTTTGCATGAGGAGACTACACCTGATGATATCAATAAGGTAGCGCTTCTCTATGGCCCGATCGTTTTGGCTGCCGATATGGGGCCTGGATCAGATCGCCGAGCAAAGCAAGTTTCACAGTCGGCCGTGTACCGCACACCCGTTCTCGTACCCAATGATCGTCCTCTTAATAACTGGCTCAAGCCAATTCCAGGCAAGCCGTTAGCGTTTCAATCCGTCAATGCGGCTAAACCCGCAGACTTAACGTTTGCGCCCTTCTACAGCATGACCCATGAACGGTATGGGGTCTATTTTGATCGGTTCACGACTTCTCAGTGGGACGCCAAGGAAGCCGAATATCGTGCCGAAGAATCCCATCGCAAAGATATCGAGGCCCGCACGATTGACTCAATCATGATTGGCGAGATGCAGCCTGAGCGAGACCATCACTTGTCTTCGGAGCGAAACGACGTGCGAACTCAGAATGACCGTGGAACGCGTCAGCCTCTCCCAGGTGGTTGGTTCGAATTCGATTTGAAAGTGGACCCGAAGGAACCTGTTGACTTGGTGGTCACATACTGGGGAAATGAGCGGTCTCGTACCGACTTTGGGATTTTTGCGGATAAGATAAAAGTGGCATCGGAGACACTTCAGTCGCGACCACAAAATCGCTTCTACGAAGTGATTTATTCCTTGCCGGCTGAAATCACTTCACAGAAGTCCACGATTCGCGTTCGAATTGAACCTAGTGCGAACAATGCTGGTCCGATCATTGCGGGCGCTACGACTGTTCGACGAGCCAAATGAATCTATGGGAACGATCCGAGAATATTCCCTCGTATTTTGCTTTGATATCATATAATATAATATCAAACTGTTTTCTGTCTTACGACTTGTCTTTGATCTCGTTTAGATTAGGATCGAACTATGAATAACTGCCATGCCTCTCCATCAAAGTTGAAAGCAAGAGGATTCACGCTCATTGAATTGCTTGTTGTCATTGCCATCATCGCCATACTTGCGGCCATTCTGTTCCCCGTCTTTGCGCAAGCAAAGCGCGCGGCGAAGGTGTCGGTCGATATCTCGAATACCAAGCAGCTTGCTCTTGGAATTCAAATTTATGCCACTGATTCCGACGATGTCTGGCCAATGACTATCCAGACTCTTCACCCAGCAGATCCTGCTCAGCCATGGTATTCGGCCAACCAGTACGTCGGCATTTTGCAGATGACGTTCCCTTATACCAAGAGCGTGGATATTTTCTGGCAAGCGGTGAATCCGAAGCCATCTTCGCTCAAAACTCCAATGGTGCCTGATCCGGTCAACGGTGCGCTCACGGGAACTTGGGGCGACTGGTCGAAAGAGGAAACGATTCTGCCAAACAATATCGCATTGAACGTTTGGGATGGTGCGGCTGGCAATATCGCGCCGAGATCCGTTACTGCGGTTGACTATCCTGCCGAACTAGGTCTTTTCATTCCGGTTGTTGGTCCAATGCAAGGTGTAGCAACATTTAGTGCTTCCCTCGCCGACCCAATGGTTGATGTCGATCCTTGGTACAACTCCTGTGTGGGTAGCTTTGCTAATTCGGCGACATCAGATGGATGGCCTCCGGTCTATGGTGCTTTCTTAGCTCATGGAAATAGTCTGCCCGCTGCATATGCTGACGGTCACTCAAAGGGCTTTAAGCGAGATAAATTCTACGAAGACCCAAGCGGAAGCCTTTGTTACTACGATTCTGGAATTGGTGGGTCGAATACAACCTTCTATGAAGGTTCGAACGCCAGCAAGTTCTGGGGTTTCTATCTTCAGGGTTGGCCCGTCAACAACTAGGATGTTCATGAAGCGAATGAATCGTTGGTTGTTAGTGACAGCTTCGGTGGCTGTGATCGGAGCGGTTTATGGATGCTCAGGTGATTCTGAAGTTTCCAGTATTAGCTCGCAGGTCCGCCCACCAAAGAGTCCATATAAGCAATCCGGCCCGCCCAAATCTCCTCTCGGGGGAATCAAACCGGCCGGAGATTCGAAGGGCGCCGAGGGCGCTGCTCGCTGAGAGGACAAGTAACCCGCGATACCTATGTGCCTCAACCGGCATCTAGCGATCGCGGGTGGCTAAAATGAACCATGGCTGATCGCCAAATTCACACCGATGTCGCCATTATTGGCGGTGGACCAGCCGGATCGACGGTTGGTGCGCTACTCCGAAAATATGATCCAAGCCTTACCGTTCATATTTTCGAAAAGGAACGTTTCCCACGCGATCATGTTGGAGAAAGCCAACTCCCCTTTATCTCTAGCATCCTCGCCGAAATGGGAGCCTGGGAAAAAGTAGAAGCAGCCGGATTTCCCATCAAAATCGGCGCTACTTATCGCTGGGGACGCAGCGACCAGCTTTGGGATTTTGAATTTCTATCCCGTGGCAAATTCGAACCGACCGAGCGTCCTGGCACATACGCTGGGCAGCGCATGGAAACGGCTTTTCAAGTGGATCGAGCCGTTTACGATGAGATCCTCCTTGACCATGCCGCATCCATGGGATGCATCGTTTTTGAAGAATCGGAAGTCGTCAAAGTCGAGAAGCAGGATGATTCCGTAACTTCCATCCTTGTGAACGGGCCCGACGGCGAATCAGAAGTTCGAGCCCGATACTTCATCGATTGCACTGGCTACTCCGGGATCTTGAGAAAGGTATTTGGAGTCGAAGTCGAACAGCCTACGAATCTGAAGAACATTGCCATCTGGGACTACTGGAAGGGCGCCGAGTGGGCGGTTAACGTTGGCATTGAGGGAACTCGAGTTCAAGTTCTCAGTTTGGGATATGGCTGGATTTGGTATATCCCCCTAGGAAATGATCGCACCAGTGTTGGGCTTATCGTGCCTGCTTCCTACTATAAGGACCAGTCGCTTCGGCCCGCAGAACTTTACGAGAAGTCGCTCCAAGGCGACAAGATCGTCAGTCACCTCCTTCGAAATGCGCAGGCAGAAGGCAATCTGAAGTCAACGAAAGATTGGTCGTTCTTGGCATCCCGACTCGCAGGGGGGAACTGGTTTTTATGTGGGGAGGCAGCCGGATTTGCCGACCCAATTTTGGCCGCTGGTCTCACGCTCGCCCATAAAGGGGCTCGTGATCTGGCCTACACAATCATTGAAATCGAGAAAGGCGAGATCGGTGCCAAATGGCTGAAAGCCCAGTATTCCGACGGCAATCGCCGTCAGATTAGCCAGCATATTCGCTTCGCTGATTTCTGGTACACCCAAAATGGGCAGTTCAGTGACCTCAAGGATTATGCTCGTGAGATTTCCAGTGATTCAGGGCTCAATCTGTCTTCTGACGAAGCTTGGCGTTGGTTGGGCACGGGTGGATTCATCGACAACAGTACGTCTAGTACGGACATTGCAGGGTTCGCTCTATATGTCACTAAAAACATAACCGCGTCGTTCTGCGACGAGAATGTTGACTACAAGATCTTTGGCAAAACCCATTTTCGATTGGATTTGGAAGGTGCGACCAAGGAATGGGCAGCGAACTACTACGGCGGTCGAATCCACCGACATGAATGCTATGTTCGGAATGGGAAGTCGTTGCCTCTGCTTGGCGTGTGCGGCTTTCTTACCCATGGACTCGCTCAAGAGCGAACAGCCGAGCAGATTATTGGTGCCGCAGACTTGTTCCGAACTCAACACGATATGAGTCAGGAAGATCGAATTCGGCTTCCTCGATTGGTAGTGGAAACAATGGAAGCCCTAGTCCTAGACGGCTGGGTGATCGCAGAAACGCGCCCCGGATATAAAGGTTGGCCTCGCTTTGAAGTGGACTATGAGCGGATCATGCACGAGAACCGAGATGTTTCTTGGATTCTGAAATCAGATTAGTTTTCGCAATCTGAGTCGGAAGACACTTTATGTTCAGGGGTGATCCGTTGCAGAAGGCCAATGAGTTGTTGGTATTCGGCATCGGTCAGGTCGCCCATTGCCTCCTGTATACGGAGCAGTTGGTTAGGATAGATTCGGTCAAAAAGGTCGACTCCTTTGGGAGTCAGACTAACGTAAATGATCCGACGATCCTCGGTGTCTCGGTCTCGCGCTACAAGCCCGAGCTTCTCAAGGTTATCCAACATGGAAGTCGTGCTTCCGCCTGTTTTCAGGATGTACTTCGCAATATCGCGTTGCGCTAATTTGCCGTTGAGCCTAAGAGAGACCATGGCACTGAATTGGCTATCCGTCAGACCCTCAGCAACAAGGCCTCGGCTAACATTTGAATGCAAAGTTTCCGCAGATCGAACAAGCAAAACGTAAGCTTGAACGCTGGGCTCTCGACTGGGTCTCATAGATCGTTAGGAGTCGGTGCACCCTATTGTACAACCAAATTCTAGACGATTTAATGGTGAATAGTTCGAAATGGCGTAAATCAATTCTAAAGGAGTTTCTATTCTTTATCGTGAATAAACTCACCATCCTTTGGAATATCGAGAAGGATTAGTATAGATTTGTTGCGTATACATGAAGATTACGGGCAATTCTAATCTGGCTCGCTTCGAAGCCTGTCGTTGGCTAGAGTTGCTGGGGTAGCTTGTGTCCCTCAATTCGTCGACAAGTTCCGCATTCCCCTAGCCATTACCTGCTAAAACCTGAGAATGAGTTCTCAGTCGAAATCGATCACGATCGTGTTGGCCAGCGTTCTAAGTATTGCTTCGGTCTTCGCTCAAAAGCTGGTGGATCGAGACGTGTTCCAGCCTGCAACGGCTGGGTCGGTTCGATTGAAGGGTTTTCTTGGCAACAAGTTGGACGTGTGTCTTAAGAATCGATTGTTAGCTCAGGACATTGAAGCCGTTGTAGCCCCCTTTCGATCAAAGGCTGAGACCGGTTCGGCAGATTGGCGAAGCGAGTATTGGGGGAAGTGGTTCACCTCCCTCGCATTGGCCGATTCTTATCGGACATCGCACGAAACCCGGGCCAAGCTACTTGAGGCAACTCAAGCCTTGATCGCAACCCATGCTGAAGATGGATACATCGGCACAAGAACTCCTGCGCACCGTCTCGAAGGTTGGGATGTCTGGGGCTGCAAGTACGTCCTGCTTGGTTTGATCGCCGACTTCGATCGTAGTCACGATCCCGCTGTTCTACTAGCAGCCAAGCGAGAATGTGACGTGTTGATCAGTGAACTCGGGCCAGGAAAGGTAGATATTGCGGACGTCGGTGAGTGGAACGGGTTGCCCGCATCATCGGTTCTCGAACCGATTGTTCTCCTGTACGATCGCACTCTCGACAGGAAATATCTGGACTTCGCCACCTATATTGTCTCGTGTTGGAGTAGGCGGTCTCAACGGCTTCCTAATGGGATGCGCCTTATTGAAGACGCTCTCGCGGGGAAGCACCCCGACCAGATGTGTGCTCCAAAAGCCTACGAAATGATGTCGTGCTTCGAGGGTTTGTGTGAGCTGTACCGTGCGACTGGTAAGCCGGAATATCTTCAAGCATCTATTAAGATCGCGGATGGAATATTCCAAAACGAAACGACGTTAGTCGGAGTTGGCACTAGCGGCGAAGTCTGGTTTAGTGGAGCGAATAAGCAAACCGGCATCGTGAATAAGCCGATGGAAACCTGCGTTACTGTGACGTGGATGAAGTTCTGCGAGCAACTCCTGCGACTAACCGGAGAGGTTCGCTATGCAGATGAATTAGAGAAGAATCTCTACAATGGCCTCCTTGGCTCGATGATGCCGGACGGCAGGTGGTGGGCCTATTTCGGTGGCATGATGGGAGTGCGAGTCCCAAGCTATGTTCAGCATAGCGATGTGAACTTAAGCTGCTGCGTCGTCAACGGACCACGAGGATTGATGCTGACGCCCTCTTGGGCGTTCATGGAAGGTCCGGATGGGCCAGTAGTGAACCTCTACTCGAGTGGATCTGCTCAAGTTGGAGGCATTAAACTAGATGTTATCGGCGACTATCCGGTATCGGATCATGCTACGATCCAGGTGACTCCGCCGAAGCCAGAAACCTTTACCCTCTCACTTCGAATCCCAGATTGGAGCAAGCACACTCTGGTTTCGATCAATGGTCATCCCGAAACTTTGAAGCCCGGTTATACAAAGATTCGTCGGACTTGGCATGCCGGTGATCGTGTTGCGATCGTATTTGATATGCGCGCTCGAGTAGTGACCCAATCGGAGCATATCGCCATCCTTCGAGGGCCAGTGGTATTAGCGATTGACAACCGACTCACTGCCCGATCTGAACGCAAGTTCACCATCAATCGCCAAAGCATTCATCTTAAGCCTAATCCAACCGCCGCAAAGCGAATTGGAGCTTGGATGGCATTTGACACGTCAGGAATTACGTTGTGCGACTATGCTTCGGCCGGCAACGCTTTCTCCGAGCAGAACATTTTCCGGACGTGGCTGCCCCAAACATTGGACCTTTCGACCATTTACGACACCGGCCAAACCTGGCAAACCCTTTCACATGCATCTGTTTGGACCAATCCCCCGCAGCCTCGGCCCCGTGTTGAAGACCGAAAGCGAGATTTAGCGCTCGCGACAAACGGGGCCACTGCTTCTGCGGATAGCGAATACGACAAGGAACCGGGTTGTATCCAAAAACTTATCGACAGTGTGATCTCCACCCCCGGCGACTTTTCTAACCGATGGCACTCGTCCGTAAATTCACAACATCCCCATTGGGTTGAGATTCACCTTGCGAAGCCAGCACGGGTCAGCCGGATTGTGATTCATTTTGCTGATCCAGCAGGATATCCGGTGAGTCTTGAAGCTGCCGTATGGTTTGATAAGCAACCTAGGTCGGTCTTTAGCACGCAAGACAACCACGATTCGCGAACTCTGATCGCGAAATTTGCTCCTGTTTTAACGGATAGGGTTCGCTTAACAATTCGCGCCTCAGCCAATCCTAAATATCCTAACGCAGCACAGTTGAGTGAGGTTGAGATTTACGAGTGAGGAAACAATTCGTCGGTCGCCTTTCTCCGGTGGCTAAACTAGGAAATCCATGAAGACACTGATTCGCGTGGTTATCGTGCTCGCATCGATCATTTCGCTGGCTGGTTTTGCCCAGGCTGATGTGACGGTATCGGACCCCAATATTGTTTACAGCCCCTATAACTGGCTTACTTCTGGATCCGAATATGCTCAGTCACCCAATCCGGGGGCCTACGTAAAGGTTGGATTTACGGGAACAAGTATCGGAGTTCGATTGGATGTTTCGCCCTTGACTTTGGCTAAGGTGCCGGCAGGACACTATCCAGTCGTGCGTTATACGGTTGATGGTGGACCGGGAATGGCGGTGCAGTTGACTCCGACGACAAACATTCTCAATTGTGCGAGTGGGTTGCGAGCGGGGGACCACACCCTTTTACTGGAGTACATTGCGGGATATGTCTTCTTGGATTTCTGGTCTCCGGTGAATGTGCTCCGAGTCACGGGGTTCAGACTCGACTCAGGCGCTTCATTAGTTCGACAGAGGCAAATTCAGAAGTTAGCGGTTCTGTTTTTAGGAGACAGCATTACGAATGGAGATGACGATATTGCGACCTTCGAACACGGTATTACCAACGAAGTCGATACTCAAGATGCGTCAATCGGATACCCATCGGTTGTGGCATCTGGGATAGGGGCCGAGTACGGAGTGGTTGCCTATGGAGGAGCTTCTTGGAATGGAACCGCGGCCGATGGTCACACTCCTGGGTTGATGACTTTCTACTCGATGCTCGACTGCTTGCACTCGCGCATGGTGGCTGGGAAGCTGTCTCCGATTCCAGACGAGATCTACGTTAATATGGGTGAGAACTCAGGTCCGAAATCGGGAGATGTACCCAAATTATTATCGGCTTTGCGTGCAGCGAGTAGCCACCGAACCCACATTTTTGTAATCGTTCCCTTCTCAGGTCGTTCGAGACAGTCCCTTAGAGATGGATATAAAGGCTACCGAAAAGCCGCGCCGTCAGATTCGCAGGTCTACCTGCTCGACTTAGGAAATCACCCTTACTTGACCGATGCTGGACCTACAAAGATGTCCGTCGATGGTCAACATCCTCTGGCAGTTCTTCACGGTCAGTTGGGAGCTCAACTTGTTCAGGGGAGGGCAATTGCCCTTCACCCGAGTAAGCTGTAACGGTTTCCTGGCTTGACTGTTTCTTCTTCTGTTTGAGGGATTGATGGTTAAAGATTCTAAACGTGCCATCCCTGCGTAGTTCGGATGGACTTTCATCTTCGGTCCAAATGATTCCACTGTAAGGCAAATACTCAATTTTCGTGCCATCCAAATCCAGTCTGACAACTTGCTTTGCTCGACGGTCAAGCCAAAACTGTATGAAGAGCGTGTTCCAACGAATATGCAAACCAACTGAAAGCAATCCACCTAAGACGCAAAGCCAGGAAACGACGGGCGGAAGGGAGGTTTTCGGATCGAATATGGACACAATTCCGCCAATAAACACCCAAGTCGGAATGAGAAGAAAACCATTCGTCTTGACCGGTAATTGAGATCGGAAGACCTGTAATTCCCTTAGTTCCTCTCCGGAAAGGGGCCGACGGTCGAGTCCACGTCCCGATTGTCGTTCTATTGGGTACCAGCCCGCATCGGGATAGGTCTGCGGTTCGGCATCTTTGACACCTTCGACTTTAATGACTGCGTTCACGAGGTTGCCTCCTTGACGAATCAATAAACCGGTATCAGGATGCAGAACGTTGGAGTCCGGTTCGAAAGGATCGCCATAGACTGCCACCAAAAACAAAGGGGCCGACTGTTGTAAAAGTCGTAAAGGACGAAGGGCGTCGCGGTAGCCAAGCACAATGCGGGGCATGACGATAAAAATCAACATGATCGCGCCGAAACCGTAACCAGTGACGCTTGGTAAGAACATGGTTACGATACCGATAAAGAATACGGCTCCCCCTAAGGCGAGTAGGATCTGAAGTTTGGAGACACGCGCTTCAGCGGCGGACAACAAGGCGTTCACATGCGCTTCCTCTTCAGGCAAAACAGTTCGCAAGTGCTGTTGCTTCTGGCCCAGGCTATAACGCAGCATTTGCAGTCATCCCTACTTCGCCCTGATGCGATTATTCTTTGGTTCGTGAGTCAATTCCACAAGACCCATCGCCTCAAGGAGAGGTGGCACGTATACTCCAAACCTTCCGCGTAATCCCTTTTTAAGCCCGTACCACCCACATATGGGGTTACTTACCGAACGTCCCCAGGCTTCAAAAGTGCCGACCTTGGCTTTTTTTGCTCGTCGGCTCCGCCGAGATCCATCCAGTCCTTATGGGCGGACAGCATATCTACTGCGTCTTGAACACACCGAGCGTCATACCGAAGCGTCGTGGATCCTACTACGCAAACGATCACTTCTTTTCCCTCCCTGGAGTCGAAATACATTTGATAGCTCGAAGTTCCAGGAGGGGTTTGTAACTGATAGGGATTGTCTTTGTCTTGACGCTGGGACATGATGGATCTATTATCAATCAACTCTTGACTTGAGTGGGTGGCGGACCAATTCTTTGCGATGGACTGAAGACATCACATCGACGGGCAAGATCGTCCCATCTTTGCGGAATTTCACTTCTGCGATGCATGTTTCTCGCTTGAATCCACTGCCATCTGGAATTGCATGACGGTGGTAAGCGGTATACCAGCGGTCGGTGCCCGGAACGTTCACGATACTGTTGTGACCGGTGCCTTTGACGATTCCGTGCTGACGAATAACCACGTTGTTTTCTGGAAATTCAACCGGCCCAAAGGGAGTTTTCGAAATGCCGTAAGCCACGTGATAATCGTCGCTTCGAGCGTCATCAATGGACCACATGAAGTAGTAGAGTCCCTTGCGATTGAAGACAACAATTCCTTCGCGGAACTCCTTGAGCGGAAATTGGATTGGCGGACCGTCAAAGGAGATCATGTCCTTTGCGAGTTTGTAGACCGTGGGAGTGCCGTTCCCGAAGTAGAGGTAGGCCGTTCCGTCCTCATCAATGAAGGGATAGGGATCGATTGGGTAGGTCTTTACGCTTCCTTTCGCAACCAAGGGCTTACCCAAGGCATCGATAAACGGTCCTGTGGGAGAGTCACTGGTTGCCACCCCAATTTGACCATGAGCGCAGAAATAGAAGTAGTACTTTCCATTTCTCTCAATGCAATCGGGTGCCCAGGCTTCAATATTTGCCCACTTCAAGTCTTTCGTGACATCCATGAGGAGGGCATCTTTCTTCCATGTGATCAAGTCGTCTGATGACCAAACCGAGAAATCGGTCGTCTGCCAGTTCGGCTTATCAGAAGTTGGGTAGATGTAGTACCGCTTACCGAAAACTCGGATC
Organism: uncultured Armatimonadota bacterium; assembly: GCA_903899015.1. GTDB lineage: Bacteria > Armatimonadota > Fimbriimonadia > Fimbriimonadales > Fimbriimonadaceae > Fimbriimonas. The sequence goes on along the minus strand of CAIUHP010000027.1, from coordinate 2,686 downwards.
GCGGGGTCGGCAGTAAATCCATCGAGGGCTGGCTTGGGAGCTTTGGGTTCTTGGGTCTCACTTGCGATTACGACTGAGGAAAAACAGGCTAGCACCAAGGCGATCGATCCGACGAGTACCATGCGACTATTCTGCATCATGGTTGGAGGGCGCGCGCAGGAATGCCCGTTTTATTGGAAATGAAGTTGCCATACCTGAAACCTATCCTGCGGCTTCGCGCGTCATCGTGTTAGGTATGGTTCTCACAAGTTGGGATCAAAACTGATGCTCGGAGGAAACCACTCACTATGTTTGGCTTAATGAAGGCATGCTCCTGTAATAAGAGCGCTCAAGACCGCGAACTCCGCCGAATGCATTACTGCGGAACCTGTAAAACGATCGGGCGACTTTACGGACAAAAGGCAAGAGTCTTCCTTAATTACGATGCCGTGTTCTTAGGCGAGATTCTAGGAGATCTACAGCCAACGCCGATTCAATTCGCTCAGGCGTACACCTCTAAGAACTGTCTCGCCCTTCCAAGTGAACACCAAATACCTTGGTCGCTTGAATATGCCGCATCGGCAAACGTCGTTTTGGCTCAGTTCAAGCTTCTTGATCATGTTGCGGACACCGGCTCAAAGTTGATTGGCCTGGCAGTGAGAGCCTATTCTAAGGAGTTCCTGATGGCCAGCCAAGCGCTTAGCAAATGCCAATTTCCCTTTACGGAATTGAAGAGGCTCATGTCGCTTCAAAGTGAGCGCGAACGAGAAGCAATTCCTCAGTTATCGCGCCTTTCCGAACCGACGGCAGGCGCGACACGGCTCGTTTTTCAACATGGTTCGGTGACGGTCGGTGCATCCGAGTCCGCATGCCAAACGATGGGTCGTCTTGGTTCGGTATTCGGAGAGATTGCGTATCTCGCCGACGCGATTCAAGATCGCGATCAGGATGCGTCGAATGGCGAATTCAATGCGCTCACGGCAACCGGAATCCATTCGGTGCGGGCGAGGAAGTTACTTCGCGGGAAGCAGGATGAAATGGTTGCCCTCCTTGCCGAATTACCAATCGACGATACTCGTAGGCAGGCTTACACCGCACGTCTACGGGCTAATTTGAACCCGTTGCTTTTCCGAAGACAGAGGCGAGGGCAAGTTGTCACTGTAAGTCGTCGTCGAACTTGTTTCTGGGATGATTGTTGCTGCGAGTGTCTTTCAGATATCGCCTGTTGCGAAGCAATGAACTGTTGCGAATGTCTAGGGTCCGGATGCTGCGAATGTGCCTGTGCGGGTTGCTGAGCAAGAGTCAGTAAGTGAACAGTGCTTTTAAAAGTTGCCCCGACCAGTTAAGAGGCGCTTGCTCACGGGAACAATTGGATGTAAGACGCCTATTTGCTCGGGCGCTTCGTCGACCAACCTTGACGCTTCGATTATCAAAAGCGCCTGTCGGTAAAGACTCTCAACCGGAATAAAACCTTTTGAACCAGATCCTAGATTCTGACTGAAGGTTCGGAAGTTGAACCACGCGCTACCAAGTGGACAGGCAGGGCAATATCTTGAAGAACTGTGTCGCGTTCAGTTTGACTTGTTCTTTCAATAAGGAGTCGTGCCGCTTCTCGACCGACCTCGTAGAACGGTTGGTACATCGTCGTGAGGGAAACAGCGGCCGTGTATTCAGGTATGGCGTCTCCAAACCCAGTCACGGAGATATCCTCCGGCACGCGAATACCTTTGCTGGCTAGGTATCTGAGGAGGCCAAATGCAACGACATCGTTTGCGCAAACAATCGCGGTTGGTCGCGCATCGGGCGTGGTTAGGAGCCACTGCATGGTGCGTTCAAAAATCTCCGCCTTAATGAACTGGTACAAGAGGCTCAAACGAGGATCATGTGCGATGCCTGCCTCTTCGTGGGCAAGGATATAACCTTGCCACCGTCCGTGAACGGTTTCTGCGAAGACCTCGTCGGTTAAAAACGCAATGCGGCGATGTCCGAGCTCAATTAAGTGACGCGTCACGGCTTTGCCACCCTCAACATCGTCAAAACGAACACAGTCGGCGGGTAAGCCGATGATCCAGCGATCCGCTAAGACGACCGGAATCCGATCCATCATGCGTTGAATTCTCGCGGTATCAATCGGGAAATGGGGCCAAATGAGCGCGCCCGCAATCTCACGTGGTAACTCTTGAATATCAGGGACCGGACTCAAATTTGAGTCGGGGGCAGGGTCATTGATCACGCGACGAACCTCAAATCCCGCTTGTTCTGCCGTTGCCGAAAAGCCTTCGAGCAGCGTGGAAAGATTGGAACCAGTTCCAGAATGAACAATCAGTAGAAAGACATTTGCTTTGGGGATCGGCGCTTGCACGATGAAAGACCCTCGTGCCGATTTTGTGACATGCCCTTCATGTTCTAAGAGGGCAAGTGCCTGTCGAATGGTGTTTCGCTGGGCTTGGTACTCAATTCCAAGAGATCGCTCCGAGCCCACACGGGCACCCGCTGTCAATTCACCATGCAAGATCTTTACACGTATTTGTGATGCAATCTGTCGGTACCGTGTCCTGATGTTTGGTTGGTTCTTTCTCACTTTGAGTGGGTAGGAGTAGTAGACGCATCTCTGTATAGTCATCCCGCTCTCAGGGCGTCCGGTGATAATTCAAGCTTTCCATGTATGAGGTAGCTCATGAGGATCATGTGCTTTGGATTGGCGTAT
>CAIUHP010000026.1 GCA_903899015.1 uncultured Armatimonadota bacterium | reverse complement strand
CCTATGGTTCTGGCCGGATCAGAAACGCTGTTTTCCTCTGATTTGAACCTGCGCATGGGCACTAGAGGTTCAAATCAGAGGAAGAACAGCGCCACTCAAATGCGATTGCCCACACAGAAGTTCATAGAGCCTCCTATCGCTTCGCACCTAGCCAAATAATAACGTTGTCACGCACCTTAACTTAGTTAATAACGTACCCTTAATCGCAAGGAGAAACATAATGCGAACTTAACCAAAGCTTGATAGGAACTTAACCTAACTCAGTGATGATGAGTGGCCTGAGCAGTCCAAAACTTTGACTGCTCAGACCAGGGGCCATCATGAAAAAAGCTTTTACACTCATTGAATTGCTCGTTGTCATAGCGATCATTGCCATCCTTGCCGCTATCCTTTTCCCGGTCTTTGCTCAAGCAAAGGAGTCTGCGAAGCGCACTCAGTGCCTCAGCAACATTAAACAAACGGGCCTTGCCATGAACATCTATGTGGGTGACTACGATGATGTCGCTCCCTCCTTGGTTCACCAAGGTGGCACCATTGGAGATACTGACTTCTACGCGATTCTCCAACCCTACGTTAAGAACTACGACATGTTCTTTTGCCCCGATCGATCCGAGTGGATCATTGACAATCAAGGCGACGACTGTACGGGCCAAGAGACAACTAATCCTCGCAAGCAGTGCGTAGGATATGGCTACGACTGGGGAATTACTTCCGGAACCCGGTCGGCCATGGTCGGACCTCGCATTCGCTTCTCCGGTGGGTATACCGAGCCAGGCGTCCCTCTTTCAGGAGTCACCGCTCCCGCTGATCTTTTTGTCTATGGCGACACCGGGGACAATCCCCGCTATACAATTTGCCCCAACTACATCGTTCAGTATTACTTGAACGTTACTAACAACACTCAACTCCGGCATGGCGGGCACTTCAACATGAACTTCCTAGATGGACATGCCAAGCAAGTACAGTTCAAAGCGGGCCGATTCGGCGGTGATCCGACCAACGTTTGGGGATTCCCTAAGCAGCGCAGTTATCAACTCGCTTATTGCGCCGACCCATCTGCGGTGATCAACGGACTTGCTTGTTCCGATTGGGCAACTGCGATTGATGGCGCGGTCAACTGGTTCCCTGGCTAATCACTTAACACTCGTACGCCTCTAGCCTTCTCTCATTTTCAGAAGGCTAGAGGTGACTCTCGTTGATTCCGTTTTGACCGACCAACCATGAAACTTACCGTTATCCTTCCTCTGTCCGGACTTTCGATGCTTTTATTAGCAGGTTGCGGATCTTCCTCCGAGACGTCAGCCGAATCCTCCTCGCCAAAATCCACCACCACTGCGACTCAGAATTCCCCCGCAACCAAGGCGACACCTGACCAAATTGCCATGCTTAAAGCGGCAGTTGGCGAAAAGAAAAAGAAAAACTCCGGCGAGTAACAAAGGCTCTAAAATCCATGATTCTTTCGATTCTAATTGCATCTCATCTCATCACCTATCCCCAGTCACGTCCATTTCCGTTCGCTAAAATGTATGCGAGAAAGGGACATCACTTTATTGTTTGCGCCCATCGTGGCGACCACACGGAAGCACCAGAGAACTCGCTAGACGCTTACGAATGGGCAGCAAAGGAAGGGGCAGACTACGGTGAAGCCGATCTGCGACTCACGAAGGACGGAGTGATCGTTCTCATGCACGACGACACGGTTGATCGCACAACCGACGGCCATGGTCGGGTGTCCGATATGACGCTTGAAGAAATCAAGTCTCTCCATTTCAAGCATCCTTTGAGACCTGATGAGAAGGTTCCGACGTTTGAGGAACTACTGAGAGATATTCGAGGCAAGCTCTCGATCTACATGGATATCAAGGCGGTCCATCCAAAGGATGTTCTCCCGTTACTCAAAAAATACCACATGCAGAAAGACGTTATTGCGTACCTGTACGGTCCAGCTCACCGTCAAGAATGGATTCGGGAAGCGCCTCAGATCCCCATCATTTCTGACAACGCGATGCAGTCCGCAGAGAAGATAGAAGCGAATTGGAAACCCACTCCATTCGCGATAACGGATGGCGGGTATCGCGACTACACCGCCGAATTCGTCAACAAATTCCACCAGCTTGGGGTAGCCGTGGTGCCCGACATCCAAGGGCGAGACGAGGCTCCCGCGAAATGGCAACCAATGATCGACATAGGGGTTGACGGGCTTCAAACAGACCACCCCGCAGACCTCATTGCTTATCTCAAGAAACTCGGTATTCGATAGTCAATCTCGACGCAACGACTGAGGCCGGAATCCAAATCAATGGATTCCGGTCTTTAAATCGGACTATCTCATCACGCCACGGAAATCTGCTTGAGTCCCCGTATAACCCGGGAAGATCTTGCTGAGTCCTTGGGCGCCTAAGTGTTTGACGGCAACCTCGCCAAAGACAGCTCGGAAGTCAGTTGTTAAAGCTAGGTCACGATTTTCGTAAAGTTGTTCTGGTGCCAATCCTGGCCAGTGACCCAAAACTTTGCCACCTTGGACATCGCCACCTAAAGCGAAGAAGCATGTCGCGTGGCCATGATCCGTTCCGTTCGTCCCATTAGGGCGAACTGTTCGACCGAATTCGCTCATGGTGAGGATCACCACGTCGCTCATTTTGTCTCCCAAGTCATGGTAGAGGGCTGCTATTCCTTGGCCAAAATCACGCAACTGCTGGTTCAACCGTGCCGCTTGGCCCGTATGGGTATCCCAACCACCCATCTCCGCGAAGGCGACTTCCACTCCAACTTCAGCTTTCACCAATTGGGCAATCTGCTTCATGGATTGACCGAATCTTCCCCCTGGATAGACTGCTCCGTTTGAAGGCACATAGCTACCCGGATTAATTTTCTTTAGGGCTGCGATGGCTTCAAAGCTCTCTTTGCCGGTGCCATGCAACACGTCGCCAACCGCATTGTCATAGATTGATTCAAATCCATCCACCACTCCGGTTTGGCCCGAAAGTGCGGCACGACCCTTGAGATTCTTCAGTCCGATTCCAAAAGACGCAAGGTCGGGAATCGCGAGTGCGGCCGCATCGCCCTGAAGGCTTCGAGGCAGACCGTTATCACATCCCATTGCGACCGCTCGGAACGGACTGTTCGCGGATTCGAGCTTGGCACGGTCTTCTGGGCAGGCTAGCAATGCCCGTGACATCCAACCGTCGGCGAACCGCTTGTCTCCCGGGGTTCCCGCTTCCATAAAGTCCTGTGCGTCAAAGTGAGATCTGGTGGCATCGGGCGAACCACAGGCTTGAATCGCTGCCAGATGTCCTTCCTTATAGATCGGCAGGAATGGGGCTAGAGCCGGATGCAATCCGAAGAAGCCGTCCAAATCCAGTGCAGATTGAGCATCGGTTCGCGAAGGACGTGCAATCGCGAGGCCCGGCCGATGAGTGTAGAGATCTCGATCACCGTGGGGAACGACAATATTCAAACCGTCGGCTGCGCCGCGTTGAAAAATGCAGATTAGAACTTTCTTTCGTTTTTGAGCTGTAGTTTCTCCAAACGCAGTGCTGCGTAGAAATGTTGGACCGAACATCGGGCCAAGGCCAACCGATGCGAGGGCTATCGCGCCATTTTTGAGGAACAAACGTCGTGAAATACTCATTAGATAATCCTTGTCTTATCGTCGTTGGAATTCAGGGGAACCCAAGAGGAGGGCCGCAATCGTAGCAGGTGTCGCTTTCGAGCCAGAATCCGCTTGAGACTCTCGGACCAAAGTTGCTCGAGTTGCAGGAGAGATCTGACCATGAAGGATTCGATTGGCGACACGGTCGATCATGCGGTTCGTGTCCATCATCTCTCCCGCATTCTCAGACGGATCATCAAGCTTTACATCATTGATTCGTCCTTGAGTCAGTGCGAGACTAAAGTTCAAACGCGAGATGAGAGCTCCAGAAGAGACCCACTTTCGGGAATCTTCCGGAAAACCGGTTGGGGCCTGGTATTGAAAAATGGGCTCTCCCATTGTGCCAATCTGCCCCAGAAGTGTGTTCGTATTCATGTCGAGGTAACCGCCACCTTGGGGTGGGCGAACCATCGAATTTGCTTCGCGTAGAAGCTGTTTTCGCGAGATGAGAGCTTCAGGATCAAGTGTGCCATCGAGGGCTCTCACCGACGAAACCGCGTATTCGAATGGCGACTTAATCTTCTTTCGGACCGCAGCCGAAGAGAAGAATTCGGGAGAGGTAACGATAGTGCGAACAATCTCGCGAAGGTTCCCATCGGTGTCTTGCCATGTCTGAATGCACTTGTTTACCAACGATATTGGCGGGTCGTCGCATACAAGTCTCTGACAAAGCTGAGTGGAGATGTGTCGCCAAGTGGCTCGATCACTTGCCAAAAGATCGAGTACGATTTCGCCATCACGCATTCCACCACCGGCCGGAATGTGATGTCCTAAGACAACTTTTTCGCCATCGTCATGAACGCGGGGATAGAACTGGAAGACTCCTGCCTCTCCGTACCGATTGATGCGGGGACGAGCACCATCGGGAGAACCTATGCTCCAACCTGTGAAACAGCGGGCAACTTCTCGAACATCTTGTTGCGTGTATCCACCGTCGACTCCGAGGGTGTGAAGTTCCATAATTTCGCGCGCGTAGTTCTCATTGAGCCCCACCTTGCGCGTCTGATTGGCCGCCGGGGCCTTTTTCTGCGCGAGTAACCCTCCTCTTCTGCGCCGAGCGGGTGCCTGGTTAGGAAGCTGATCGGCAACCGATTGGAAGTTATCGAGATAGACCAACATCGCAGGGCTCTTAGCGCTGGCCTCCAGCAAGTCTCGAAACTTGCCCCACACGTGGGGGCGAATAACGTCTCGATCATCGATCACTTTGAGAACTCCGCAAGGAGCTTTGCGAATGTCGATATTGAAATGGTTGTTCCAAAAATCTACCAACACTTCTTGGAGTTGTCGCTGAGATTCAACGGCTCGAATCAACTTAGCCGCGTTAAATTCCTCGTGCAAGAGACCAATTGGTTCTGCAGACTTTGCGAGTTGCTGCCGGGTTTCCTGAACCTGCTTCATCAGGTCGGGATCGCTCATTGTCATCTGTCGAATTGCTTGAGGAGAGAGTTGAGTATTCGCTTGTCCAGCTGCGGGAGGATTTTTGGTATCCATCGCCTTTCGCATTTGCCGTCTGAGCTTGGCGGTTTCCTGATCCGCATTGATGAACTCTTTGTAGCGTGCGGCGATGTCCTCGTTGGATAGGTTGAGCTCGGGAAAACTTTGTAACTTCTGATCGACTGCCTGATCATTTATCTGCTCGGGGTGGAGCTGTTGCTCGATATATGCGGAGATTCCCATCCGCTTCACCCGCTCGATATCGTCAGGTCGAGGTCCGAAACCGAGCCGATTGAGAACATGAACGATCTTGTCGTTTTCACTGAAACCTGCCTGGGTGGAGACAGTCGCGCTCTTTGGCTTGGTTTGTCCCCTCTGACCAGATGCCGGTGTCGATTGACTTATGAGCATCATCGTTGCCGCGATCGCTGCGATCGAGCTAACAGACCCTAAGCTTCGAGATCGAGGCTGTAGGAAGGTTAAAAATGCTTGCGAAGTATCCATGAGCGTTTGTGGAAGGGCAAGACGTTAGAACTTGCTAAGGGTTCAGTAACCGATTCAATTGGGATCTTTGACCTAAAAAGGAATCGACTGCGCCAAACAGAAACTTTGAATGGTGATTTGTCAACCAAAGGTTAAGACCCCTTACCAGATACCCCCGAACCTGGAATAATCACCTTGTGTTTGGTGTCTCGCTCTTATTCGCTTCTCTTCTTACTCATGACGCGCAAAGCGGCATCGCGAAAGTCGCCCACTTAGGCGCTCCTGCCGGTCACAGATATGCTCACGTGGCACCGGGTGGAGTCACGATTTTGGCCAATGGACGGCTCGTGACCCCGGTCGGTACAAGGTCGTACACTGGAGAAAGCCTTTTCAATGTCGTGGTCAGCCCCGACGGACAGTCCACCGTCGGCTTCAGTTCCGAGCAGATCCATATTTTCACTAAGAGCGGACACACGATTCTCAAGCCCAAAGGCTGGAGCCCCGCTGCAGCCTTCTCGCCTGACGGCAAAACTCTTTACGTCAGCGAAGGCGATGAGGGCGAGATTGCGGAGTACGACACCACCACTTGGAAGCGACAATCTAAGGACATTGCTCTGAACCCAGGCAAAGACAAAGATGCCTACATCAACGACATCGCGGTAAGCGCAGACGGCAAATACCTCTATGTCGTCGACGTCACCAACGAAGAGTTTGATGTCATCGACCTAACAGCTCACAAGGTTGCCAGCAAGTCGAAAGCTGGCCGCGAGCCATATGCCTTGGCCTATGACGCAAAAAACAACCGAGTCTACGTCGCAAACATTGGCCTCTTCGACTACACCGTTGTCACTCCACTGAAGAACGGACTTCCCGGCATTACTCGCCCCGCCTTTGCCTTTCCCAGCAAAGAAGCCGAGAACGGAGTCAACTTCGAGGGCCGCTTCATTCCCGGTATCGGCAAAACCGGAACGCCAGACGCTCAATCGGTCTGGGCCTACAACGTAGCCAACCCATCGAGCCCGAAGGTCGTCAATAAGGCCATCAGCGGACTTCTTATCCATGCTCCAGCCGATCGTGGCAAAGCCGTTGGAGGCAGCGCCCCCAACGCCCTAGTCGTCCAAGACGGCAAACTGTATGTGAGCAACGCTAATAGCGACACCATCTCGATCGTCAACGCGGCGTCGCTGAAACTGCTCAAGACGATCAAGCTTGCTCCCACTCCGTTGGTTGCCCACCTGCGAGGCGTGATTCCTTGTGGCCTGGCCATTACCAAGGACGGAACCCGGCTCTATGTCGCCGAAGCTGGACTTGACGCTGTCGGCGTCATCGATCCGATCAAAGGCAAGGTGCTGGGACAGATTCCCGCCGGCTATTACCCGCTCCAAGTTCGACTTACCAAGAACGACTCGACTCTTGTCGTTGCCAGCCAATTCGGCCTCGGCTACGGGCCGCGCGGATATCTAACGGTCCGATCAAAGAGTGATGACCGACCAACCACATCCGAAGATCCTGGCCTCATCCAGCACATCAAGCTCAGCGATTTCCGAAACCTGGCTCCGCTGACCGCTCAAGTTCTCAAGAACGACGGACTGACCGGACCGATCACACGCCAAATCCACTTTCCCAGCCAGATCAAGCACGTGGTCTTCATCACCAAGGAGAACCATAGCTACGACGGCATCTTCCCCAACGTCCCTGGTGGCGATGGCGAGCCGAAGTACGGAGAATTCTCTGACAAAGGCTGGATCAACGAGAAGGATCACAACGACAAGGTGCCGATCATGCCGAACCATGTTCAGCTTGCCAAGCAGTTTGCGATCAGCGACAACTTCTACATGGAGCCCGGCGCCAGTGGAGACGGTCACCGATGGCTGGTCGGCGTTTACGCCAGCATTTGGACCTCAAGGTTGTACTATTCCGGCTGGAACTTCGGACTCGGCAAGGCAAAGGGCCGCTACATCGCGTTCGGTTCGAACGGCTCGCAGATCCCCGAAGATTATCTAGAGAACGGTTCCCTCTGGGAGAACCTCGACCGAGGCAAGATCACTTTCCGCAACTACGGTGAGGGCTTCGAGTTCGCAGGCGTTGACGAAGACGCTCCTCACTCTAGGACCGGTGCCGTTGAGCCTGTGAACTTCCCTGTTCCCAAAGTGCTCTTCGACAACACCTGCTGGGAGTTCCCGATCTTCAACACCAACATCCCTGACATTGCTCGGGCCGATTGGTTTAAGGACGACATCCAGAAGAACTATCGAGCCAAAGGCAAGCCGCTTCCTCAGTTCCTGAATATCGCGATTTGCAACGATCACGGCACCGAGCCAAGACCGAAGGAAGGCTATCCCTACGTCAGCAGCTACATGGCCGACAACGACCTCGCCCTGGGCCGAATCGTGGAATATTTGTCGCACACTCCCGAGTGGAAAGACATGGCGATCTTCGTGACTCAGGACGATCCCGGTGGAGACAACGACCACGTCGACCGCTGCCGCAGCTTCGTGCTCGCTATCGGCCCGTACTGCAAGCACAAGTACGTCAGCCACGATCACAGCAGCATCATGAGCATCATCCGCTCGATCTACGACATTTTCAAACTCGGCCCCAGCAACCTGTTCGACGCGACCGCCAACCCGCTCGACGACATGTTCACCGAAAAGCCCGACTTCACCCCCTACACCGCCCTCAACAGCGACCCAAGAGTCTTCAAACCCGAAGACACCTTCGACGCCGAAGACCCCACCTTCAAGAAGCGAAGAGGCAAGCCCGGAGTAGCCATGGACAACCCCAAGTTCCTCCAATACATGCAATCCCGAGCCCAACAACGCGGCAACAAGTAGAGGCGGGAGAATGGAGTAGTGGAGTTTTCGAGTACTGGGTCCGGAATACGGACCCATATCGATGGACTCCTTAATTCGTCCACAGGCATTCTCGTAGCCGCTGGATGGGTTGTACCAGCGTCTTGCTCTCAACGACTGAATCCTCGCAGGTTCAAATCACCCCCCAACGCCTCATAGGCTGCGGTTGTTTCGCCCTGCCGTTTTGCTCTCAACGATCTGAACTCTGTAGGTCCCGCCGAGGCGCTTGGAACGCATGTGACTTGGAGGGTAGTCACTGGATTCGAAGTATCTGTAGCACGCGGACTGGTTCGTGCCGCGGTTTTGCTCCCAGTGCCTGAATCCGTGTAAAACCGAATCAACCCACAACCTCATCACACCCCCGATTATTTGCCGCCCAACCAAAGCCGCGTCAGCAGGTGTCGAATATGCTCATGCAGCCTGATTGTCAGCATTTCCTCTGACACCTTAGATTGTCTTGTCAGGATATTAATTGACAACTTATAGTTCTTTGTCAAACTATCTCCTAACATGGATACATAGAGAAGACAACAGCTTGATCAACAGCTGGGGAGCATTCAAGGCTTGGCCCTGCCATCCACCCCCAATGTTGGATGGATTGGAGCAATCCGAGAGGCACTCGGAATGAGTCTCGAAATGTTCGGCAAACGCCTGGGCGTTTCTCGCCAAACGGCACATGAGCTAGTTAGGGAGGAACATGATGGGTCATTGACCATCAAACGAATGCGCTCAGCTGCCGACGCACTAGAATGCGACCTTGTACTTCTGCTCGCACCTCGCCAACCTCTTGAACAGTTAGTAATGCAGCGGGCAACGGCAATTGCCCGAGAGCGAGTCATGAGGACCAGTCATTCGATGGCTCTCGAACAGCAATCGGCACCAGATGAACGTATATCTCAAATGATCCATGAAGTTGCCGAGGCTCTCGTTGACCAAAAGTTTCCACAGCTATGGGCCTAGAAAACGATCACTACGAATAGCTATTATTTACACGGGCTTAACTCTATGTCTAATGAATCAAGACCACACCCGCTTGACTGGGATCGAATTCTGAACACTGTGTTCATACTCGAACCCGAAGCTGAGGCGACCCGACAAGCACAACTTATCGCAGAAGCCGAACAATCGGCAGGCGATGAAAAGAAATCTGCCCGAAGCGAGCAGGTCTAGGATTTAGGGCGAGAATGCCGAATACCCAAACCTTCAGAGCTCTTACCCACAACTCAGGCCGCTACTGGGGAGTCGAGAAGCGAACTGGAACAAGCAGAACACTAGAGTTCCCTTTTTCCCAGTGCCAGTCAACTATCTGTTAATGTTAGATTCCAAAAGCACGAGACAATGGATGGGGAGATTGGATTATCTTAGATCTAATCTCCCCGTATCTGTTCGTCAGACGATCGAAGCTTGCTATGACGATGGTGTCTGTGGTGCAGGACAGATATTTGGTATTTGCCAGAGGCGGTTTCTTGCCTCCGCTAACCTCGTCGAACACTCTGACGAAACAGTTGAAAAGCTGAGAGGAATGGATTCAGTTGACCATCGGACAATGTGGCTCGCCCACACTCTATTAGCAGCTTGGTATCGCAAAAAGATCTGTAGCTACCAACTCACCCTCCCCTTTAATGGGGAGGATGCTTACGCATCTGTCCTTAAAGAATGGAGAACTTGGTTCGAGGCAACACTTGAAGATCTTTGTAGGAATGATCAGTTCGTACGCTTGGTGTGTAGGGCAGGTGCCTTCCCTAACCCAAGCGAAATCGGAAAGAAGGCCGAAGACGAACTGGATGAATTGCTCCTTCGGCACTTCCCGCTAGGGGAAAATTGGTTCCATGAATCGTTAAACGATTATTGAAAACAATTAGTTAGCCGAGCGAGCTGACGATCTTCTCAAACATTCTTGCGACGTACGAGCCCTTGTTTTCAACTTGAAACAGGACGTTGCGGCTGTCGAACTCGGCCATTTCATCGCCTGCCCACCAGCCCACAGATTTGAAAGGGGTAGAGGAAACGATAAAGGAGTTCAGGACGACAGCCGGGTCACCTAAACGCTCTTCGAGTTCCTTGATCGTTTGATAGAACTGAATTTTGGGATCAGTAAGACCCGCAAGGTTACGAATGCCTTTCGGATCTATGAACGACACGAACTGGCGATCGGCTTCGACAATCCAAAGGATGAAGTCTGGATAGAAGTTCCCGGCTTCAAAGAAGCCTATTCCGCGCCCGCGGCTCATATTTCTTAGCACATACAATTCGCGCCCATCAAAGAATGCCTTGTTGCCCTCGTAGAATTTGCGTAGGTCATCGATGAAGTCTCGTTCACCGGTATTGAGAGGAACCGGAGTGACTTCGACCGACCGATTCTTCAAGTGCAGCAATGGGCGATAAAGATGGCGAGAAAATCCAATGGCGACGAGCGAGTCAAAGCTCCAGCCTTCCTCCTTGAGCTGCCCTGACACAACCAGTTCCTTGAGTTCCTTGAGTTTCGAGACGACCTCTTCACGGTCTTGGTCAACCCAAATCCGATACTGCTGAATGAAGTTGGGGTCGTCCGGAGTGATTTCGCGATACTGGGTGTGGGGCCTTTCAAACTCAGCTTTCCGGTAGAGATAGAGCCGCTCGACATACTTCTTGAGCATGGCGACCGCGATTTCCTGCCAACGTCGGACTTTGCCAAAGTCAGTGAATTCCAACTCAGCGGCGGGAATGGACAGCGTGTACCAGTCGTCTCTCTGAAGCAGCTCTGACACGGCTTCACGCGAGAGGTTCAGGTTGTACCAGGAGCGCTCGGCCTTGAAGTTCTGGAGCTCGAACCAAATCTCATCAAGGTTGAAGAAGGCGGTGTGGAGCTTGCTGAATTTATGAGTTTCGAGCGCCGTTTCTTCGGACTGCCGGCCTGCTCCTTTGCTCTGCTGGGCTTGAATCTTCGGGTACCAGTTCAGAGAGATTGGGGCCAGCCCTGCGAAAGGAGGCTCCAGGTGAGGCTTTGCACCTTGGCGCTTGAAGTCTACGTCTTTCGGGACGTCGAGCACCTTGAGCTTCTTGGAACCGAGATTGTTGATGACAGGTAGCTCAAAGACGTCTTCGACGTCGCCTGGTGGTACTCCCTCTTCCTCCAGCATCTCCTTGAATTGAGTCATGTAGTCGGCTCGTACCCCGAACACGTTCAGAGTCTCCAGGAAGCGGAGTGACTTGTGAGGCTTGGGATTCAGGTCAAGCATCGAAGAGCGCTTGAGGCTCATTTCGAGGCCCTTCAGTCGGACCCCCCGCCCAAAGAGCTGGATGATTTGTGAACCCTCTGAACGGCCGATATTCATGAGGCCCATTGTTGACACCCGCCAACTGTTCCAACCCTCTGTGAACTTGCGTGAGCCAATGAGGACGTTGACCTTGCTGTCACGGTCGTTAAGACGGGCAAAGACGGAACCGCTGAACTGCTTCTCTTCGGTAACCAGTCCCGCTCGACTGCAAAGTTCGTGAAGTTTCGGAGCATCGCCAACATTGATGACACCGAAAGGGTCATTGTCGCCAAGTCGCAACGTCAGCTCGCCATCGGAGCCCTTCAGGAGGTCTACATGAACTGCGGCCTGGAAAGGTGCGTTGAAGACAAGCTCAAGAATGCCACGGAAGGCTTGCTCTGCCGTGAGTCCAAGGGTGTTGAGGTAGTCGAAAGAACCGGAACCGAAGACGGGTCTGCCCTTTTGGTCGCGAAGAGAGCCGTCGTAGTCTAAGAGCCGAGCAATTCGGCTTACCGACGTTCCACCGCTATTGACGACAAACTCCTTGAAGAAGAGCAGGACGGTCGTGACGTCGGAGACCTCGCGTCCGTTTTCGGTTCGAACTGCATTCACACTGCCGCCAACGAAGATGGCCAGCGGTTTTTCGAGAAGGAACTTTGCGAACTCCGCGCCCTTGTCTTTGTGCAGCCGAAGCTGCTGATAGAAAGAGAGAAGGCAGGCACTCAAATACAAGCCGCGAATCTCGGCGTCTTTGTCATCGGCAAGGTTCAGGATTCGATATTCCTTTCCGTAGCCGTCTCGATAGAAATACTTGTAGGAATAGTCGAAGAGGATGCACCGGGCATATTCCTGCTCCAGCTTCTTTTGGGTCGCCCCGGTTGCTGCGCGAACGACCTGGCCAAACGTCGCGGAATACTCGAAGGAGAATCCTTGCTCAGCAAGCTTGTCGCGCATCGCCTTCCAGACATCTCCACTGGCCCCTCGATGTCCTTCATCGACCAGCACGAGGTTGTTGCCCTCGAATGCATCTATGGCGACGGTTTTGTCACCCATCTCCTCCTTGAGTTTGGTTATCTCAATGATTTCGACGGCCTTTCCGGAAAAGAGCGATGCTCCATCCTTCCTGAAGAGGTCTGCTTCGATGCCCGATACCTCGAACTCTTCTAGATGCTGTCTGGAGAGGCCCTCGTTGGGGGTCAGCAGGATGATGCGGTTGAGGTCTCGCTCTTGGCCCGACTCCTTCAGATAGTGTTTGTACTGAAGGATATTGACGTGCATCAGGAGCGTCTTCCCGGAACCAGTAGCACTCCAAAACGCCAACTTTCGAAGGTCCTCTAGCCGGTATGGGTCGATTCCTGCACCCGTGTCACGACAGAACTCCCGCGAGAAAGCGTTCAGCTCACTGAGGAGACCATGTGGGTCTCGGAAGTAGCGGTCGAGATAGATTTCAGCGAAGAGTAGGCCGAGATATTGAAAATACTTCCATTGCACTGGTTCGGGACGACTCGAACTAATCGTCTGCGTGTGCCGGACGATGTTGTTGTCGTAACGAAGTAAGTCGTCATCGTGCAATATTGACCGCTCGACCGTCCGGTTCACCAAATGCTTGTAGAAGAGCGAAACATTGTCCGCGTCAAGCCCTTCCATCTCAGGCCGCTTCAACTCACCCGCCAGGTCTTCGAACTTGGCGACCTCGAAGAGCGACAGCATCCACCGAACCAGAATGAGCTTCTGGTCGAAGCGCATTGGTGGAGGGATGAGCAGGCCCTGTGCTCCGGTTCCTCGTGCGCGTCCTCGGGGCATCAGCCCTTCGCCTCCTGAATCAGCATCGCTTCGCCAGTCAAGGCCAAAGCTACTTTGGCGCTCGTTGCGTATCGTTCTGATAGGTTCCTCAAGCGAACAATCATTCCTGGTGCTTCGTGTCTTGCCCTTGTCCTCGACTCGTTCCACTTCTTCTCCAGGAGAGAAGCCAAGTTTTCGAATCGCTGCGACTCTTCAAATGCGAGGGTTAGGAATGCCCGAACCAGAAGCTCCTCATCAAGCATCGGGAGAGCGATTGCTTCAAGGTGAAATGCAGCTTCGATGCGGTCTAAGAGCGCCTCAAGCTTTTGAACCTCGCTGGACGCTTCACCCGTTGATTTTTCTGGATAGAGCACGGCCTGAACCCAAGTTGGTTCTTGAATGCGCAAGAACTCTTTTTCGAGCAAATTCCTCCATCCCATCCGCAATTCCCTTAGCTCGCCAATAGTGGTTCGGCAGTTCGTCTTCGCATTGTTTGCCAATGGTCTTGGAGTCCACCTCAGTGCTTCAAAGCACATCTCCAGGCGCGCGAGCTTGTCGGCGTCGTGGATATCTGCAAGTCGGACAACACCCCGTTCGATGCGCTTGCTTGACTTGGCGAGCTCATGACTGGAAATAAGGTGAGCTCCTGTGACGAGAATCAGCCAACCCTGGCAGGCAATTTGGACGGCATTTGGCCCGACAAGTCGAGCAAGCCCGAGAGTTCGACCGCCTTGGACGGCGACTGCCAGGTCTTGACCCTTCGATACCATCAGCTCCGCCGCGCCGCTTCTGACGGCGGCCTCCACATGGGGAGTAAAGGCTGCGAAGCGAGATGAGAGAGTCATCCCGAGAGATGTAGTCGCGGCCAACTCCGAGGTCACATCGCTCACTTTCTCCAGTAGTAATCGGGAATCATCGTCCGATACAGACAGCAATGTTGGTTGCTGTAGAAACTGCTCGAAGGATACGCCTGACAGCCGTTGGTCAAGGCTGAGTAGAGGGGCTGTGTGCGTGGCAAGTGCCAATTCAACGGACGCTCGAAGCTCCCCGACGGAATTGCAGAGTCCGGCAAATTCCTCCTTGTCTTCTCCCCGGTCGGCTATCCGAGCACTTGATTGGCTCACAAGGATTTCGTCCAGAGAGTCTATCTTGGAATCGAGGTTGCCGAGCCGCGAGTCGATAACCTCGCTCCCGGCTTCTATGTTGGCGATACAATGTTGAATGATTTGAAGGCTTGATTGGGTTGTAGCAACTTCCGTCTCCAGCCTTAGAATCCCTTGAGCAGTTCGCTCCCCAACTCGCTTGACTGCCTCCACGTCTGACGCCACCGAATCCAGGCGGTCGTGAATGGCTCGTGCTGTGGAATTCAAGTCCACTAGGGTCGCGTCTTGGGATTTCAGCTGCGAGCCTACGGCGTCTAGTTGCTGACGAATGGCTGCCGTCTCAGTCAGGAGCTTAGCCTGCTTATCATTCTGTGAACGTAGTAGGCTCAGCAAGTAGGCGCCGATTCCAAAGTTGGCGAGCAGAACCGCCACGATGACCCAAAGAACAGCGGTCACACGTCCTCCGTGGACCACATGAGCCGGTGGAACTCTTCTTCGATGAGGCGGACTTTCCAGGTTTGGTCGTCCTTTCTCAGGTTCTGTAGGTTGTTGTCCCCGTTCACGTAGATGACGTCGAACTCTTGGTCGAGCGTGTTGTAGGCTTGCTTGCCGAAAAACTCGTCGAGCTTCGCGTTCGGGTTCTCCGTCGTGTCGCGCCAGATGATGAGCGCCTTGTCGCCGTTCTCGCTGTTGCCGTGCCCAGGGAGTCGACCGGTGACGACATGGAAGCCGCGAATCACGTCCATCGTGTAGACACGAAGCCCGAGGAGCCAGTTAAAGGTTTCGACCAGGTCCACGTTGACCTCCTTCGTTTCGCCTGCCATATCCGTCGCCACCTTCAGCTTGTAAGCAAACGGGTGTTCGAACGCCGTCACGTTGAGCGATGATTGACTTCCAGAGGATTCGTTGCTGAGGATGTATTTCAGTAAATAGGTTTCTCGGACGGAGTCGCTTTGCTCCAAGATTGACGCTTGCTCCTTCGAGCGCTGACTGAACACAATGTTTTGCAGTGCATCGTCGTAGGACTCAAGCTTGATTACCTTGATTACACCGAGTGAATGCAAATCCTGCCCTTCCAGCGATTGATGCCGTGGCTTGCCATTCGACCAGTCCGGTGAGTACACAATGCGGCGAATTCGTGTAACCATTGCAGAATCAAAATGCCGACCCATTTCGACCGAAATGAACCTACGATTTCCTGCATCCTCTCGGTTCATTGAGACACAAGCGTGTGCTGTCGTTCCCGAACCAGCAAAGAAATCCAATACCCAGCCAGCATCGAAGTTGCAGACCTTGAGGCAGTCAACGACCGCGTAAACAGATTTCGGAAATGCGAATACTTCCTTTTCACCGTAGATGTGGTTTACGAGGTTGGTTCCATATTCGGTGGATGAGTATTCCTTCTTGTCCCAAATCGTCCTCGGCAACGTGCCTTCATCCTGTAATCGCGCTTTCATATAGACGGCAGCACGTCCGGCTTGGTCAGTGCCTGGTCTTAGTTCGGCGATGTCAGTGCGAGCAGTCTCGTGCCCCCACTTCCAAGTCTTCTCGTCTCCTTCAGGAGTTGTCGGGTACACGACTGCCTCCCCTGCTTGTGGCTGCTCCTGCAACACCCACGAGCGCGAATCATCCGACCATGCGATTGCAGGGATGCGGACGCTCTTCTCAGACACAAAGATTGGATAGAAGAGCTTGGGACGAGCGTATCGGTTGGCGTTAGCCCCACCGTGCTTACGAAAATTGACCCACTCAAAACTCCCGTCGTTATCCTCCTCTTTGTATCGAGCCCGCTGTTCATCCGAGTGAGGTAGCCGCCCTATGCTAGAACTTTCGCCTTTGCCGACAAAGATGGCGTATTCATGTGCAACCGAGAAACCTTTCGCCGTTGCTCTTCCCGAAGGGTTGTTCTTGATTGCCGCGATACCCAGGATTTCGTCTGGTGAGGTCAATGCCTCGACCATTGAGCGGAGGCGATGAAATTCAAAGTCGTCGATGGTAATGCAGAAACTTCCACCGTTGGAGAGCAACTTATACGCTGAGTCGAATCTTGACGACATGAGACTCAGCCACGAGGAATGCTTGAAGCTGTTCTTGTAGATGATTTCGCTGGCTGACGTGTTGTAAGGCGGGTCAGCATAGATTGCTTGCAGCGAGCCCCTAAACCGAGCTTGCATCAACCCAAGCGCTTGACTGTTCTCTGCGTAGCACAGCAGACCTCTGGTCTCGTCCTGCAAGTTGCCCAGGCTTGACAGTAGCCTTATTTTGAATTCTGAATCAAAGAGTTCCGTGTTTATCGTGAGTGACCGGTTCGCTTTCAAGAACTCGGAGGTGAGCGGCAATTTGTATCCGGGTGAGGTGAGGCTACCTTTGATTTCGTCAATGGCAAACAGTCGAACCCACTCTTCGTGTTGAGCGTGGTTTGCGACGACCTCAGGATAGAGTTCGACCGGGACACGGTCGAGCGTGACTAGATATTGCGTCTCAACGACAAACTTCTTTTTTAGCCATAGCGCCTTTTGGAACTCTTCGAGTTGAGCAAGGAAGTCAATGACTTTGCTTGCGACTCGACGAATGGCTCGAACCTTCGCGAGGTACTTCTCGACTTTGGGAGCGGATTCATTCTCGATGTCGTCAAGGTGCATGACCTCGTTCTTGATGTAGAAGTCGAGTGCGCATTCCGCTCCAAAGCGATCAGGTTTCCGCTTGAAAGCGATCAAGATTCCGCTTGAAAGCGATCAGGCTTTTTGAGGTTATTTTCGCGTTTCCCTGACCCGGTATTCCAATGATGATGGATG
>CAIUHP010000025.1 GCA_903899015.1 uncultured Armatimonadota bacterium | reverse complement strand
GGCAATCGCATTTGAGTGGCGCTGTTCTTCCTCTGATTTGAACCTCTAGTGCCCATGCGCAGGTTCAAATCAGAGGAAAACAGCGTTTCTGATCCGGCCAGAACCATAGGTTGAATCCACACAAATCTTCATAGACCCAAATTTCCTCGGCAATCTCAAGACAAAAAAGAAGCTAGGAACGTTAGAAGTTACTAACGGCATAACGAACTACGTAAGCTGGCAGTTCAGAATCTAAAAGTGAGGATAGCTTAGGTCAAGGCTTTCGCCAAGAAGATGTTGTGCTGGTGATGGTTTTGCATTGGCTAATAGTCCCGTTTTTGGTTACCGGATCGACAAATAAGGCGAACGTAACTATATAGAGAAGTCGTCTTGCGTTACGATAAATAAAAATTTATGGACAGGTCAAGAGTGAGCGAAAGGAAATTACCCCTCGGATTTTCCGATGGAGTGGGTTCCTTCATGCTCGTTGTTGAGTCTGAATCACGTCCGGCGAGTATGGAGGCTGCGCTTGAAGAGACTCTTAAACTCCATCGCGGCAAAGTAATCCGAACGGCATCTAACGGATACACCTATTTGTCGTTTTCCCGCCCGTCTCATGCGCTACAGGCTTCGGTTAAACTCTTTGCTCGTCTTAAAACCGGAATTGTTGCTTCAATTATCACGTGTGAACTCGACCCAATTGAGAGCGATTCCGATGAGATTGTAGAGCGACTGAAATCGGCGGTATCGAATGCGGAATCGGGTCAAATCGTCATCACGCTTGCAACCTATGAACTAGCCCGCAGGACGTTAGACGCGGACTTCTCTTTTGATGAGTTGGGAAATTACCAACTCGGACTTGAAGGTGGTTTCGAGAAACTTTTACTGGTCCAACACCCGCTAATTCCTAAGAGGGAGCGTCCCATTGAAAGCCACAAGGGTCTGTTCCGAACATCTACCTTTATTGGTCGAGATCGCGAGGTTACTTCTCTCAGACGTCAGATCGACTTATCGCGATGCGTCGCAATCGTAGGCCCTCCTGGTATTGGAAAGACTTCACTCATCCATCGATTACTCCCTGAGATCGAGACTGATTTCGTGGACGGGACTCAATATATCGACCTCGGGCCGGTCGCTCGCGAGAGCATGTTGCTGCCCACGATTAACCGTCTTTTAGGCGTTGCCAAGTTACCGGGTGAGGACAACATTGACGCTCTCGTTGCCTTTTTCCGGGATAAACGAGCGCTATTAGTTTTCGATAGTTGCGAGCATTTGGTTGCTCCCGTACGACGGGTGATTGATGCTCTGCTTAGTGAGTGCCTTAATCTCGCGATCCTGACGGGTACCCAAACTAGCATCAAAGCTGAGGGAGAGGATCGCTTCACTCTAGGTGGCCTGGAGGTTCCCTCTCCGGTTGAAGATTGGAGAAGCATTCGTGAATATGAGGCAGTTGCGCTCTTCATCGATAGAGCTCAGCTTGCGAACCATTCATTCACGTTCGATGAATCCATTGCACCATCCATCGCGAATCTATGCCGACGATTGGACGGTATCCCATTAGCCATCGAGCTGGCCGCAACCAAGACATCGATCCTGAATCCTAAACAGATTCTTGATCGACTTGATCACCGGTTTATCCTGCTTCAAGATAAGCATCGGGACCCGTCGGACCGGCACCATACGCTTAGCGCGACGATTGACTGGAGCTATGGCCTGCTCGATTCGCATGACAAGGCTCTCTTACGTAGGTTGTCAGTCTTTGCCGGTGCTTTTTCCTTAGAACAAGCGGAACAGGTCTGTGCGTTCGACGATTCGCTTCGCAAATCACAGGTGTTCGGGGCATTTGAGAAGCTTGTGGATAGTAGCTTCCTTAACTTCTCCAGCGTTCAAACCGTCGACAAGCGTTTCTTCCTCTCCGAAACCATGCGGCTCTATGCGGCTGCGAAACTCAAGGAAGTCCACGAAGACAAGGAACTCATTAAGCGGCACCGCGAATGGTGTGCAGAGTTCGCCGAAACCGCAAATTCGGGATTACTTGGACCCGATCAGCTTGCTTGGATCGAGCGAATGGACGCTTCCTATGAAGATGTCCGCATGGTGATTGAAGCCGGGCTAAGTAAAGGAGGCGATGCCGACTTAGCGGTACGAACGATTATCGCATGCCACCGATTCATATTCATCCGAAATTACCTTTCTGAGGGTTTACGTCTTGTCGAGAAGGCCATCGCGACTAAGGAAACTCACAAGTGTTCGCAATTCCCCAGAATCGTGAACCTGGCCGGAGTCCTGTCCAGCTACCTCGGTGACAGCGACGGCGCGAGAAAGCATGCGATTCATAGCTATACGCTTTCGAAGAACTCAGGCGAACTAGAAGGTAAAGCTTCGGCGCTCATCAGCCTAGCGATCAACGCCCAGGAACAGGGCAATTTAAAGCGAGCCCGGCGATATAACTTAAGAGCGACTGATATTTTCAGAGCCATCAAGAATTATCAGAAGCTTTTTGTGACGCTGACAAACATGCTCGGCGTAGAGGCCGATCTTGGCAAGTTTGACGAGGCACACCTTCATCTGAAAGAAGCGCTTGCTCTTCAAGATGAAGTAAACGATATCTCAGCCAAGGCTATCCTTCACCAGAATGCGGCTCATCTTTATTTAGTTGAAGGCAAGCCCGATCGAACCATCTCCTTTACACTGGAGTGTCTTCCGATTTTTGAGAGGCAAAGGAACCACGTCGCAGTGGCAACCTCTTGGCGCACAATGGCTCATGCGGCGGAACAGCTCGGACGGTTTGAATCGGCGGCTATATTCTTAGGTGCGGCCAGAAAGCAAGGTGCTGCCAACGAATCTCGAACAAAGAGCTATGACATCGAATCGCTAGACGATCTTAGCCAGCGACTCATCCATTCTATTGGCGAACCCATGTTTCGCAGTCAGTTACTCATTGGGTCATTGATGTCGATCGCTCAACTCACTCAGGAACTCGATAAATTGCGTCCCTTATAGGGCATTTACTTGAGTTAACTTCGACACCCTTCATCCCTAAATGGGCAATCCGTTTATATCATTTTAGATATTTCGTGTTTTTTGCGGTTAATCGGTACATTACAATCGTTTAAGGTGAAGGACTGATGCTGAATTACCCAAAAAGTGTCACTCGATTTCGACCAATTTCAAAGCAAAAAGAGCCATATATCCCTTCCTGAGGCTTCTGATTTAGCTGAAAATTGAACCTATTCGCACCAAGTTCAGTTCTTATTTCGCGGCAACTCAGACAAGATCACGACAATTGACCTACTCAAAGTACTGAAATGACAATGATATCTGCTATACTCGTTACGTGAACATTCGCTCTCTCTCAAGACTTTCTTTCGTAGTAGCAGCCTTCTTAGTCGTTGCCGGTGCGGCACAACCAACACGTGCTTTCGGTAGCCAAACTGGAACTTTACCGGTTATCGTTAAGCCAAATAGTGAGTTACTTGTTGCGGGCACTAAGGACAATGGTTCCCTTCCTGTAATCATCGTTCCATCTACGACTTCAGTCAATGGCGGTGGTAGCGGTTTAAGCGACCAGACCTTTACGGTTACTGTGACACTAAATAACGTAACAACTACCGACCAATCAGTTGAACTAACGTCTTCCCATTCGCACCTTATTCATATCGATTCAAATGTAGTCGTTCCCGCAGGCTCGAACACTGCAACGGCGACGTTTACCGTGCCTTACAACTCGCAGCGACATCACAAGAACGTGCATCTTGCTGCAACATGCAACGGAACTACGGTCGATTGCGTCGTCCAAGTTCACTTCCAGAACGAGGAAGACTGAAGCCATGTGCCCATGAGAGAGGGCACTACGCTGCCCTCTCCTTTCCCCCACGTAGGCTATAATTAGGAATGACCCAGCGGTTGCCTGAGTGGTTGACGATCCGACTGCCCCGCCCCGACACAATTAAGCAAGTCGAGGGCATGATGCGGGACAAGAACCTGCATACGGTATGCGAAAGTGCGCGTTGTCCCAACCTGCCCGAATGTTGGAGCAAGAAGACAGCCACGTTCATGATCCTCGGAGACACATGTACGAGGAGTTGTGGCTTCTGTGCCATCAAGGTTGGCAGAGGCCTTGAAGTTAATCCTCAAGAGCCCGATGATATCGCTAAGGTCTCGCAAGATTTAGGCCTTAAGCACATAGTAGTTACCTCCGTCGCCCGAGACGATCTGGCTGACGAAGGATCCATGCAATTTGCAGAAACAATTCGCGCGTTGCACAAGGCAAACCCATTAGCGATTGTTGAAGTTTTAACGCCCGATTTTAAAGGTAAGAAGTGGTGCATCAAGAATGTGACCGATGCTCGCCCGGAGATTTTTAATCACAACATCGAAACGATTGAACGGTTGCACACCGTTGTTCGTCCTCAAGCGAAATATGATCGCACACTAGAGGTACTACGAACCGTTAAACAGCTAGACCCATCGATTTACACCAAATCTGGCATCATGCTCGGGCTTGGTGAAACCAAAGATGAAGTCATCAAAACTCTCCAGGATCTAAGAAATGCGGGAGTCGATGCGGTAACGATTGGTCAGTATCTTCGACCGACCATGCGACACTTACCCGTCAACGAATTCATTCATCCAGACGTATTCACGGAGTATGAGAAGATCGGAGACGACATGGGCTTTGCCTTCGTTGCTAGCGGTCCATTTATTAGAAGCTCATACAACGCCATCGAGTTTAGTAAGAAGGTTATGGCCGAACGCGTCAAGAAGTTGGACGCCCAAGAAGCGGCAACTGCCTGATACGATCCAATCTAAAACCGGGAGGTAGGTTATCCGGATAGGCTCCGGAGCGATCAAATTTACGGTCATCGTTGCTCCATTTGCGGCTCTCGCGATATGGGGTGGATCCTACGTGCTTGGATGTATCCACACCCTTGAGGCGCCTGGTGTTTCCGTCGTCTATCAGTACCAGACGAAATCCGGCCCACTCACCCTAACCGCGAGTTCCTACTCATTCGATGTCCATCACGGCGTTATCAAACTTTGGAACGTTAAGCTAACCGATCCGAAGGGAGCAATCATTGCTCAGGCCGATTCCATTCGAGCGACTGGCCTCGATCCAAAACGAGGTGCAGACCAAGTTATTCGGATGGACGCAAATCATTTTTCCGGAAGGTTGGTCCGAGAGAAGAATGGCCGATTTGCTTTCCAAGACTTCCTTCCCGAGCATAAGGGAGCTCCATCTGAAATTCCTTACGAAATCTCGATCTCGGACAGCCATCTCGACTACGTTGACCGCACTGGCCCCTCGGAGTGGATTCGTTCCATCGATAGCCCCGAAGTACATGTTTCGGGTGTAGGGCAGGATTGGGTTGCCTCTTCCCAAGCAAACATTCAAAATGCGGGAATTGCGTCGCTACGAATCTCGAACTTACCAAATAAGGGTCTTCAAATCGAAGGCGAAACAAGTAAGCAAGGCCTAGAAGTTGCCTCTTTGGTCACCCATTTTCTGGAGACTCCCGATTCCAGCCGACTGAAAGACCTTCGTTCCTTTCGAGTCGGAACCTTGAATATAAAGGGGCCATTTTCATTGGCCATTCCCACGTCCGGGCAAAACCCCGAATTCAAGGCAAACCTTGAAACATCGGGCACCAATATCGCCTTCAAGCAATATTCCTTAAGCAAAGGCTCGTTCTCAGGTCTGGTCGATCAAAAAGGCCTCAAAGGGACGTTACATGCGACTCAGGCTTCCACTCAGATTGCTTTTTCGGGCAGCGCGGACTGGTCCCGTACCTTTAGTGTCGGAGGATCGCTTTCTGTCAAAGGAGCCGATTCGAAGCAGTTACCTTCGTGGGTCAAGAACTATCTTCCCTCTGGGGTTGGATTCCAAGGTGGCCAGTTTTCGGGATGGATTACCTATCTTTCTCCCAAGAATTACCGTCTCGTTGGAGATGTTGCGTCTTCCCAAGTGCGATATCTGTCCGATGAGGTTGACCATCCAAGTTTATCGGTCGATGTTGACCCACAACGGCTCGTGGCGAAAGTCAAGAATGCAGACTATGACCATCAGCCCATTTGGGGCAGCATACGAGTTGACCTGAAGACGAAAGTGATTTCAGGGGTAGCTTCGACCAGGAATCTGAATATCGGAAAAGTTGCCAGTCGCTTCGGATACCGACAGCTATCCGGAATAAGCGATGTCACCGCTTCTTTCGGAGGAACCCTTTCAGATCCGAAAGTCGCATTTAGCTCTCACGGTTCGGGAGCGGTGACGATTGACAAAAAGCACACGCTCTCCTTAGGTCACTTTGAAGGAGTCGGTACTTATCAAGCCGGCTACCTCCACCTCGATCGAGGCGTTTTTGATACATCCGAGGGCCTACTCACCGCGACTGGAACGCTTGGAAATTCTGGCGGTCTGGGCCTTAAAGTTGTTGTTCGTGGTGTCCAACTAGGAGCCTATTCTCGTGACCTAACTGGTACCGCGAACTTGACTGCTACCGTCAGTGGAACGATCAAAGACCCCGTCGCTATCGGTCGCATGGAAGGCTTTGACATAGGTTACAAGGATCAGATGATTCCTGCGATCGCCTCGAACTTTCATGTCAATCGACATGAGGCAAAACTTGAATCGATCGACGCCATCCGAGGAACGACAAGCATCACTGGTGGCGCGACGGTTGAATTGAAATCTCGCAAAGTTGAAGGAGCGCTCGTGGTACACGACGTTCAAATTGCAGATTGGCTGGGCGATGAGTATATAGGAGCGGTTGACATCCCAGATGTTCAGCTATCGGGAACTCTAGACAGCCCAAAAATCACCGGAAACGTGAAGGGCTCAAGCTTAATTGTTCGCGGTGTAAAGATTGACTCCGTGACAGCGGCAATTGAAGGCAGTCTCAAATCGGTGACATTAAAGAGCCTCGTTGCAACAGGGGCTGACGGAATCATTTCCGCATCGGCTACCTACGATATCGAGACATCGGCTGGTAAGGTGGTCGCGAAGGCCGAGCACCTAGATCTTGATAAAATGGTTCCGGAGCTTTCCGATTCCATCGCAGTCGAAGGAAAAATCTCGGGCAGTGCTGAAATTAGCTTTGAAAAGTCTCAAATTACCAAAACAAGTTTAACGGGTGACTTATCCAACATTTTTGTGAACGGTTCTCCGCTTGGTAGTGGGCCATGGCAGGTCCAATCAGACGGCAGAACTTACAAAGGGAACATCGAAATTGGAGACCTTCAGCGCTACATTACGCTCGACAATGCCCAATTCGATCCTCAAACAAAACGAATTTCAGGCGAGCTGACCCTTTTCAATGTCAAAGCTCAAAATATCGTTTCCGCAAGCCTGAGATATTTCCCCAATCTAGATTTCGACACCCGTGAGAAAATTCAAGCCCTTACCGCGGATCTCAATATGGCGAGCCGTTTTGAGGGCACCCTAGACCAGCCGACCATATATGCCGATAGCTTGCAGGCGGCTGAGATTAAATATCACAACGAGGTCGTTGGTGAAATCAATTCCATATTCAGCCTCCATGATCATAAATGGGACATTAAGTCGCTCACTCTATCAAAGGGACCGGCAACCGTAGCTCTGAGCGGGACGATTGATGAGCATGGTGAAACCCATATTGACGGCAGTAGCGGTAATTCCGTCGATCTATCCAAATTAGGGGAATTTGATCCAAGGCTCGGCTCCTTAACTGGAAATGTACATCTCTGGTTCAACATTGATGGCCCTACTAAAACACCTAATGTTGTAGCCTCCCTCAAGGCCAACGACCTGTTTGCGCTTCCAGGCAATGGACGAGGTTCACCGAATGAAGATAAGAATCTACGCTTTAACTTAGACAAAATCGTCGTTCAACACACTACAGACAATCAAGCTCTCCTTAAAGCTGAGGGGGAATACTTCTACAAGGGATTCAAAGGCGCCATCACCGGGTCAGCCCCATTTGAGTACCCATTTAAGCTCAACTCTGCGGGCCCCATCCAAGCCAAAGTGACACTGTCGGAGAGCGACGTACAAGAAATTGCTCCCTTGTTAGGTGGAATCGATTCCAAGCGATCTAGCGGTAAGGTCTTAGGATTTGTTGAAGCCTCAGGAAGCCCCTCCGACGTTTCGTTCAAAGGCCACCTATCACTTATTTCAGATGAGCTCGCCTTCATCGGAGTGAATGATTCTTTACGCAAAGTTGAGGTCAATGCCAACCTAGATTCTGATCGGCTCGATGTTGAATCTAAGGGCAGTACAAGCCGGGGCGGCAACTTCACGGGCCAGGCTTCAACCCCGATCGGCAAATTTAGCCAACTGCTCGAGCAATATCAAAAAGGCGGTGCATCAAGCCTTCTTGAGCGTAACGTTTCTGGATCGTTAAATTTCGACAAGCTCATGTTCCGTCAAACGTTCCTAGTCGATTCGGTAGCGGCAGGCACGGTCACGGGAAACATCAATCTTGCAGGATCTCTTCAAAGACCGACGGTTTCGGGTCAAATCGACCTATCGAAGGGCGACTTGATTTTCAAGGGAGTTCCCCTGAGCACCTCCGTCGCAACGGAATTCCCGATTAATCCAAGACTAGATCTTAAACTTGCACTTTCTGATCCGGCAAGACTCCAATCCTCTACTGCGAATATGTTCTTGCTGGGTGAAGGATCACTACAAGGTTCGCTTCAATTTCCGAATGCGAATGCTTCCCTTTATGTGGACCACGGAACGATTAGGCTACCCGCGGCTCTTTTACGATTAGATCAAGGAGGAACGGTCCAGGTGGCTTACAAGAACACACGGACCGGCAGTACCGCGGTTGCGAATGTCGATTTAGAAGGAACAACTTCTGTGACGACAAGTCGAACGGGAGAAACCGACATCCAACGATATAGCATTCAACTTGGAATGAAGGGGGATCTTCTGGACTCAAATGGAATCTCACTGACGGCATCGAGCGACCCTCCTGATTTATCACAGGATCGCATATTGGGAATACTTGGACAAACGTCGTTCTTGCAGAACTTGTCGACTGGCATTAAGCAATCAGAAGCGGTGGGGGCAGTTGCCCAGTTCGTCGTTCCAACTCTGCTTGACCCACTTACCGCTCAGATTGCAAAAGGAGTCGGCTTGGACTATTTGAATTTGGAATACAACCTGTTCGACCAAGCATCGGTAGCATTTGGCAAGGACCTGGGTGCGGGCTTCAGTATCATCGGATCAAGGCAATTATCCGAACCGCCTCCCGGCTTCACGCCAAGATTTGATTTTCGAGTAATTTACCGTCCCCGTCGACTTCCGGGAGCACTTCGACAAATTCGTTTCTTTTTTGGTGCAGACCAAGAGAGACCATGGAAATTAGGTTTGGATTATGGAATTCGGTTCTAGAAGCTTGAAATCAGAGCAGAAAAACATCAATCGAAACCGTTTTAATACTTAACCATCTGATACGGGAACAAGAAGTTCAGGGCTTTAGGTAGTCACGACGGGTAAAGTTCACCGGCGGCCAACTATGGAAGCCCCTCGCCTTTGGGCGGTTGGGAGGAAGATTGATTAGAAGGATATGTAGTATCACAGCGCTTTGTATGATCGCGGCCGCAGCACAGGCCCAACAGGCAAGCGTCGTGAAGGAGATCTTAATCCGAGGAAATGTTCGGGTTTCAAAAGAGGCAATTCTTGCTGCCATGCGCACCAAGGTGGGCAAGCCCTACCTTCAGGATGATCTTGATCGAGACAAGAAGAGCCTCGAAGACCTCGGGTTCTTTTCGGCAGTGGACGTACGAGCCACCCCGGCTGACCTCAATGCGTATCAAGTCACGGTTGATCTTCAAGAATGGCCGGTCATCAAAGAATTTCGAATCACCGGCAATACAGTTGTAAGCCGAGAAGAAATCCTCAAAGCGATCACGATGAAGGTTGGAGACGTGTTCAACCTCAATGCTCGACGAAACAGCGTCGATGCGATCGCAGCGATCTATGACAAGAAGCACTATGCCTTTGCTGGCATGGACGACTTTGCTCCGATCCAGGATTCTCCCGGAACCATCAACATTGTCATTGTCGAGCTTAAAGTCGGCACGGTTTCGACCCAAGGTAACGTCCGCACCAAAGACTGGGTCATGCGACGACTTATCAAGACCCGTGCAGGTGATGTTTACAACGAAGACAAGTGGGCGAAAGACGTCACGCGCATTCATAACACGAACTGGTTTGACTCGGTTCAAGCAAAGCGGGAAGACGTTTCTCCTGAGCCAGGCAAAATTAGCCGAAACCTCATTGCAGAGGTCAAGGAAGCCAAGACCGGCCAGTTTAACGTCGGTGTCCAGCTCGACCCTCAATCTTCTCTCGCAGGTTTGATTCGCCTTTCCGAGAACAACCTCTACGGAACGGGTAAGAGCGTTGCTCTTAACTTCACTCAAGCCATCTCAGGTGGTGGCCCCAGTGTTGACCTGAGCTACACGAATCCGTTTTACGACGCGAAAGATACAAATTTCCAGATTTCGGTCTACAGTCGGTTGGTTTACCGTTTCGGAACATCGTTCCTTGGAACAAGCAGTCCGATCAACAATTCGACTCAGTACAGCGAGCGACGCACAGGCTTAACTACCGGATTTGTTCGCCCGATTAACGACCAACTCAGCGTTGGTATCTCGGGAAGAATTGAGAACGTCCTCACGAATAACACCGGTGCGGCCCCTGTCAACAGCTTTGTTCAGCAGGATGGCGATGTCGGAGTCGCAAGTTTCGCGGTTATTCGAGACCGACGCGACGTCATCAATGATGCGTCACGCGGTGACTACACCAAGGTTACATTCGAACCGGGATACAGCAACATCACTCGGGTTGGCGGAGCAACTGGGAATAACAACATTCTTGGTAGCAACTTTTTCACGAGAAATACGATCGAATATCGTAAGTATTGGGCACCCGGGCAAAAACCAAGAGACCTCGACGTCGAGGCGGCTCGCCGCGTTATTGCTGTTCGAGTGAAGTATGGATTCGTGAACGGCAAGGTCCCTTACTTCGAGCAGTTCTTTGCTGGTGGACCGGATTCACTTCGAGGATACGATCCGGATCGATTCTGGGGTCAGCAGACGCTCTTGACAACTCTGGAGTATCGTCACCCGTTACAGAAATCGTTCAACCTCATTGGATTTGTAGATTACGGCGGAGCATGGGGAGGATACGGAACGGTTAACAGCTATTCCCAATCATCCACTTATCAACTTCACGTAGGATATGGACTAGGACTTAGCTTTAAGACTCCGTTCGGTCAGATCCGCGTTGATCTTGGCTTCAACGACCACGGTAAGAGTCAGCCAGACTTCCTTATCGGTAACAGTTTCTAATGGAAAATCAGATATGAAAATAGACAAACTCGGATGGCTAGTCGCTGCTGCCCTCGCAGGAGCAATCATCGGTATGGGCTTTAAGGCCCCAGGCGACAAGACCGGAACGGTCGACGTTATCAAGGTCTTCAAGGACAGCGAATACGCCAAGACACAGAACGAGGGCCTGCAAGCCCAGGTAGCGGCTCGAAGAGACGTCGTTCAATTCGTGATGGCCAATCGCAGCATGAAGACGGAGGACGCCGATAAGCTTCGTGTTCTCAGCACCAAAGAGAAACCGACAGCTGCTGACGCTACTGATATTGCTCGAATCAAGGCAGACGCCACCGCCGATGAAAAGAAGGCACGCGATCTCCAAACAAAGGAGAAGCCCACTCCTGCTGAACTCACGCAGATTGAGGACTACACCAAGCGCAAGGACGCTACCGGCCAACGACTCGATCGCTGGAAGGAAGAGTTCAACGCAGAGTTACAGGCTCAGCAAGAGAAAATGAACAACGACGCACTCGTTCGCGTCCGACAGATCATTCAGCAAGTTGCACGAGACCAAGGCTTCTCGATTGTTTTTGCTCAGGAAGTTGCTCCTTACAGTGCAAACGACCTAACTGCAGACGCCCTCAAGGCGATGAACAACAAGAAATAGCCGTTAAATAATCTCAAAGCGCGCCGCCGGAGGGGTCTTTACGAGACATCATCTTCCGGCGGCGCGTCTTTCTATGGTGTGGACATCCTTCGGAGATTCTTTTAAATGCAGTTGAACCGGTTTCTACAGTTCGGATGGGTATTAGCAGCCGCTTTGATCGGCATTTCACTGGCCGGAGGCTTTCAAACCACCGAGATCAAGATCGGGACCGTCGATATCGTTAGACTGCTCGATCAGAGCGATTACGGCAAGGAAGGTCAGGACATCTTCAAAAAGATGAAGTCAACCCGCGAAGGCATTCTGGAATTCGTAGATAACTATCGCATCCTCACCGCCGAACAAGCTCAGCGAATAAAAGAACTTAGCCTCAAAGAAGCTCCCACCAAGGAGGAATCTGCCGAACTTGATCGGATCAAAGCGGAGGTTGTGGCCACGAGTAAGAGATCGACGGAGCTTGCCACCAAGCCCAACATGACCCCCGAAGAGCGGACGCTAGTCGAGGAATACGCTCGTAGGAGCCAAGCGATGAACGACGCGGTCCAGCGATGGTTTAAAGACTTCAACAATGAAATGGCGGACTTCGCCGACAAGCGCAAGCTAGTTGGTCTGACGAAAGCGCGCAAAGCGATCAATGACGTCTCCAAGCAGCAAGGATATACCGTGGTGTTTGATCAGAGTACTGCGCCTTATGGAGCCAACGATTTGACGGATGCGGCCTTGACTGCAATGAATGCGAAAAGTTAGCCTGACAGCGGTTTCAATTGCATTCTTGACCATCGGCTGTAGCTTCTCGAAGGAGAAAGTTTTTGTCGATGAAAACACAATCTTGTCTCACGATAAAGTATCCGTTCCTCCAAACGTATCGGTCCCGAAAGGACCGATACGAGAACCAGGCATATCGGAATTCATCCCGGGCCTTCCCGCTAAGGTCTTGAAAGACCCCTCGAATACGCCCAAATTAAACGTGCGTGAGATCTTTGAAGCGGAGCAAGCAAAGGCATTCGAAGAGTTAAAGCGGCGACTTCGGCAGTTCTACTCAACGGAGATCAAGAAATTCCGCTTAGAGCAACAACTTGCTATCTCAGGTAAAGAAATCCTCGCTTACCAAGAAGCCAATGAAAAAATCCGTAAAGCGTTTGAGGATTGGGCCGGAGTGCGATCCAATCCTTTTGCAAAGCTAGCTTTGATCGCTGGATTTCCCGATCCAAACCCGACTTCCACGCCACCCACGAGACAGTTGCGCCCCATTGAGAAATACAAGTTCGACGTTTCCAAGGAATTGAGAAAGGATCTGAAATCGATAGACGGAGACTTCTATGCCAAGTCTCGATTGATCTTAAACGAAGTTTTGGACAAGACGAGTGCCGACCAAGCGGCGCTTGAATTAAGAATCCAGGACTTTGCGAGCGACCTGGATAAGCGAGCCGAGAAGGAGGCCCGCTCCCAGATTCGCAATGCAGTGTCCCAGTTAAGCTTCAAATTATCTGAGCCTACTCCGGTGTACTTACCGGAAGTTCCTTCAAGAAGAATCGACATTTCTTCAGAATCAGCGGTTGATCCAGCACCGAAGGTGACTGTAGATGGAATACTTCAAAGGACCGACGATCGCAGACTGATTCTTAACAACGAAGTGCGCATTTGGGCGGGAGTCAATCGCTACCAACTGGTATCAACAGCCAAAGAAGGTAGAGATGCAACGCATGAGTTCCAAATATGGAGACAACAACAAGGGCATTGACCCTAGAACAACTCGCCAAGATCTTGGGTGGAACCTTAGAGGGTCCCGCAGATCGAATGATCTATCGCCCGGTTCCTGCCGGATCCAATGATCCTGAAGGAATTACCTTCGCCGCTTCCGCCGAATATCTTGAGAAAGTTCTCGACACACAGGTCGGAGTCGTCCTCGCACCCATCGGCACTCCTCCGAGCAAAGTAGCGACCATTTGCGTAGCGAACCCGAGAGCTTCGTTCGGTCAAGTATTAGGGATGTTTCAGCGTCCCTTGCCCATCGAACCGGGAATTCACCCAACCGCCATCGTTAGCCCGCACGCAGAGGTGTCGGCAACCGCCTCAATCGGAGCATATGCAGTCGTCGAAGGCAACGTGACAATCGGTGATGGCACTCGCGTCTATCCTTTCGCTTACATCGGTGAAGGATGTCGACTCGGTAACAACGTCACGATCTACCCCCACGCAGTTCTGTGCCAGGACGTTCTCGTTGGAGACCGCAGCATCATTCACAGCGGCTCAACTATTGGAGCAGATGGTTTCGGATTTGTTTGGAACGGAAAAGATCGAAACTTCCGAGTAAAGGTGCCCCAAGTTGGATTCGTCGACATTCGATCCGACGTGGAAATTGGCGCATTGACAGCGGTCGATCGAGCGACCGCAGGTAGCACGATTTTAGAAGCCGGAGTCAAACTCGACAACTTTGTTCAGATCGGACACAACTGTGTCGTGGGAGCGCACTCAGTTATCGCGGGGCAGACCGCATTAGGGGGTAGCTCAAGCGTCGGCGCGCGCAACGATATTGGTGGCCAGGTTGCGATTAGTGACCATGTTCAAGTCGGTGACGACATTATTCTTGCGGGACGAACGGGAGTTACGAATCAGCTGACGGAAACAGGAGCCTATTGGGGTACTCCCGCCCGGCCGATTGGCATTGCAAAACGTATCGTAGCCGTCATCCAAAAGCTTCCCGAACTCAGTCGTACGATTAAGGATCTTGAGCGACGTTTGGCCGAATTGGAGGCCACAAAGAAATAATGTTTCAGCGAAAGACCCTTGCTCGAAAAGTTCAGCTCACCGGACTTGGACTCCACTCAGGCATTCCCGTCACCGTGGCTGTTCATCCATCACAGGACGGAATTAGATTTCGACTTGGATCAGATCGAATTCAAGCGATTCCAGAGAATGTCTCGGAAACGACGCGATGTACTCGGCTTGGGACAGTCAGCACGATCGAACATATCATGAGTGCGTTTGCAGGTCTTGAGATTACGGATGCAGAAGTTGAGTTGAATGCACCCGAGCTTCCAGGACTTGATGGCAGTTCACAAGTTTATGTGGAGCAGTTTTTAGAAGCTGGTTTCGAGCTTTGCGGTGAGGAACCTGTACCCTCCCTATACCGACGAATCTTTCTTCAAGAGACCCACTGCAATATCGCGGTCGCCAAGGGTTCGGGTCACTGGCGATATGTCTATGATGCGGGTAGTCGCTGGCCCGGTACCCAAAGTTTTGAATCGGGCAGTGTCATCCGTGATTACGGGAAGGAAATCGCGCCCGCACGAACTTTTGCCCTCGAAGAGGAATTGCCAATGATTCGACAGGCCGGTCTGGGAAAGGGACTCGATGAAAGTTCCGCACTCCTGCTTGGCCAGGAAGGCTATATGAACGTCGCTCGATTCCCGGATGAACCAGCGCGGCACAAGCTTTTAGACCTTATTGGAGATCTGTACCTGGCCGGCATTCCGATTGGAATCCTCAGCGTCGTGTCAGAAAAGAGCGGTCACACTGCTAACGTAAAAGCAGCGGCGATGCTGCGCCAGGCCATTCACGCTACAGGATAAGCATGATTGAAATAGGTCCCGAAGCACCTGGAAGTACATCAGAGTCTTTCGTGGCCAAATAGCGGTAAGCGGGAGAACACTTCGTTACAAACCCCGCATTCTGCGAGAAATATGAGACGGGATCGTTCACTCCACTCTGCTGAGCGACGCCGTGCAAAACGAGAAGATACTTAAGGGACCCGCTATGATCGTGCCAGAAACAATCCACTTGTCTCTCATCGGTCCTGACCAGAGTTTGTTCCATTTTCTTCAACTGCGTTCTCCTCGAATGTCTAAATGAGCTACCGGGACCAAGAGTGATAATTTGCCTGGGGGATCTTGGTGCCCGGTGTATGGGTTATTAACCTCTATGTTTTATCCTGAGAGTTGCTGTTTCACAAGATCAGGTTTCGATCATTTTCCGATCATTTCTGTCTAATGGCAAAAATGAAGACCCATTTTGCAAACACCTTATTCCCCGCAATTGTTGTAGAGAATCAACCCAGAAATTACTGACCCGTTTCTTGTTGCCAGAGTTGCTCGGAGATACGTGCGGTACCCGCCTTTAAGTGCCTGCGGAATGTCGCAATGGAAACATCGACTTTCTCGGCCGCGGCTTCTTGAGATTTCATGGGCTGTAGATAGCATGTGTCCAATGCAGCAAAGAGCTTCTCGTCTTTTGAGTTCGAAGCAAGAACATCAGCGGCTTCTCTAAGAATCTTCTTCAGGGTCGATACCTTCTCTTTGGTATCCGAGTCACCCGAAAGACGGTCAATCACAAGTCGCGACTTTAGCAAAGGATTTTGGGCGAGCTTTGAAGCGTTTGTGAATGACTTCAGGGCCTCCAAAACGGCATCCTCAAACCCCTCTTTCGAGAGAACGACCATGTCTCCCTTCGGACGAGACTTTTCTGTCGCTTCTTTAATGGGTACTTCTTGCTCGCTCAAGAGAGCCAACCAGGGCTTCGGAGGCATGATTCGCCAGTCGTTAGAGAAGACGCCAAATCGAGAACCATTTGCCTCAAACGAAACCGCTTCGAGTAGTGGCAACATGGCATAGTTAAACATCGGGGCCCAGAATTCAGGGGTTGAACACGGCACAAAGGAATATGCCAACGTCGGATCGGTCAAAAAGTGTTGAACCATCGAGACAAAGATCGTGCTTTGAATCGGCGTTACCGACTGATAGCCTTCGTCTGCCATCCAGTATCGGAAGTAAGTAGCTCGTTCACCTTTTCGCAGTGGAGCGGTTGATTCTAAGTATTTGATCGCGATTGCAGTTGCAGGATCTTCTTGAGCTTCTGGACATTCCGCGATATTCAAAGTGACCAATAACCCTTTAAGCCGCCCCGGATCAAAGGAATCGCGCATCACTTGAAAGGCTTGCGGCTGCTTTTCAAACCAAAACTTTGCAAACTTAGCGGACTCCGACCCTTCATGATTCTCAACCATTCGAAGAATCTCTGGAAGGTCAGATGGGTGAGCTTGGTCCGAGAATGCATTGGGATGGGTATGCCATTGGAAAAACGGCTCCATGACGGGATTGTCCCGGTGAAGGTAAATGTAATCGAACAGAATCATCTGCTGAGCGGGGCCAGTTGCTCGCTCCATGCGGTCTGAATAGTAATTACGCACCTTGTGGTGCAGGGCGGAATATCGATCAGGATTTCGCCATCGAAGGTCCATGGAAATGGCGTCTCGTGCCAGATCATGCGGCATCAATCCGAGTGGCGTGATTTCCATGAAGGAGAGGGATTTCAGCCAGGCAAAAAGCTCGGTGGCTCGATCAGCATCGAGAACTTCGGCGATAAGGGCTTCGCTGGTAATACGAACCAACGCACACACCTCAAGGAGGTCACGATGAATCGGCTCTTCAACACTTTCTAAGAAGCGATCCAACAAGACCGTTACGATGTCCAAGGTTGGATCGGGACCCATTGCTACCGAGCCAGATTGGGCAAAATTCTCGGCGACAAGAGACAGGGCTAGGGGATACCCCTGAGTCATGGAAAGAATCTGATCGTGAGTGTTTGAAGGGACCGTCTGTGAAACGAGATAGGATCGCGAATCAGCCGCACTCAGATTACGAAGCGGTATCGATCGACATAGGCTCTGCCAAACATCGGATCGCCAAGCTGCAGAAGGACGCTTTCGTCCCAAAAGTACAACGAGAACGTTATCGGAAAGCTCAGGGATCAGTGACTCGCGCAACCAACCATCAATCGGCTCGATTGCTTCACAAGTATCTATAAACAGAACAAATCGACCGCCTTCCGCCATTGCTTGGGTAGCTGCTTGAAGTGATGTGACTCCCATCGACATGCATAGCGCCCCAATAAAGAAATCAGGCGTTGGTTGGAGATTTCGGCCATCTAACGTTAGGAACGGAATGCTTGATTCTTGACAGATCATTTCGAACTGTCTCAATAGGGTTGTCTTCCCTACCCCTCCCGGCCCGTAGATTGAGAGAACCAAGAAAGGAATTGGGATTCGGTCAATGGTGGATCTAAAGAGCGTTTTCTCTTCGATACGCCCCACAAACTGACGGCTTCGTTCTGCACGTATTCGGTCCTGTAATTTTCCCATCAAGCAATTTCCCCTGAATCGAGTTTACGACGTGACTCGAGAAGTCCTCTCAGTAAAGCTGAGAATTTTCTGGAACGATCATTCCAGAAATTATGCTAGCATCCGATTTATCGTGGGGAGACACCGCCAATTTGACCGAAACGAAGTGCTTGATCTAGCTATGCGCGTCTTCGTTGAGAAAGGCTTTGAAGCGACCTCCATTCACGATCTTATTGAAGCGACGGGCATCAATCGAGCAAGTCTCTACGATACGTTTCGAGACAAAGAGTCGCTCTTCCTAGAGGTTCTCGATCGCTACGACAATAAGATGTATGCCGAGCTAGAAGAGTGTCTTCAATCGCACTCATGCAAAATCGACGGACTCAGAGAATGGTTCTACCGCGTTGTAGAACAAGGTTCTAATCGTAGGCACCCAGGTTGCCTCATGGTCAATTCAACGATCGAGCGCGCGTTACGCGACGAAGACTGCGCAGCTCGATCCGCTCGCAATTTTAGGCGAAGCGAAGAAACCTACTATCAAGCACTTGTCGATGCCCAAAACGCAGGACAAATCTCGACAGAAACCAATTTACGGGCACTTGCCCGGTTCATCGCCGGAACGATCCGAGGTCTTCGCGTTGCTGCGAAGGCTACGAGTGACTATCAAACCCTTAAGGACATCGCCGACATCGCTCTCAGCAACATCCGATGAAACCCAAACAAAGAACCTCCAATCTTGATTTCAGGTCACCCAATCCAAAGGCTAAGTCCCTTCGATGCCTTTGCGATTTTATGAAGGGGGGCCGCAACTAAATGTGGATCGTCAAACTCGCACTACGGCGCCAGTACACGTTTATCGTCATGGCGCTCCTCATCATGGTGATGGGGGCTTTCACGATTCTTCGAACGCCAACCGACGTTTTCCCTTCGATAAATATTCCCGTCGTGACCGTCATCTGGTCTTATAACGGATTCTCGCCAGACGATATGGCTAAGCGTATTTGTACGATTAGCGAACGAGCGGCCACGACGACCGTTTCAGACATTGAGCACATTGAATCACAGTCCATGCCCGGACTCAGTGTCATCAAATTCTATTTCCAACCCAACGCAAAGGTGGAGTTAGGCGTCGCCCAGCTCACCTCCATCATGCAAACGCTGCTGCGAGCCTTTCCGACTGGAACGACGCCGCCTCTGATTATTCAATCAAGCGCGTCGAGCGTCCCGATCTTACAGCTGGGGCTTGGTGGAAAAGGTATGTCGGAGACTCAGCTTTATGACGCTGGGACCA
Source organism: uncultured Armatimonadota bacterium (assembly GCA_903899015.1). GTDB lineage: Bacteria > Armatimonadota > Fimbriimonadia > Fimbriimonadales > Fimbriimonadaceae > Fimbriimonas. The sequence continues at coordinate 128,953 of CAIUHP010000025.1, read as the reverse complement.
ACACCGTTCGAACTCAACTTGCAACCATTCAAGGTGCTTCCATCGCCACACCTTACGGAGGCAAGCCGAGGCAGATCATGGTGGATCTCGATATTCCTGCTCTCCAGTCCAAGGGATTGTCGCCTCTAGATGTAAGCAACGCGATCTCGCTTCAAAACCTCATTTTGCCCAGCGGCACCGAGAAAATAGGCAATCGCGAGTACAACGTGGTCCTAAACGGGAGCCCCAATGTTGCCGATGCGTTGAACAATATGCCGATCAAACAGGTGAACGGCGCGATGGTTTACATCCGCGACGTTGCCCACGTCCACGACGGGTATGCGGTTCAAGGAAATATCGTTCGAACAAACGGTGTGCGATCGAGTCTTTTAACGGTTCTTAAGAGCGGTGATGCCTCGACCTTGAACGTCGTCGATCGTGTTAAACAGACCTTACCAAAGGTTCTCGCGACGTTACCGCCATCTATGACGGTTACCCCGCTGTTCGACCAATCGGTCTTCGTACGTGCATCGGTCCAAGGTGTCATTCGAGAGGCAGCAATTGCGGCTTGTCTTACTGCTGCAATGATCCTCGTCTTCCTGGGAAGTTGGCGAAGCACGCTGATCGTTGCGGTTTCGATCCCTCTTGCCATCCTTACTTCAATCATCTGTCTCGGATTTTTGGGACAAACGTTGAACACGATGACACTTGGTGGATTAGCGCTCGCGGTTGGAATCCTGGTTGATGACGCGACCGTTACGATTGAAAACATACACCTGAATATCAGTCAGCACAAGAGTCTCACAAAGGCGATTCTTGACGGTGCACAACAGATCGCCGCACCAACTTTTGTCGCCACGATCTCCATTTGCATCGTATTTGTCTCGGTCGTGTTTCTTACGGGTCCGGCGAAGTTCCTGTTCACGCCTCTTGCCCTCGCGGTTGTTTTCGCGATGCTCGCTTCGTATCTCTTGTCGAGAACGCTCGTGCCGGTAATGGTCAAGCTGATGCTCGGCAAAGAAATGGACATGTATCAGGCGGATCACGTAGGTGACTCGTCGCATGCTAGAGACCCGTTCTATCGGTTCCATATCAAGTTCAACGAGAAGTTCGATTGGTTCCGAAATAGCTACTTAGCTTTGCTAAAGAATTGTCTCGAACATCGAACTCGGACGATTGGCTTGTTCGTTGTTCTATTCCTGTCTTCTGGATTGCTGATCCCATTTGTGGGTCAAGACTTCTTTCCGCAAATCGACGCGGGCCAGTTTAGACTTCACGTGCGAGCACCCTCTGGCACCCGCATTGAAGAAACCACCCGGATTTTCGAGCAAGTAGAAGAAACGATTCGACAAACGATCCCAGCTCGAGAAGTGAACATGACTCTCGACAATATTGGATTGCCAGTGGGAGGCATTAACCTTGCCTACAGTGACAGTGCAACAATCGGGTCAAGCGACGGAGAAATCCTCGTTCAGCTCAAGGAAGATCATAAACCGACGCCGGAGTACATTGCTCAGCTAAGAAAGATCTTTCGCCACAAGTTTCCCGACTTAACTTTCTTTTTCCAACCTGCTGATATCGTCAATCAGATTCTGAACTATGGTTTGCCCGCTCCGATCGATATTCAGGTCGTGGGACGATCTGAGAAGAACTATGACGTTGCCGTTCAGATTGCAAACGATGTCCGGAAAATTCAGGGTGCGGTTGACGTCCATGTCCACCAAGTATTGGATACACCGTCGATCAACGTGAACGTCGATCGCGAACGAGCTCAGTTGGTAGGATTGGCGGAAAAAGACGTCGCGAACAATCTTCTAGTTTCGCTCAGCTCGAGTGGACAGGCATCGCCTAACTTCTGGCTTGACCCCAAGAACGGTGTCAGCTACCCGATCGCCGTCCAGACGCCGCAGGTCAAGATGAACTCCATCAGTGCGCTTCAAAGCACACCCATCAATGGAGCCAGCGGCACCTCGCAATTGTTGAGCAACGTCGCCACAACCAGCCGAGGCAAGAGCTCTCAAAACATTAACCATTACAACGTACAGCCAGTATTTGACGTGTACGCCAACGTTCAGGGCCGAGATCTTGGTAGCGTCTCACGCGAGATTAATCACGTTCTCGCGAAATATGAGGGGCATCTTCCAAGAGGCTCGAGCCTCATTGTTAGGGGCCAGGTCCAAAGCATGAACGAGTCGTTTGTCGGCTTGGGAACAGGAATCGTCTTTGCGATCCTACTGGTCTATCTACTCCTCGTGGTCAACTTCCAAAGCTGGCTCGATCCTTTCATTATCATCATGGCGTTGCCCGGCGCTCTAAGTGGCATCTTGTGGACACTGTTCGGTACTCACACCACGTTTAGCGTTCCCTCCCTCATGGGCACAATCATGTGCATCGGTGTCGCCACTGCGAACAGTATCTTGATCGTCACTTTCGCGAACGATCGAAAGATTGCTGGTGACTCGTCGTTCGAGGCTGCTATGGCTGCCGGATTTACACGATTGCGCCCCGTCTTGATGACGGCTCTTGCCATGATCGTGGGCATGTTGCCCATGGCACTCGGAATGGGTGAAGGTGGCGAGCAAAACGCGCCCCTGGGCCGAGCTGTTATCGGTGGACTTGCCGTCGCCACGTTTACTACTCTTCTCTTTGTTCCGGTTGTTTACAGTCGTCTTCGCATGAAGAATGAAGCACCTGTCAATGAAGAAGATTCTGCCCTTCTAGCCGATGGGCCCCAAGCATAAAGAGGAATAAAGAATGGAATCAAACTCATCTCCAACTGGTCCTAAGCCGGGCACGAAATCTCCCGGTCCCCTCATCGCAGTCGTCGGCATTCTCGTGTTGGGCTCTCTCATCGTAGGTGGAGTCATGCCCCGAATGCAGCAGAAGAAGAGTCTCGCTGAAGATTCAGCAGATATCAATAATTCGGTTCGGGCGGTTACGGTGGCTTCACCGCATATGGCTCCGTCGGAGCCCCTTCAACTGCCCAGTACGATGCGCGCACTTGAAGAAACGCAGATTTACGCTCGCACCAGCGGCTACCTTGTCAAGCGTTACGTCGACATTGGGTCACACGTAAAGCAAGGAGACATTCTCGCCGAGATTCAATCTCCCGACGTAGATCAGCAAGCCTTCCAAGCGACAGCCGACCAGGCAAAAGCCGTTGCGGCAGTTGGGCAATCCCAAGCCGATGTTCGAAATAAACAAGCGGGGGTCGAAGCAACTCAAGCGGAGATTGCCCGGTCTCGCGCGTCGATTGAACAAGCTAAAGCAAGCTATGCAAGCTCTCAATCGAAGCTTGCCCAGACCCGTTCTGGTCTCGCTTCCTCCACCGCGAGGGTCGCTCAGGTCCGACAGACTTTGGAAACCCAGAAAGCAGCTCTGAAGCAAGCTGAAGCCCAGCGCGAACTAGCTGAAGCGACGGCTAAGCGATATCGAAGCATGCTTGTACAAGGTTTTGTATCCCAGCAAGACGCAGACCAAGCAGAAGCTACATTCAAGACGACCTCTGCCTCGGTTGAGGCTGCTAGGGCATCGGTAGGAGCCGCTCAAGCAAATGTGGACGCAGCCCTGCAAGATGTTGAATCGAGCAAAGCAGTCGTTCGATCGGCAGAAGCAGATGTTCGATCCAGCAAGGAGAATGTTACGGCCGCGCAGGCTGCTCTTGGAGCATCGCAAGCTAATATGTCAGCGGCTCAAGCCAATGTGGGAGCCAGTAAGGCAAACGTTGCCGCATCGATGGCGCAGGTTCGATCGAATCAAGCTAATTCCCAACGATTCTCGGTTTTACAATCATTCTCGAAAATTGTTGCTCCCTTTGACGGAGTGATCACTGCTCGCAACGCCGATGTTGGTGCTCTTATCGCTCCGGGGGATGCATCTAACGCGAAACTAGCCCTATTTTCGATTGCTCGAGTGGACACCCTCCGTATCCAGATTGCGGTGCCTCAAACTTATTTCCAAGCGGTCAAGGCAGGGACCAAGGTTTCGTTTACCGTCCGTGAGATTCCAGGCAGAACCTTCGAGGGTGTTGTCTTCCAGAATGCCGGTGCGATTGATCCTGCTACACGAACGCTGTTAACCGAGGTACGGGTTGACAACAAGCAAAACACATTGATTCCGGGGATGTATGCTCAGGTGCAATTTACGATCAAGAACGATACAAAAGCGATTCGTGTACCAGCCAATACATTAACGGTCGATGCCGGTGGAACTCGAGTCGACGTCGTAGGCCCCGACAAGAAACTCCGCTTCGTTCCCATCAAGGTGGGTCGAGATTTCGGAGCAGAAGTTGAAGTAGTAAGTGGCTTGAAGGGTGACGAATTGCTTGTAAGCAATCCAACCGACGATCTGAAGGATGGAGAATCGGTCAATCCAATCCCTGCTAAGGACGGCAAATGAAGGCGAGGTTCACGTTACCGATTATCGTCCTTGGGTGCTCAGGTTTGGCGATGGGCCAAATAAAAGCACCGCCGCCCAGTGCGAAAGATGTGGTCGTGCCGAATCGCACGACCATTCCGAGCAACACTCAAAAAGCGGATATCGATGCCCAACCGCTCAGCGCAAAAGATGTTGTACGCATTGCACTTGAAAAACAACCGACCCTCGAAGTAGTTCGGCAAGCAGTGATTGCTGCGGAAGGCAGAACCAAGCAAGTTCGGTCAAAGTTGCTGCCCCAGCTAGGAATTGGGGGGAGTTACTACTCCTCCCGGTTTATGGGGGACGAGCCTAAGCGACCGCAAACAAACGTGCTTAACGGTTACGGAGCCACCGCATCTCTCACTCAACTCATCTTTGATGCCAACCATTCCAAAGACCTCGTGCGCCAATCTAAGGCTCTGAAAGCGGTTGCCGAACAAGACTTAGCTAAGGCTAAGGAAGAACTTGCTCTTCAGGCGCTCATCGGTTTTTACTTAGTCGGTGAGGCACATGAGATTGTCTCAGTAAACGAGGCAAATGTCGCCAATCGACAGTCTCAGCTCGAATTGGCACAGTCCCGTTTCAATTCAGGGTTAGGGGGCCCCGACGATGTTCTGACCGCTCAGACCGCGAAGGGCAACGCAGTGATTGCCTTGATTCAAGCTAGGACCAACGAAGAATCAGCCCGGGTTTCCTTGCTCCAGACCTTGGGCTTGGATCCTCAGTCGGCGATCAAGGTTGGTACCGAATCGGCCGCAGCCATTGACACCACCAACTATGAGAACCTCGTTACCCAAGCGCTGGAACATCGCCCTGAGATCTTACGAGCAAAAGCAAACATCGAGGCGGCACGCTATGGTGCTCGAGCGGCCAAGACATCGAGTGGGCCAACGCTTTCAAGCAATTTGTCTTTCTCGTCCAACGACCCTGGCTTTCCGGCCGGCGGGCCCGCTTACGGAGTCGGAATCATCCTATCGGTTCCGATCTTCGACGGCGAGCGCGCAGCAGGAGCTGTTAAAGAGGCCAATGCCAATCTTAAATCGGCTCAGGCTGACTTGGTAACTACTCAATTACAGGTTAGAACGGACATTTCCCAGGCCTACCTAAACGTTCGGAACGCTGAGCAGCAATATGATGCGGCCAAGACGAATGTCGATAACGCAAAAGAATCGCTTCGAATCGCAGAAGGTCGATATAAGTCGGGAGTGGGACTCTTCCTCGATATCATCAACGCTCAAACCGTTCTTCTTTCCGCCCAGACCAGCGCTGCGGTTGCTTATTCAGAAGTTTCGCACCAACGATCCGTGCTTCTGCGCGCGACGGGGCAGCTTCGCTTCGATAAGTAAGGTTATTGGCAAGGATCGGATAGAGATTATTCGGTCCTTGCTGAGTTCCAGTGCGAACATCCGACGGAAGCTGTCTCCATCCGGGTCTAATAGCTAAATGGCCGCGTTTCTAGGTCTCGATGCTCGAGCTAAAAGTCTTTCTGATGCCTTGGGGCTCGATATTGCCCTATTAGACGAATTGCTCGGCGATGTGCTCGAGACTCAAGAAGGGCGTCCGCTGATCGAGCTTGCGAGCAGGCTGATGGACGTTCAGGACGTAACTGACTTCCAGCTCTTTGATACCTTCCCAGAATTTCGCGACCCGGCAACGATTCGCCAACTTGCTCGGGCCTTTACCGTGCTGTTCCAGCTGATCAACACCGCAGAGCAGAAGGAAATTGTACGAGTCAATCGAACACGATTAGGCGTTCGAAGAGAATCCATCCGTGATGCCGTCAATCAGCTCAAGAGTTCTGGACTCACGGCTCGAGAAGTGCAAGATTTGATCTGCCGAGTTGAGATAACACCCACCCTTACCGCACACCCTACCGAAGCCAAAAGAAAAGCCGTACTCGACAAGCTTCAAAGTATCGCGATTCTCCTTGCCGAACATGCCGGACTCCCATCTTTAACGGGACCGCTGGACACCACCAATCTGGCATTAGACGAAATTCGACGTACGGTCACCGAACTTTGGCAAACAGACGAAATGAGGGCTCGGAGCCTGACCGTTTCCGAGGAAGTTCGCAACGCGCTCTACTTCTTTGAAAGGACGATCATGGAAGTCGTGCCCTGGCTTCATGCCGATTTACAGGAAGCTCTTCGAGCCGCTTATCCAGATTTCGAATTTGAAGTACCCACCATTCTCAGCTATCGATCTTGGGTAGGAGGCGATCGAGACGGCAATCCAAACGTCACGCCAGAGGTCACCTGGCAGACCCTCATTGAACACCGCATTTTGTCGCTAGAGATCTACTTAGCTCGCGTTGAAGTACTTCGAAAAGAATTCACCCAAAGTATCAAACTGGTGCCCGTCAGCCGGCAGTTGCTGGAGTCTGTCGAAAGTGATCAATTCCGCTTGAAATATAAGCCTGGGCAGCTGCAGCGCTACTCACAAGAGCCGTATGTGGTGAAGCTTCTTGGAGTGGAATATCGTCTCCAACAGGCTCTCATTCTTGCTCAAGCCCAATCCGCGGGACAACCGGCACCCGATATTGAATTCGCTTATACAAGCCCGAAGGAACTCCTAGCCGACCTACGCATGGTCCAGACCAGTTTGTTGGAACATAAAGCAGCTGATGTTGCCAAGCTAGGTCGCCTGCCTCACTTGATTCGACAAATCGAAGCGTTCGGCTTCCACCTGGCAACGTTGGATGTTCGCCAGCACAGCGATGAACATTCGAAGGCCCTCAATGAAATTTTCTTGGCGGCAGGTGTTCTTTCTTCAGGTCAACAATACGACCAATTATCCGAAGACTCTAAGATCGAGCTCCTATCCAGAGAGTTACGCAACCCTCGCCCGCTTCTTCCTCCTGACTTCCAAGGCTCAGAGGATTGCCGCCGAGTCTTCCAAGTTTTCCAAGTTATCCGGCGAGCTCATCGAGAGCTGTCACCGGAAACGATTGCTTCGTATGTCATTTCGATGACTCATGGCATCAGTGACTTGCTCGAAGTTTTGATCTTCTGCAAGGAGACTGGGCTTCTTCGAGTCACTCCAACCGGAGTAGAAAGCGACCTGGACATCGTTCCCCTTTTCGAAACCATCGAAGACCTGCATGGTTCAAGCGAATTGATGCGCGAGTTGTTCCGAAATGAAAGCTATGCCTCCCACCTTCTCGCCCGCAAGAATCTCCAGGAAGTCATGCTTGGCTATAGTGATTCAAGCAAGGATGGAGGCTATCTTGCTGCCAACTGGGCCCTGCAGAGTACGCTCGCAGACTTAGCCGCGGTTAGCAAAGAGACCGGAATTCCCATGCGTCTTTTCCACGGCCGAGGTGGAACGGTTGGCCGTGGTGGCGGGCGTGCGAACAAAGCGATTCTTAGCCAGCCGGCCGGCTCGTTTAGCGGGCGAATTCGATTTACGGAACAGGGCGAAGTCGTTTCTTTCCGATATTCGCTACCTCCCATCGCTCACCGTCACCTCGAGCAAATCGTCAGCGCCGTGCTTCTCGCAGCGAGTGGCATGGGTTCACCCGATGCAGAGCACCGTTACGGCGACGTCATGAGGCAACTTGAGGCCGATTCGAGGCGAGCCTACCGAAAGCTTGTCTATGAAGATGAGGGCTTCTGGTCTTTCTATACGCAAGCAACCCCGATCGAACATATCAGCTTGCTACCGATCGCATCCCGTCCGGTTTATCGGCCAGGAAAAACACTTGCTGGGATCGATGGTCTTCGAGCCATTCCATGGAACTTTGCCTGGGTCCAGAGTCGCGCCACTCTAGTTGGCTGGTACGGCATGGGAACAGCACTTGAGCAATTTATTCAAGCCAACGTCGAGCATATTAAGACCCTTCAAACGATGTATCGCGAATGGCCATTCTTCCAAACCGTTGTCGACAATGCCCAGCTTGAGCTCGTGAGGTCTCATATCCCAACGACCCGACTGTATGCCGCTCGCGTCGAACCCAAGGACCTTGCGACGAGGATGCAAAAGACCATTGAGGACGAACACAACCGAACGGTTGAAATGATTCTCAAGATCACCCAGCAATCGAAGCTACTTGAAAATGCGAAGGTGGTTCGCAACACCGTCGAGTTTAGAAATCCGGCCGTCATGCCTTTGAGCCTTCTGCAGGTTGCCCTCATGGATCGATGGATGGGACTCTCTGAAGAGGAACAGGCAGGGGCTTGGCGAGAAGCAATGCTCCAGAGCATTGCTGGGATTGCCGCTGCCATGCAAAGCACAGGCTAAATCATTCAACCGTAATGCCGAAACACTGAGCGAAATGAATCGCTTGGGCAATATCGATTCGGGCACCCTTTAGTTCGGCGTGCCGCAGGTCGGTTTTGTTCAAGCTAGCTCGTCGCAAATCTGCGTTTTGCATCTTGGTTTGAAAGAAGTTTGCTTCGTCCAAAATGGCATCCTGCAGATTGCATTTCTTAAGCGAGGCACCCATAAAATCTGCCCCTTTGAACCGAACGTGAGTCAGGTCTAAGCCCTCTAATTGCTGGTATCTGAGATTGACGAACGACCAGTCACCGCCCTTAATCGTGACCGCAGCAAAATTAGTCCCTTCAAATTCGGAGGCGACCATCCGGCATTTTTCGATGCGTGCGCCGAAGAAATCGGCACCTTCAAATCGACAATTCAGGAAGCTGGTCGACCGGAGGTGTGACGAGGCAAGAATCGCCCCCGAAAAGTCGCATTCGTCGAACGAACAATCCTTCGTATGGAGTTCCGACAATCGAACACCGCGAAATCGGCATTTCGTGAATTGACAATTCTCCCACTCGAGGTCATCCCATTGGTGGGCCTCAAGGTCTTGTTCCATAAACGATTCGTCGTTCACTGGATCAAGTTACCGCTTGGAAAGGCTTCAATAATCGAATTGACTATCGTGCATTTTCCACGGACAAAAAGTTCTAGCGCACAGGGTCATCGCGGCCGAAATCAAGAGTGGCGGGCGCAAGTTCTTTGAAACGGAACTCCGCGATTTTCCCAGTAGCGCTAGTCGAGACGGGTCATCAACTGAACGAAGTTCAGGACTTCCCGGTTTATGAACGCAACGGTGCGGTAAACATACATACGATAAGTCTTTTAGGCCTGGAAATCAATACCCTGCGTGTCTATCGCACAGATTTCAAAGCCCCCCAGGCTTGTCCATATTCAAGGAACGAAAATTGATTGAAAGCAAGAACCCAGCCGCACCTCATGTGATTGTCTTTGACTTGGGAGGCGTCATGGCCGAAATTAGCCACTCCTGGGAAGAGGCCGCAAGGGTGGCGGGTGTTCCCTGCTCAAATCTGAGCGATGGATTCACGAAGCTTGCTTCGTTTCATGCATTTGATCTCTACCAGGCTGCGGAGATATCTCTGGAAGATTATCTGTCTGCACTCGCCCAATTCGTCGGATGTCCTCAATCGGAGGCTCTTAAAGTCCATAACGGAATCCTTGTGGTTGAATATCCTGGCGTAAAAGAATTAGTTGAGGAAATCCATGCTAAGAGAATTCGGACGGGATGCCTCTCGAATACCAATGAACCCCATTGGGAGATGCTTGCTCTCAACGGCCAATACCCAGCGATCCATTCTCTCGAAATGAAGATGGCATCCCACTTGGTCGGAATGAATAAGCCCTCACCGGAAATTTTTAATCGATATTGCTCCGAGTTTCAATTGGAGCCGTCGGACATCGCTTTCTTCGATGATGGCCCTTTAAACGTGGAAGGAGCAGCCTCTTGTGGTTGGAATGCGTGCCGAATCGACCCCTCTCAGGACACTCCGACGCAAATGCGTGCTTATCTTCGTGAGTTAGGGGTGATCTAGGCGGGTCTGATAGCGTAACATCGCTCCTGAGTTCAACAGTGAGGTTTGACATGGATAAAGTAAGAGTTGCAATGGTTGGTTGTGGCGGTTTTCAGCGATACCGTCTAGGAAATCTTCAGCAAGTTCCAGAGGCCGAAGTAGTCGCCCTCTGCGACCCGTCCCCGGAACAGATTCAGCTAACGAAGAAGGCGCATCCAAAGCTCGCCGATCTTCCTGAATTCACCGATCACAAAGAGATGCTCGCCGCGATTAAGCCGGACGCGATCATGATTGCGACTCCGCACACCCAGCACGTTGATCAGATCATGGATGGCTTGGCTGCCGGCTGCAACGTTTGCTGCGAGAAGCCCCTCGTCACGACGGTAGCCGATGCTCACAAGATCATCGCCGAGCGTGATCGAGTCGGCAAGATCGGAATGGTCAGCTATCAGCGACACTTCCAGGCCGAGTTTCGATATATCAAAGATAAGATCGATTCCGGAGAAGCGGGCAAAGTTCAGTACATCACCATTCTCCAGAGCCAAGAGTGGCTAAGAGCGACCAAGGGAACTTGGCGACAGTTGGCATCTCTCTCGGGAGGCGGTCAGCTGAATGACTCGGGAAGCCACGTGCTTGACATCATTCTTTGGTCGACCAGTCAGAGTGTCGATACGGTCGCAGCTTTTACGGACAACAAAGGCACCGAAGTTGACATTAACTCGTCGCTCTCACTTATGTTCAAAGGTGGCGCGATGGGAAGCATCGCAATCATCGGCGATGGCATGGGCTGGCACGAAGAAATCACGATCTGGTGCGACAACATGGCGTTCTTCGTTCGAGACGGCAAGCTCACGATTGTTGATCGAGCCCAGAACAAGCTGAAGTGCGAGAACCTCTCAGGAAGTAGCACTCCCGACAAGAACTTCATTCACTCCATCCTCGGCAAAGTCGTTTGCGAGTCTCCGTTTGAGTGCGGACTCGAAGTTATTCGACTTACTGAAGCCGCTTGGACCTCTGCCGCTAACGGCGGAGCGCCGACGAAAGTCACCGGCTAATTTAACGCAACAAGGGGTGCGAATCTTATATGGATTCGCACCCTTTTTCGTTGGTCATTTGACTTGCTCAAATTTTCCTGAGCACATTCAAGAACCTGAGCACCCTTTCCTAATCCGCCCTTGTTGGTCGGATCTCAAAGGGGACTAGTTCGATTAATGCCAGACGCGGTCTCCATAAATCGTTTGGACATATTCGAGTTGAGAGATATGACCTTCCGCGTGTCGTGCTGGGAACGTGATGGCGATTGACATGGGCAATGTGCCGAATGGAGATTCCCACATGGTTTCCAGAGTCTCATCACTTACCTGTTCAAGCCAAGCTACAAAAGCATCGGCGAGAACTTCAAGTCGAGCGACGGCTTCTTCCTTCGTTGGAGTCTCGTCATCAAGAGCCCGATTGTAGGCATCGAAATCAGCGGTGCTCAGCATTGGCACCGGCTTCCCCATAAAGCTCTCATGAAGAAATTGAAGTGCGTTGATTGAGTGAACGAATAGCTGAACTGGGGTGCGTGCGGTAGGTGACGGTGACCAATACAATCGATCTTCCGGGGTTGTATTGATCATCGTCAAAAGGCGGTCCTTCGTTCTCAAAAAGTCGTTCTTCGTGTTTTCTGCGATTGGGTTCATTGTTTGTATTCCTGTTTAATTCAAGTCAGTTGAATGTTATTTGCGAGCAGCAGCTTCGGCCACTTCGACACATTGATTGATGGTCGCGGTCCAGCCCATCTCCATTCCAGCAACCATCATGGCTCCCATCTCGGAGTAGGCCGCACCGTAGGAATTGACGGTCACTTTGGTCGATCCACCAAGGTCTTCAAACCGAACCATCGTTCCACCTTGCAGGGCGACTTCGTCGTCAAATCCTCGAACCGTGTTCACCCAAGCAAAAGACTCAAGAGGTTCGACGTCCGTGATTTCGGAGACCATCATATGCTCGTGCCCGTCAGGGCTTCGCATGACGATCTTGAAGTTTCCACCGGCCCGAAGATCAATTTCGCAATGAGAGCAGGTGTAGGGTTTGGGTGCAAACCATTGAGGCACCATAGATGGATCGGTCCAACACTTCCAGACCAATTCGAGAGGAGCGTTGAATATGCGTTCATTCGTGAAAACTCGGTCTGCGGTCGTAGCGCCGACGAATTTTCCGAGGTTCTCAATGGTGCTACTCCACCCACCGAGATGTGCAGCCCGTGCTTCCTCTGACCAAAAGCCTGCTTGAACAAAGCAGAGCGTCGTGAAGCCATCATTTTCTGTGAGCGATATCGAAATCAGTGTTGTGGGCTTGTAGCTGCCGTCTTCCTTTTTCCAACGATGCGTGTATTTCAACGTATCCATCGGAGAGACTTCAAGGTATTCACCTTCGGAGTCAAAGCCATAACCACTAGGAGTTACCATTCGGGCCGACCACTTGCCTCCTGCAATGGCATCTCCATTAGACCTTTCGAGTTCTAGCCCCGCCGGACAACTCCACTGTTTGATCTGCTCGCCTTCCGTTAAGGCTTTCCACACCAACACTCGAGGAGCTTTAAACTTGCGCACGATGACGAGTTCAATGTTATTTGGATTTTGAGCGGCCGCATATTCATCGAGTCGGCCCATCGTTGAGGCGAGGCCTTCGACCGCTCCATACTGAGCAGCAACGCGATCTCGTTCCTCACTCGTCGAGAAGGTCATGCAGAAATTCATCTCCGTCATGTCGCCGCGCTGATAAAAATCTACTCGCACATGGAAGTCGACAGGCTTGCCTTCTCCACCGTGTCGATATTCGATACGGTCGGGTGAGATGTGTATGTAACGAATGCAGTTGGGATAATCGGTGCCGTCCGGACCGTGCATGGTGTATTTCCACAAACCGCCCGGTTTGAATTGCATTTCATGGGTCGTTGTTGAAAAGCCGGCCGGTCCCCACCAATGGGTAATGTGCTCGGGATTCGACCACATTCGAAGCAGGAGTTCCTTGGGTGCTTTGTAGATTCGGGTTTGGATGATTTCTCGGGACGAGTCAGTGATAGAGGTCACAGTTGCTTCTCCTTGTTTTGAATTTCAGTGAGGTAGGCGTCGAGGCGGTCGAAACTTTGTTCCCAGAACTTTCTGTACTCTTCGATCCATGCACTTGCCTCTTTAAGTGGCTCAGCGTTGAGGCTGCAAGGCCTCCACTGGGCCGTTCGACTTCGCTGGATTAAGCCGGCGTGTTCAAGCACTTTGAGATGTTTGGTAACGGCAGGAGCCGTCATCGCAAAGGGCCGAGCAAGATCTTTCACTGAAGACTCTCCAAGTGCCAATCGCGAAAGAATGGCCCTCCGAGTCGGATCCGCTAATGCTGCAAACGTACGATCGAGTTGTTCTGTGGACATGCTTAATTCACTTATCAGTTAATTAACCGGTTGGTATTATACGAGCAGTTTCGATAAGTTACAAGCCTTTGCTGAAAAAACTCGTTAAATCAGAGAGTAGTAATCGCAAACGGAAGGAATGCGTTCGCTATTCTCACTGTCGAAAACACCTAGCTAAGGTGGGCAGAATAAGGTGCTGCCCTCGTCAGCCAAGAGAGGGCCAGTGGGCCGGATGGAAGGCCTTGTACATGAAGTAGATACCGGCAGCGAGTCCGTAAATGGCGATCGCCAAGCGCATTTTGTCCGGGTTGACCTTTTGCGATAACTTCGCGGCATAGAAGCCGCCGACAATAGACCCGGCGGTTAAGCTCAGCGCAATGTGGGGCTCCACGAGGCCCTGGAAAACGAACATGAAAGAGGCCGCGAAATTAATGACAAGGCCTAACCAAGATTTCACCGCGTTCAATTCATGGATGGTTCCTTCCATAAATAAGGCGAACGCGGCCAGCATCATGATGCCCATTCCTGCGCCGAAGTAACCACCGTAAAGGGCCACTAAGAACTGGATGAACATGCCACCTCCAAGTGACATGGTTTTGCCTCGCTTGAATGCGAAGTTCTTTACCTGAGGCTGAAAAAGGAGCAGGAATGCAGCCAAAAGGATGAGCCAAGGAATGATTCGATCGAAAACCTTTGTGCTCGACCGAATGAACAGTTCGGCACCGACAATTGATCCGAGCAGGGTCGGAAGAAACAGAGCTTTGAAGTACTTAGCGGTCTTCGGAATCAGATTCCAAAATCCAATTGCTCCCGCTAACGAACCTGGCCAAAGAGCTACTGAGTTTGTGGCATTGGCCACGTTGGAAGGTAGGCGGAACCCCACTGTGAGGGTTGGGAAGGTAATGAGTGAGCCCCCGCCAGCAACTGCATTGATGGCGCTTGCGAGTGCCCCGAGACAAAACAAAAAGATCGCTTGCGGGGCGCCAAATTCGTGTAGGTTCAGAGTTGCTCCAGAACGCTTGCCAGTTCCACCGCTGCCTGAGCCGCCTCTCGGCCCTTGTTACCAAGCTTAAGACCACTTCGGTCGAGGGCCTGTTCTTGGGTGTCAGGAGTGAGAACTCCCCACGCTATCGGAACGCCCGACGTTACCTGCAAATTCATGAGCGCGCCCCCTACGTCCGAACCCAGCAACTTGGCATGAGGTGTTTGCCCCTGAAGGATGCATCCGAGCGCAATTACAGCAGCGGGCCTGGTCTCGAGGGGACGGCTCACGAGCGATTTGACAACGACGGGAATTTCCCAGGTCCCAGGAACGTGGATCACTTCCACGACCGGGTCACCAAGCCGCTTAAGCTCTGACAAGGCTCCTTCGAGGAGCTCTTTGGTTACGAGCTCATTCCAGCGACTCACCACGATCGACAGTCGTTTGCCAGTGGCGTCCATACGTCCTTGGATTTCCTTCACGATTCAAGTATGGCAGAGCCTGATGAATCTACCGGGACGCTGAAAGAGCTTTCAGAATATCTTGAAGCAGCTTGTCTTTTGAATGAGAGTCAAAACCCATCCAGAGATTGACAACTTTTCCTGCTCGATCAACAAGATACATCGTTGGCGTAGCCGGGGCAGCAAGCTGTTCAATCGACTTTTGGGAAGGATTATAAGGTAGTCCATCAGCTTCCGCCGCAGATGCTGCCTCACTGACAATGGCTAGGGTGCCACCGGCCTGCCGAATCTGAGCCTGCCATTTCGAAAACTGTCGTACCGCCGACGAGCTCGGAGCACTATCGGATCCCGCTACTAGCACTAAGAGTGGTCTTTCGGTAGGCACGGGCCAAGCTTTCCCAGTTTTTGAGTCCACAAATCCGCTCAAGTTAAGTTTAGTTCCGATCTTCGCGGGCCCGGCGTTTACATTGAGCGCGTAGGGAACGAATCCATCGGGAACTCGAAGGGTGAATCGAGAGGCACTCAGAGATTTTAGTGGGGTGTATTTCTTGAATTCCCAGATTTGCTCGGAAGAACCTTCTGGGCTGGTTGTGACTTGATCCATTCGATAAACAAGCCCATCAGCAGCGATATCGATGTCCATCGTGCCGCCACCCATGGGCCCGGTGATTACAGCTCGAATATGATCGCAACCTCGGCCATTTACCGTTGATTTCTTAACGAACGTAAACTTGGTCGTCCGGGGAATAAGGTTCTGAACGCCATGGGCAGTCAGCCACATCGGCATAGTCTTCTGGATCGGCGAGATCCGTGATGGATAAAGCTGATCGCCACCAACGTAGGGATACTCATCGTACATGCGAACTCGCTCGTCGACTTCACGATAGAGTTGAGGAGTGATCGAAATCTTGTAGTCGATTCCCGGAGCAGTCGAATGGCAATAGAGCCTCTTGCCTTGGTCAAGAATCAGATCACCTTGGATATCGGGACGAAGAGAGACCTTGCTCACATACTGCACTTCGAAAGTCGGCATCCTGCGCATGGCCTGAGAATTGCGAGCAACAACCGCGTCGCCAGATTCGGCATGCGTAAGGAGCGCAAAGAAGAAGGGCATCATATGAGGTTCACCTCCCCAATTATGCGGTGGTTAATCAATTTATGGGGTCAAATATTCGATTGAATGTGCGGAGTAATGATTTCCCAACATTCTTCCAGTACGGCTTCTTGAGACTGAGATGCATCCACGAGGCGCCAACGCATGGGATTGAGCCTCGCCTCGTAAAGAAATCCTGCCCGAACTTTGAGATGAAATTCGATCGACTGACCATCCATTCGATCTTTCGACTCTAACCGTGAGAGCCCTACGTGAGGATCGAGGTCGAATAAAATCGTGAGATCAGGGGTAAGTCCTCCGGTTGCAAAGGAATTACCCACACGCGCAAATTCCTCATCGAGGCCTCGGCCATGGGCCTGATAGACCACCGTGCTGTCTGCATACCGGTCGCACAATACGATCGCGCCCGATTTCAAAGCCGGACGTACGATGCTGGAAACGTGATTTGCCCGATCGGCGAGAAAGAGTAACAGTTCGGCTTTTGGATCGAGGTCTTCACCATGAAGAAGGATTTGACGTATATTTTTGCCAAAATCTCCTGCGCCTGGTTCACGGGTGGTAACAACTTCTCTCCCTTGAGACCTTAGGCGCTCGGCTATCACAGCCAAAGCGGATGATTTCCCCGCACCCTCGGGGCCTTCAAATGTGATGAACATTGCCGCAATCGTACCGCGCTTCGACCTTACGGGAACGGTATTCGGCTGGTAACCTCGTCGAGTGTCCACCGAACACGTTGCCGATGTCGCGATTGATCCCCGTTCGGGCGGGGCCGAGGCGCTTTACACGTATCGAGTGGATGGAAATTTATCCATTGGCGACGCGGTCTATGTTCCTCTCGGTACCCGGACTAATCTCGGATTTGTCACGAACATATATGAAGCGACCGAGCAAGATTTAGGATTCTCCTTTAAGAATCTCAGGTCGATTCTAGGCACCATACAGGGCCTGTCTCTTCCGCGAAGTGTTATCGAATTGGCTCGATTCATTTCGGAGGAATATCTATGCAGTTTGCCCGTCGCACTTAGTGCTGCAACTCCCCCCGGAGTCCGGGATCGAATGGTGACCTCGTGGAATATTGAGCCCAATGCAGACACCACTCCCAACACCGCGTTGCAGTCCGAAGTCCTTCGAGTGATGCAAGAAGCCGGTGGGTTTCTGATCGATCAGAAGGGCAAGAGGATCGAAGCCGCAACCTTGCGCGCGTTGCGTCTTCTACGAAGTCGTGGCGTCGTATCGCAGACTTTAAGAATTCTTCCTTTCTCCGAAAAAAAGAAAGGAGATAAGCTCATTCAGCTGACATCCGACGAAGCCAAGATCGAAGAATTTCTACACAAGGAAGGAAAAAAGAAGCCAGCCCAAGCAATAACTCTCATGCGGCTGCAAGTTGCCGAGTCCGCCCGACTAACTGTCCCGGAGATCAAAGCGCTTGCCGGTGTTACTGAGACAACTATCAACGCATTGCTCGCTTCTCACTTACTTGAAGAATTTGACCCCGATGCCGCTCTTCCTGCGGTTCCGCCAACTCCAAATCCTGCCCAACAGCTTGCGGTAGATGCCATTATCGACGCTGTTTCCACCAATGAATTTCGACCGTATTTGCTGTACGGGGTTACCGGAAGTGGAAAAACTGAAGTGTATTTGAGGGCAGCAGCCGAAGCGCTAGGCGCAGGCAGACAAGTCCTTTATTTGGTTCCTGAGATAGCCCTGGCGACTCAGGCAATTGCCCAGTTAAGGTCCCGTTTTGGGCGAAGTGTTTCGATCTTGCATAGCGAACTTCCTCCCGCAGAGAGACTTAACAATTGGCTCCGGATTCGGGACGGCAAATCAAGTATCGTACTCGGCGCTCGAAGCGCCTTATTCGCACCTCTCTCAAACATCGGTTTAGTCATTGTCGACGAAGAGCATGAAGCGAGTTATAAGCAAGAAAGTGCCCCACGATATCACTCCAAAGCACTGGCTCTTTTCTTGGGCCGACACCACAATTGTCCGGTTGTTCTAGGATCCGCAACTCCAAGTATTGAAAGCTTTTATGAGGCCGAACAAGAGCCCCCTCAGTTGACGCTTTTGAGTCTGCCCCAACGTGCCGCCAAAGCTGAATTACCAACGGTTATGATCGATGACCTGACGGAAGGTTATCGCAAGGGTAAGCCAAGCATTCTCTCAGAAGACCTCCACGGCCGAATTGAGGATGCGTTGGACACCGGTCGTCAGGTCATTCTCTTTTTGAACCGACGCGCATACGCACCGTTCATCATTTGCCGAGATTGTGGCTATCAAATGCAGTGTCCGAACTGCACCGTTTCGTTGAGCTACCACCGAAAGGATGGTCGACTCAAATGCCACCATTGCGGGTTTCAAACACGCCCTCCTGAAACGTGTCCAAAGTGTGATGGACTTCGGTTGACACCCTTTGGCGTTGGCACAGAGAAGGTGGAGGAATCGGTCGCAACGATGTTTCCAGATGCGACGGTCGCAAGGTTGGATCGAGACATCGCTCGGCGTAAAGGTGCGCTGGAAGAGATACTCTCCCGATTTCGCGCGGGAGATATCAACATCTTGGTAGGCACTCAAATGATTGCCAAGGGCCTCGATTTCCCGAATGTCACCGTCGTAGGCGTTATCGCTGCCGATGTCTCATTGAACATTCCAGATTTCAGAAGCTCCGAGCGTACTTTTCAACTACTCTCGCAGGTCGCCGGTCGCGCTGGCCGTGGCACAGCACTTGGCAACGTTGTCATCCAAACGTTTAATCCGAAACACGTGAGCATTCTCACCGCGCAACTTCACGATTTTGTGGCGTTTTATGACGCGATCAAGGTGGAACGCAAAGAAGCGGGCTATCCGCCATTTCGTAGATTGGTCAACGTAACCCTCACCGGAGAGTCTCGTCCTGCGGTAATCGCGGCGGGAGAAGAAGCGCTCGAACGCTTACGCCCCGTCGGACTCATTGGGCAGATTCTTGGTCCGGTTGACTGTGCGGTGGATCGACTCCAGAACAAATGGCGTCGGCACTTGCTCATCAAACTGCCACCAGCAAGCTCCGCCGCTCCCATAGGGGAAGCCCTTTTGGGATTCGCACCCAAGGGAATCCTTGTTACGATTGATGTCGACCCTTATTCGTTGATGTGAATTCAGCCGCCCAACACGATCGTTTCTGGCTCGTGATGGATGGGGAAGTTCACGGAGTTAGCGATGAAGCATTCCTCATTCGCCCGACGGTGGAAATCTTGGATCTGATCAAGATCGGTATCTGAAGCGACCGTCACCACCGGACGGAGGGTCGCCTCGACGATCCGCATCTTCCCATCTTTGAACTTCATGGTGGCGGTCGCATAATCCACATAGGCTATGACCGTGAGCCCTGCACGAGCCGCTATCGCAAGGTAGCTCAGCATGTGGCACGAGGAAACTGAAGCAAGCAGTAAATCTTCCGGATTCGCGAGCGATCCGTCTCCCCGAAACGGAACTGCAGCAGACCCCTTGATGTCTGCCTTCCCATCAACTTCAACAAGGAACTCACGAGAATAGGTTTCATATGACTTGGTAGGTCCTTTTGCGGCTCCCGTCCAAGTGACGACGGATTGAAATAGATGTTCGTGGGGCATAAGTTTTCTTTGTAATTCAGGGCCGTGCAGTTGTGAACTTCATTCTGACCAGTGATCGAATTTGAACGAGGGTGAAGCCAATGAGAATACTTCCCATCACCCAGGCAGCAGCCGTTGCGTAGCCAAATTTAAGGAACATAAATGCGTTCTGCCAAACCTCAAGTCCGATCGTTCGAGTCGCATTTAAGGGCCCTCCTTGGGTCAAAACGAAAATATTCTCCATCGCTTTAAATCCGCCAATAAAGACTCCCAATAAGTTGATTAGGATCAACGGTTTGAGACCAGGCAGCGTGATGTACCGAATCTTTTGACGCCAATTGGCTCCGTCGATATCGGCTGCTTCATAACGCTCGGGCGAGATATTCTTCAATGCGGCTAAATAAAGAATGGATCCTGCTCCCGCACCGGCCCAAATTCCAGGGAGAACAACGGCAAACATCGCCAGAGTTGGATTACCTAACCAATCATTCGCAATCGGCAGTGGCTTCTGGCCCAGCGCGGTCCAGATCGGGTTGATTCCGTGCTGAATGACGGGTGCCAGTAAGGAATTGAGAAGGCCCGTTTCGGATTTATCATAGAACTGGCGCCAAACAAGTGACACGACAACCGAAGATGTCATTGCCGGTAGATAGAAAATGGTCCTGAAAAACACCTTGCCACGAGGAATTTCATTGAGGGCAAGGGCCAGCATTATCGGCAAGAAAAAGCCGATCGCAAGGCTGAGCCCCACGTAAAGAAAACTGTTCAAGATCGAACGGTAGAAGACTGGCTGAGTGAAAACGTCGATAAAATTATCGAGCCCCACCCATTTGGCTTTCCCGAGAATCCGGTAATCCTGAAATGCGATCAATAAACCTCGCATGAGAGGAAAATAAGCCCAAAGAACAATACTTCCCGCCGCTGGCAATAGGCTCAAACTCAGGAAAGTCCACACACGCTTACGGCTCACACCGGCTGGCAATCGTTCAATGAATACTTCTTGATTGATTCTCGCGCGCCGAAGAAAGAACCAAGTCAAGCTGGACACGACACCAAGAAAGCAGATGAGAATTCCGGTTGCCCAGGCCCGTCGTCGAGCCATCTCTTCAGGTGGCGTGTACCCGAGCAGCTTTTGGTCCATGTCTTTCTGCGCTTGCTTGAGAATAGACATGGCGGGCCGGTCTGGTTGTAAAACTGCTCGGGCAAGTACATCGTCGAGCACGGTGTAAACCATCTGGCAATTCTTGCCATAGGGCTCGGGATGGCCCGTTTTGAAGACCGCCTCATTCGCAAGAACATACGAAGGATCGACCTGACTCAACAGGTCGTAATAGCCAAATTTCTTTAGCCATGTTGGGTTCACTTGGTTTCCGAGCCCCAGTTCGACCGACTTCTGAGTATTGACTCGTGCCGCCTCGTCGCCCGCGAAAAACTGGATAAATCTCCAGCAAGCGGCAAGTCGTTTTGGATCCTTCACTCGAGAACTGATCGCCCACATTCCCGCGTTTACTTCGTTTCGACTTCCTGCAGGGCCAGCAGGTGTCGCGGCGATTCCTACAACAGAAGGCGGCAGTTCGGAAGATGCAAGCAATACATCGTTGGTGTACGAGAGCCACATCGCGGCTCTGCCTTTATCGATGTCGGACTTCATGTCTGTGGAGTTCGAAGCGACAGGAGGCAAAATCTCGCCGTTCTTCCCCACTTGAGGCAATTCAAGCTTGCGATAGAAGTCAACCGCTTTTACGTTTTCAGGTGAGGCAATGACTGATTTCCATCTTCCGCTCGCATCGGGAGCGACTATCTCGCCCCCGGCCTGGTAGGCAAAGTTCTGCCAGTGGTAACCGGGAGGAGTTGAGAAGATAAAGCCATACCTTCCCTTCTTGGTTAGCTTGCGAGCGTATTGGTAAAACTCATCCCATGTTTTCGGAGGGCGATTCGGGTCCAATCCAGCTTCTAGAAAGAAATCCTTTCGGTAATAAAGCGCGATCGCAACCTGAAAAAACGGGATAGCATACGTCTTGCCATCAAAGCTTGTGAGCACCTTCTTCACTGCCGGATTGGTGCGCGCAGCCACCTCGGGATTCTTGGCAATCAAATCATCCAGGGGTCGGCAAAATCCTTGTTCCAGAAACGTGTAGTACTGGCGGAAATTGACATAGAAAACGTCGGGAGACATATCTCCCGCCATCGACATCAAGAAAATGTTGTCGTCCTGACCATTTAGCGTCAGACCGCCCGCATTAACGACTTGGATCCCAGGATTCTGTCTTTGAAATGCTTCGAAAACTGCCCTTTGGACATTTGCGGTAGTTGTCGTAGCTTCTTTAGGGGGAATGCCAAAGCCGGCTCCCGCCATCATCCGAATCGTGATGGGCTTATCCGCCCAACCGATGACCGGTATCCACAAGCATAGGAGAAGTGTGATGATCCGGCGCATGAATTGCCTCGCTCAGTTCTACCTGATCGGACGTAATTGTCGGTAACCCTATACGAATGACCTGTTCATTTTAGTAGAATAACGACTACTATATTGGAAGACTACAAGTTCGTGGTAGTCTCGCCAGATTCAGGGATAAAACAGTGAGAAAAGCAACCGGAGCTTCAGACAAGACAACATCAAAACCCAGCCTAGGTGCCGAGCGAGAACGCGCACTTGATATGGCCTTGAGCCAAGTTGAGAAAGCGTTTGGCAAAGGCGCAATCATGCGCATGGGCGATTCAACACGTGAGAAAATAGACGTCATCTCTACCGGATCGTTGAGTTTAGACATGTGTCTTGGAGTGGGCGGACTTCCGAAGGGTCGAATCACTGAAATCTACGGACCAGAATCGGGTGGAAAGACCACGCTTGCCCTCCACTGCGTGGCTGAAGCTCAAAGGACCGGTGGTTTAGCCCTTTACGTCGATGCGGAGCACGCTCTCGACACCGAATATGCTCGCGCGCTTGGAGTGGATGTCGATCGACTTTACATCTCTCAGCCAAACAATGGCGAAGAAGCTCTCGAAATCATGGACGCCATGATACGGTCAGGTGCCGTTGATATCGTTGTCCTCGACTCGGTTGCCGCGCTCGTACCACGAGCTGAAATTGAAGGCGAAATGGGAGACTCCTTTGTGGGTGTCCAAGCCCGAATGATGTCCCAAGCGCTAAGAAAGCTTGGCGGCAGCTTGAATAAATCGAAGACGGCCGCGATTTTTATCAACCAGCTTCGAGAAAAGATTGGAGTGATGTATGGCAACCCAGAAACGACTCCTGGTGGTCGCGCGCTTAAGTTCTGGGCAAGTGTTCGACTTGAAGTACGAAAAGGCGACGCGATCAAAGTGGGAACCGAGCAAGTAGGAACACGCACGAAGGTCAAGGTCGTTAAGAACAAAGTTGCCCCCCCATTCAAAACCGCTGAGTTCGATGTGATCTTCGGCAAAGGAATTTCCCGAGCAGGCGACTTGCTTGATATTGCGGTTCTCAAGAACCTGATTGGTCGCTCAGGAACCTACTTCAACTACGGCGAAACTCGGCTGGGTCAGGGTCGGGACAACGCTCGAACCTTCCTTGAAGAGCATCCTGCGATTTTCGAGGAGATTGATACCAAAGTTCGCGATATGTTCAAGGCTGAGCGCGCGACCGCTCCCACCGAGCCCGTGAGCGTAGACGAGATTGAAGAGGAACCGGAAGAATAGGTCCCGACTTAGGATCGTTTGGATAAGTTCATCCAAACGATCCTTGACGGTCTGACGGCAATGCTTGATCCTCAGTATCAGGAAGCACTTAAGCTCGCGCTAAAGAAAATCGGAACGAAAGATCGATTTGAGTCGGAAGTCCATGCATTTTTAGCGGACTTCCCTTCTGACACATCTGAACGTGTCATTGAGTTCCTCAAAGAACGTAGAATCATTAACGATACGAGAACGATTCAAAATCTGCTAGAGCGATATTCCGGGAAGCGCTCTATCGGAATAGAAAAATTACGCGCCGAACTCCTAGAGCGAGGCGCCCCGGAAGAAACAATTGAAGCGGTCCTCATTCAACACGCGCATGGCGAAAGCCAGCGCTTGTCGGACGTTTTGTCGGCGAAATTTAAGCCGTCGGATTCGCGTGCGAAAGCAGGGCGTTTTTTGTTTTCTCGGGGATTCTCCGAGGACGCAATTGAAAGCGCGCTTGATCGTTTCTTCGGGAATTAGCGTTTTCGGTCGAAGGGAATTTGATGCTTCAATATTTGCTCTTGGCCGCGTGTTTCTCAATGGCGATCAACTTGATCGTCCTTCTGGCGTGGTTGCGTCCTCTCTATGAACGTAATCAGAAGACACTGAGGGCCACGGAAGAGGCCGAACAACGGTTAAAGCAAGACGCGGAGCTCCGTACAAACGCCATTTTGCTTGAGGCCAAAGAAGAGGCCCTTAGAATTCGAGAAAGGACCGAAGCCGAGGTAAAAGAGAAGCTCGCTGCCATCGCTCGAAGTGAGGAGCGCTTGGGAGCCAAGGACGAGGGCCTAGAAGTCCGTCGAATTCAGCTTGAAGATCGTGAACAGAGTCTTAAGGCAGAAGCAAAACGGCTGAGTGAGCTCGAAGATTCCATTGAAAAGAGACTGAAGTCAGTTGATGGTGAACTTCAGAAGATTGCGGACCTGACGAAAGATCAGGCTCGCGAACTTTACTTGAGCCAGATTGAAGGAGAATTCTCTGAGATTGGCCTGCGACGGGCAAAAGAGATCGAAGCCCAAGCCATTTTGGAAGCTGAAAAGAAGGCTAAGAAAACGGTGCTCGACGTGATTCAACGATCGGTTGTGGATTACGTAACCGAGGCAACTCTTGCCGTGGTGGAGCTGCCGAGCGAAGACATGAAGGGCCGGATAATCGGACGTGAAGGTCGAAACATCCGAGCATTTGAACAAGTAACTGGCGTCGACCTGATCATTGACGAAACTCCGGAAGCGGTGGTCATATCCTGCTTTGATCCGGTTCGACGCGAAACTGCACGATTAGCTCTGATGAACCTCATGGTGGATGGTCGCATCCATCCGGGCCGCATCGAAGAACTTTACGAAAAGGCCCAGGCGGAAGTATCGCGAATGATCCTTGATGCGGGCCAACGGGCGGTTGAACGAGCCAACGTAACTGGACTCTCGCCGAAGGTTATCGAAACGATGGGACGCCTTAGATTTCGAACGAGTTACGCTCAGAACGTCCTCGACCACTCGGTCGAAGTTGCCCGCCTCGCGGAGAACCTCGCGGCTGAAATGGGACTCAATACGGAGGTGGCGAAGCGTGCTGGTTTGCTCCACGATATCGGAAAAGCGCTGGGCCCCGAATGGGAAGGTCCTCATGCTCTGACTGGAATGGAATATCTCAGGACAATTGGAGAAAAGGAGTCTGTTCTTCATGCGGTCGGAGCTCACCACTACGAAATCGAGCCCACTACGGCAGAAGCGGTTCTCGTCATCATCGCTGATTCAATCAGTGCGGCGCGCCCAGGAGCTCGTCGAGAGAATCTAGAAAACTATATTAAGCGACTGACATCGCTCGAAACATTGGCAAATTCATTTGATGGAGTCGAACGGTCTTTCGCCGTCCAAGCGGGACGAGAAATTCGACTGATTGTAAAGCCTAATGAAGTTGACGATTTAGGCGCCGCAAGATTGGCTAACGAAGTAGCCAAGAAAATTGAGAAGGATCTCGAATATCCTGGCCAAATTAAGGTTACGGTGATTCGAGAAACTCGAGTTCAGCAAGTCGCCAAGTAGAATCACCCCGCAACAATAATGTCTAGTTACAACATCCTTTTTCTCGGCGACGTTGTCGGCCGTCCTGGTCGAACTGCGATCCAAAACTATCTGCATACGTTGATGTCCATTCACAATCCGCTCTTCACGATTATTAATGGTGAAAATGCGGCGGGAGGAGTTGGAATTACTCCTGACATCGCAGACGAATTCTTTGATGCCGGTGCCGACGCCATCACGCTCGGCAATCATGCGTTCAATAAGCGAGATATTTCGGACTATCTCAACACGCAGCGAGCAATTGTTCGTCCATCTAATATGCCCAAGGGAGTGCCTGGCACGGGCCTCAAAACGATTAGTAAGGACGGAATTCGACTGGCGATCATGAATTTATGCGGCCGAGTCTACATGGAAGGTTACGACGACCCCTTTGCAGAAATTGATCGGCTTTTTGATTCCATCGAGACGCCTCATCGATTTGTGGACTTCCATGGCGAAGCAACAAGTGAGAAAATAGCCATGGGATGGCACTGTAATGGTCGGGCAACGGCGGTAGTGGGAACCCACACGCACGTTCAAACGGCGGATGAGACCATCTTGCCAAAGGGAACGGCGTATATCACCGACGTTGGCATGTGTGGGCCCGTCAGAAGCATCCTTGGGATGGACAAAGAGATAATTTTGCGACGGTTTCGCACGATGATGCCCCAACGATTTGAGGTTGCAAACGAACCTGGTGTAATCTGTGGGGTAGCAATTGGCGTCGAAAGAGATACGGGGCGCGCAAATAAGATTGAGCGCATCAGATTTGGCGACGAATGATAAGTGCGCGGAGGACTGGATTGAACAAAGTTTGGATGGCATTATTAGCATCGGTGGTTTGTGGATCGGCATTTGGCCAGAGCGCTGTGCTGTATCAGCCAGCCAAGGAAGTAAAGGACCAAGGAATCTCCATAAAGTCGTGGGGTAGCGGAACAATTTCCGAAACCGATGAGACGGCTTATCAAGGAACCCATTCCATTCGCGTCTCTACTCGCAACTATTTCCAGGGTGGCCTAATTGGTTTTGGTAGCCCAGTTGATGTTTCGAAGGACTACCTTAGCAAGACCAACCTTCTCAAGCTCACCTTCAAAGTGGCTGACAGCGGCGTTGTTGGTGGAAGCGGAAAAGGTGGCGCTTTGGGCGGAGGTCCAGGCGTTGGTGGCGGACTGCTAGGTACCGGTGGCGGCGGCGGTGGTGCTGCTGGCGGAGGTAAAGCCGGATTTGGATTGGGTGGTGGAGCCGGTGCACGCGGTGGCGGTCAGGGACCAGGAGGTCCGGGACGTCCAGGCGGCTTTGGCGGACCTGGCGG
The DNA here is from genome assembly GCA_903899015.1 of uncultured Armatimonadota bacterium. Taxonomy (GTDB): domain Bacteria; phylum Armatimonadota; class Fimbriimonadia; order Fimbriimonadales; family Fimbriimonadaceae; genus Fimbriimonas. The sequence continues at coordinate 102,169 of CAIUHP010000025.1, read as the reverse complement.
ATTCGGTGGACCTGGTGGCCCCGGAGGATTTGGTGGCGGTCAACGTGGTAAAGGCGGCGACGGCCCTGCCGGTGGATTTGGCGGAGCAGGCGGTGGCGCCGCAGCTCCAGTACTCAAGCAAATCCGATTAATCATCACCACGAGTGACGGAAAGAAGAGCGAGGCTTACATTCCGGCCAATACAAGTGGCCCTGGCGATCAAGGTTGGACGACGGTCGCGGTACCTCTCCAAGCTATCTCAGGCTTTGATCGGACAAACAAGATGATCTCTCAGATCGGACTTGCTGGCAACACAACGGCAACGTTCTATGTCGGCGACCTTCGAGTTGTTGACGATTCCACTCCGATTCGAGGCGAAGCAAACACTCGAGAGATTAATGCTGCTCTTGGAGATGAATACACCCTGACTGCAACTGGTTTTGGTGGTTCGAGCATTCTTCGATACACATGGGATTTCGACGATAAAGACGGTATCCAAGTGGATGCCGAAGGTCAATCGATCACTCACAAGTTCCGCAAAGCCGGAAATTACACGATCACAGTCACGATTCAGGACTACTTCGGATTGAAGCAGCCCTACACTAGCACGATCAAGGTCGTCGTTAACCCTTAGTCATCTAAGGGAATGATCGGGTGGCAGTCAACTGAGGCTGCCACCCTTTTTGTTTTAGACCGTCACATCCATACCCTGCTAGCTACTTCCCTTCTTTGGCCCTTTGGCATACACTTGTACTTAGCCTGCTTTCGACCCAGTCGTAGGGCCATGATTTTTCAGGTTGCGACACAATGACAGAGACCTATGCCGTTACCGAAGCAGGGGCCAAGTTTGGCTATATGCTTGATGAAGAGGTCGTTGGGCTTGCCAAATCTGGTCATTTAGGTGCCACTGAATTTCTCATTTCAAGGTACCGACCGCTTGTAGAAACCAAAGCGAAAGCCTACTTCGTGATGGGAGCGGACCGGGAGGATGTGATTCAGGAGGGAATGATTGGACTGTACAAAGCCATTCGGGACTTCCGTGTAGATCGCTTGAATAAATTTCGACCGTTTGCGGAGTTATGTGTCACTAGACAAATCATAACTGCTGTTAAAACCGCTACTCGTCAAAAACACGTACCTCTTAACGGTTACGTCTCTCTGCAAAGAACCGGTCCTGGCGAAACCACCGACACAAACCTCATCGATGTGTTGGCAGACGGCGAGTGTGAGAATGCCGAACAAACGCTTCTTTCTCCGAATTTGCCGCAAAATCTCCCTGAAATGATGAAAGGAACTCTAAGTGAGCTCGAGCAAGGTGTTTTGAAGTGCTATTTAGAAGGATTGTCGTACCGCGAAATGAGCCGAGAATTAGATTGCCATACGAAGTCAATCGATAATGCGCTTCAGCGCGTTAAGAGGAAAATCAGTGTCCTGTTAAAGGATTAGCACGAAATGGGTGCATATTTCGGTACGAAATGGGTTATTCTTTATGTAGGACTCCCCGAAAGAGTTATGTCAGTTAGGGTTTGCTGAAGATGAGAGGACTCAGCAGCCAACAAAAGGAAGTTATTAGTGGCTAGAGGAAATCTAATGCGAATCGCGTTATGCAGTAAAGAAGGTCTATTCGGCGAAGCGTTGGCGAGCTTGCTGGATCATCAAGGCAATTTTCAAGTTGTCGCCGCGGAAGACAGTGCACGATCGTTGATCAACGCTGCAAAGGACTACCGAGCACAGATCCTCGTTGTAGATTCCTTTGAGCTCGATAGAAACGACCTCCAGTTTTTATTGGGCGCACGAGCCTTCGGTGATTTTGCAATCGTTCTCATCGTGGGTGAGCACGAGCGCGAAGAGTTTATTGAAGTTCCAGTCGATCGGTTGATCAGTCGCGGAAGTAATGCTTCTCAGCTATTTGATGCGCTTGATGATCTAGGCGGCAAGGTCAAAATGACTCGACCTTACATCCGAGAGACTCGACGAAGCTACGGAAACGGAAATGACCTCACTCGAAGAGAGTATGAAGTTGCCCAGCTCGTTTCCAAGGGAATGTCGAACCGAAAGATCTCGCAGGTTACTGGCCTTCGCGAGCAAAGCATCAAGAACCTGGTTAGCGTCATCATGCGCAAACTCCATTGCGAGAACCGAGTTCAGGTTGCACTGAAACTCACCCGAATCGGTGCTCCGGAAGAAATCGGCGAAGAGTGAAATCCAGGGTCCTCACTGCGGTTGGATTGATTCCATTCGTGTTGGGGGCCTTTTTTTGCGCCTCACCTTGGCCCCTTTTGGGGTTTGCGGTTGTTGTCTGCGCAATCTGTACTTGGGAAATCGCCAACCTTTTAGATAGCGTAGCCACTTGGCTAGGCATTTTGCTTTTGTTTGGCTTCATCAAGACGTTTCAGGATCAAGGCCACGTTCCCGAGGGTCAACTAGCGGTTATCGGTTACTTTCTTGGTGGACTCTATTTTGCGTTCCGGAGCGCCCAACGAAAGCGAAACAACTCTCTTTTTGCGGCCCTCGCAACCCCTTGGGTTCTGATCCCCTTGCTATGCCTCATTTCGCTTCACGGCGTGAGTTCCACTGCCAGTGGTTGGAACTTTAGAACTCCTCTCTTATTAGCAGTAGTTCCTCTATGGGGAGGCGATACTGCAGCCATTTTTGCAGGCAAAGCCTTCGGCAAGCATCCCCTTGCTCCTTCCATTTCACCCAAAAAGACGATTGAAGGAGCCGTAGCGAACCTGTTAGCTTGTATCGCCGTGGCTGTTCCTCTCTCAATTTGGATCGGATATTCAGCGACTATCGGATTAGGTTGCGGTGTGATCGCTGGAATGCTTGGCCAAGTGGGTGACTTGTTTGAAAGCTATATCAAGAGGCTCGCCGGGGTCAAGGATAGTGGGCGACTATTGCCTGGACACGGGGGCGTGCTTGATCGCATCGATAGCATTCTTTTTACGGCTCCTTTCGTGTGGCTACTTCTCTCCTTTGTGAAGTAACCTTAGGCCTATGGCTGCAATCGAGACACGAGACCTCCGAAAGACTTACGTCTCGAATAAAAAGTCCCCTGGAATTAAAGGCGGCATCCGATCTCTCTTTAGTCGTGAGAAGACGACAGTGGAAGCAGTTTGCGGAATCGATCTAAAGATCGAGCAAGGCGAATTAGTTGGCTTTCTCGGACCCAACGGTGCGGGTAAGACGACCACTCTCAAGATGCTCAGTGGGATTCTCTACCCAACCTCAGGCTATTCGAATGTTCTAGGGTACACACCAAGCGATCGAAAGCCCGATATGCTTCGGCGAATCTCGCTTGTGATGGGAAATAAGATGCAGCTGTGGTGGGACTTACCCGCTTGGGATAGCTTTATAGTCCTCAAGGAGATGTACGAAGTTGATGACACTCGCTTCAAGAAGCGAGTTGACTTGCTCATTGACGCCTTACAGTTGAGTGACAAGGTCAACACACAGGTTCGCAAGCTCAGTTTGGGTGAGCGGATGAAGTGCGAACTGGTCGCTGCGTTACTCCACTCCCCGGAAATCGTCTTCTTGGACGAACCCACAATCGGATTAGATGTTGTCAGCCAGAAGCGAATACGGGATTTCTTGAAAGATCTGCATGCCGAAGACAATTGCACCGTGCTTCTTACTAGCCACTACATGCAGGACGTCCAGGAGCTGTGTGATCGAGTGATCGTAATTGATCACGGAAGGGTCATCTTTGAGGGCACCCTCGATACTCTTACCAAGGAGTTCAGCGACGTGCGACGGGTGCGGTTAACCTTTTCGACTCCCGTTGTGGCCTCGGACCTTGAAAAGTACGGAACGATCATTGGAGACGTATCTGAGACAGCCGTTATAGAAGTGGCTCGAGCAGACACTGCTTCGGCTACCGGAGCTATGCTTCAATACCTGCCTGTAAGTGACGTCGGTATTGAGGAGATTGAAGTTGAGGAAGTGATTCGTCGACTTTTCAGCGAGGGTCGGTGACCCGAATGTTTCACATGAAACATTGCCTGCCCCATTAGCTAGTGTAAAATGACTCCTACCAGTCCACGACATGGACCGGTAGGAGTTACATTTATGGACCTGAGCAACATGCCAACGCGCTATGACGCGTCAACCACTGAACAGAAGTGGTACAGCCGCTGGGAAGAAGCAGGACTCTTCCAACCTTCAAGTGATCCGAACAAACCGGTATTCACGATCACGATTCCCCCTCCTAACATCACAGGATCTCTCCATATGGGGCATGCCTTGTGCTATCCCATTCAGGACCTACTGGGTAGGTTCAAGCGTCTGCAGGGCCGAAACGTCCTGATCCTTCCTGGTCAAGACCACGCAGGTATTGCAACCCAGAGCGTCGTCGACAAGCAACTAAGAAAGCAAGGAACCAGCGCTGCCCAAATTGGACGGGAAAAGTTTAACGAGAAAGTTTGGGAATGGCGAAAAGAGAGTGGTGACACCATCCTTCACCAACTCCGAAGCTTAGGATGTGCCTTCGATTGGTCACGTCAGCGCTTCACCCTGGATGATCAATACGCGGAAGCAGTTCTCAAGGTATTCATTGATTGGTACAACCGCGGGCTTATTTTTCGAGGCAAACGGGTTGTTAACTGGGATCCGAAGCTACAGACCTCCGTGTCTGACATCGAAACACTCCGCGAAACGCGACGAGGCAAGCTCTATCACCTGAGATACCCGTACGCAGATGGTTCAGGAGAAATCGTCATCGCGACTACTCGTCCAGAAACGATGCTGGCGGACGTCGCAGTTGCGGTGCATCCCAGCGACGAGCGATATAAGGATAAGGTCGGAAAGATGCTTATTCTCCCTCTCGTCAACCGAGAGATACCTCTTATCGCTGACCTCTATCCAGATCCAGAATTTGGAACTGGAGCGGTAAAGATCACCCCTGCCCACGACCCTAACGATTACCAAGTGGGTGTCAGGCATAACCTCGAAATGCCCGTTATCCTGGATCCTCAGGCTCGAATTTGCTTAGAAGGACCCTATTTCGGCATGGATCGCAATGAAGCGCGAAAACAAATCGTGCATGACCTCGAAGAACAGGGCTTCTTGTTCAAAATCGAAGACCATGAAATCCCGATCATCATAAGTGATCGCAGTGGTGAAGTCATTGAGCCACTCCTGAGTGAACAATGGTTCTGTGACCAGGCAAAACTCGCTGAACCCGTTATCGCTGCTGTCGAAAACAAAGAGGTCACGTTCCATCCCGAAAGGTACGAGCGAATCTTCCTTGAATGGATGCAGAACATTCGGGAATGGTGCCTAAGTCGACAACTCTGGTGGGGACATCGGATTCCCGTGTATTACACGGAAGACGGCGCGACCTTTGCTGCACTTAGTTGGGAAGACGCTCAAAACCAAGCTGGAGATCAAAAGATCGTCAAGCAAGATGACGATGTGCTCGATACTTGGTTTAGTTCGGGCCTCTGGCCCTTTGCTACCCTCGGCTGGCCGGAGCAGTCAGACGATTTGAAGCGATTCTATCCAACAAACTGCCTCGTAACGGACCGAAATATCATCAACCTTTGGGTTGCTCGCATGATGATGATGGGATACGACATCGCGGGAGCCCGTCCTTTCCAAGATGTGATGATCTATGCGACCGTTATGCGTGAAGACGGCCGACGCATGAGTAAGAGCCTAGGCACGGGAATTGATCCCATGGAGATCATCGATGAACTGGGTGCAGACGTTTTGCGCTACACCCTCCTCAGCCAAACCGGAGAGAACCAAGAACTTCGATACAGCCCGAAGAAGACGGAAGACGCTCGAAACTTCTGCAATAAGATCTGGAACGCGACTCGTTTTGCGCTAATGAACGTAGATGGGCCGATTTCCGATCACGGCACCCTAACGACTGTCGATCAATGGCTCTTGAGTCGACTATACGAGACGGAAAAGACGGTACGTGAAGCCTACGAGGGTTACAACTTGCAGGCCGCATGTCAGGCTATGTACCGCTTCTTCTGGTCCGAGCTGTGCGACTGGTACATCGAAGTATCCAAACCACGCTTGAATGATCCAGAGGACAAGAAGACGCCCCAGTGGGTTCTTTTGACCGCGATTGAAGCCTTCCTCAAGATGATGCATCCCGTAATGCCTCATATCACAGAGGAACTTTACCAATTCTTACCGATCGAGAACAAATCGACGTTCTTAATGAATGGGAATTGGCCGACTCTCCCAGAATCATTCCATCAACCCGAAGCTGAGAAGGAAATCGAGAGGATCTTTGAAATCACTCGTGCGGTCCGAGCATTAAGGGTTGGGCTCGAACTTCAGTCGATGAAGAACATTCCAGTTATCTACGTGGAAGGTGATCTGCAAGGAAACGATGCCGTTTTAGCCTCCCAAGCCTGGGCCCAAACCATCAAATTCGGTAAACCAGAAGGAGAGAGCTTTATTACTGCAACCTCCGAAGGTGTGGATGTCCATATCCCAACTTCCGGACTCGTCGATACGGAAAAAGAGCTCGCTCGCCTCAACCGAGAGGAAGAAAAGACTCGCGCAGAACTCGAAAAATTGGAAGCGAGACTTTCCAATCCTCAATTCGTTGAGCGGGCCAAGCCTGAAGTGGTCGCTAAGGAGCAGCAAACGGCTGCCGACCTCAAAGATAAGCTGGCGAAGATTCAAGAGCGAAGAATGCTCTTCGGAATCTGACTTAGTCTCGCACGAACCGACCGTTCTTGAAGGTGAATACAATGTCACCTTCACGGTCGGTTCGGCAGATTTGAACTTTGTCTTCCATGAGTCGATCAATCACTTCCTTATGCGGATGACCGTAGCGATTATTTCGACCGCAACTGATGACCGCGAATTCTGGACGTACAGACTCAATCCAACTCTGAGAGGTCGCGGTGTGGCTTCCGTGGTGCCCTGCTTTCATGATTTCAGCGTGCCAATCTCCGAGGGGTTCAACTTCTTCTTCAACTTTCGTCGGCGCATCCCCTGTGAATACGGCCGAGCCTTCGCCATCGGCAATCCTTACAATCATGGATCCGTCGTTCGTTTCTTCGTTTTCAGTAATCGGAGGGCATTCCACACGAATATTGAACTCACCTATCTTTCCTCGCAACTCCGAACCTAGCCACTTAACATCTTCCGCTCGCCTACCCCATTTTGCTAGTTGTTCAAGCAACTGATGATTATGTCGGAAGAAACTTGACACGGCGAGAGTGGCGGAAGGGTACTCGTGAAGAATGGCACCCGTGCCTCCAATGTGGTCCATATCAGGATGGGATAGAAGGATTAAATCGATACCTGAGATACCCATCTCGCGCAACTTGGGCACCACGATCTTTGACCCTGCATCCGACCTTGCATCGGCAGGACCGGTATCAATGATGATCGTAGAACCATGAGTTTGGAAAACAGCGCAATCTCCCTGACCGACATTCAAAAAGGTCAGTCTCGTTGGATTGGGCCAAAAAAGACCCGCGATCGAACCAGCGGCTATACAGGCAAGACCCCCTACCATCCATCTAGGGTTGAGCAATGCGCCTCCTAATCGTTAACAACCAGCAACCGTAGAAGAGAACGAGCCAGTAGGGGCTGAAAGCCGGAAACGAAACCGATAGAGAGGTGCCACCCGTAAGGTGCAAGACCGACTGAATCCAATTCGTGATCGGCTCACAAATATGGCTCGCCATTTCTTTCCCCATTGATGGAAAGAGCCATGAGGTGAAATAGGATAGAAAAGCACTCGCGATAAGAAAAGGTAGGCACCAACCCACTAAAAGGTTTGCGATGATTGCAACTAACGAAACAGAACCGAATGTGTAGGCTATGAGCGGAGATGTTGCCATCAAAATAACACCCGACAATAACAGCCAATTCTTAGCTAACCTAACGAAATTTGAGGATCTCCGTTCTTTATCCGCAAGATCCGGGTGGTAAAAAAGCGAGACACAACCGATCGTAACATACGAAAGCTGAAAGCCCAAACTGTAGATCGAATGCGGATCCCAGATCAGATAGCCGACTCCCGCTAAAGCCAAAGCACTTAGAGCGTCGGGCTCCCTCTTGACCAAGTAAGCAGACAAACCTAGGATGGACATGAAGCTCGCTCGGACAATCGCAGGGCTCAACCCTGAAGCTAAAGCGTAGAAACCGATCAAGCAAGCGATCAGAAAAAGTTGAGCCTCTCGACGAACGGGAAAGAAACGAAAGAGCGCTGTCAACATCCAAGTCAGAACAAAAACTTGGAGTCCGGATGCGGTTACGATGTGAATCAATCCACTCTGTCGTAGATCATCTTGAGTGCTCTTTTCCAACATGTCCCGAGAGTTAAAACTAACGGCATCGACCATCGCAGCCGAGGAAGGATCCATGGAACTCGATGTAAAGTCGAGGAAAGAGCGGCGCCACCGACCAGACATTTGAGCGATCCAAGTTCCTGGTCGAATGACCTTTATTCGATCCGTTCGGAGGGTTCCCTCCAATCCGAGGCTGGAAGCATAGCGCTCCATTGTTCCTGGGAAAGGGTGTTCGATTCCATCAAGTTGGATCTCATCTCCTAAGCTTAAAGTGACGGGACCAGTAAGATTTACCTGGATAAGCCTGCCAGAGAATTTGGCTTGAAAGACCGATCCTTCGCGAGTAGGTTTTGGGACAGACGCAACGCTTGCTATCGCGTGAATCATCCCTCCCGTTTCAATGAGGTGGGGTGATTCGGGTGCAATCCCGAGACCGAGAAGAAGAGCGGACGCGGCAAGAAGCCGGGCAGGCAAAGGCCGAATCCAAAAAATCCAAGCCGCAAGAATCACCATCGCGATTGGGCTTGAGACCGCGACCAAACCAACGGCAAGACCAACGAAAAGACTTAGGAGTGGGCGACCTTCAACTTCGTCCCTCATGCTTCCACCTTGCCAGTCGCCGTTCGGCAATTTCACGAATGCTTAACTCTCGCAAGTCCGGTTCGGGTTCTTCAGCCGGTTTCGTGGAATCCTCCGATATCCGATTAGGCAAAGGACGGACTCCAAACCTTACATCTTTAAATAGACTTGGCTCACCCGACAGATCTCCCAAGCGAGTCAGGATAGTCTCCTTCATCATTCGAAGCTCTTGAGCCCACGCCGAACCTTGAACCGCAACCCAAACGGTTCCGCGACCATAGCGGTCGGGATGAGACTTCTCCGCTAACATGGTTCCCACGACTTCTGGCCACCGTCTCAAAATGGCTTGAGCTCTCGCCGCGCTCAAGATTTCGTGATTCTCAATCGCGGAATTCAAAACGTCCTTAGCCTTTCTCACGCCGCCATCACCTTGCCTGATTGGACTTCGAAGACCTTCGCGCTCTCAAGAATTTTGGAGCCAGCCGCCGATGCTTCTGTACAAGTAAGGACCGCCTGACCTGCCTTTTCGAGGACCGCGTCGACTAAAAGTGCCCGTCTCGTTTCATCGAGGTCTGAAAGAATATCGTCAAGCAAAAGCAACGGTGGAATGCCTAGCTCTTCATGAGAAATTCCCAAAGTTGCGAGTTTCATCGAGATCACGGCGGTTCGTTGTTGACCTTGTGAGCCATACATCCTGGCGTCACGATTCCCGACCTCAATCGCAAGATCATCTCGGTGAGGACCGACACTTGTGCCCCCCCTGGCAATGTCATTCGAACGACTCATTGCCAAGGAATTCAGGAGTGCTTCCGGCGTGTTCGAGGGGTCTTTGGCTTCGATATGGAGCCGTATATGCTCGCCCGCCCCTATCTCGGCGTGGGCATCAGAGGCTTTGGGAGAAAGCCGTTCAATAAACTCTTCTCGAGCCACCCTCATCGCCGCACCATGGATCGCAAGTTGATCTTCCCATGGAGCAAACATCTCAGGAGGTTGCACCCACTCCCTTGAATCCCTCAGCAAGGCGTTTCTTTGCTCCAGAGCCCGCTTGTAATGGGTTAAGTGCCGCAAGTAGCCGGGAGACAACGAACTAAGCTCCAAATCAAGAAAAAGCCTACGGTCGGAAGGTTCTCCTCGAACGATTCCCATGTCAAGAGTGCTGACGCACACACATGGGAGTCGGCCAATCAAGTCGGCAGCACGAGGAAGCGTTAACCCGTTTATCGAGGCTCGCTTCCGGATGCCTGCTTCCAACACCACAGAAAGCCTTGTTTCGGTCTCATTGAGTTCGACGGTCGCGATCGCTTTTGAATGGCCTTGTCGAATCGCTTCTGCGTCTCGTTGTCCCCTCAGAAGTCGCGTAGTCGACAAAAGGTAAATCGCTTCAAGGAAGTTGGTCTTTCCCTGAGCATTTTTCCCAGCTAAAACATTAAATCCAGAAGACAGGTGAACCGTCTCGTTTTCATAGTTCCGAAATCCATCCAGGTGAACAGAAGAAACCGCAAGTGATCTTTCGTCACTGGAGGTTTTCCCATCTGTCTTAAGAATTTCCTCTTTTATCATGAAATCTTACCGTTACTGTTAAGGTGATCATTAGTGTGGAAAACCTCATAAGCGGAGCAGAATATTCTGGAGTTTGAGTTGAAATCGAACCTAAAACGTCTCCAAACCTGTACAAAGGCTTTGTGGAAAACATGGTGGGAAACTCGGCCTATGTACAAGTTTTGGATGGGAGTTCTTAACACATGCTCGCACTTCCCCACTCGTCCACAAGTAATCCACATTAGAAGAACCCGTTTTCTGAACAACTTTATTTTAGAGAAGTCCATGGTCTCTTCCGTACTTCATGACAACCGCTTCTGCCAGATAAATCGGGTGAACATTGGGAAGCGATGGAACCTTTCTTCGTGAGGCGATGGGTGCCCATAGTTCATTCATGAGCCGATTCTGGGTTTCGTTCGACAGCTCAGGAAACCGGTCGCAAAATCTACGCAAAGCGTAGTATTCCTCTTGCGTCATACCCTTAAGCGTTCCCACGTTTTGTTCTAGCGGATGGAAACCTACCGTATGGGGAGCGGCCGCAAATACCATTGGCGGTCGCTTTTCATAACAAACAACGGTATTTGCGATTTGGTCACCCAACCGTTGAGAGCGCAGATTTGTAAAGATCGCTAAGAAACCTACAAAATACGGTCCCGGCAACATGTCAGCCGGTCGCATGATGTTACGGCCAAGTGCTGCTAATGGCGTTATCGGTGTTCCATCAACCAATCGAACGCGAATTCCCATAGCTCGCTTTCCGATCGTTTGTCCGTTCCAGTACCCTTCAAGAAGAATGAAATAGGCAAAGGGAATGATAAAAGACATGAACAAAACCACGCCTTGTGCAAGTTCCGGACTGACCCGGCCAATCACAAAGCTGGCGCCCATATCAAACCCAGCCGTTCCGATCATCACGACAATTAGATCAATAATATGCGCACTGACGCGACTTCCCAGCCCAGCGAGCCGGTAAGTTATGATGGTCTTCTCGGGACTAAGGATCGTAAGATCTTGATCCATGGGTGGATGCTACCTGCGAGGCAATACGGATGGTACCGACGAAAAGATTCTGGCTGATGGTTGCGATCGGTATTCCGCTCGCGGCGATATCCGCTGCCGTAGGGACGCCGTCGCTTGTCGTTCTCTACGATCTCATCCTAATCGGTGTCGCATATGGTTCGACATTTCTTGCGCCATCTACTTCGCGCCTGATTATTAAGCGTCGATTTGATTCCGTGCTGTCGGTACGAGCAGCAAACAAAATCACGTTGGAAATTCATAACGAGGGGGTTCAGACAATTCGGGCCTTACTTAGAGATGAGCCACCGGCATTCTTTTTAGCGAGTCAGAAGGAATTTAAAGTCGAGATACCTACTCAATTCCCAATTGAGCTTTCGTATTACGTGACTCCCTTCGAGCGAGGCTCAGAATCGTTCAAGGGTACGTTTCTTCGAATTGATTGTCCGCTTGGACTGGCTGTCAAGCAGGTGAGACTGCCTACCGAGCAGCCCGTTCGTGTCTATCCCAATGTTCTGGCTCTTCGTGAGTTCGATCTTCTCAAACAACAAGGTCGCTTAAAAGAGCTTGGAATTCGGAAATCTCGCATGAGGGGGCTCGGAAGTGATTTTGAATCTTTACGCGAGTACACCGAGGGCGACGACTACCGAAAAATCGACTGGAAGGCATCGGCCCGGCGAGGCAAGCTTGTCGTAAGGCAGTTTGAACAAGAGCGCAATCAAAGTGTCATCGTATGCATCGATATCGGCCGTCATATGCTCGCAGAAGTTGACGGAGTTCGCAAGCTCGATCACGTGCTTGACGCTCTTCTGATGCTGACTAACGCAGCCGCGATGGCAGGCGATTTTGTCGGGTTATTGGTTTATGCCGATACCGTTCGCAGATACATTCCTCCTCGCAAGGGACGGGCTCAAGTCGGGATTATCATCGAAGCCATCCATGATTTGGTGGCGGAGCCGGTTGAGTCCGATCCAGTGGCAGCGTTCTCGTATCTCACAACTCGGTGGAAGCGCCGTTCGCTGATCGTCAACTTTACCGACTATGAGGACGTCGATCGCGCACGAGATTTGGCGATTGCTTTTGGGGCTCTTGCACGCCGGCACCTCGCTATGATCTGCCGAGTGCAAGACCCAAAGATCGACGAAGTTCTTCATCTAGATGTGCAGAACATCGAGGGAATGTACCGAAAAGCGGCCGCAAACGTTCTGATGGAAGATCGCCGAGCCGCAACCGCAGTGGTCGGTACTGCAGGCATCCACAACCTTGAATCGGAACCCCAGGACCTTGCAGCAAACTTAGTGAGCTATTACTTCAAGGTTAAAGAGCGAAGCCTACTGTAAGGAACCATTCTTCGGTCTTTGGCTCGACATGTCTAACTCTAGGAAATGCCGAAATCCTTACACGATTTTGTAACTCAGGCTCTCCTAACAGTCAAGGAAGTCACCCCTGAAGAGGTTGTGGAACTCCAGAAGGACCCATCCTACACTATAATTGATGTTAGGGAACCTGATGAATTTGACGCCGGCCACTTAGGGGGAGCGATCAACTTTCCACGAGGCTTCTTGGAAGTTCGAGCGGACCTTGAGCACTACAAACGCGACGAACGACTAGCCGACAGAAGTCAGAAGATCGTTTGTTATTGTGGGGGCGGACATCGCAGCGCGCTCGCCGCAAAGACCCTCCAACATATGGGGTTTACTCACGTGCTGAGCATGAAAGAAGGGTGGACTGGTTGGGTCACTCGAGAATTACCTACAACCCAAGACTGACTCTAACCGTACACATCCTATGCGCGCATTTCTTCCTCTATCTTTGTTGGCGGCTGTCGCCGTCATCGGTTGCAGTTCTGCAAGTCAACGGGTTGTCGGAACTTGGAAAGGGGATATTGCAGCCTCGATCAAAAGTGACCCAAAGGACAACTCGTTGGCCCAGAGCTTTGCTAATGGTGTGAAAGGCTTTATCTCGAGTTTTGTGGGTCCATTGAGCTTTGAGTTCAACGACAAAGGGCGATACAAGATGACGATGAACGTAGGAAGTCAGGAAGGCAAATACACGATCGAAGGAAACGAAGTGAAGCTGGACAGCGACGATGGGAAGAATCACTCCGTTTTCATTTTGAGCGACGATGGAAAGTCGATGACATCGAAGTGAGACTTCAAGTCGGACGATGTATTCACCCTCAAGAAGCAACAATGAGGGACTGTTTGCTGGCCTATAGTAAACTTTAGGGGTGGCCAAGTATCGCGTCTGCAAGACGTTCACCGTTGAAAGCGGACACATGCTCAGCAAACACCCGGAGCGGTGCAAGTATCCACACGGCCACACCCGCACCGTGGAAGTGATCGTCTCGGGTGATTCTCTCGACGGGCACGGGATGCTCGTCGATTTCAAAGCGCTCAAGCTTGCCATGAACGATTACATCGAGCGCTATGATCACGCGATGGCCGTGAACTCTAACGATCCGATTCTGCCGGCGTTACGAGCCCTCTATCCTGAAGACGCGATGGTCATTTTCGAGAATCAGGAGCCGACTACTGAGGCGATCGCAAAGGATATCTATGATTTTGTGGAAGCAACTTTGAAAGCGGGCTTCCACCAAGGTCAGTACACCATCGAGCCTGATCGCGTGCAGATTGAACGTATTCGAGTTTGGGAAACACCGTCCAGTTGGGCGGAATATGGAGCCTAATCACTTGAGCCTAAAAAGCAAACCAGCCAACCGTAAGTTCATTGTTGGGGCGGTCATCGCATTTACGCTTATTGCTGCATTCATGGTGGCAACCATGGGGAGCGGATCGAAGTCGGTTGCGCGAATCGCCCATGCTGATCCCGCTTTGCAAGCAGCCAGCAAAAAGGCTCAAGAGGGATTACCGGACTTCATCAGAGAGCTACTATCTCCAAAACCCGGAGAGGGGTTTGCCGTAAAAGGGGCGTTCAAGACCCCTTCTGGACTTGAATATTTATGGGTTCGATCACCTTCCTATAAGGGCGATGAGTTTACGGGAACACTTGATCAGGTTCCTATCGCGTTGCCCGGAAAGAAGAAGGGAGACACGGTAGTTGTGAAAAAGAAGGACGTATTCGATTGGCTTATAAAGGATGAGAATGGAATTCGAGGCATGGAAACTGAAAAAGTTCTCCAATCTCAATCTGGTCGCTGAAAGCTTCCTTACCCACCAATTTGCCTTCTGCAAACGTCGTCGATTAGAAGGTTCGCTGATGAATTTCAATCCCAATTGGTTTAAGTGCAGTTTCTTAGGGACAAGCTTGTCGCTTGTGGCAACTGCTGTTGCTCAGCAACCGCAATCGCTCGCGACATACCTTGAAAAGCAAAATTGGGATCCCGGTCAGAAGGGCGCCTTGATTGTGCTTAACGCGGAAGGTACGCGCACAAAACTCGCTCCGACCAACCTACAGGCGTTTAATCGAAAGGCAGTCAAAATCGGCAAGCTAACTGCAATCGTCCCGACCGATATGGTGCTCATCGATGATTCGCCGAAAGAACCGAATATGTACGATGGCCTTCCAATGGACGCAAAGGTCCTCTACCTTTTGTCAACGTTGAACTCGCGTCAAGTCGAAACTGCCACGACTCAGGGAATTGGCATTCGAGACCTCCAAGAAGAGCAACAAAAGGTCTTTAAATCCCTTGTACCGAGCCCATTTGCTTGGACAACCATCAAAGTTTCCGACAAAGGTAGCTACGAGTCCGAAACTGGCAGAGGGGAGTTGAAGGGAGACCAACTGAATCAGGTGCGAGTCAAGATTCAGTTAGGATTGGATTTTGAAATTGGGCTTCAGGGCAACGCACGTTCCTACACGGGAGCTGTCAGCAGTGACCTTCTGGCACAACGCGGCAAGAAGGTATCGGTTCGATCAGAATCGGAGCAGAAAAAGGCGTTTGGTAACGATGCGCGCCAGGTTGTACCAAACAAGTTAAAAGCCTCTCAACTCAATTACCAATCGTCCATTTTTGATTCCGAAATTCAACTGCCTTCCCAAATAAGCGTTAAAGAGATTCTCAAAAGAATCAGCACCCTCACGGGGACTGAAATCCATGCACACCTGAGAGTTGCCAATCTCCCCGTAAGCGTGGTGGGTTCTAAACTAAGGGTTCGAGAAGTGCTGGAATCGCTCGCGCTCTGCGTGACAGGAACCTATAGGAGCGTCGGATCGGCATTCGTCCTAACCTCAGATATCGAAGGTTCGGCACCTCGAAAATTGAACTTTGCTGCCTGGAAAGGGAATGCCGACAAACAGCTTACGACGAGACAAGACCAGTGGCGTAAACAAGTTCTGAAGTCCGGGAATTTATCGCTCATCAAGTTTGATCCAAAGGATCCACTCGCCCCGGACGATCGGACGCTTGGATATCTCGAAAAAGCTGAAGGACGATTCTTTCCTGATGACAAGATTTCTGCTTCCAATCTAACGCCTGGGATTCGTAGCTTCTTGGAGCAGACTTCCTTGAACCAGCCCACATCAGGATTGTTGGTAGATAGTGTAGGTCTCCACTCGAATGTCCAATTTTCATTCGTACTTCCGTCTGGCGAATCCCTCAAGCCTGAAAGCTCCAATCTAGGTCTACGGATGGTGTTTGATCCGCCCACCTACACTCCCCACGAGCAACCCGAAGATACAAGTTTATTCAAACTTTATCCGACCGGAAGGCACCCGATTGTCGTACATAGCGAGTCGCCTTCCACTGCTCAAGCCGCCATCGATGCTGCAAAACAGCATGGATTAAGCGAGGTTTGGCTTGATACCCACAACGCTGCAGCATTGACTGCTTGTTTAAACCGTGGTGTGAAGGTGTGCCTGGCGATTCGCCCTTGGCGAGCAATGAGCCAAGTGAATAGGCAGTCCGTCGATCGCGACATGCTGGGCGATACCGGTTCGCAATTGTCAATGAGGCGCGCGCAAATCGCGGATTGGCAAAATCAGGTCCGGTCGTCCGAGTTGTCTGGCAACGGATCGACATGGGTCTATGACCTGCTGGATCCATCGGCACCGGATCTTAATCGTCGGTGGGACGAACTTGCTAAGCTGGCTCACCAACCTGGCCTCGATGGAATCATTCTCCTCGATTCCGAGCCTCTGGGCTACGAACCGACTGACGACCACACCAATTACGGTGGATATCCCAAATGGTTGGGCTTCTTAAACGAGTTTGGCTACTCCGATGAGATGCGGTTGGCATTTCTTCGTGAGCATCACATTGACCCAATCGATATCGACGATCCCGAAATGTACATCGACATCGATTTAGAGCAACCTTTCTTTCCTGACTACGCCTACCAGAAGGTTGGTGGGACCAACGATGAGTCTCAAGATATGCGCTTAATGTTGGAAGCTTGGAATGGATATCGTGCGAGCCAAAACCTGAAGGCAACTCAAGATTTCTTTAATCGGTTGATCGATATACAGGTTCCGGTGTACGTTAGGCCGCGATCAACGGTCATCCACTTGCCTCCTGCGATGGGACAGTTTGTAGTGCGTTGGTTACCCGGAGAACCACTTCCCAAATTTGATCCCGGTAATCGTTCGGCTAAGTTCCCAGACTTCATCTCCACCTATGGACTTGAAGAAGAACCCTCCACGGTTGTGACGAGAAATTTGAGATATCGACTAAATACCCCCAGTCCGGTAGCAGTAGATCTGACAGAAATCAAGCCTGATCGAATCTCGAAATTCCTGGATCGATGGTTTCAAAAGACACCAACCGATAAGTAGCCATACTGAGTGCCAGATGGCATTTGACGCTTTAGTTTTTGATCTCGATGGCACCTTGTGGGACACATGTCCCGCTTGTGCGGTGGCTTGGAACGAAGTCCTTGCCCGCCATTCGATTGAATATCGGCGAATTGAGCCGGATGATGTCCGAAAAGTTACTGGGCGTCCGCATGAGGAATGTATCCGCCTAACGTTCGCCGACCTGTCCCCCAGTCAGATTCAAATCTTGGTCGATGACACAACCGTTGAAGACGGCGTTGCAATTGAGCGATTAGGCGGCGAGATTTACGAAGGAGTTGAAGCGGGTCTACGTATTCTGAGTGAGAAATACCGGCTCTTCATTGTGAGTAATTGCCAGAGCGGCTACATCGAGACCTTCCTCAGGCTTTCAGGATTCGGCAAATTCTTTGACGATTTCGAGTGTTGGGGCAATACTGGATGCCCTAAATCTGAGAACCTAAGGCGAGTTATTGAGCGCAATAAGCTTGTTTCGCCCGTCATGGTCGGTGACACTCCTGGGGACCAGAAAGCAGCGATCGACTGCGGGATCCCGTTCGCATTCGTATCCTACGGATTTCAATCTTGCGATGCTCCCGAGTTTTCATTCGATTCCTTTGGAGGGCTCGTTTCTCAGTTCATGAGCTCTCAGGAGACTCGTCTTTAAACCGTTGCAACCCGGGCACCGGCGAACTCAAGCAAGTCAATCGTCGCAAAGCCACCACATGTTCCAAGTAGACTGACTGAACCTGCAACGTCGCTGGCTTGATCGCAGCGTTGTGCGTGGAAAGACCACTGTACCGAGACCTGCCGAATGAGACCACCAACCCGCGATGAGTTCTTATTCTTCTCTCTGCCTGAAAAGGCTCTGTTCTACATCATTGTCTATGCATGTCTCGGCTACATGGTGTACCAAATCATTGGTCGTATCCGTTTGTGGCAGCAAGGTAAGCCCGTGGACTGGTATCCGACGAGAGAAGGACGCGCTTACTGGATTCCCACACAAGACGGCCTGAAGCACTGGGTGCAGAACGTTGTCGTTTACATCCTTGCGCAAAAAAAGGTTCGAAGCTCGCGTCAGAAGTCCGGTGCACCCATGCACCTTATGATTTTCTACGGGTTCGCTACCTTCTTCTTGGCAACCACACTCCTTGCGATCAACACCTACGGTCCGATCAAGTTTCATAAGGGCAATTACTATCTGGCCTATGAGATGTTTGTCGATCTTATGGGATTGGTTTTTTTGGTGGGTGTTGCCTGGGCGTTTGTCCGTCGGTACCAAAACCTTCAAGTGGAGCTTGGAAGCGCCGCAGTGGAAGACCCCAAACAGATGATCCAGCGTCGCAGATGGCCCATGAGCCACGCTGCACCTGACTTCTGGACCTTAGGCCTTCTGTTCATGATGGCGATCACCGGTTACTGGCTGGAAGCAGCGCGCATGTCAGCCAAGCCCGAGCCATTCGATTGGTCGGCTCCGGTAGGTCATTTCTGGGCTCAGTTACAGGGTCCATTTAGCCCAATCGCTTACAAAACCGTGTGGTGGTTCCACATGGTTTGGGTGTTTGTCTTCTTTTGTGTTCTGCCGAAAATGCGGCTTCGGCATATCGTGATGGCAATCGCAACCACGGCCGGAAAGTCGGATCGGCCCATGGGACAGTTGCGGACCATCAGCATGGAAGAGGTCGAACAGACAGAGCAGATCGGAGTCAAGCTCACAAAAGACTTTTCGCGTTGGCACCTAATGTCGACCGATGCGTGCATGGAGTGTGGTCGTTGCACGGAAGTTTGTCCCGCTTGGAATGTTGGTAAATTACTCAACCCTAAGCAAGTCGTTCAAGACATTCGTGGAGCGATGGTCTCGGGTGAAGACGTTGCGACCGCGATCAGCCCAGAGGCCCTTTGGGCATGTACCACCTGCAACGCTTGTGTTGAAGCTTGCCCTGTGCTCATCCGACATGTTGATCTCATCGTTGACGTTCGCAGAAATCTTGTGAGTGAAGGTCAATTGAGCGGACCAGCCGCCACGATGCTTCGGCAAACTGCGAGCACCGGTCATGCGTGGGGGCAATCGGCAAGTGTTCGAGAAGACTGGATGAAAGGGATGGATATCCCCCTTTGTCGAGACAATGTCGAGTTCGATTATCTTTTCTGGGTGGGTTGTGCGGGTGCAACCGATTCAGCAGCGGTGAAGACAACGAAAGCGGTGGCAAGCCTGCTCCAGAAAGCGGGCGTGAAATTTGCTTGTCTTGGAAAGGAAGAAGCGTGCACGGGAGATCCTGCTCGTCGAATTGGCGAAGAGTTCCTCTTCCAGGAGAAAGCGCAGCAGAACGCTTCCGTTTTCGAGCGATACGGTGTCAAAAAAGTTGTCACCACCTGCCCCCATTGCATGAATTCGCTCAAAAATGAATACGGTGATTTTGGCGCTCGGATGGAAGTGTTCCATCACAGTCAGCTGCTCCAGAATCTTGTTTCGAAAGGATCCTTACTTGCTGCCAAGCCACCTCGTGGAGAGGTCACTTTCCATGATCCTTGCTATCTTGGTCGAGTCAACGATGAGAGCGATGCGCCGCGAGACCTGCTTTCAAACGAAGTTGTGGAGCCGGAGCACCGACGCAACAAGACCTTGTGCTGTGGGGCTGGTGGCGGGCGAATGTGGATGGAAGAGACGCCAAGTCAACGTCCTTCAAATAGGCGGGCCGAAGAACTTGTGGCAACCGGAGCTTCTACCGTTGCGGTTGGTTGTCCTTTCTGTCGCATCATGCTCGGAGATAGTCTCAAGCAGGTCGAACCCAATCGGGAGATTCGCCTTCTTGATCTGGCCGAGATGCTGCACGATGCTAATTTCAAACCTGAGGAAGGATCAACCGCGTAGAACGCCTAGCAGACACTGATCCGTCGAACCATGTAGAGTGAGAGACTCAATATGATTGTTGGACTGGGCATCGATATGGTTGAGCTCGATCGAATCAAACGAGCGATGGAGAATCCACGATTCGTCAAGAAGATCTTGACTCAGAGTGAGCAGGAGTACTGTACGACCCTTGCCAAAGTTGCCGGTCGTTGGGCAGCCAAAGAAGCAATCGCCAAAGCGGTGGGGCTCCAACTCACTTGGCAAGACGTCGAAATACTGCCCGACGAGATGGGACAACCTACCGCACGGGTATCCCCAAGGTTCCTGGACCCAGTCAGATACCGACTCAAAGTCAGCATCTCGCACGAAAGACACCATGCGGTCGCAGTCGCCATACTAGAGCGGTTGGTGTACCAAGCACCCGGCAGCCTTATGTAGGGACTATACGTTGAGCCAAGAAGAACCCACTCCGCCACCCATGCATCCGCCGACGAATATGACGCCACCGTCAGATCCGTCGAGTGGAGCAACCTCGTTTGTAGAAACGTTTATTCCATCAAACAATGGAAATGCCCTCCTTTCGTATTACTTGGGCATTTTTTCCATCATTCCCTGCTTTGGTTTGGTGATGGGAATCGTAGCTTTCATAACCGGCCGAAAAGCTCTTAAAACGATAAAAGAAGACCCGAGAATTAAGGGAGGAACCCACGCCAAAGTTGGGATAGGTTGTGGTTTGATCGGCTTTGTTTTTAACGCGATCATCATGTCCATCGCCCTCGCCGTTTTCATCGAAGAGATGAGCAAGAAAAAATAGACCAGGAAGCCTGCGGGCTGCCTGGTCTATTCCGGTCGATTGAGTCAGTCTATTTGGCTTGGTCTTTCGTGAACGTTAAAGATTGACCGTTCAGTCCTAATTGGGTGAGCGTTTTGGCATCATCGCTAAGGGCAAGATCCAACTTGCTGAGCTTGGTCTTGGCTTCGGTAATTTGAGCTGCTGTGGGCGGCTTAAGTGCTTTCTTGCTGAGCTCGTCGATGAAGTCATTGACCGGTTTGCCACCAATGGAATCAATACTGAGACTCACGGTCTTCTCGGTAAGGCTCCATTTGCCCGACGCAGCCATCTGTCCCGACTGGGCAAAACTCTTATCGTCCTTAAATGTCAAGGAGACGCCGCCAGGTCCGTTCCACTTACCAACGACCTTTGAGTCGCTATTCTTGCACCCAGCCATGAAGCCAGCGGCCAAGAATCCAACGCAGAGAAGGGAAAGTGTTTTCATGGATTAGGCTGTCGAACAAAGATCATTGAGCTAGTCGATGCCTTTGATTGACTCTCCATCGTGAGGGTTTTCCCTTCACTATCCAACTTCATTTTCATGGGCTTTTCCATTTCCGCGACGATCTTGTCGCCGCCTGGCATCTTCGCCATTTGAGCTTTAAGCTCAGCAACGTTTTGACCTTTGACCTTGGTGGCCGTTAGGGAAACGACGCCCGCGGCTAAGGTCCACGAACCCTCGATTTGAGTCAAGTTAAATGTATGATCGGGTTTGAACTCGATGACAGATTTGCCCATCTTTTTGGCAGCATCAGCAAGGCTCTTGTTTTCCTGATCTTTGGCTGAAAGCTTTAACGTGCCTTCCCACTTGCCAACGATGTCGTCGTTCTTCTTGCCACAGGCAGTAACCATAAGGCAGGTTGCGAGGGCCGCTCCAATAAGTGCATAACGCATGGGTTCCAGTTTGAATAACTTTGAATCTTTCATTCGCGGTTTTTGTTTCTTTACTATCGAAATCGCGAATAGGTTTCGCATTTATTGAAATGTGCTCCAAGCGGGGCGAACGGGGCGGTCTTTGGTAGACTTCTAACCCAACGTATGGCCAACTATCTTCCCAGTGTCGGCATGGAAGTGCATGCAGAACTGGCGACGCGCTCAAAAATGTTCTGTCGTTGCCCGGTTGCGTTTGGCGGTGAGCCAAATACTCGGGTTTGCCCCATCTGCCTTGGTATGCCCGGAACACTGCCCGTTCCGAATAAGGCTGCCATTGAAATGGTGCTCAAAACGGCACTCGCCCTGAACTGTAAAATCGCGATGACGAGCATTTTTCATCGGAAGAATTACTTCTATCCGGATTTGCCGAAGGGATATCAGGTGAGTCAATACGGCGACACGAATCCGTTGGGCTACGATGGCTACCTCGAAATTCCAAATGGCTCAGGCGGCACAAAGAAGGTCCGAATCCGGCGCGTACACTTGGAGGAAGACACCGGAAAGCTCATGCACCTTCCAAGCGGTGGAAGTGGGGTGGATTACAATCGTGCCGGCACCCCTTTGATGGAGATCGTAACCGAGTTTCCTCCTGATATTTCAAATCCTACTGAGGCGCGTGATTACTTATCGCAACTTCGCCAAATTCTTATTTACTTAGGCGTGTGCGATGGAAAGATGGAAGAAGGTTCCCTTCGATGCGAACCGAACATTAGCGTTCGAGTAGAGGGGGCTGAGAAATACGGTACCAAGACCGAGTTGAAGAATCTGAACTCGTTCCGAAGCGTTCAGTTGGGCGTCGCATTTGAAGTACGGCGGCAAATCGCCGAACTAGAAAATGGCGGAAAAGTCCTTCAGGAAACGAGGGGATGGAATGAGCAGAAAGAAGCAAGCTACATCATGCGACTCAAGGAAGAGGAGAACGACTATCGTTACTTCCCAGACCCTGATTTAGCCCCGATGGTCTTCGAAGAGTCCATGATTGAGGCGCTTCGAGCAGGACTGCCAGAGCTTCCCATGGCGAAGGGCTTGCGTTACCAAAGCGAACTGGGACTCAGCGAATATGACACAGGAGTGCTCATCGCAGACCGCCCATGGTCTGAGTTCTTTGAGCAAGCGGTAGCGCTTGGCGGTGAGCCAAAGACCATTTGTAACTGGATGACGGGAGACTTCGCAAAGCTTTTGAACGAGAAGAGCCTGGCTCCCGGAGAGTCAAAGATCACCCCACAGCACATTGTGGACCTCACAAAGTTAGTCGAAAGTGGCTCGGTGAGTGGCAAGATGGCTAAGGAGTTGTTTGCGGAAAGTTTCCAAGACGGACGACTTCCAAGTGAAATTGCTAAGTCAAAAGGTGCCAGCCAAATCAGCGATGTGGACGAAATTCTCGCGGTTGTTAAAAAAGTGCTTGCGGAAAACCCAGAAATCGTCGCAAAGTACAAAGCAGGAAATACAAGTGTCAAAGGTTTCTTGGTCGGTCAGATCATGAAGCTTAGCGGCGGACGGGCAAACCCCGGTCTTGCACAGAAGATTCTCGGTGACGAATTGGAGAACATGTGAATTATCGAACAGTTGGATCTATCGCGGCAATCCTCGTTTTGTCGGCTTGCGCATGTGCGACTCAGAAGCCCACTCAATCCCGACTCAACCAGATTTGGGATGCGGTCGACAATCGGATGGCGCAGCAGATTGATATCTGGTTTGATGACGGTGACTTTCCAAAAGCCATCAACGGTCTAACGTTTCAAGCCTCTTATGCTCCACACGACTACGAGGTTGCTACCAATCTAGGTTGGATGTTCGAAAACGTTGAGGATTGGTCCGGTGCGCTCTCTGCGTATCGAACGTACGAGAAGAACAATCCGCAAGATAAGGATGCGGTTTTGCCGGAAGCCCAGCTCTACTTTGGACGAAAGGAATACGCGAAGATTCCCGCCCTTTTGGAACCCACGCTCAAGCTTCATCCTCACCCAAATATCTACCGGATATTGGCTCATACCTACGAGCATCAGAACAACTGGAAAGAAGCACTGCGAATCTGGAAGCAATACGTTGCGATTGCGCCTTCCGATGGCCAGGCGAAAGTGAATCTAGCGAAGGCAGAACGTAAGGTTAAGGCCCAGAAGCAGTAGTAAACGTCGACTTTGGTGTCGGGAGTTCTATCTTTCGGCACTTATTTGTCCTACAATAAAGACTGGAGGTTACGCGATGGATCGCTTAATGCCTATTGATTTGGAGCGCGCACAGCTCAAGAAGAGCTTTCGCGGCTACGACCGTATAAAAGTGGATGCCTTGTTAGCCCGAGCGTCAGAATCGCTCGCTGCGCTACTTATTGAGAACTCAGAACTTCGTGAACAGGTCGATCGTCAGTGGCGAGACTTAGAACGTACGAAGCTAGAAGAGAACACCCTCAAAGATGCCCTCATGCTTGCCCAAAAGGCAGCAGATGAAACTCGTGCTGCCGCACACAAACATGCGGAGGCCATTCTTGAAGAAGCTCGGCAAGCTGCGCTAGCGGAGCGGGTTTCCTGCCAGCAGAGCGTAAGCGAAATGCGCTGGGAAGTCGAACGCCTAAAGGCAGAGCGGAAACATTTTGAGGAGGATTTCAAAGCCCTCCTCGATCGCTACCAGCGAGACATTTCGGTGGTTCCAGTTCTCAGTGTCGTTGAGGGGACGAGCGCCGCTGTCGGCAGCTAGCTGCGACTTGGCGGTTCGAGTCACGCCTCGGAGCAGCCAGAACAAGATTGAGTGGGTGGGCGGCATTTATAAGGTGTGGGTGACCGCCTCCCCGACCGATGGTCAGGCCAACGAAGCGGTCTGCCAAATTGTCGCCAAAGCCCTAAAGCAAGCCCCTTCTACCGTTTCGGTGAAGCGAGGGCAGACAGGTCGCGACAAAGTTCTGTCCATTCTTGGACTTTCTCTCGAGGAAGTCCAGGCTCGTCTGAAATAGATTCGGCTTAATTACTCATTTGACGGCAAGTTGTCGATGTTATGCATGCCCCAATTCAGCACGTTGTTAGCAGGCATCGTTTTGTCGAGGGTCTGAGAGAACTTAAACCACTTTGCATGACCATCAATGAACGAATAGTTGTTTCCACCTGTGTGACGACCGACGTTGGCTGAGTCGAGGATCTGGGAATCGCTGTTGATGTCTCCGATTTGGTATCCCGAACCATCTAGATAGCCTCTTTCCCAACTCCCATCCGGAGCAGAAGACCAAGGATGATAGTCAAAGAAAGCGATTCCGCTGTGCCTTTCGCCAATGATGATTTGCTCAGATGGTCGTGAGAATGTTCCGAGATTTGCCCCGTGGGCAAAGAATCCGTTAATGAGATAATCCGTGCGGTAGGTCTGCCAGTTTGCGAGCGTGACCGGGTAGGGGAATAGAGATGGGGTGTCGTTAAGCGAAGGGTCGCGCAGGACGCCATTACTCTTCAGATAAGGTTGAAGTGGCTGATACCAGGTGTATAAATTGGCGATCGTTTCCGGCGGAGCTAGGTCGTGATGGGTTCTGCAAGTGCAGTCATCTGAATCGCTTGCATAAAGCATGACGGCATAAATCAGTTGCTTCTGGTTATTCAGATCGGCCGTCTTCTTTGCGGCTTCCTTTGCCTGAGCAAAGACGGGGAAAAGTATCGCAGCCAGTATGGCGATGATGGCAATCACGACGAGGAGTTCGATGAGTGTGAAGGCGTGTTTGTTGGACATTATGTCTCCCTGCGTGCGTTAGGAGGAGCACGCGATGGGAGTATACATAATAGGGGTAGGGGGTATGGGTATATATTAACGATATTCGCGTAAAGTTCTGGACTTCTCGATTCTAAGGGGCGCTTGCGAAAACCGACACCTCAAAAATAAGCAGCCGCCATGCGGAATCATGAATCCAGCATGGGGGCGCAGATTGGAGAATTCAGTTACTGATCGCCAAGAATTGCGCGAGGGCCTTTCTCAACTGCATTCGCTAACGCTTCGAGAACGCCTTCGGTTTGTTCGATATTCATACACGCATCCGTGACGCTCTGTCCATAGACTGCGTTCGGTCCGTAGTTTTGGCGACCTTCGACAAGATTACTTTCGATCATGACCCCGAAAATCGTCGAGCCAGCTTCGATTTGGACCGCGACGTCCTTACCGACCTCGATTTGTCGAAGGTGATCTTTCCGGCTATTTGCGTGACTGAAGTCGACCATCAGCTTCGTTGGAAGTGTCTCCTTCTCAAGCATTGCCGAAGCGTCTGAGACATGCTTCTGATCGTAATTGGGACCCGTTCTCGATCCGCCACGGAGAATGATGTGGCACGTGTTGTTCCCGGTTGTCTGTAGAATGGCAGAGACGCCTTGCTTCGAAGTTCCCGGAAACCAATGAGGCTCTCGGGCCGCAAGCACCGCATCCACCGCCGTTCTCACACTTCCATCCGTAGCATTCTTGAAGCCCACTGGCATACTCAATCCGGAGGCAAGCTCGCGATGCGTTTGGCTTTCACTCGTTCGTGCTCCAATTGCGCCCCATGAAATGAGGTCTGCAATGTGTTGAGGGACGGTGGTGTCAAGAAATTCGGTGCCCGCTGGAATGCCTAGCTCAGCCAACTCGGCTAGCAACTTTCGAGCGATTCGTAGACCTTCATTGATCCGGAAGGAACCGTCAAGAACAGGATCGTTGATCAAGCCTTTCCAGCCTACAGTCGTGCGAGGTTTCTCAAAGTAGGCTCGCATCACGAAGAACAGCTGATCGGCATAACGATCCATGATCACCTTCATCTGTTGGGCGTAATCCAGTGCGGCGATTGGGTCATGGATGGAGCAAGGGCCGACGACAACAACTTGTCTAGGGTCTTCCCCTGCGAGGCACTTTGCGATCGTTCTTCTGGAGTTGCTTACCAGTTCCGCAGCTCGGTCTGTGAGCGGAATTTCCTCCATTAAGATTGCTGGAGGGAGCAGTGGTCTCACTGCGCGTATGCGTAAGTCGTCCGTTGGACCGATCATGTCTCCAGGAGTTTACTTGACTGTTTGATAGGAGCGCGGAGCCAACCCAGGTTGGAGATGCGTGCTTTAGAGTAGTTTTGGAGAGTTTTGAACCTATATCGAACTTGAAAACAACACTTGACTCCTCTGAAGAACGATTGCATGCTCTGCGACGAGGAGCACCTGCATCCTCCCGCTCAAGACCCGAATCACGATGAGTCAAGTAAACTCCTGGGCATGAAACTGAAGTTAGGCCTGCCGAAGGGGAGCCTTCAGGAAGCAACGTTCTCGTTGTTCCAAAAGGCGGGTTACTCATTCAAAGTCTCTTCTCGATCCTACCAACCGGTGGTCGACGATGAGACAATTGAACCCATTTTGTTACGACCTCAAGAGATTCCAAAGTACATCGAGCAAGGTGTGATCGACGCCGGCTTGACCGGAAAGGATTGGATTGCCGACTCGGGTGCAGTCGTCCACGAAATCTGTGAACTGCGCTATTCCAAACTCACAAGCAATCCCATTCGCGTTGTACTTGCCGTTCATAACGACAGTCCGGTCCATTCCGTCAAGGACCTGGAAGGAAAGCGGATCGCATCGGAATATGAACGACTTACAAGGCGCTATCTCGAAGAGCATGGCGTTAAGGCTTCGGTTGAGTTCTCTTGGGGAGCTGACGAAGTTAAGGTTCCGACTCTCGTGGACGCCATCGTCGTGAACACAGAAACCGGCAATAGTTTGCGAGCGCACAATCTGCGAATCGTGGATACTCTTCTGACTTCCACAACTCGGTTAGTCGCAAGCGATGCGGCGATGCAGGATGAATGGAAGCGAACGAAGATCGAGTCTCTTGAGATTCTGCTGACCGGTGCCATGAACGCCACAAAGCTTGTGGGACTTAAGATGAACATGCCGAAAGACAAGCAAGAGGAAATCCTCTCGCTTTTGCCTTCGCTGAAGAATCCAACCCTAAGCACGCTCACCGATCCCGCTTGGCTAGCAGCAGAAGTGATCCTAAGTGAAATGGAAGTGCGGGAATTGATCCCTGCTCTGAAACGAGCTGGTGCCACCGGCCTCGTTGAATACCCGCTCAACAAGGTCATCTATTAGTCAACCCAGTTCCCTCCTAGTTGAGTTCTTTACTGGGAGGGACTGAGCTTGCAACGTAGAGAAGAATTCTGAACGAGAGGCTGATGGGTACTTTGCCTGTGATCACACTCGAGCAACTACGTAGGTCGATCTTATCTCGTCAAGGGTTGATTGTTCCGTTTGCGGACCCGCTCGACGCGGTTCGTGCGATGGTCGCCGTCCAAACTCAGTACGCGGCCAGCTTGCCAGTTGCGGTGGCAACGCGAGTCAAGAAAGCTACGCCAGGATGGGACGAACAAGCCCTAGAAGTGGGTGGCAGGCTCATAAAGTCCTGGAGTCTGCGTCACACGCTGCACGCTCATACTTCGGAAGATCACCAATTAGTTGTAGGGACCCTCGGAGCCCATCTCTATCCCAACTATGTTCAGTACATGGAGGTGCGACGATCCATCGTGTCCCTCGATGAGCTTCAATCGCGGGTACTTGAGGCACTCACCGAGCGGCCACTATCGCGCAGACAACTGCACGAAAAGGTACCGGAGCTTAAATCCATTGACGGCGTCGGTTGGGGCCTTGACGTTATGGGCTTGGCTTTTCAAAGGCGAGTCTGTCTGGTTGGTAGGGGCAGCGAACAGAAGTTTTGCCACTTGCCGGAAACGATGGTGGAACCACGATATGGCGAACTGCTTCGTCGTTATTTGGTGAGTTACGGTCCCGCCACTAAAGCCGACTTCGCCCATTGGACCGGTCTGAAGGGACCGCAAGTGCAAGCCGCATTCTCAGAATTAGAGGGTGAGCTAGAGCACGTGAAGGTTGAGGGGCAAGCGGGAGCTTACTTCAGCTTGGCAGGAATGCTCGATCAACCGACCGACGTGGCACTGGGTGTCAGGCTGCTCGCCAAATTCGACCCGTTAATCCTTTCGCTCAAAGACAAATCTTTGTTCATTTCACCGGAAAGTAGAACGAGAGTCTTTCGAAAGGCGGGGCAAGTTGAGGCAGTCGTACTCGTCGAAGGGCGTGCTTTAGGAACATGGCGGATGGAGCGAAAAGGCAATCGAATCGACTACTCAATCGAAGCCTTCCAGCCCTTTGGAAAACGCGATTTGAATCGCTTGAACGTTGAAGCGGCACGGATCTCAAAAGCCCTCGGGGTAAACAATTCGGAAATTCACTTCGTGTGAGCCGTTCCCCGAACTTCAGCGATCGATTCAAATCCATCGCGCCGCATGAACCAATTGAGCTGCTTAAGTGCAGCGGGAATCATCTTGGGGCCACCGTAGATCCATCCCGTATAGATCTGACACAAGTGCGCTCCGAGGCGGATCTTTTCGTAAACGTCGGCACCGGACATGATTCCACCTACTCCGATGAGGACCATGTCCATGTCGCAGGACTGATACAAGTAGCTCAGAAATTGGTTGGAACGGGTGAGAAGCGGAGCACCTGACATACCTCCTGCTTGACCTGGATCGTGCGAGATGCCTTCTCGTCCAATGGTGGTATTCGTCGCGATCAGACCAGTGAGTTTGGTTTCATGGGCAACTGCGATCACGTCGTCGAGGGCCGAGAACTCGAGATCCGGCGCCATCTTGACGAAAAGGGGTTTTGCAGCATCCACTTCTCGGATAGCGTGAATGATCTCCAGAAGTGGCCCCTTCTCTTGAAGGGCTCGAAGTCCAGGTGTGTTGGGAGAGGAGACGTTGACGACGAAGTAGTCGCCAAAATCATGAAGCAAGCGAAAGCTCTCTTGGTAATCAGTCGAAGCCTGAGCTAATTCGGTGATTTTAGATTTACCAAGATTGACTCCCACTGGAACTTGAGACTTTGCGGACGCTAAGCGAGTGGCAACTTTTTGAGCGCCGTCGTTATTGAAACCCATGCGGTTAATGAGGGCTTTGTCTTCGGGAATCCGGAATAAGCGGGGGCGCGGATTGCCTGGCTGGGCATGATAGGTGATTGTTCCAACCTCGACAAAGCCGAATCCAAGTTGATGCCAGAAATCGAGTGCCTTTGCGTTCTTGTCAAAGCCAGCCGCTAGCCCGATCGGGTTCGGAAAATGAACACCAAATAGCGTTTGCTCTAACCGCTTCTCTCTGAATTCGGGAGCGCGGATGAACCCCTTTTCCAACATCCCCATCGCCAACTCGTGGACCTTTTCGGGGTCCATCATAAAGGCGAGTGGTCTTAGAACCGAGTGGTAAAGGCTCATCGTGATCAATTATGGCTTCTTCCGCCTGGATGCAACCCCATAACCTCCTGTACGTTCAAAACAATATGGATCGAAGAATCGTAGGAGATTCGACGCATCGAGTCTTGGTCTGTCATAGCAATCGGAGCCTCGTTAGGCTGGCCCAAGTCAATGCTGCACGACATGGACTTCAGGTCGATGTTGCTAAAAACGGTAAAGATCTGCTCTTGCGGGCCAGGGGAGAAGTCCGTCCGGACGCGATTATCTTAAGCACGGACCTAAAAGATCCTTCAACAGACGAAATTGTCAAAATCCTGAACGCCGATCCCTTTTTGAAGGGAGTTCCCGTCATCGTTGCAAAGGGAATTCTCGGCAACTTTGCCGAGTTATTGAAGTCAATGAAACGGCCGCCGTGGATGGCCAGCCTGTAATGAAAAGGGTCCGATCCGTCTTCACGAATCGAACCCTCGAGTTGATTTACTTCCAGATTTACTTGAAGTAGTAGTTCAAAGCAAGACCGACCTGCCACTTAGGACCGGCGTGTGACGAAAATGGGTATTTGAAGATGTAACCAGCGTTAAGCACGAGGCCGTACTGACCCATTCTAGTTCGAGCGGTGTAACCCGATTCTTGAACCCAAGTTCCGAAGAGATCGTTCTTCGTTTTGGTGTAAATTCCCGACTTGACTACGGAAGTCTTGTCAAATTCGTAAACGAGGCCAATTCCGGAAGTCCACAGAGGTCCAACCTTGGTCTTGAGCGGGAAAGTCTGGAGGTAGGCAATGTTGTACTTCAGGGTCCAAGGTCCACTTGTGGCCAATGGAGCTGCAACACCGATTTCGTTTTGCCACTTGCCTTGTAAGTTGGTAAGGGGTTTCTCGTAGACGGAGCCGTCTCCAATCGAGTGGAATTTGATGTCGTCGGCCATTGCGCTGCCAGCCACACCCATGAGGCAAGCTGCGGAAAACGCAGCTAAATAAGTTCGATTTAGCATATCGACGAGATTGTGCACTTTGTTAAGGTCTTAACACACCCCCATGCTAAAGGATCAGCAATTACAAAGCGATTATTAAGGGTTTAACATTCACTTAACAATAACGTGGTCTCGTCCGGTGAGCCATATTATGCCCGTCCACCGTCTGGTTATCTGGTATAATTTAGGTTCAATTCGTGCCTGTAAACGCATCATACCAAGCGTTCTTAGTGTCGAAAAAGTAAATTCCCATGCCCGATAATATCAATCCAGAAGGCGACGATCAGCTCGAACATATTGAAGACATTCTTAGCAAGGTTACTGGCGACTATAATGCCGACCAGATCCAAGTTCTAGAGGGTCTTGAAGCTGTTCGTAAGCGGCCAGGTATGTACGTTGGTGACAACGGCAAACGTGGACTTCATCAGCTATTCAAAGAGGTACTCGATAACTCCGTCGACGAATCGTTGGCCGGATACTGCACCGCGATTGTGGTAACTCGCTATGCCGACAACTCGCTTGAAGTTGTGGATAACGGTCGTGGAATTCCCGTCGACATGCACGAAAAGATGGGCGTGAGCGCCCTCCAAGTCGTTATGACGGTTCTCCACGCAGGTGGTAAGTTCGGCGGTGGTGGATACAAAACCGCTGGTGGTCTTCACGGCGTAGGTGTTAGCTGTACAAACGCTCTGTCCGAATGGCTCATCGCTACCGTCCGTCGAAATGGAAAGACCTATCAGCAGCGATACGAAAAGGGAATTCCCCAAGCTCCAGTTGCAGAGATTGGAACATCGGAAGAAACGGGAACAAGCATTCATTGGCTTGCCGACCCTACCGTTCTCAACGAGATCGAATACGATATGCACATTCTCAAAACGAGAATGCGCGAGTTGGCTTATCTCAACCCTCGAACTAGCTTCCAGCTTATCGATGAGCAGAACGAGGAGAACAATGAGATGTTCCACTTCCAGCGGGGTATTCCCCAGTTGGTCGAAGATCTCAACGAAGGTAAAGACACTCTCCATCACGTCATCTTCTTTAAGAGACTTCGAGATGCTACCGAGGTGGAAGTAGCCCTCCAATATCACGACGGTTATAACCAAACGATTCTCGCGTTCAGCAACAACATCCATAACCCAGATGGCGGTACCCACGTTAGCGGCTTTAACACCGCTCTCACTCGTGTCGTAAACGCCTATGCAAAGAAGATGAATTATCTGAAGGAGAAGGACTCGAACTTCACCTCAGATGACATCACGGATGGTCTCACTGCCGTTATTTCATTGCGACTTGAAAATCCAAGCTATAACTCGCAAGACAAGGTCAAGCTGGTGACTCCTGAAGTACAAGGCTTAACCAACTCTTTGGTGGGTGATGGCTTGAATCAGTTCTTCGACGAGAACCCTCAAGTAGCGAAGAAGATCATGGATAAAGCCGTGATCGCTCAGCGAGCACGTGAAGCGGCTCGAAAGGCCGCGGAAAGCATCCGACGCGGAAACGCCATGGACAGCTTTGGTCTTCCGGGCAAGCTCAGCGACTGCGTCAGCAAAGACGCCTCTAAATGCGAGCTGTTCTTGGTTGAAGGTGACTCGGCCGGTGGTTCCGCAAAATCTGCAAGAGATCGCGTTACTCAAGCGGTTCTTCCCCTTCGAGGAAAGATCCTGAACGTCGAACGAGCTCGACTCGATAAAGCACTCGACAACGAAGAAATTAAGTCGCTTATTGCTGCACTTGGTGTTGGCATTGACCTCACCATGGGACGCGGATCGCTCCGACTAGAAGAGGAAGATCAGCTTGAATTCGAGATGTCGGTCGGATCGACAAACGGCCCGGCGGGTAAGAAAAAGGATAAGGACGCGAAAGAGCCTCAGATTCTTTTTGACATAACAAAGCTGCGATACGACAAGATCATCATCATGACCGATGCTGACGTTGATGGCGAGCATATTCGTACGCTCCTCCTCACGTTCTTCTATCGGTATATGAAACCACTGGTCGCCAACGGCAAGATCTACTTGGCTCAACCGCCACTTTTTGTTGTCAAAGTCGGCAACAACGAAAGGCATTACGCCATGACCGAGAAAGAGCGAGACGAGATCGTAAAGTCGCTTAAGAAGAAGAACTTCTCCATCACCCGATTTAAGGGTCTTGGTGAAATGAACGCGGATGACCTCGAAGAAACGACGATGGCACCGGCGAATCGAAGACTCGTACAGGTCAAGCTTGATCCGGCTTACGAAATGGACATCGAAAGGATGTTCAGTCGACTCATGGGTGAAAAGGTTGAGCCTCGAAGAGAGTTCATCGAAGCCCACGCAAAGACAGTTCAAAACGTAGACTGGCACTACTAGGATTAAGCTAGCTAGCCGCTACGGTCGACCCGATGTTGATAGTCTCAACATCGGGTCATTTCATTTATAAAATGGGCTTTAGGACGACGCAGTCGAGACCGGTATAAAACTTGGAACCGGTCGACTTCTCGTTCGACCCAATCACTTCAAGATGGAGCGTTGCCTTGTCCGTATTGAATTCGAATGTCCCAAGGCTGACAGGCCCCAATACGGTTGGTTTGCTCCCCCAGAAGTCAATCTTGGATCCCGCAACGCCGTTAAAGGAAGCCTTCCAAATTCCGTAATCGTAACTCTTTGTCGCATAAAGGAGCACCTGATAGCGGCCCGATTTGGGAACGGGAAGAGCGAGGTCAACATATTGTCCGATTGCGGTGGCCTGAACGAATAGCTGCTCGCCACCACTCCAAGCTCCTTCAACGAGACCCGCGTTTTGAGTGCCGATCTGAACTCCAGAAGATTTCCCCAACACATCCATCGTCTCACACTCGATCGCACCCTTGATTCCCGCCGTCGTGGGTTCAGCCACCTCTTCACTCGCGCTTCCAGGCGAAGGAGTGCGGTTGGATGTGGTGCTTGGCATTCCATACCAGAAGGTCGCTGCAGAGTAATTTTCCTCGCAGTTTGCCCAATGCCAAATCTCCATATCGAACTTTAGGTGACTCTGAAAGGGCACATCATCCAATCCACGAACACGGCTTGTTGTCGTAAATCCGGTCCAGTTCTCTCGTCCTTTCCGACCCCTAAGTGGCATGGACATGAAGGCAGATGACCAATGTTCGTCCATTCCCCATGCATAGCCATAGTAGTCCTCAGTTCCGGTACCCAATGTAGACGGAAAGGTCTCGCCATCAACATAGACCCGCTCATCTCCCTCCCCGTACCAATTGGCAGAGGGGTTCATGACTGTCAAGGTGTCTCCGACGTATCTACCCTTTCCCGACGCTTCTAAGTAATTCCAGTCGCTTCGAGGCATTGTGGGAAGCGAATCTTGAAAGCGCCAAGTACTGTGAAAAATCATCGAACGGTCATCCCAAGTCCACGGCTTGACTTGGTAGGAAAGCGCCACGCTAATTGGCCGATTAGTCAAGTTGAGAATCCTCAGCTTGGCGTGATGCTGGTAAGGCATCGTCCAACGTGACGAGAGCGTTCCATCTGCTCCGACATACCGAAAGCGATCCCAAAGTGGCTTGAGGGTAACTCCACAGCCAAAGAATTCACCGATCGGACACCACACACTTCGATTGCCATCAAAGGTCATTTCAATGACGGTTGAACGCAAAGCCTGACGATCGATATCTGCGCCGACTTTCAGAGTGAGTTCGGAAACCGCCTTAGCCCCGGATGGTAGGTCGACTTCAAGAGGTTTTACGTTAGAAACGGATTGGGCAACAGCCTTTAGAGGGGATGGGTGCCACTCACCTAGTGTTTTGGCAGTGATTAATGCGAGAGGCTTGGACCGGTTGAAGTCGTCCCACGTAAAGGTCTTTACGGCTGTATTTGGAGCGTATGCTCGATAGCTAATTGCGTAATAGAACGGGACTTCACTTAGGGTTACCTTGCAAGATTTGGCATAGGGTATCGGGAAATAGCAGTCTCCCCCGACTCCGTCCGCAACATTAGGCTCGGGCCATGCGACGTAAGCAAACGGAGGGGCAATCTTCCCACGGCCACGGAGGAGGTCGTTGAAATTCTCTTCTATTGCAGGCTGTTTTGCGCCATCAAAGTAGAACCGCACAATCATTTTGTCTTTGTCGCCCAGGAGTGGGGTCCAAATGCGTGTAATCGCTCCTGGGCCCTGATGGTCCATCACCACCCATTCCGTTCGATCTCCAACTCGTTCGGTCCGAATAAACTGCCCGTAATCTTCGTTTGCAAACCAAGTTACGGGATCTTTGGGGTCGGTCTGCTTTCGATCATAACTGCTTGCTTGAACCTGTTTGTAAGGAACGGAATCGAGCTTGGCGAGAAGATCTGAATTGGCCATGTCTTTGAGCAAGGAGCTTATATCGACACGGTGCGAACCCTGGCTCAGAGATAGCAGGGAGTAAAGGGCCAAAGCAGTGTGCAAGATCATGGCGTGATGGTGGGTATACCCCTTCAATCACGCTGCTATGACTAAACAGACTTCAGTTGCTTTTCTGGAATCGGACCGGACGGAAGAAATCGCATGGCAAACCAAGAAATACACGCGATGAACACACCAACCCAAAACGGATACTGGTAGTTGTTGGTCTCCTTCCACAAGATCGCTCCACCAATGGGAACAGTGACAGCGGCAATGTGATTCATGGTCGTACCCATCGCGAGACAAGGTGTCAATTCTCCCGGGCGTACGATTCGGTTGAGATACACCGTAAAGCCCACGCCGAACGAAAACAGGATGTTATCGAGTAGGAAGAGGGCATAAAGTGCACCGACGTTTTGAAAAGTTGAGTAGCCCAAAAAGACCAGAATCAAGCCGACTGAGTAGAACGTGAGAGGGCCCTTTTCACCGATCTTATCAACAAGTTTTCCAATTTTGGGAGCGGTCATCGCGATCAAAACGGAGTTGACCAACTGAAGCAACAGCATGTTCTGGACCGGAACTCCGTAAACGATGATCAGAGCAAAGGAGGCGAAAATTGAGAAGATTTGCCGTCGACAACCTTCCAAGAAAGTGAGAATGTAATAGAGGCCATACTCCTTTCGAAACACGATTCGGCTGCGCGGACCTCCCTCGGCATGAGTCGAAAGACGACTGCACAGAAAACCCGCCGCTGCAATGGCGATTCCACCTAAAACGAAGTAAACGTCATAAGGCATTTTCTTAAACAGCTCCGCGAGAGCGAATGCTGTCCCTAAGCCTCCGATGGTTGCGACTGCACTCACGGCAGACATCCTGCCTAAGTGTCTTCCACCTTCTTTCCCTCGGGCTAGTGAGAGAGTAATCGCACTTTGTACGGTTGCCCAAAGATGAAAACCAACCGACCAAAAGACCGTGATCGAAACCAAGGTCCAAAACGAATGCATCCGCCCGCTTACGGCAATTCCGATTCCCGCAACCACTAATCCAAGGGCTGCAATTCGGGATTCGGCAAAAGCGACGAGGGTGCCTGCCGTGAGTGCCGCGAGAAGTCCCGGAATCTCGCGCATGGATTCCAAACCGCCGAGGGTGATTTCGTTGGCATGAAGAACATCGCGTAGAAAGTTCTGGAAGGGGCCGCTATACAATTGGAAGCCAAACCCAAACAGAAACGTGAGAGCGGTAAAAAGCTTCCAATCGCGCCGTAACGCGGCTTCTTGGAGGGGCGTTAACGATTGATTGGCAGCGGGCATTGGATCATTGTGACCGAGATCAGCGCTCGCCCGGTAAGACGATTCCCCTCATGATGACTCTTTGGGCGCATAGGAAGACCAGCAAAGTTGGTACCGCGGCCAGGGTCAACGCGGCCATTACCACCGCTTTAGGAGCACCGCTACTTTGGAGTTGATAGATCCAAACCATGAGGGTCCAGACCCGCTGATCTTGGGCAACGAGGAAGGCATAGATGAAGGCACCATACGATCCCATGAATGCCAGAAGCGCAAGATAACCCAGTACGGGGCGAGACAATGGGAAAGCAATCCGGAGCATCATCGTCGTCTCCTTTGCTCCATCGATGGAACCCGCTTCAAATAACTCTTGAGGAAGTGAATCGAAGAACCCTTTCAACAGGAAAATCATATATCCCGATGCTGCTCCCGGCAGAACCAACGCGGCAAACGTGTTGAGGAGGCCGAGGTCCTTAAGGAGAAGAAAAGACGGGATCATCGCGACTTCCGCTGGGAAGGCCATGGTCGCAAGCAAGAATATAAGGATCTTTCCCGATTGCTTTACGGGATACCGAGACAGTGCATATGCGGCAATCGGATTTACCGTGAGCTGCGTCAGGATGGACAGCAAGCAGAAGAAAATCGTATTCCAAACCGCTCGTCCGTTGAGAAGAATGTAGTCCAGTACGTAGCCATAATTTCTTCCCGCAAACTCTTGGCGAACGGGGCCGCTGTGACTTTCTACGAAGGCGTGGTTCGCCGCCGCAATGGGCATGGGCTCGTCTGAACCGATGAACGTTTTCCACTTTCGTTCGACCGGATGATCCACGAAGTATTTCGGTTCGTGACTTAGAAATTGACGGACAAGGACATCCGCCGTGCTCAAATGATCGAGGTTAGGTAGGGGGATTTGTTCAAAGGTCACAGCAGACTGCTTGATGTTTGCAGGCACTTTATCAAGTTGATTTTTGAAATGGGACGCAAGAAATCTTTGAAACATGAACTGAGTTCGAACCGGAATTCTGAACTCGACAGGCAAGGTCTTCTTGAACTGTATCCACTCCAACCACTTGGGCCCAGGAGTCGGCTTCCAGTCTTGCTGGTCAAACAGTTCCGCAGGAGGCATAACGGTCTGAAACCCAACGTTTTCTTCAATGTAGGCTCGATTGAGAAGCTCGATCGATGGATATTTCCTTTTCAACCAGTCGTGGTAGAGGATCGTCGTGCGACTCGTCACTTGCACGGGCGCATTCCGAAACCCCGCTTGCCAATATTCAGGGGAAAGTTGAAGGAGAAACGCCTCGTATTTTTTTAGTGTGTCGGTAGGGGCCTTCGATCCAATTTGATTCGCGTTGATCGCAAATTTATCGCCCGCGTATTTATCGTCGATGTACTTCTTTTCTAATTCGGTGTTGTCGACCAAATATGCCGGAACGACTCGATTGTCCGCCTGATCTGTCGGTCCCTTCAATCCCGTCGTGATCATCAACACGAATGGATAGAGAGTTGTGATCGCACCCACGGTCAGGACAAAGTACAACATCGCAATTGCGATTCGTGCCTTTGGCCTTTTCCTCCCCACTGGGCCGATAAGACTCATGGCTTAGATTACCGGACGAACTTTAAGGGGTTAGCGAGATCGTTAGCAGGCAACAGGAATGGTCACCAAGATAGGGAGTACGAGAGACGCTCGAAGCAGTTCGAGAATGGATCGCCAGCAAGCTCTGTTGTTTGCGATCCTACTTATTGAGCATATCTTTCAAGCGTCTTCTCTGAGCAAGTGCACGCAGTTTTTTGATCGCTTGAACTTCGATTTGTCGAACTCGTTCTCGAGAGAGCTTCATCTCTTTGGCAATATCTTCTTGGAGCGGCATTTCATTGCCGTCAAGGCGAAATCTCAGGCGCATCACGCGCTGCTCTCGGTCATTCAGTTCCAGCAGGATGCGTTGGAGTTCAGTAATCATCTCCTGACTGAGCATCAAAGTCTCGGGATCGGCGTTGGTGTTGTCTTTGAGCATTCC
Source organism: uncultured Armatimonadota bacterium (assembly GCA_903899015.1). Taxonomy (GTDB): domain Bacteria; phylum Armatimonadota; class Fimbriimonadia; order Fimbriimonadales; family Fimbriimonadaceae; genus Fimbriimonas. The sequence goes on along the minus strand of CAIUHP010000025.1, from coordinate 63,575 downwards.
GCCGAGAGTCATCCCTCCGCTATCTCCAACCGCCATATCCAAGGAAAGGAGATCTTGCGAGGATTGAAGTAGAGTCAGAAGTTTCTTGGCGCTGATGCCCATTGCCGCTGCAACCTGCTCGGGCCCGGGATCATATCCAAGCTCACGGGCGAGCCTGAGTCGCTCTTTTTCTACTCGTCTAAGCGATTGGGAAACGTGGGCTGGAAGGCGAATGGCTTTTGACTTGTTGTCAATCGCGCGACCGATTGCCTGCCGGATCCAGTGAGTGGCGTAAGTGGAGAATCGAAATCCCTTTTCAGGGTCAAACCGCTCAGCCGCCTGCATCAGACCAATTGCGCCCTCTTGTATCAGGTCTTCCAGCGGAATGGCACGATTGCGGTAGGTCTTCGCGATGTTGATAACCAAGCGCATATTTGACTCAATAAGTCGTTGCTTGGCGTTCTTATCACCGGCTTGAACCGCGCGTGTTAATTCCACCTCCTCCTCAGGTTTAAGGAGAGGGGCCTGCGTCAAACGGCTTAGGTAACTAGGTATGCCGTCTTCGGGATCCGACGAGTGCGGGTTTGAGCTCATCCAACGGGCCTTTGAAAACCACTAGTGGCAATTACGGAATGATGTTGATGATGTCGCGCTGGCAACTGGGGCTCGACTAATGGATTTCTCATGCGTTCACAAGTCCTCACAATCTGGCCAACAATCGACAGACGCTCTTTAAGACGATTTCATTCCATTTCGGTTGAGGACTTTTTACAGTCATCTTTACGAATTGGAAAATTAGTCTACCGGAACATCACGAATTCCGATCAACCATCAACGTTCTGACGATCCTATGGGTCTTCACGTTCCGTTCCACTCTATAATATTTCAAATAGTTATGAATGAACAGAGTTTCGTCGACCGTCGCGAATCAGACTGGCAACGCCTAACTGCGCTTTGTGATAAGGGCGAGTCAGGCTTAAGAAACCTTTCAGGAGCCGAGATTCGTGAACTCGTCAAACTTTATCGACGCGCTTCCACCGATCTCTCGATTGCGCGTACAAAGTCGACAAACGTCCCACTCATCGCCTTCTTAAATGATCTTTCTGGTCGAGCTTACGGGATTCTCTATCGCGCACCCGGAAAGCCGTTTTTAAAAACGCTTCAAGAAGCGGTCGAACTTAGCGCTCAAACCGTTCGACGAAATCGTTGGTTCATCTTCGTGAGTGCAGCGATCTTCTTTGGTTCAGCCTTTTTCGTTGCCGGGATTTTGGCTTGCGTTCCGGATGCGAAGGACAAGGTCATTCCGCCTCAGATGGATAAGCTTTTTGATAGCTGGCGATCGGGGAAATTTGACGAACGATCGAGCACCGAATCGGGAATGATGGCTGGGTTCTATGCATCGAATAACCCGCGAACTTCCATTATTACGGGAGCAGTGGGAGCGGGCAGTTTTGGGGTTGTTTCCGTCTACTTCCTGTTTAATAACGGCGCGATATTGGGTGCTCTCGGTCATGAGATGGCCGTCGTAGGAAAACTACCGTTTTTGATTTCGTCCATTGCCCCTCACGGAGTTCCTGAGTTGAGTGGCATCATCGTTTCCGGCGGCTGCGGATTATTGCTGGGCTACGCACTGATCAACCCGGGGCGTAGGAGGAGATCCGATGCTCTGAAGGCGGTGGGTAAGGATGCAATTGTCCTCCTTTCGACTTCCGTAGTGCTGATGTTCATCGCCGCTCCCATTGAAGGGTTCTTCAGCTTTCAACCGGCAGTTCCCCAATGGCTAAAGGCGGCGGTCGCGTGCGTAAGCATCGTCGTATGGGCCATCTTTTGGACTTCGTTTGGTCGAACCGAAACACCTGAGCGCCATCCCCTTGCAACACTCGAACCGACTGATCCAACGATCGGTTTACAGAAACCTTAAAGAAACTTAAGCGTCACTCTCTTACATGCCTTGAGAGGGACTTTAACATGCGCCAGCTTTTTGCGGTCTTGGTTGGATTGTGCCTAGGGACTATTTCGAACGCTCAGATTTTTCTGAAACCCACAGAAGGATCGTATGAATCCTTGCGGGAAAAATCGGTTCAAGTCGATTCCGTTATTGACCGTGGTCTTGCGGAAACTACTCTAACGATCGTTTTCGCGAACCAGCAAAATAGCCGGATTGAGGCCGATTTTATTTACACTTTGCGCCGTGGCATGCGCGCAACTGCCTTTGCCTACTGGTACGGATCAGAAAAGGTAGCTGCTCAGATTGTTGAGAAAGAACGAGCCGCAGAGATCTATAAAGCAATCACAACTCGACAGCGCGACCCCGCCTTGGTTGAGCTGATCGGCAAAAGAACCTTTCGCGCCCGAATTTTCCCGGTCATGCCCAATGCCGACCTCAAGGTTGAAATCAAGATGGTTCAGCCCTTGGTCAACGGTACGACCATCGAACTCCCTATCAAGCTTCCCAAAGGAGAGATTCTCGATTCGCTTAACATCCATGCTCAGTTGAGAAATAGACCTGATGGAAAGATCATTTCCAACTATCCGGTTGAAGGGTCGGCGGCAGATGTTCACTTCAATGCTTCCAACTATCGACCGGAGCAAGATCTCCGATTGAGCCTGAAACTAGCTTCAAAACCAATACGAGCGGCTCTTTTTGCAGCCCCATCAGGGAGTGCGGTTGGGTTCTTTGCATTGACGATTAACGGTGCGAAGTGGGGGCCATCCAAACTCGTGGCCCCTGGCATCCAACTGAGTCAACTCTTGCCCCCTAGCGTTCCCCATTTGAAGCCTAATCAAGACACGCTGATCGTGGGAAGGTACACCGGAAGCGGCATGAGCGATGTTGCTCTCGTGGACAGAAGTGGGAAACGACTCGACCTGGGCCGATTCCTATTCTCGGGGCAGCCAGAGCCAAACAATCTTGCAACCAAATTGTGGGCGGTCGAAAAGCTCGAACATTTTGGCAACGGAAGTCGAAAGCAAATGGTGGAGCTCAGCGAACGATTTGGCATTCCAAGCAAAGCGACTTCGTGGCTAGCAATACCTAACGAAGAACGTGAGCGTTATCATCGAGAAAAAAATATGGCCGACCTGAACATGGCCATCAAGAAATACATCAGGGCGATCGCGGACGGTCATCCCCATAGCGTCGAGCTGGCCGAGGCTAGTCGCCTCTCGAAGGTGGCTGGGTATCCACTGGACTATGCCATACCGACTCTTGTTTATGACGTAGCAACTGAATTTACGTCCGACTACGGAAAGGAAGCCGTTGCGGGGCGTTATGAGAGCCGTGAAGCAAAGAATGCTCTAAGTAGAGTCCATAGGATCGAGGCCTACTTCAAAACTCCTCGCCTCGTTGAGCAGTGCCTTGCAAATACGACTGCGTTTCACGAAGCAGCCGATCAGGCCGCCGACGATGTAAGGGAAGGCAATACCGGGCAACAAGCCCGCGAACATCTCGTTGCTCTAGGTCGGTGGGCAAAACTCTTAGGTGTCCCGGCCCGCCAACTTCTGACGAATGAGCTAACCGGTGACATTTACAGTCTTGCTCGCAAAATCGTTGAAATTAGATATGGTCAGACTCCACTTGGCTCAGGTGAGAACTTAAGTGAGTTGGCTCAGAAGTTTCATCGGCTTGAAGCAGCGGTAAACGAGCCGAAGGGGCAGACCTATCGGGCTGTTTATCAACAGTTCTTCGATGCGAAACTTCAAACCGCTTACATGAAGGCAAACCAAATTGCGCTCAAGCATCCGGTTGATTCACCTGAAGTGAAAGAAGCAATCAAAGAGTATTTCCAGGTTTCTGATCAAGCGCATTACACAAAACTGGATCGATCGAGAGCCATTTCACGAAGCTATGCCGAGTGGGAAACCATTCAACCCATGGTGGAAGCAATTCGAACGGGTGATCTAGATAGCGATCGGCTCAAAGAAGCTTATCGGCGACTTCAGTTATTTGAAAAGACATTCGAATTAAGTTTTGATGCTGAATTGGCTAGTTCTGCGCAAAATGTAGCTTCACAAGTTGCCTATGGTCTTGCATGGCAAGAACAGCTGATCAAACGTGATCCAGCACAGATCAAGGATCTCGAAAATCAACTTGAACGTCTCTCGAAGGTAGGACATTTCGATCCCGCGAAATTGAGAGAGAAGATTTTTAGAGAAGTGACGGAACGCGGAAGCGCTCGGGCACGTTACGAATATATTCAAGCGCTCAGAGACCCAAGCACTCCCAAATCAGTTCTTTCGAATCGTCGACAAGCACTAGTTGATGCCGACTTTAAGGAGCGTGGATCAAACGAATATTGGCAAACTTGGATCAACAATCATCCAAAGCGTATTGAAGTTCAAGTAGAGCTCGATCAGCTTGAACATGAGCCTCAGACGGATGCGACCAAGCAAAGAATCGAAATGCTTAAAGCGAAAGATAGCGAGCTACGGGGGCAGTGGGGAGACCCTTTGGTTACCAGTAACTCTCCCAAAGACGCTCAAATGGTTGTTACCAAGCTTCCGGATGGGACAATGAAGCGACTTGAATGGAACGCTGAGAACCATCGGTGGGAAGCTCGATTCGAGATTCCAGCCTATGCAAGGGAAGGGAGTTACTCGATTCCCGTGATAACTGTTCTAAAGGATGGAACTCGAAAATCAGAAGTCTTTACTTATGTTGTCGACATGACTCCACCCACTGGGAGTGTCAAGTTATTGGAGACTCCAAATGGGCTGCGAATCGTAGTCGAATGTACTTCTGACGTGGCTCGAGCAGAAGCGGTTATGCCAGACGGCCAGTCAGTTTCGCTCACAAAAGTGCGAGACGGCAACTTCGCTGCGACAGTTTCCATGCCGTCGGAGTTGAAGTTCAGCGTTCGCGTAGTACTGATCGACAAAGCCCATAACGTGGGTGAGGGAGTAGGACGATTCGGGGAGTAATTCTCGCATCCATTCTCTTCGCAGCTCAAGGGACCGAACCGAGCCTCGGTCCCCGTGTCACTGAATTTACGAGCACTCGGGAAATCACCTCGATCGCACCGGCAACATATGGCTCTGTCGTCTTAGGCACGACGGGAGGGATCGTTTTTGTATCCCCAAATGGAATCCGTCGAAAGCTGACTCGAGCAAATGGATTACCTTCCAACGAAGTAACGGGAATGGTGAACATACGAGGTCATATCTTTGTGAGATTTGCCTCCTCCGGCTCTCCGCAGGAGACAGAAATTCTCGAAGGGAAAATGGTTCCGATAGACAGTGCTAGACCACTCGATTTTTCGCCTTATGTTCTTTGGCAAGGAGGAAAATGGTCGATTCAAAGCGACCGACTGGTCTCGCAAGGTCGGAATATTCAAGGCCCGAAGGGTTCGGCTCTCCTCACAGGTGTCGCCACCGATGGCAAACGATTGTGGATTGCCGCGTTTGGCTTGGGCATCTGCGAGTGGGTTGGAAGCAAATGGGAATTAGTGGATAACCACTCAAGGGAGGTCACGGCTTTAAGCTACGTGAATGAAAATCTTTGGGTTGGGACACGTCGAGAGGGAGCCTATTCCATTTCCTCAAACGGTACGGTTACGCCATCCAACGATGAGTCTGAGATTCCTTCTCACGTTGTCGTCTCGCTTTTCAAATACCTGGGAGTTCTCTACGCATGCTCGCTGGAAGATGGGCTGGCTCGATGGACTGGAGAACATTGGTCCGCCGTAATTGGACCTTCTACTCAGGCACCTCGTCAAGCAGTTGAATTCCGCGGGCGTCTTTACCTGCGAAACGGCAATGGTGTGGTGGATTGTTTTGATGGAGTCCGTTGGACTCATGGCATCGAAAAGAACCTTCGTCGACCTCAGTGCTCGGCTCTTGCGGTGTCGGGCTCTGGAGTGCTCTTTGGAGAGTGGGGCGGTTTCAGCAAGTTCGATGGTCAAGAATGGACCCATGAGCTAGGAATCAAATCGCTCCAAGGGAAACCTGTCACTTGTTTGGCCGAGACCCGAGAGGGTACTTGGATAGGCACCCAAGGGGCAGGGCTCGTTCATGTCCTTCCAGATCGCTCGGCAATCCGTCTTGGGCTCGGCGCGGGATTGAAGGACGACTGGGTGACAGGCATCGTGGCTCGAACCGGAGTTCCAATCGTGGGCACATTTAGCGGCGGAGTCGTTCAAATTGTCCAGGGGCGCGTTTCGAAGGTTCCAACCCATAGCAATGCCGTCCGTGGAATATTCGCCGGCAAAAGCCTATGGTTCATTACCGCGACGGGAGTTGAGTCCATGTCCGGCCCGAAGCTACCAACTGACCTCACTGAGGTCCAAGCGGTTATCGAGTTCGGTAACGATCTTTGGGTGGGTTGTCGAACCGGACTCTACCGCGTCCGACTTTACTGAACCAAAAGTGCCAGCACAAAAATCGAAGTGTTATGTAGGCAGTGCATCACGATGCTGGGGACCATGGATCGGCTCTTGTACGACAGCAAGCAACTAGCGGCGCCAACGCTTGCAAGAGACATCCAAATGGAGATCCCTTGAGGGTGCATAGACGCAAAGAGGAAGCTTGAAATGAGGATGGAGGGTATGAGTTTGCCGGTAAGCCGATTCAGCGCAGGTAACAGTAATCCTCGGAAAACCAACTCTTCCCAAATGGGGGCAAGCACGGAACCGAGAATGATCACCGGAATAACCGTCTTCAAACTCTGATCGCGGGCGATGGCTTCGGAAGCAGGGTGAGATGCCTTGGGTAAGAAGCTGAAAATCGCTGACCCAACCAACGCAAGAATGATTGCAACTGGGAATTCTGCGAAAAATCCTTGGAAGCCAAGAAGAATGTCTTGCTTGAGGTTTCTCTTCGATACGCCAAGCATGTCAAGGGAGATACGCTTGCCGTCAATCGGAACCCGTTGCAGAAGGACGATTGCTCCGACCATCAGACCTAGCATCAGCACTGTCCGCAGAAAGAGGTTGACCTCAATATGGGGCAATAAGCTCACAACTGTTTCGATCACGATGTAGAGTCCAAAAATCTGAGCGGCTCGGACCGCCAAACGGTCGGCGTCGAGTAGCGTGATCTTCGCCATCGGAAGTCCAAGAATTTCCAACGTTCCGTTTTTGTATCTTTGGTAGAGACTCACCCACACCAAATAGCTAAGCATGAGTCCGACGACCGTGCAAAAACACGCAATTCCAGTTGCTAAAGCATTTCTGGGCTTAACGAGTCGTGAAATCGCATGGGTGTCGCCCGACTTTTGAAGGGCATGAACCTTAGCTGCCTCGTAAAGGAACGGATAGTCGGGCAAGAGCGATCCGATCTCTTTCGCCTGGGCCGCCGTCAGCTTCTCCGAACCATAAACTTGGAGCAAAAGTCGATCGGAAGGTGATTTGCTTTTTTTCAGCAGGGCTAGCGATTGGGTTGAAATTGGTAGGTGCAGTTCAGTTTGAAAAGCTGCTGTTAGCCGGACAGCCATCAGATCACTTTTAGGTTGCTTACTCAAATCAGAAAGCACTTTCTGCATGTTCTTGATGTTCTTGCCGAGTGCCTCTTTGGCGACCTTTCGAGCATCGGCCGGGCCGGAAGTTGACTTCACTTCCAGTTGCATCGTTGTCTTCAGCAGAATCTGTTCTTCTTCGTGGCTGGTTGCGCCTACTCCGGTCGGAGAAAGTGAACCGGCTACCGCTGATAGTAGAGTCAGAAACATCAGAACGATGAGGGACGCCCAACCCAAGTAATTACGACCCGACTCTTGGACTACCGGAGGCTCAACCATAATGACGGGAGGCACCATATCGGATGAATCCATCACGAACGCACCTGGCTGAAATGATTGGCAAGCAACATAATCTGATTCATTTCATCCGCTTTCAAACCATTGCTGAGGTGCATCACCCCATAGTATTCCTGTTGTTGCGACCTATTAGTCGTACTCACGCAAATGGATACCTGGTTGCAGGGTAATCATTTAAGTGCTGAGAACCGCATTTTTACGCCCTCAAAACTATTTGGCATCTTTGGAAAAGCGTGTTATAGTTTTCATGTCATTCTAATGCCACTTCCTGCCGAGGGCCTGATCAGGGTCAGGCCTCAGGCGGGTTTTATTTTGCCCGGGACTGGCATAATGTGAACTAGTGTCTACTGTTTCCGAGTTAATCAATCAGGCGTTTGCTAACCTTGCCAAGCGCAATGGATTTACCGAGCGACCGGACCAGCAACAACTAGCCTTACTCCTATCTGACATCATCGGGGAAGGTTCTTCAGGTTTTTTTGAGGCACCCACCGGTCTTGGAAAATCTCTTGCCGCGCTTATTCCTGCCATCGCGCACGCCATTGTACACAAGAAGCGAACAGTCGTAGCGACCTACACAAACGTCCTTGCTGAGCAATATTGGAGAAACGACCTCCCCCTCGCTCTGAGCCTGTTTCTTGAAGATGGCGTTCAGGTCTCGTCGGTTGCACAAGCGGGAATGCTGCTCAATATCCGCTCTCAAATGCTGATGGGTCGCCAGCGCTATGCCTGTCTGGTCGCGATGGACGAGCATATGCCGACTTTGATTGACGACTATCGGCATCAAGCGAAGCTCGGTATCGAAACTGAATTTCGCCGAGTTGTAAAGCGGCCGATGCGGGAACTCAATCTCTTGTGGCAAAAGGTCGCAACCCCACCGGTTTGCCCAGGCAGACTGTGTCCGGCCTACGATGACTGCTTCTATTACAATTCTCGAAAAGCCGCCGAAAAGGCGGAGATCGTTATTACGAATCACAGTGTGGTTGTTCAAGACGCGCTGATGGCGCGGATCAATGATGACGATGAAGGATTGCTGGGCAAGTTCAACTTCCTGATTCTCGATGAAGCGCATGACTTCCCGCAAGCGGCGCTTAATGGCATGGAGTTTGAGCTGAGTCCCGCCAAACTCGGCGCTCTCGAAGGGATCTGCAATCGATTAGAGTCAGCACTCCAACCTCTAGCCCAGCGCAATGGAGACGGCGTTGCTTGGGCCAAGAGCTGTGCCGACTTTCGGGAGGCCATCGATCGCTGTTTAAAGGGCTTGGTTGCGTACAGCCTATCTCTCGGACGTCCCGGCATCCTCACAGCTTCACCCGCCGATGTTTACGATCACCCCCAAGTTCAGAACAACCGTACTGGTGACGACATGCGAGGAGCGCGTGACCTTGCGGACCGAGTCAGTGAGCTTTGCGATCAATTTGTACAATCGATGGAAGCGAAGATGGTTGGGTGGCGCGAGCAGGAACCCGAACTGGCCCGGCAAGCTACTGAGACTACGCGTAACTATGGAAGCTACATCCGCGAGTACGGATTAGGGTGTCACACGCTTTTCCAACCCCAAGGGGTTGCCGTAAGCTATGTCGGTCGATCAGGTGTCGATGCCATGCTTCGACAGGACATTATTGGATTAGCAGAACCTTTACGCGAGCTTATCTGGAACCGAACGCCTTACGCGTGCTTGTCAGCGACGCTTGCCCTAGACGGAAATTTCGAATTCTTTCGGCGAACCACCGGCGCAGAACCCCAATTTGAAGAAGTGCTCCCAACTCCCTTCGACTATCCCACTAACGCGGCCATTTATTTGCCACCGATTGACTCCATTCCTGATCCATCGACCGCCCGGCGTGATGGAAATGAGGAGCTCTATTGGAGAAGAGTCGCGATCGAATTAACCAATATCATCCGAACCGTCGGGGGCCGAACTCTTGCGCTCTTCCATTCTCGAAAAGAGATGGAGGGCGTGCTCTCCTTTATGAACCTTCCGCCTGAGCTTCCAATCTATGCACAAACAAAGCAAGGAACCGCGGAAGTAGGTGAGCGATTCATTGAGAACAACCGTTCTTCACTGTTTGCTCTTCGCTCGTTTTGGACGGGATTTGATGCCCCCGGAGAGACATTGTCTTGCGTGGTCTTGGTGCGCGTTCCGTTCGAAGTTCCGATCGATCCACCTCAAATTGCTCGACTTGCCTATCTTCAAACTCAAGGTTTGAATGCCTTTGCACAGCACACGCTGCCACTAGCAAAGATGATGATGCGTCAAGGTGCCGGTCGACTGATTCGGCGGGCGGGAGACAAGGGTGTGATTGCGATTCTCGACCCAAGGGTTCAAACCAAAATGTATGGGGAAGAAATCCTGGCTAACATGCCGGAAGGGATGCGTGTCTTCCGAGATATTAGCGATGCGGTCGGCTATATCCAGCTAGAAGTTCCTGAGCTAGCCGATCAACCGACTCTAAAGTGGTGAAATCTCTCACCCGGATTTAGCGTGTTGGTGGGTAACCTTCGACCATGCTAGACCCTCGCGTTACCAAACTCGCGAACCTCCTCTCCACTCACTGCTGTGAACTCGGACCGAGTGACAGCGTTCTTGTCCATGCTTTCGATATCCCCGATGAAGCGGTCGCAGAAGTGGTCCGCGTATGTCAGGCAAGCGGTGCGAAAGTCGTTGTTCGACTCGAAAGTGGCATCGTCCGACGTCAATTGATGATTGGGATGTCTGAACCGAATGCGGCCCTTTACGCTGACATCGAGAAATTCGAGATGGAGCAAATGACGTCCTATATCGCACTGCGAGGCAGCGACAATTACGCCGAGCAGTCAGATGTCCCGGGTGACATCATGAGCATGTGGCAACGGGTCTACTCCATTCCGGTTGTATTCGGAATTCGGGTTCCTAAAACTAAGTGGGTGGCGCTTCGATGGCCGACTCCAGGCATGGCTCAACAGGCCAACATGTCCACTGCAGCTTTCGAAAAATTCTACTTCGACGTTTGCACCCTCGACTACAAGCGAATGGAGCGCGCAGCCCAGCCGCTAAAGGACTTGATGGATAGCACGGATCAGGTTCACATCCTTGGACCTGGCACCGACCTTAAGTTCAGCATTAAGGGCATCGGCTCGGTGCCTTGTTCGGGCCATCGCAACATCCCTGATGGCGAATGTTTTACTGCACCGGTCAAGGACAGCATGAACGGAGTCATTCAGTACAACACCGTCTCTCTCTATCAAGGCACTGAATACAAAGACATCCGATACGTCGTTAAGAACGGAAAGATCGTGGAGGCAACTGCGGGTGCCAACACCGACAAATTGAACGAAGTTCTGGATACCGACGAGGGAGCACGATACTTTGGAGAATGGGCTATCGGATACAACCCGTATGTTCTGCATCCGATGAAGGACACGCTCTTTGATGAAAAGATTGCCGGTAGCTTCCACCTCACACCGGGCAATGCTTACGACCCGCCCGGAGGAAACGGCAACAAGTCGGCTATTCACTGGGACACCGTTTGCATTCAGCGACCCGATTACGGCGGAGGGGAGATCTGGTTTGACGGAAAACTCATCCGAAAAGACGGTCTCTTCGTCCTACCTGAATTAGCTGGCTTGAACCCTGACCAATTGGGTTAATTCATGGCTCGCTGGATCTATGGCTTTGAGTCTCGAGGTTCCCGGTCGCTCTCTGATCAGGAACTTCGAGAGCTCAGGCGAGTGGCCCTTCGAGCAAGCTTGGTCACTCGATTGGTCGCGGTCGCTTCCGTCCTTCTTGGGGGCATTAGCCTCATCAGCATCGCGGTTCTCGCCAGTGAGCCCCGATTTGCGTTTCCTGTTTTTATCGCCCTTGTAGTCGCGTTTCTTTGGCTATTCTCACGGGTGAATCCGTGCGAAGCCAAGACGTTGCTGTATCGTCGCGCCATTCGAGAAGGACAGGTTGAGATCTTCGAGAAGTCCGTCGTTCCCGACCAGGTGCGGCTTCTCGTTGGAAAGGACAAATGGGCCGACGAGGAAGATGATGAGCCTGGCAAATCTGGTGCGGCAAATGATTATTGGCTGAAAGAGGAGAAGTTTCTTTCTCAACTGCAGAAAGAAGTGGGACAAATGCCCCAGACGATAGAAGCAATTGGCCGAGACGGCGTCATCCTTCTCGTCCAGGGCAAAGTTATTCAGCGGGTCATTGCGTCCCCGCTGATCACCCTTTCCGATTAGGCATCTAGCCACTGCACAACTTGATGGAGATGATATCCGTCGTGGCTCTGGATGAGGCTGGCAAGCATCTGGACGGTCAGTTCTCCCACGAACTCTCGGTTACCCGTTTTGTCCCAAACCGGTTCGTCGAGCGATGCTAAGAGTGCCACGAGTTCCGCTCGTCCGCTTCGGTATCTCTCAATCGAAGCAATCGGGTCCTGATGAGCGTAATCGTTGTCGATGACCATTTGCTCTTCATCAATGCTCTCGAGCAAAGGATGATCTTCATCACGCATCCGTTCAAATCGAAGCTTCCAAATCGGTTCCCAATCCGCCAGATGAGCGAGGACTTCACGCAAGGTAAATCGATCTGGATCTGGTCGGAGATCCCATACAGGATCCGACCCGTCAATCCCATCAAGGAGCTTGGCAAGAACCTCAGGTGTCCCCGCCAAAGCCTTCAAAAGATAACTTCGAGCAGCCGCTGGATAAGCCATATCCTTCAACCATACCAGGCCCCAACGATCTGCTTATGGGACAGTTGGGACCGTTACCACCGATGACAATCCCACAAGCCGCTAGGTCCCTATTTCGTTGACTCCTATTGCTCGACCACTCGACTTGGGATTGAACTCGACGGGAAAGTGCACGCATACACCGTGGCTATCGATCGGGCTCGACAAGCGTTTATTGAAGATCGAGGATCCGTGTAAAGGCTGCATCACTCGAAAACATTGACCTTCCAAACGAAGGTCTCAAGAAAATCAGCCTCTGGAAACCTCAATGCTCGGGTACCTTGACTGCTCTAGCTCATGTCCAAGATCTTACACTTCCTTCTTCACCTGGATGCCAACATCTCGAGCATATTGCATCAATATGGTCCTTGGGCTTACTTGATCTTTTTCCTGATCATTTTTGCCGAAACGGGACTGGTGGTGACTCCCTTCTTGCCCGGAGATACGTTGCTGTTTGCGATTGGATTATTCGCGGCGAAAGGTTCGCTGAGCTTGCCTTTGGCACTGTTTATTCTGATCATGGCCGCTCTGACGGGTGACCAAGTGAATTATCATATGGGCAAATTCTTTGGGGCTCGGCTCTTTAAGAACGAGCATTCGAAGATATTCAAGCGGTCAAACTTGGACAAAACCCACGAATATTTCGAGCGACGGGGACCATCCACAATCATCTTTGCTCGGTTCATTCCAATTGTTCGAACAACTGCCCCATTCGTCGCGGGAATGGGAACGATGGAGCATAAGCTTTTCACGGTGTTTAGCTTGGTTGCCGCACTCCTGTGGGTTGGCATCTGTACCATGGCCGGATATCTCTTTGGAGGCATTCCCGCCGTACGCGACAACTTTGGACTTGCAGCGCTTGGAATGTTGCTTTTGTCGTTGATTCCGCTTACGGTTGAAGTCGTGAATCACCGTGCTCACGTGAAGAAGCAGGCTCAAGCGAGCGAGAATCAAAAGCAGGTACCACACTAGGGATGAGTTCGACAGCCCTAAGAAAAGCCCCCATCGTTGACGCCATTGTTCCTGGCACCGGAGTCCTGCGAGACAGCCTTCTCGTACTGGGCGGCGCTGTGCTCACCTTCGCGGGAGCCCAAATCTCCATCCCTTGGCAACCGGTTCCTTTTACGCTTCAAACTCTTTCAGTGATGCTTTGTGGGCTCACTTTAGGGACACGCAAAGGACTTCTCAGCCAACTTCTCTACGTGGGTGTAGGAGCAGCTGGCATCCCCGTGTTTGCGGAAGGCAAGTTCGGACTTCAAACGACCTTTGGTTCCACCGGCGGCTATATCCTCAGCTTCCTGATCGTGTCCGCCCTCCTCGGAAAGCTATCCGAACTAGGTTGGACTCAAAACGTCTGGAAAACGGCGGCGGCGATGCTAGTGGGAAGCGCGATCAACCTCGGTCTCGGTGCGATTTGGCTCTCCTCATTCATAGGTGGTCCTAACGCCCTTCTTCACGGAGTCGTCCCATTCTTGATTCCAGAAGCCATGAAAGCAGCCGTCGTCATCCTCGCCCTTCCATCCGCTTGGAAGCTCCTCAAGCGCTAGGGAGCCCAAGTTAGGATCACGGAACGTAGTGAAGCGGACGGTTCTTGCTTATGCAGATTCGTCCGCCGACCTTCGTCAGTCATGAGTGCTCAGTATCGTCAGCGCACATGTCCACGTTCGAGGCTAGGCATTTGTCGACAATCACGATCGCGTCCCGCCCTATCAACGTATCGATATGGCTTCTTCCCAGTGGTGCCAGCCAATGATGAACAATCATCAAATCGTTACGGTCTTCAGAACTCGAACGCGAATAGGCCGTTGAGTGTGGGTTGCAGAAACCTTGGCACCCTCCTCCCAAGAAAACGTTGAGCAGCTACTTCAACTCAAGTGGCCTTGCGACCATGATGCCGGTTATTTTGTTGGACCAATTGAGGCATTTGCTGATTTGGGGTTCGAGAGTTACTTGCATGCGTGATCGCACGGATGAAGCATCCATGAAGTGGGCGACTCCGCTTTCATCTTTAATGACCAAGCCGGTGTGAGCGATGTCGATCCCTTCCTCCGTCGTACAGACTCCGATAATATCGCCAGTTTGGAGCAAGGGCTCAGCGGCTTCAAGCTTGTCCATGGGCAGATATTTCAAGGTCCGCTCATTGATCGTGTCTTCGATAAGCTTCATCTCACTAACATATTGCGGGTGGGTAGCGAGTTGGCGATACATTTCGGGATGCTGAGTCATGATGCCAACTTTCTGAGTAAAGGGCACGGCACCGGGAAGATCGGGCGTCACAATGTGGACCACTCCCTTCTCTTCGTTATCGACAAACCAGTCGGTGGTGTAATGGAGACGACTAGGGAAAGAGCCCATCCGCCCACTTCGATATCGCGTAAGTCGGACTTCGTCGAGCAGATCGTCTGGATGGGAATGCCCCTTCTTGAGCATGCGAGCTATTCCCAAGGTGTCCTCAAAAAAGGTAACGCAGTCGAGCCCCTTGAGATTCACCACGCAATACTCTAGGTCCTTCGATAATTCTAGGGTGAAGCCTTTGTAAGGAGTGCCTCGAAATTCGAGGGCAATTTTGCCCATCAACTCCCCAATCGGTAATCGGACCCAATCTTCCGCACTCGCTTTATTGAGAATCCGATCGAGAATTTCCTGACCGTCAAACTGCTTGTTCTCCTGTTGTAACCAGCTAAACGGAGTGGTAAGAGCGGATGAGGTTAGGATCCCAAGGCAACCCAACGATCCGTAATGGAGAAGTTCTCGACGAGTCATCGACTTCATCTTATCGCTGTTTCACGAAATCGTCGAGGTTTGAGAGACCATATCGATTCGGACGGATACCTGCAGGTCCTTCGCTGGAGTACCGACATAAACGCCTCTTGTCGGTGTCACTTCGCTGTAGTCTCGCCCTGTGTGAATGCGAATATATCGATCGTTCGCGAGCAGATCGTTTGTTGGGTCCAATGAAAGCCACCGACCATCCGGTAAAAGGCAGTCCACCCATGCGTGTGTCGCATGATCGCCGCGCAAGCCGCCTTCGCCGCCAACATAGAGATACCCACTCACATACTTGGCTGGAATCCCAACTGTTCGACAGCATGCAATCATCAGATGGGCAAAATCTTGGCAAACGCCAGCCCTGACTTCGAGCACTTCATGAAGCTTCGAATGAACATGGGTCGCGTCGGTATCGTAATCTAGCTCCTCATGAATCCAGTGAGTCAGCTTGCGTAAGAAGTCAGCCGCCGACCCATTGGAATCGGCTTTTGCCCTGAGAGCGATCCGATCCACCTCTTCCCCAAAGGAGACATAGGGGCTTTCCGATAAGTATTCGGCGTAATCCTGTTTGGTTCGTTCCTGATCGTAAAATGCCCAATCCGGATCAAGGAGGTTTAGCCCGGCGAAAGGATTTTCAAGTGTCGTCTCAACGAGCGCCTCGGCCACTATCTCAAGATAAGGATGGCGCTCACGCAATCCAAAATGATGAACGGAACCGCCCGGTTCGTTATATTCGAAAACCTTGGTTGTTGGGCTCACCCGCAGATGAAACTCTTGGCAGACTTGCGAGTCATCCGTTAGTGGCATCAGACGTACTTCGTTATGGCTATCAAACGATGGCGTTGAATAGTGATAAACCGTACGATGGATGGCTCGAAGAATCATCTGCTCTAGTTAAGACGAGGGAATCAGCCTAATAACTCAGGTATGTGCGATAAATTGCGTCACCTATCGCCGTACACCGATCTTCGACGTCCTCAAGGAACTCATGGAGGCCACCAGTGATGATATCTCCTGCTTGCATGTAGTTCAAATCGTTATACAAACGCCCAACTTCGCACTCCGCACTGTTCACCGGAGCGACGTCTCGGTTGCCGCTGATTCGACGAAGGCAACCATCTATTCGGCCAATCGAGTGTCGGACCGATGCCGGGAACTGAGGGTTGAGTAGTAAAAACTGGGCAACTCGGGCCGGTGTAACGCCTTGGTGGTAAGTCTTTCGGAAAGCCTCGAATGCACCGACAGACTTTAGAACGGCGATCCAACCATGAACGTCGACCGGTCCGCCGATCGATCCTGCATCCGCAACAACCTTCGGAAGTTCTTTCTTCTCAGGAGCATTTGCGAACGTTGGAAGCAAGTCGTGGTATTTCACGTCCAGGATCCGAGCGGTTTGATCGGCTCTTTCTAGGAACCGACCCGCATCGTGAAAATCTCGGGCCTCTCCCATCATGAGTGTCCGGTTCGTGATGCCTTGGAAAAGTTGAGAGCCTTCTTTCACGGTCTCAAAAAAGGCGAACGGCGAGCCATCCAGAACCCGGTCGACGTTCCAGTCTTGGAAGCGAAGATACATCTGATTGAGGCTCTTCCACATCTCACTGGAAATCTGATCCCGAATACTTCGGCCATTTTCGCGGGCAAGCCGAATACAGGAGTAGATCGAGGAACTGTTCTCTTCATCGAATGCAAAGAACTGAAGGATGCTTCGCTCATCTTCGGCATATCCACGCTTACGATAGAGGTCTTCTTGGCCCGAAATCGCAAGGATGGAGGACCACCGCATGGCGTCGCCAACGAGAGGGCTTTCAAGTCCAAAATGATAGTGAACGTCAATCATTCGCGCGGTCGCTTCTGCACGCTCAACGTACCGACCAATCCAGAACGAGGCGTCTGCGTGTCGAGAAAGCATTACTGACCCACCTCAACTTGTTGAGTCTGAATCTGCCCTAGTTGATTCTGAATTTGCGACGAACTGCTCTGACTTTGGCTTTGTTGCATCTCGGAAGGTATTTCGCCCGCTAGGACCCAGGTGTCTTTACTGCCACCGCCTTGGGACGAATTGACGACATAGGAACCTTTGCGTAGGGCCACTCGGGTAAGACCACCGGGAACGATCGTGACATCGTCCTTTCCGCAAAGGATGTAGGGCCTTAGGTCGACGTGCCTCCCTTCAAAACCTTCGTCAAAGAAACAAGGTGAACGCGAGAGGGAGATCAACGGCTGACCAATAAAGCCTCGTGGATTCGCTCGAACTGTGGTCACGAAATCGGCAATTTCGCTCTTTGATGCCTGAGGGCCAATGAGCATTCCATATCCCCCCGATTCATTGGTTGCCTTCAGTACCAACTCGTGAGCGTGGTCGCACATGTAATCCAAATCGTTCGACTTCCAACCCATGAACGTCTCGACTTGCTCAAGGATCGGGTCTTGATCAAGGTAGTAACGGATCATGGCGGGCACATATGGGTAAACCGCCTTATCGTCGGCAACTCCGGTTCCAATCCCGTTTGTCAGCGAGACATTGCCCGCTCGGTGGGCATTTACCAAACCTGCCACACCTAGTGCACTATCCGGTCGGAAGACCAGAGGGTCTAGGAAGTCATCATCCACCCGCCGATAGATCACGTCGACCCGCTGAGGACCCCGGGTGGTCTTCATAAACACGATATTGTCTTCAACAAATAGGTCGCGTCCTTCGACCAACTCAATTCCCATCTGTTGAGCCAAAAAGCTGTGCTCGAAATACGCCGAGTTATAAACGCCAGGGGTAAGCAAAACCACGTTGGGTTCGTCGCGTCCGGCGGGTGCTAGTTGCCGGAGGTTATGGAGGAGCTGAGTCGTATAGTGGTCAATCGGACGAACCCGGTTCTCCCCAAACAAACTTGGGAAAACGCGCATCAAGATGATTCGATTTTCCAGCATGTAGGAGACGCCCGACGGAGTGCGGCAGTTGTCTTCTAAAACGCGATAGGTGCCGTCATAGTCGCGGATCAGGTCGGTCCCACAAATATGAACATAGATGTCGCCGGGTACATCGGCTCCAACAAAACTCCGGCGGTAGTTAGGAGCATTCACGATGAGGTCCCGTGGAACCACTCCATCCTTTAGGATTTTGCCTTCGTGATAAACATCGTGAAGAAACAGGTTTAAGGCTCGGACGCGTTGAGCGAGGCCCCGCTCCAAAAATGCCCATTCATCAGAGGGTAGGACCCTGGGGACTAGATCGACCGGAAAAGGCTTTTCGACGCCTTTGTTATCACCGTAAACCGTAAACGTGATGCCTTGATTGATAAGGGTGATGTCGGCAAGTTCACAACGGGCTCGAAATTCCTTGGCACTTAAGTTGCCAAGCGTTTTGGCCAATTTGGCGTAGTGGGCTCGCGGACCAGACGAGTCAAACATCTCGTCAAAGAACCCGCCGGTATCGTATCCGGTAAAAAGACCGGATGAAGTCGTCTGAAACTGCTCCTGATTCATAAGGGAAGCCGATCGTCGACGCTGATTCTACGGCTCAGATAGTATAAGGGAGCTTCTTAACACTGCCAAGGTGGTGGGAGTGTGATATCTGGAATTTGATAGAGAGTTACCTAAATTCGTCGTTCCAACTCTTCACGAATCTTCTTCATGAGGCCTCCGTGCTTTCCCATATCAAATAAATTTGCAGAGTCTTCACGAATGGACGCAGGGTAGTTGAATGGCGGTAACGTGCGATAGGCATCATCTTCCCACGCAAAGCGGGGCCAAATATGCGCGTGAAGGAACGGATCAAGGTTTCCGTAGATCGAGTAGTTAATCCGTAGAGCGCCGGTAGCTGCCTTAACCGCGTCGCCCAACACACTCATATCGTGTAAGAACTGCTCCCTTGAAGCACCGTAAAGTTCGTTGAGCTGTCCGGCTTCCGGGTAGGCCAGAAGCAAGCAATATCCGGGAAGAAACTGGGAATCGCCAATGACTGCGAATCCACTTTTCATTCTTAAAAGCATCTTTGGGTTTTCGCCCCGTGCAAGAAGTTCGAGTCGCTCGGTTCCAGTCATGTATGGATCATACCGACTTAGGCTTATAATCTCCCCGTGAAAACACAGGGGCTCACAAAAGCACAGGGGCGTGCATTTTTTGCGGCATGGTTAGGTTGGGGTTTCGATGGTCTCGATGGATACCTCTATGCCTTGATCGCGGTGCCATTCGTCACGGAACTACTCGGTTCCGGGGCACCGAAGTCGGAAGCCGCAACAAAGGCGTCTCTCATTCAAGGTGTTTTCTTAATTGGGTGGGCGCTTGGAGGGGCCGTTTTTGGTCGAGTTGGGGACCGAATTGGCAGAACTAAGACTTTAAATTTGACGATCCTGTTGTATGCCACCTTTACGGGATTGGCGTTCTTTTCCGGAACGTGGTGGCACTTGCTCATCTTCCGATTTGTGGCCGCGCTCGGCATTGGCGGAGAATGGGCGGCTGGATCGGCTTTGGTTTCAGAGACCCTCCCGAAAAAGTACAGCCATTTCGCCAGCGCCACGCTTCAGAACGGCTACATCCTTGGGATGATTGGTGCCGCACTGACGGTTGGCATGCTAGGTGGGCTTCCTAATCGCTACGTGTTTCTTATTGGCGTGATCCCCGCTTTCGCCACCGTGTGGATTCGTAAGGCGGTGCCCGAGACGGAAGAGTGGGAATCCGAGCGACAGCACAAAAAAGAGCTGCCCAAAATCTCTGATCTCTTCAAGGGAGAAATTCGCTCGACAACGATTTTTACCTTGTGTCTCACGAGTGTCTGCCTCGCAAGTGTTTGGGCGCTCCTCTACTTCAGCTCGCAGGTGGTTCGAGCACTCCCAGAAGTCAAGGCAATGGGTAAGCCGGATCAGGCATCTCTCATTCGAACCGTAACCGTTATCTATTGTCTTTGGAATATCGCCGGTTGCTATGCCTCGGCGGTTCTTGCGAAATTCCTTGGGTATCGAAAGGCGTTCGCGCTCCTCATGGCAGGTTCGTTTGTTGCCTATTATTTCGGCTTCCGAGATATCCACACGCTTGCCGAAACTCGGACTTGGCTTAACGTCGCATTCTTCTTTAGTAGTGGCATCTTCGCGCTATTCCCACTTTACGTTCCACCCCTTTTCCCGACATTGATTCGAACGACGGGAGCGGGATTCTCGTATAACATTGGTCGGCTAGTGGCCGGCGTTGCAACTTTCGTTTTTGGTATGGCAACTTCAAGCGCGGTCTCGCCGAGCCTTGCCATTTATTACGCTGGTTTCCTCTATATTCCGGGTGTGATTCTCGCGCTCTTTATTCCGGTGCCAAAACATGATTCGTAAAGCGGTTTTCTGAACGCTCCTGCGCGATTAAAACCGCTCGTCATCATCCAGATGATGAACAGATTTGACCGAATTGAACATCAAAATGCCCGCCATCGAAATCAGCCTATCTACGTAGCATTTGGGCCGATTTCGATGAGGATGTGAGTCAGAAAAATGGCTCAAAAATCTTTCGAAATTCCTTCACTAAAATCTCACTTTCCACGCTAATATATGCGTTGAGAATCGTGCCCCTAATGGGCGCTTAGGTGCTCTCCTTCAACCCTAGAGCACTCGGAACCAGAGGCGGCCCGATGCTTTTCGCCTACTGGAGCCTTTGAGTGAAATCTCGTATTCGTTCGGCATATTTTTTTGTTGTGACAGCCGCTTTTTTCGGCCCCGTCGCCCTTGCCCACATCTGGTCCACAAACGAAACGGTTCACTTCAAAGCGAGTGGACCTGACTTTGGCGCACCTCCTTTGAGATACGGCATTTATAGCGGTGGCTACACCGACGTGGGTGGGATGAGCGATTGGCGACCTGGTACCGAATACCTTGATGGAGAGAGGAAAACGAGAAACGACGTTTACCTCGATTTCGATCCGAACTACCTTTACAAAAAGACAAATCAGCTCGAGGCTCAAGGACAGTTCCGCTCAGCATTGAAAAAGTGGGAATGGGCTAAATCGAAAGAAATTGGAGACGAATGTGTGTCCAATGACCGGAATTGGTTGCTCAACGCGATCCTTGACGCGAAGGATCGCTCCCATGCTATCGAACTGCTTTCCGCGACCGCACCTTATGGTCCGAAAGGCAAGTTCCCTGAAGAAAGCAAATTCGGAAAAGAACTCCGACCCTATGCCCGATATGAGAGGATCGACCACTCGAAACTCAATTTACGGACAAAAGCAGATGGCTTCCTCAAATTAGCGAAGCAGTTTCCGAATTCGCCCGTCGCACCCGTGGCACTCCTTTGTGTGCCCGACCTGTTATTGGGTGTGACTCCCGATTTGGTTTCGGCTGCCGATATCAATGCGTCTGCCAACGCTCTGCACCAGTTACAAACGCGCTATCCCTCCCGTGCGCATCGATACCAAATTCTTGGATGGCAGGGTCGTATCCAATACGTGAAGAAGCACTTTGTGGACGCGATACGCACGTACCGAAATCAAGGTCAATTTGCGGAGGATCTGAAAGATAAACAGGATGCTCTCAATTCCATCGTTCTCTGTTACAAGCGGTTAGGCTACCGACCAGCGATGGTCGCCACTCTGTTGGATGCTTACGCCAACGAGTCGACTGGGACGGGGCGAGCCAAATACTTCAATCAAGTCTCATTGGCCTTGGGCCATATCAATGGGAATGAGGCCAAGGATTTCTGGAAACGCATTCGAGGAAATCCCCGCCAACTATCCTCCTATCTCGACTTTCGACAGGAAATGGACCAGCCAAGTCCCGACCTAATTTCGATGGCAACTCAAAGAATCGATAAAGCCATCAATAGCCCCTATGGTGGGCATATCCTTGCCCGAATCGCCGAAGCGGCTTACGTACTTGAGAAGACAGGTTATGCGAAGAAGATGGCTGAGAGAGCGCTCTCATTAAGTCGAACCGATGATGATCGGGCCCTCGCAACTTACTTACTCGCTTCGATCGCAAAGCGACAAGACGATTGGAAAGGAGCGCAAGCAAGTTACGAAGCCGTCCTTAAGAATTATCCGACGAACTACTTGGCTGGGGGTACGCGAGAAAATCTTGCTCTGATCTATGAGCGCCAGAATCGGTTTGACAAGGCGCTTGAGATGTATTGGAAGCTGAACTATCCGTATGACGTCGCTTATCTCATTGATATCAGGATGAGTACCGCCCAACTTGCCGAGACGATCAAGAACCCGCGGTATTCCGATCATTCCAAGTTGCTGCGATTTAGTCTCGCGATGCGCTATTTGCGCGACGAACAATTTCATCTTGCGGCCGAGGAGTTAAGGACGTTATCCGCTAAGACCCGAGAGAACTTCCGACGTCAACTTTACGAGAATGAAGTTGAGGAAAAAGGAACGAATACCGATCTCATTCAAGATCCTCTCCAAACCGCTCAAGAGCTGGGGACGTTAGCGGTGCAGTTTCGGGCCGCCAAAACCCCGAACGAGAAGGCAGTCGTCAAGTGGAAGACCGCAAATTACTATTACACTCATCGAAACTTGTTGCTCTACAATCCCGCCGTATGGCACATGGCGAGGTCTCTAGCGATCGGATTTCAGTGGAATGCAAGCATCGCAACCAGGCAGGATTTCCAGGCCATTGAGCGCCACCACTGGGAGCACGAGTGCTATGCTCGCACTCTGACGCTTTGCAAAGAGATCCTCAAGGCTTATCCAAAAAGCCCCTTGAGGTTTGAAGTTGCCTACCGAGCGGCGTGCGCAGCTGAAAAATTGAGCCACATGAATCGGTATTGGCGATGGCAGGCACGGCAGAAAGACTTAATGGGGCAGGCCGTAAATCTCATGGCTATTGCGCGAAAGTCTCCTGAAAAAGAACTCGCAAAGAAGGCAAAGAAATACGCTCGAGTGTTTGCCGAGAGTCGCGAAAGCCAACTTCAGGCTTTCCAGGAAATGGACACCGAGCGCAAGAAAGAGTTTAAGAAGGGACAGCCTGAAACCGACTGGACTTGGTACTAGCCTTGAGACGCATCGGCGGTGGATTGCTTGGCTTGATCGTTATCTTGCTGTCAGGATGTCGGTCGAAGCCGCCACCGCCCATGCAAATCGGCATGTGGTACTGGAACACTCCGTTCGCAATCATGCCATCCCAGGCAAAGCTACTCGATGAAATCGGAGTTACCACGCTTTACGTGCGCACCTCTACTTTTACCACTGACGGCAAGCGACTGAAACGCTCCGTTCCCCAAACCTGGGGAGCACAATCTGGATCTCAGAAGGTCGTTCTAACCTTT
This sequence comes from uncultured Armatimonadota bacterium, assembly GCA_903899015.1. Classification (GTDB taxonomy): domain Bacteria; phylum Armatimonadota; class Fimbriimonadia; order Fimbriimonadales; family Fimbriimonadaceae; genus Fimbriimonas. The sequence continues at coordinate 40,142 of CAIUHP010000025.1, read as the reverse complement.
AATTTTGATGGTGGACTGCGGTCGCACCTATCAGAACTACCCGTCGAAACCATGGCACGAGATGTTGCAGCCGGCATCGGTCGTTCACGAAAGGAAGCGGTGGCGCAGGGAATCAAAGTCTCCGGTTTTCAGATGGACGTTGACTGTCCAACGCGGCTCTTGCCCAAATATGCCGAGTTGCTCGTCAAGATTCGTCAGCGATTAGTGGCCAACGGCGATCTGCAACCGGGCCAAAGTTTCTCGGCAACTGCCCTCCAAACTTGGCTAAATTCGCGTCATTACCAAGATCTTGCTGACGCGTGCGATTTTGTCGTACCGCAATTCTACGAAGGCGAGATCGGTCGTTCGATAGACCGAATTCATCCAATTTCGGATACCGATAACTTAGTTCCTGGCATGAATCGAGCGGATCGCACCGGGCATCCCTTTTTTGCTGGCTTAGGAATATACGGTCACAGTTTGCTTTTCAGTCCTAAGGGGAAATTAATCGGAACCTATCACGGCCTAAAGCCTGAAGAAGCTCTCCGACACCCCTCGTTAGAAACTCAATCGGAAATAGCGCTCGACGATAGGGGACACCAAGCGGATCCGAAACAATACATCGGAGAAAACCTGCTGGTGCTTCGGGCAATGAAGCCTGATCAGTTTGGTCAGGGTCTCGGGGTGAAGATTGCCTACTGGGTGCCAACCGCAGAAATGCTTCGCCGCGAGTTGAATATCGTACGGACTTCACGCCCTTCTAACTGTCAGGGCGTGATTCTATATCGATTTCCTGAACCAACCGACGCGCTGAGCCTGCCGCTTCCAACCGTACGCGCAGCCATCCTAGGGGAGAAAACTCAACCCTCTCTTGACATCAAAATGACTCGAAAAGCCGTTCCTTGGTCGCTCATTGGGACGGAGAAAACTGCCAAAGTGCCTCCCTATGAATACCATTTGACGCTTCGCTCGCTCGGTGACGTGCCAACGGATGTTTCGCCGCATGCACTTGGAATTCTCCTGCGCTTCTCGGGAGAAGGCATCGATTTGGCGGAATTGGGGGCGTTCGACTCAGTTATTCCTGGAATCGTCTCTTCGGAAGGAAGTTTTCAACCTTGTGCGTTGCCTCATGCAAATGCGCTCATCCTCAAGAGCTTTTATCTTGGTCCGGGAGCTACCTTGAGATCGGGTGCGATTCGGGTGGCTGCTGATGGTCCCAAGCTCGAAAAAGTTGAGTACCACGCGAAATTCAACGGAGGCTTTGTGCCCTATCTGGGTTCAAATGAACCCAGATTCTAAGCAATTACAGCAGGTGAATTAGACAAGCACTTCATCTAATTCGCGAATACCCAATCCCATTTTGCGTCGACTGTTCACATATTCGGAATCGCCATAGGGCTCTTCCATTTCCGTCCCTTTAATGTAACGTCGCAGTGCGGGCGAGGCCATGATCGTGCTGAGGCCGCACATGAGCACGAGCATGCAATAAACGGGTTGAGTGATTGCTCCCATTTCTCTGCCAATGTTGGCGGCGATGAGTCCCATGAGCGCACGAGTATTCATCATGATTCCAATTGCTGCCGCTTGACGATGTTTGAATCCACTCAGTCGAGCTGCAAAGTAGCAACCCACGAGCTTTCCGAAGAACGAGACAAATAAAAGCAAACCTAACGCGATCCACATCAGTTGACTTCCTAGACTTCCCATATCGGTGTGGAGACCCGTGAATGTAAAGAAGATTGGAAGGAAGAACGCCGTGATGAAGTCCTTCATATGATGGAAAACTTTTTCACGGAACTCGACCTGATCAAAGAGGGCAGCACCGAGCATGAAGGGGCCAAAGAGAGAGGAAATTCCAATCTTATTGGTTACGGCTGCGCAAGTCATGATCGCGACGATCAAGATTGCGAGTCCGTTTAAGCCGAGCGATCCACCATTCGCCATCTGCTTTTTAATCGCCTTCGCAGCTAATGGTCGGACAACCATGATGAGGACGACCGCGACTAGCGCTGTCAAAGAGACCATCTGGAGAGTCGCAAGTAGGTTGACGTGCGAGCTGACAATGGCGCTTACTACCGCAAGACAAATCCACCCAAGCGCGTCGTCAATTGCCGCTGCCGTGATGGTCAACACGCCAACATCCGTTCGCGTTAAATTGAATTCGATCAGTATTCGTCCGAGAATGGGAATCGCGGTGATGGAAACGGCGGTGCCGATGAAGAGACAGAAGGCCGTTTCATTTGTGGTTGGGAATTGAGGATGGAGCCATATTCCAAAACCGATGCCTAATGCGAAAGGCAAAACAATGCCCGAAACTGAGACGAGTCCAGCACTTTTTCCATGTGCCTTCACATTGCCAAAGTCAAATTCCAAACCGATCAGGAACATCAGGAAGATGAGCCCGATCTGGCTCATCATATAAATGATCTCATTCGTTGACCCAGGTTGGCCATCGGGGGGAAACAAGCTATGGAAGAAGCCCGGAAAAGCCCTACCAAGGAACGATGGGCCGAGAATAAGGCCAGCGAGAATCTCGCCTACCACGATCGGATGTCCGAGTCGTCGGCCAATTTGCCCCGCTACTCGTGCGATTAAGACGATCACGATTAGCTGAATAAGCAGTGTTACGAGGATGGCTTCGTTCTTCATAAATAAGCGCCTAGTCGAGCAAAACAAGTGAGATCAGAGAATATATCTTAGCGCGATACTCTTGGCTTGGATAGATAAATATGAATGCTCCAAGCTCTGACTAGCCCAAAAGGTCACTTTTTAAGTAGGACTCGTTCAATCGGCTAACATAAAAGACCTATGTCAGTCGTTGGAATCCTCATCGCTTATTCATGCCTAAAAGCGGGTTCGCCTGCTCCTGAGGGAAATCAAGGAAAGCATTTATCCGGGGTTAAGGGTGATGTTCTGGCAACCAACTTGGATCGTTCGGTTAATCCAGGTGAGGATTTCTTTGCCTACGCCAACGGAGGTTGGCTGAAGAGACATCCCATTCCGGCGACGGAATCATCATGGGGGATTGGGTCGGTCATTATCGAGGACCTCCGACTGAAACTCCGGTCAATAAGTGAGCACCCATCAGTTTCTGAACCCAAGTCAGGAAGTGACGAGATGAAAGTTGCCAACTTCTGGTCGACTGCGATGAACGAAGCCAAGGCCGAGGAGCTTGGCATCACTCCGCTTACTGCTGAACTCGATCAAATTGATGCGATCGCTAGCCCCAATGATGTGTTGGAAGTTGCGTTCCAATTCCAACGCAAGGGAATTGACACTCTATTCAGTTTCTATGTAGGGCAGGACGAGAAAAAGAGTGATGTGATGTCCGTTCACCTCGACCAAGGTGGGCTGGGTTTGCCCAATCGAGATTTTTACTTTAATAAGGAAGCGGGCGTTACCAAGATTCGCAGTGAATACGTGAAGCATGTTGCGACCCTTCTGAAGCTATCAGGCGAGTCTGAAGAAGCGGCTCATGCGGCGGCAGGAAAGATAATGGAGTTTGAGACGGATCTCGCAAAAGTCTCCAGAAAACTCGAAGATCTTCGGGATCCGATTGCGAACTACAACAAGATGACCGCCGAGTCGATTCGGACAAAGCTGACGCCGTCCATTGACTGGAACTCACACCTGAGTTCCTGGAGCCTCCATCCGTCTTACGTCATTGTGGGACAGCCGGAATTCTTTAGCGGACTTGAGTCGCTCCTAAAGGACACTTCCGTCGATGTACTCAAGGAATATTTGAAGTCGCACCTCATCAACCGCTATGCCGCCTACTTGAATAAAGAAGCGGAGTTGGAAGACTTCCGCTTCAACCATCAAGTGCTCTCCGGGCAAAAGGAACAACGGCCACGTTGGAAGCGTGTCATCGACACCGAGAATCGAGTGATCGGATTTATTTTGGGACGTGTGTTTGTGAAACAGTATTTCCCCGCCTCGGCAAAGAAGCGATATGAAAATCTGGTTGAGGCATTTCGAGTTGCCTACGGTCACCGAATTGATCGGCTCGACTGGATGAGCAAACCAACGAAAGCGAAGGCTCATCAGAAACTCAACTCACTCATCAAGAAAGTCGGTTATCCAGACAAATGGAAGGATTATTCCAAGCTTGTTGTCGGCACAAACTCCTACTGCGAGAACGTCAAAAACGCGTCGATTTGGGAATTTGACGACATGGTTTCAAAATACGGAAAACCGGTGGATCGAACGGAGTGGGGCATGACTCCTCAGACGTATAACGCCTATTACAACCCGTCGAATAATGAGATCGTTCTGCCAGCAACCGCGTTTGCGATTCCAGGAGTGAAGGACTCCGAACTGGACGACGCGATCATTTATGGATACGCCGGAGCATCTACAATCGGTCATGAAATGACGCACGGCTTCGACGATAACGGACGTCAATTCGACTCGAAAGGCAACCTAGCAGAGTGGTGGACAAAGGAAGATGCGAAGAAATTTAAGCTACGAGCGCAGTTGATGGTTAAGGAATTCAACGCCTACCAACCTCTTCCTGGTTTGCACGTCAATGGCAAAGCAAGCCTTGGTGAGAACATCGCTGACTACGGCGGGCTTCTATTGGGAATTGACGCATTCAAGAAGACCGAACAATACAAGAAGGGAAAGAAGATCGCAGGTCTCACTCCGATGCAGCGTTTCTTCCTCGCCTACGCACTCAGTTGGCTCGACCAGCAACGGCCTGAAATTCTCCGTCAGCAGCTACTCAGCGATGTTCACACCCCGGCTAAATGGCGGGTCCTGGGTCCACTTTCAAACATTCCCGAGTTCTACAAAGCTTTCCACGTAAAACCCGGTCAATCCATGTGGCGCCCCGCCAGCGGCCGAGTGAACATCTGGTAGCCCCGAGGAGACGTAGAAACGCCCTTCCGAACAGGTGTTCAGAAGGGCGTTTGAGGTCTAGCCTTTGCCGATTCCGGCCAGGTATTCCTCGCCCATGATCTCTTTGACGATCGAGTTCTGATTGATTCGATACTTACGGGGTCGGGGAGCGATGTAGCGAGCGTCGATCGGCTCGAATGAGAACGTAGGCCCTTGCGGGGTGTACGTCGCCATGGTGGTCTTCAACCAACCGGTGTCATCGCGATCAGGCGTATCCATCTTGAAGTGAGCGCCTCGACTTTCGTCGCGGACAATCGCACCACCGACAATCGCCTTGGCTTGCTCAATCATATGAACAAGAGCTCGCGTGAACGGAACCGCCTGGTTGTTCCAACCGGTGTCGTCCAGGAGGCTGCACTGCTGAGCGCGGCTCGTGAGCTCGTCCAACTTGGTTCTCGCCGAAATGAGATCCTTTTGAACGCGCCAAATACCGCAGTTGTTCCACATGACATCGCCCAGTTCGGCGTGAAGCTTATATGGATTCTCGGTACCGTTGCTCTGCTTGAGTTTGTTGTACTCAGCCTGCTTTTCTTTTTGGGCTTCCTGAAGAAGGGTTGCATTGACCGCTTCGCCGCTGGCAGACATACCGCGCATATAAGCCTCGATACCTTGAGCAGCAATTTCTCCCGCGACCAAGCACGTCAAGAGTGCGTTTGCACCGAGGCGGTTTGCACCGTGGTACTGATAATCACACTCACCAGCCGCGTAGAGACCCGGAATATTGGTCATCTGATTGCGATGGGAGTCGGTGTTCCAACTACCATCCGCATTCAGTTCGTAATCAACCCACAGTCCGCCCATCGTGTAGTGGACTGCCGGGTAGATGCGCATTGGAGTCTCAATCGGATCCTCGCGCATGAACTTCTCGTAGATCTCCAAAACGCCTTCAAGCTTGTCATTAATGACTTCGCGCGTGTAAGGACCGCCACGGCTTTCGTGAAGCTGAGTGATGTCGAGATATACTTGCTGGCCACCCTTGATGCCTTTGCCCATGCGGCAAACGCAGTAGATGATGAAACTTACAATGTCTCGACTGAGCAGGTTCTTGTAAACCGGGTCCAACTCTTCGCAAACATACCAACGATCGCTTTCCGGAATTTCGACCGGCTTGCGAGCGTCCATCGGATTGCGTGGAACCCAAATGCGTCCACCCTCACCACGAACCGATTCAGAAATGAGTCGGCACTTATCTTCGCCAGGAATGGCGGTTGGGTGAATCTGAACCATCTCTGGGTTGCCGTACTGAACACCCTGCTGATAGCAAATGCTAACTGGACTACCCGTGTTGATAATGGAGTTGGTGCTGAGACCGAAGATCAGTCCGTTGCCGCCCGTCGCCATAACGGTTGCGTCGCTGGCGAACGATTCGATCTCCATCGTGCGAAGATTCTGAGCAGTAACTCCGCGACAGGCACCATTTTCATCCTTGATGATGCCAAGGAACTCCCAGCCTTCGTACTTCTCGACGAGCCCAACCGATTCCCATCGGCGAACTTGCTCGTCCAAGGCATAAAGCAACTGCTGACCGGTGGTAGCACCGGCGTAGGCGGTTCGGTGCTTGAGTGTTCCACCAAATCGGCGGAAGGAAAGCAGTCCCTCATTGGTACGGTTGAACGGAACACCCATACGATCGAGCAGGTAAATGATCGCAGGTGCGCGTTCTGCCATACGCATAACGGGCGGTTGGTGGTTGAGGAAGTCTCCACCGGTAATAGTGTCCTCAAAGTGGAGGTATGGAGAGTCCCCCTCACCTCTAAGGTTCACTGCTCCGTTGATACCCCCTTGGGCACAAACAGAGTGCGAGCGCTTAACCGGAACAAGACTGATCAGTTTGACCTTGTGTCCTGCTTCCGCAAGCTTCATGGTGGTCATGAGGCCGGCCAAGCCTCCGCCCACAACGACGACGGTACGTTGAGCTGCCATTGCTTTACCTATTCTACTAGGGGGCGAGGTAAGTCGTTGTCGAGTTCAACTACCAGGATCGTAAAATAACGAAAGTTGAGGGTCCTTTTTGCCTTATCGGCCCCAATGGAAAGACTTCAAGCTGTCTGCTAGTGCCTGATCCCACTTGCTCATCGTGCTTTCTGGTGCGGTCATCGTGAGAAGCACCGCGACTCCGTTTTTCACAACTATGAACTGCCTTTGCTCGGCAACCTTGCCGCTTTTCCCTTTTTTGGCGACCAGCCAAGTGTAACAATCGGAATCGGCAAGCGTGTAAGGTTCCTGTTCCTTCACCGTGATGGAAGGTTGACTCGAAATTTTCTGCAAGATGTCTTTTCCAATTTGTTCGGCACTTTGCTTGGGGTTCGTGCCTCCTTTAACGCGAAGGTTCGTTTGAAAACCATCTTCCTTCGGACCGTTGAAAACAGTGTCGCCCTTGTCCATTTGCGATTGCTGCTGAAATCCTTCCGGAGGCGTGTAGCTCCAATCCGACGCATCTTTGGGTGATCCAGCAACATTCATTGCTCCCTGGTTAGCTGGGGCATCGGGAGATGCGGGACCATTGGGTTGAGACGAGGAGCAGCCAAAAAGGACAAGCGCAACAACGACCAGGATAGAAAGGCTCTTTACTTGCATGGGACCAACCTTTTTACGTTTCACGGATGAGTTGGGTTCGAGTTACTTTTTCGTCCAGTGAAATTCAGCCAGGCTTTCGTGGAAGACCTGATCCCAGGTGTCAAACGTTTTGGCATTTGCGGTCAGTGTGAAGATGACGCAAATCCCGTGATCGGTGATGTAAACCTGACGCTGGACCTCTTGCCCGTTGTTTCTTGTGCCACGTACGGTGTAGCCGCTCAATGATCCGACGCCGTAGCTTGCCTGTTCTTGAACAATCAAACCGGGAGGTGGTTTCTGAGCGATCTCCTTGCCGACCGCTTCGGGACTTTCCGTGCCGGGAATCGATTCGATAACAAGGTTGACTTTGTAGCCGTCATCTTCCGGCCCAATGTATTGCGAAATTCCTTTTGGCAACGGAACGGATCGCTGAACAAATTCGGCGGGCATCGCGTACGTCCAACCATCTTCCTTGTTGGTGATGAGGGTGGTTGCCCGTTTAGAACATCCCAAGGCCAGAAGGAGTGCCGCGAGCGGGAAAAGGAGGGTCGATATTCGCATTTTGATTCTTTTCAAATTATCCTGTTGTGCGACACTCCCTTCCACGCGCTTACGCAGGAGAGCTACTTCTCGCGCCGCACGAAGGCGTAGGCATTGTGATCATGAATCGATTCATGATTCTCAACCTCAACCTCGTAGGTTCCGACATTCTCATGACCGTCAAAGGCCAGCGACACTTCGCGAACCATATCCTCTACGAATCGAGGGTTCAAGTAGGCTTGCTCAGTCACGAACTTTTCATCTGGACGCTTGAGAACAGGATAAAGCTGCGCGCTACCAGAAGCTTCAATCATATCAATGACGTCTTCCAGCCACAGAAGTCCCCGAGACTCGATTCGAGCCGTCACATAACCCCTCTGATTGTGGGCGCCGTAAGCAGAAATCTCCTTAGAGCACGGGCATAGCGTGGTAATCGGGACGTTCACGTACACCATGAACTCCTCAGTCTCGCCACCCGCGGCAATGAATCCGCACTCGTATCCCATCATGCCGACTTTGCCGGTGACCGGGGCGGCCTTCTCTCGAAACAGGACAAATTTGACTTCGATGTGAGCCGTTTGGGCTTTTAGCTTTTCTCTCAAACGAGTCAAGATTCGAGGGATCGTGTTGCCACTAATCTCGTGATTAAACTCCCCAAGAACTTCTAAAAACCGACTCATGTGCGTGCCCTTAAATTGGCGCGGCAGGTCAACAGTAAGGGTGAAATTGCCGACAGTCTGCTGAAATCCGCCTGCTCGATTGCGAACAGTAATCGGATACTTAACATTCCGGACTCCCACCTTATCGATAGGAATGTTCCGACCATCCAGAGAACTCTGGATGTCTACTAGCTGAGTGTCTTCGTTGAGCTTCTTCACATCAATTTCGGGACTGATAGACGACATTACTCGTCTTTCTACGATTGCATCTGAGATTGACTCTCAAAAGTCTAGTTTCCAAAGTGCTCTAGGCCTATAAATGCTGCTTCAAGGAGTTCCAATGTATGCAAGACGAGCACCGATTGGCCGTGTTCCTTGCTCGCCTGAGCGATCCACGAGTGGCACCCAGGATTACCGGTAGCGACCACATTAGCAAGAGTCGATGCAATATTGGCGTATTTTCGTTCAACCAGCGAACGAGCCATTTGAGGCTGAAGAACGTTGTAGATGCCCGCGCTGCCGCAGCACATATCAGCCTCCGGAAGCGGAACTAGGTCGAGATGAGGAATTGCTTCGAGAAGCGCTCGAGGCTGGGAAGTAATCTTCTGGCCATGGGCTAAGTGGCAGGCATCGTGGTAGGTTGCCCGAACCGCTATTCCATTTGCAGTCTGAAGCACGTCTTGAAGTCCGTTGTTGAATAGGAACTCGGATGCGTCAAACGTTCGCTTAGCCATTTTGGGCGCTCCCGCAGTATCTGGCAGGAGGTTTTCGTAATCCTTCATGGTGCTTCCGCAACCAGCCGAATTTACGATCACCGGTATTTCCTTCGGCATCGAAAGTAGCAGTTCGGTGGCCAAGCGCTTGGCGTTGTCGACGTAACCGTTATGTGCGTGTAACGCTCCACAACACCCTTGTTCCACGTCGAGAACCTCATAACCGACCCGCCTCAGTAAACGGCGAGTCGCTTCATGTACACGAGGATAGAGTACGCGCATCGCGCATCCTTCCAACAGATAGACCTGACCCCGAATCGGAGTTAAATTGGCGAGATTGAGAGGCGGAAGGGTATCCGCCTTTTGCGGCGTTGGAAGATCGGCCTCCGCTGAATGACCACTCAGTACCTTTGAGATGAATCCCGGCATACGCTTGCCGGGAAGTAGGTTCCCCAACGCGAGTTGAGCTCGGAGCGCGCTCGGTTTGGTCGTGCTGTTCAGAAGAGTGAGCTTCGTGAACTGTGGCTTATCTTGTTCGACCTTATCTCGTGCTAGCTCGAGAATTGTTCCGTATTCGACTCCGCTTGGACAAGCCGTTTCGCATGCACGACAGCCCAGACAATGATCCAAATGGGGCCGGACATCCTCTTGCCATTCGACTCTTCCTTCTAAGGCGCTTCGTACAAGATAGATTCGACCACGAGGTGATTCCATTTCGTTGCCGGTGGTGACAAACGTTGGACAAGCTTCAAGGCAAAATCCACAGCGAATGCAGTGAGTCGTTAATTCAAGGAGGTCTTTCATCATTGCTTTTGCGTGGATGGCCTAAACGATTCCCATGGCTCCGGGGTTAAGTTTGTTGGTCGGATCGAATAATTCCTTGGTCCGCTTGATCAATCTCACCACCGTTGGATCGGCAAACTCAAGGTTTTTTGTTTCAGCATTCGATCGTAGGATCCAGTCGCCGGGAAAGCGTTTCAATCCTTCATTCGGTCTCGTTGTGGCCCAGAGCGTTGAAGATGCGTAGTCGAAAGCGGTGAGATTACGGCCACCTGCTTGAACGGCACTTTCAAAATCGGAAGGCTGAACGCGCTGAATCCATGTTGGAGCCTTTCCGAGATGATCGCTTGAAACTTGGACTCCGCTATTAGGCAATCCTTTGAGGGGAAAAGTCTTGAAGGTAACTTCCGCAACTAGACCAAGCGAGTTGCGGGCTCCTATCATCAGCCGCTGAACGTCGTATCCGGCAACATTTTTCACCGCTTTGCTTCCACATTTAGCGATCGTGCCATCCGATTGCACCAGGCGCACCCCAATGATCCAATCGCGCCAAGATCCGCATTGGCGATGGAGTGGGTGGGGAAGGTTGAACGCGATCGCATCCACTAACGAAGTATCGAACGTTGAGGTCGCGGTCGCTTGATGAGGATCGAGTTGAGCAAATGGCAAGCACTGACCTTGCTTTCCCAACTCCGTTTGCAGTTCAGAAAGAAGTGTTCCTGCCCGCACCACTACCACTTGGTCGGACACATCGTGCTCGATGACACCGCGATAGTTCTTGAGTGAGAGTAAACACGAAGCCTTGATCGGGAGTGCGAACGGGTGGGATGGCACGGAGCTATCAAAGACTACGGGTTCGGTGGCCGCTCCAAGAAAGTTTGCGATCTCTTCGATTGACGAAGGCTCGTAAGTTTTCAACATGCGGCTCCTTTCCAATGCTTCTTATATTCCACACATCCTTTTTGGTTGGGGAGAACTTTGCACGGATTGCACAGCATGCCGTCGTTGAAGATCCGCTTCGAAAGGGCCTGGAGTTCGAGATCGGCTGGGGAAAACATGAGGGGCATTAAGTCGATCTTTTCCACACCGATTCCATGTTCTCCACTAACGCTTCCACCCAATTCGATGCATCGTCGGATGATCTCCTCACCCGCCTCAACCACTCTCTGAACTTGGTTTGGATCGCGATCGTTAAAGTAAAAACATGGGTGCAAGTTGCCATCGCCTGCGTGAAAAATGTTGGCGACGCCGATGGAATATCGGAACGACACGTCATAGACAAATTCGAGCATTTCGGGCAGTTTGGAGCGAGGAATGACTCCGTCGTGAGTAACAATACTGGGCGCAATTCGGCCCATCGCTCCGATTCCTTTTTTGCGTACGACCCACAGCCTCGCTCGTTCCACTTCGTCTTCCGCGACTCTAATTTCTATGGCTTTATTTCGTTGGCAAACCTGTTGAACCGCCTCCATCTCGCGCGCCACTTGATCAGGCTCGCCATCACATTCGATCAGAAGCATGGCTTCCGTGTTGGCGGGGTATTCAAATCCAAAGGCCATATTGACCGCGCGGAGGATTCCTCGGTCCATCATTTCTAACGCAGCCGGGATCGTTCCTTGTGCGATGATATCGGCCACCGTCTTCGTTGCATCGGCGATTGTTCGGTAAGCGATGAGCGCAGTGGAGACCGTTTTAGGAAGGACGTTTAGCTTGACCCACGCTTCGGTCACGATTCCGAGCGTTCCTTCGCTACCCACGATGAGACCAATAAAGTCGTAACCAGGAGCTCCTTCGATCTTGCCTCCAAGTTTGAGGATTTCACCGGTTGGGTCGACCATGGTGATCCCGAGAATATGCTGGACGGTTACGCCGTATTTGAGGGTGTGAGGTCCTCCCGAGTTTTCACCGATGTTGCCGCCGATCGTGGAAACTGATTGAGAGGAGGGGTCCGGAGCAAAGTAGAGCCCTTTTTCCTTCACTGCATCCGAAATCTTCTTGTTCGCGATGCCCGTTTGAGCGAGAAGGCATCGATTGGGGAGATCGATATCGAGAATCTTTGCCATCTTTTTGGTTGAGATAATCACTCCCCCCATGGCTGGCAAAGCCCCTCCGCTTAATCCGGTACCGGCCCCTCGCGCCGTGAATGGCACATTGTTTTGGTAACACCAGCGGACGACCTTTGCGACTTCTTCGGTTGTACGAGGGAGCACCACCGCGGCCGGGTTATTTTTCTCGACCGTGTACGAATCGCAGTCGTATGCTCGGCCCGCTGCTGAACCACTGAGAACAGCCTCTGGACCAAGCAACGCTTCCAGCTTACGAGCTAGATCAGCGTCCGAAAATGACATACCGGAATGCTACCGTAGCCATTCCATCTTGTACGGTGCTCCACTTGGGCAAACTTCAAATTCGGATTCAAAATCTGTCTGTACCGCGCTTCAGAATCATAATGGTCCAGTGAAGCGGTCGCTGCGGTTTTGGCCCCTATTGGCGAGCATCTATTTTTGTGTGAGCGGCGGACCATTTGGACTCGAGCCGGTTATGCAAGCGGGTGCTGGCATGGCTGTGCTGCTTCTGTTGATCACCCCACTGATTTGGAGCGCTCCTGCCGCGCTGATGACTGCCGAACTCTCCAGCGCCATTCCTGAGGAAGGCGGCTACTACATTTGGGTTCGAAGAGCACTGGGGCAGCCGTGGGGTTTCCTTTGCGGGTGGTGGACTTGGGTGTATTCCTGGGTCGATTCTGCGATCTACCCCACCTTGTTCGCCGCCTACCTCGGGCAATTCCTTGAGCTGATCGGATACTCCACCGTTATCGACTCCAACCCTTGGGTGAAGTGGCTGGTGGGATTGATCATCATCGTTCCACTCACACTTTTGAACCTAAGAGGTACGCGTTCCGTTGGCGAAGGCTCGGTTTCTTTCTTCGTCGTGTTATTGATTCCGTTCGTGATTTTGGTGGCTCTTGGAATGTCCCGTGTCATCGCTCACCCAAGTGCGATCGTCCACCCGTTTGTTGTTACCGGCAAAGGGGCAAGTGGTGCATTTGGCGTGGGGCTCTTCGCGGTGATGTGGAATTACCTCGGGTGGGATTCAATGTCGACTGTTTCAGGTGAGGTCGAAAATCCCCAAAAGACGTTTCCAAAGGCACTTGCTTATGGCGTTCCCATCGTAGCCCTTAGCTATCTTTTGCCAGCAGTTGTCGGCCTTGTCGTCATCAAGGATCCTGAACAGTGGAAGGAGGGAGCGTGGGTGCAAATCGCGATGGCAGTAGGCGGAAAGTGGCTCGCGGTGGCGACGACCGCAGCAGGAATTGTTTCGAGCGCAGGATTATTCTCAGCGACTCTCTTGGCAAGCTCGCGAATTCCGTTCGTCATGTCAGAAGAAGGGCGATTGCCAAAAGTGTTGTCGCGACTGCATCCCAAATGGAATACCCCATGGGTTGCAATCCTTATCAGCGCATTCTTTTACACAGCCTTCAGCTACGAGAAGTTCAGCGATCTTACGGTCGTTGACGTGGTTCTGTACAGCTCTGCCCTCTTACTTGAATTCGTCGCCTTGATCGTATTAAGGAAAAAGGAGCCAGAACTTCCTCGACCTTTTCAAATTCCGGGAGGCTGGCCAGTTGTGATCGCCGTGTCTCTAGCTCCTGCCGCACTCATCCTCTTCGCCTGCTTCAGCCGCTTCCAAGAAAAAGGGAGTCTCGCCGTCTGGTCATCCGTTATCGCGTTAGGTTCAGGGCCACTGGTTTATGGGATGGGAGCGTTGTTGCGACGAAAAGAGCGCGGACCATTGGGTTAGTGCATGAATGTCCTAGTTACTTCGTCTCTTGAGTGGAGACTCTACTGACCAGAAGGGTGCCTTTAGATGAGAACGAGGAGTTCGAAGAACAGGCTGGAGATGTGGATACTTTGCTGGGTCGGATAAATATCGCTTAGCTGTCGATGCTGATGGCAATGTGGATCAACGTCCTTAGGACCTTGAGTCGTCTACGGAAAAGGACGCGAAGCTGAAATGAGACGCTTCGAAACCCAGATGGGCGGAGCTGAGTAGTCTCCCTTGCAACGTACAATTGGATGCCAAAGCCACTCAGAATCACGTATTCCGATCGAAGAACATTCCTAAAAGCGATGTGGAAAATCACCGCGTTTTGTGGGGGATTGATCGTATTGTGTTGGCTAGTGTTCTCGTTGACGAAAAGTCATCGACCACCGAGTTATGCCCAGAATGATCGAGATGCCCTTTGGTTGATCACCGGCTTGGGTGGTTTCTTGATTGCCTTCATTTGGGTCATTCCGCTCACGATGAAGCCGTATTTCGGCAAGGGAGCGATCCTTACCGACGAAGGCGTAGGAGCAATCGATCACGACGAGACCGTTTGGTTCTTGCCCTGGGATCAGTTCGGCGGATATCGAGAAGCGAATGGAGGGTCGGAAAAAGGCAAAGCAATCGAAGTTATTGATCGAGCCGGGGAAACCCGTGGAACTTTGATGTTGATCCGAACACATTCGAACCAAGGAGGATCAGGCGGGGCAGGCAGTGCTCACCTCAAGCGCCTCGTCTTCTTTAAGCGCCTCGACGCGCATGTTCCCGAGGGAGGTCCAAAGATCTTGCCGGTTCAGCCTAAAGAGCGGCCTCCCCAGACTCTTCTCGCCACGGTATTGAAATTCCTTGGATTTGCGATCTCTGCCCCCATGGGGATTTTTCTTGTTAGGGCATATATCTTGGCAAGCAAATCAGAAGATCCAATGCATGGACCGGAATCTTGGGCAATGACTCCATGGGTCGCTCTAGGAAGCATCGGATTCATTTCTTTAGCCATCTTCCTCCTCATTACGGCAGTCTCCGATATCGCACATCGTAAACGTCCCAATTTCCTCTCGTCTGTGTCCACTATTTCCGAGCCTAACCAGGGACCATCCTATGCGGAACACATGGTTGAATTGGGGGATACAAACACTGTTCCCAAGTTGATCCCCGGGGTGAAATACCGGCGAGTCCATGTTGAAGCGCAGGAGAACAGCCTTCTCGCAAATGGCTTTACCTTCGGCATTATGCTCGCACTTTACGACCTGACCTTACCAGTTGGGCTTTGGCACGTCCTGTTCGGAGACGTGAAGCGTGGAAGACCCTTTTTGAATATCGGAGTCTTTGCTGTCGCCTTTTCGATCCTGATGTACCGAGGGATCAAGAATTCCATAAGTAATCTGCGTGACTTGGTCGAGGTCGAGGTCGATGGAGATCGGCTTCAAGTCTGGAAGCCAGATGGGCGTCTCCTGACATTTACCCGTCCATCGTGGGCGAAAGTGTTGTCAAAGCCCTCGGACCGAAACCTCATCTTCTGGGGCAATCGCCAGTTCTACTCGGTGTCATCAAGGCTGCTTTACGCTGACCCGGACGACCAATCGGATACGGAACCAGTCTCTTAGCGTTCATACGTTCAAACGAGTACTTGTAGGCTCAAGTAGTTCGTGGTGCGAGCCAATTTGCAAGTGTTTTTCCTTGGGTCGGCTGTGGAAAATCCACATTGAGCTACCGAATCTTCTGTAGCTCCAAGCAAAACGGATTTGCCGCGTCCAGGAGTTCAAATGGTTGTATAAGGGAGACCATCGATCAAGGATTGTAGGAAGCTCTTTCTCTTCTTCGAGCCTAGGAGGTCAATCACAACCGTTCGTCCAAATCGGACTTCGCGAAAACCTCTGATCTATCCTGTAATGGAATTGTATAGTGGGAAGTTGCCACTTATGGCGTACTCAACATGGCTAAATACGAGACTCACGTTCTGAACCAGGCCCGAGTGGTCTTGAAGGAAACAAGCAATTCAGATGCCAAGGGGCGGGTTGTTTTGGGTCCCAAGTTCGCGAACAAAATGTTCGAATTTCGGAGCAACCGGATGGGAACCTGTTGCTGGAACCGTTGTTAGCGGTTCATGAGCGCGAGGTTTGGCTCTACCGAAATGCTCCAGCTCAAGCAATGGTTGTAGAAGGAATCCAGCAATCCCGAGAAGGCAAAGGAAAGTCACTCGGATCCTTTGCACAGTTTGCGAATCTTGAAATCGACGAGTTAGACTAGTGCGGTTTTCCTTGCACTTCCAACCCCAAGCTGAGCAGAAGCTAGAAGAGATGCGAGGACAGAATCCTAAGAAGCTCCGGAAGGTGCTCAGTGTTTTGGATTGCTTGAGCTCGATCCCAAATATCCCGGTCTGAACTCGCATCGATATGAGGATTTCGACGATGTACGCGGGGAGAAGATTTGGGAATCCTACGTCGAAAACAAAACGCCAGGCGCTTACCGGGTTTTTTGGCACTACGGTCCCGACGACGGGGAAATCACCGTAATTGCCATCACGCCTCTCCATGAGGATGGAACTCGGCGATATTAGCGGAGTGGGCCCAAGTAGATATTTCCCGAATGAATTCCGGGAACCAAGGAATTTTCACACTACGACTTACCGAACTTGCGCTTCCACACATCGAGCAACTTCAACGCTTCAAGGGGGGTGAGCTGGTTTACGTCGAGCTTCTTGAGCTCTTTCTCCATGGGAGATTCTTCGATGTCGAAGAGGGTCATTTGGAGGCGTTGGGTATTGGTTGGGATGGCTTTCGGGGCTTCCGATTTGTCTTCCAACTCACTTAGAATCTCCGTGGCTCGAGTGAGAACGGGTTGGGGAACACCGGCCATCCGCGCGACGTGGATTCCGTAGCTGCGGTCGGTGCCGCCGACGAGAACACGGTGGGTCCAGACGATATCGTCGCCAAACTCTTCGACCGCAACCCGAAAGTTGGCGATGCCAGGAATCTGATCAGCGAGGGCGTTCAGCTGGTGATAGTGGGTCGCGAACATCGTTTTAGCCCCAAGCTCCGCCAGATGCTCGATCATAGCCCAGGCAATCGCGAGGCCGTCGTAGGTCGAAGTACCACGCCCGACTTCGTCGAGAATGACAAGCGAGCGCTCTTGCGCATGGTTGAGGATGTTGGCGGATTCCACCATCTCGACCATGAAGGTGCTCTGCCCAAGCGCCAACTCATCCTTCGCACCAATTCGGGCAAAGATTCGATCGCAAATTCCCATCCTGACGCTCTTCGCAGGCACAAACGAACCGCATTGAGCCATCAAGACGATCAAGGCATTTTGCCGAAGGTAGGTCGATTTACCAGCCATGTTCGGGCCAGTGAGAATGACGACTCGTGTCGGGTTCTCTCCTGTTCCAAGGTCAGTATCGTTTGGTACAAACCCAGGTGCACTGGCTTCCACCACTGGGTGTCGGCCGCTGCTGACCTCCAAGATGTCCTCGGCCACGATTTCTGGCTTCACGTAACCGCGCTTGGAAGCCACCTCACCCAAACTTGCCAGCGTATCGATTTCGGCAAGCGCACGTGCGGTCTGCAAAAGTGATTTGGCATGCTCCGCAACCCGAATCCGGAGTCGCTGGAACAGATCTGTCTCAAGCGCAGTCGCCTTTTCTACCGCACCCAACACAAGTGACTCGTGATCCTTTAGTTCTGCGGTGATGTACCGTTCTGCGTTGGCGGTGGTCTGCTTCCGAATGTAGTTCTGAGGAACCTTCTCGCTGTGGGCTCTGCTGACTTCGATGTAGTAACCGAAGACAGCGTTGTAACCGACTTTCAGGTTATTGATTCCTGTCCGCTCGCGCTCCGCCTGTTCCAAGCTCGCAATGTACCCCTTGCCGTTCCGGCTCAAGTCGCGAAGCTTATCTAATTCAATGTCGTACTCTTCCCGGATGATCCCGCCCTCTCGAACCGTGTGAGGAGGTTCGGCAACCATCGCCCGATCTAGTAGAAGAGCCAACTCTGCGTGGTCAGAAATCTGCTCGCGAAGCTCCTGAATACGTCCTAGACCGACTTTGCGTAGCGGGTCGGAAAGCTGGGGAAGAGCCAATAACGAATTGCGTAAAGCAGCGAGATCTCGGGGACCTGCCAAACCGGTTGCTGCACGCGAGACTAACCGCTCAAGGTCAGAAAGCTTCTTGAGCGCATCGCGCAAATCTCCTCGCACAATCGACTGGCTAACAAACCGCTCGACTGCATTTTGCCTTGCATGAATGATTGCGATGTCCAGTAGCGGCTGCTCGATCCAGCGGCGCATCAGACGCTGACCCATCGAAGTTACGGTCTCATCCAACACTCCGAGGAGAGTGTATTTGCGACCGCCATCGACCATGTTCTGGGCCAATTCCAGACTCTTGCGGGTCGCCATGTCCAAGCTCATGAAACCATCGACGCTGTAAGTCGCGATGGAATCGACGTGAGCCAAAGAAAGGTGATTCTTCTCCGCGTAAGCCAAAATCATCGACGCTGCGACCACTGCGGAAGGCTTGTCTTCACATCCAAATCCCTGTAGATTGGCGACTTCAAACCGCTCGATCAACTTCCGCACGGCCCGATCCACAGTGAGGGTCGGAGTTCCAGTAATCGCTGAGCCCAATGCGCTGGAGGCGACATCGCCATAAGCCTCCGCTGAAGGACCAACCAGGAGTTCAGATGGACGTACCCGAGCTAGTTCCTGCAGAAGCAGTTCCTGAGTGCTTTCACCGATCATTTCGGTCACTGCGAATTCGCCGGTGCTTGGGTCCAATATCGCCAGACCCGCCTTGCCGTCTTGAACGCAGATCGCGGCCAAGTAGTTGTTCTTGCCCGCACTCAGCATCGAATCTTCGACCAATGTTCCTGGAGTCAGAACGCGGGTGACCCCTCGCTTCACAAGGCCTTTGGTGGTTTTGGGATCTTCAAGCTGGTCGCAAAGAGCGACCTTAAGGCCTTTTTGAAGCAGTCGAGCCAAGTATTTTTCAACCGAATGGTAAGGCACACCCGCCATGGGAATCCGTCCATTGGTGCCGTCTTCACGTCCGGTGAGCGTGATTTCCAATGCAGCGGCCGCCTTCTCAGCGTCCTCTCCATAAAACTCGTAGAAGTCTCCGACACGCATAGCAAGGATCACGCCAGGGTGCTCCGCCTTGGCTGCGTAGTACTGCTGCATCATCGGGGTGCTTCCAACCACGGTAATAGTATGATTTCGGATCGTGCGACTTAGCTTGATTCCTTTGCACCAAAGTGGGATGCTT
Source organism: uncultured Armatimonadota bacterium (assembly GCA_903899015.1). Taxonomy (GTDB): domain Bacteria; phylum Armatimonadota; class Fimbriimonadia; order Fimbriimonadales; family Fimbriimonadaceae; genus Fimbriimonas. Next base: position 20,934 of record CAIUHP010000025.1, on the reverse strand, counting down.
CGTCCGTATTACATCATAATGTTCGTGGGTGGCAAAGAATGGGAAAGTTATTACTCCGATGGTTTGTACTAGCAGTCTCCGTATTTGCGGCTTCGCTGGTCACTCACGCGCTTAAGCTTGGGTTCGAGGCGGATGTCAAATCGCTTGATGGCGCGCTTAAGCTCCTGATCGGAGTTGCAGTGTTGAGTTTCCTCAATGCAACGCTTGGCCGGATCCTGAAATTTATCACGATCCCTCTAAGTTGCATCACTTTAGGGCTGTTTTCATTGGTGATCAACGCCTTAGTTCTATGGGTGGCAGCGTCGCTCAACCTAGGTTTTAAGATCACCGACGCCGGTGTGAAAGCATTTATCGCCGCCTTTGTGGCGAGCCTTCTGATCTCCTTCATCAACGGAGTTCTGGGGGTCTTCTTACCGGACGACAAGGATGATTAAAAGTTATCGGCTTCGCCGACTACTCGCACCTACCGTAGGGCTACAGAAAGCGGCAGGTATGATCGTGCTTGGAGTTATCTCCCTGCTCCTGGGCATCGGTCTTGGTTTCAAGCCGCTTGTTAAGCCGTTTGCGAACTGGCTAGCAAAAGTCACCGAAGTTGGACTCGCGCGGCTCATCCCGAGAGACCGTATTGACATGGCCGAGTGGGTTCTTGGACTTGTCTTTCTGCTTTTCGGCATCTATCTGACCTTCCGAGCCGTTCGGTCGCTGATCAACCACATCATTGAGACCCTCAACCCAGGACTGACTGCAGGAAAGGTGGACGTTTATGTTCGCCGCCGTCAGCTTGCACAAGGTCCACGCATCGTCGCCATGGGCGGCGGTACCGGACTCAGCACCCTTCTCCGAGGTCTCAAACAGCAGAGCAGCAACATCACCGCCATCGTCACCGTAACCGACGACGGCGGCAGTTCTGGCAAGCTGATTCAAGAAAAGGGGATGATCCCTCCTGGCGATATCCGCAACTGTCTGGTCGCTTTGGCAGATGCAGAAAAGTCGATGACCGACCTCTTTCAGCATCGTTTTAAGAACGACAGCGGTTCGCTGAGTGGACATGCAATCGGCAACCTTCTCATCGCCGCACTAGTCGATCAAGCGAAAGGTGATTTTGAAAAGGCAATCGAAATCGCTTCCGACGTTCTTGCAATACGTGGACGCGTCGTTCCTTCCACGCTCGAGCGAGTGGGATTGAGAGCTGTTCTCGAAGACGGTTCCGAAGTCTGCGGCGAAACCGCAATCGTCGCAGCTGGGCAACGGATCCGGCGCATCCACCTCGATCCACCCAACTGCGTGGGATACCACGCCGCCGTAGAAGCGATTCAACAAGCCGACCTAATCTGCATCGGACCTGGCAGTGTATACACCAGCGTCATTCCGAACTTGCTGGTGCCTGAGATCGCGGAAGCCCTCCGGTTGAGCAAAGCTCCTAAGGTTTATATCTGCAATGTCATGACCCAGCCGGGAGAGAGCGACTCGTTTAGCGCGTCCGAGCACATCTCCACGATTATCAATAACACCGAAAGAAAGGTCTTTGATTTTGCCCTCGTCAACACTGCCACGCCGAACGACTCGCTCCTTGGTAAGTACCGAGACGTGGGGCAGCACATGGTGGAACCAGACATCGATCGCATTCGGCCACTCGGGGTCAAGGTGCTACAGGGCAATTTTATGAGCGACACTGACTTCGTCCGTCACGACCCAATGAAAGTGGTCGCACGTCTGATGATGCTTCTGGGGCGCTAGACTATAAGGGTATGGGACGACTCGTAATCCTCAGCGGTCCAAGTGGCGTGGGCAAAGATACCGTCATTGATGCCTGGACCCAGGCCGATCCTCGCGTGGAGCGAGTGGTGGCTCGGACAACCCGAGAACCACGCGATCATGAGGTCAATGGTGTTGATTACGTGTTCCTAAAGCCCGAGCATTTTCTTGAACTGGTCGAGCAAGGATTCTTTCTTGAGTATAAGAAAGTATTCGAAAACTACTACGGAACCCCTCTTGTTGACATGGAGCGCATCTTGGGTGAAGACCGAGTTGCAGTGCTGAAAATCGATGTTCAAGGAGCTTTGTCCGTTATGCCACTTCGTCCCGATGCCGTGACGGTTTTCCTCCTTCCTCCCAGTGACGAAGAGCTAGAGAGGCGAATCATCGGACGGAATACCGATACTCCCGAGAGCATCGCAAAGCGCCTGGGCAAGGCAAAAGATGAGATCGCTCAAGCCCATCACTACCAACACCAAATCGTCAACGAGGATGTCGAGGCCGTCGTGCAGAAGCTCAAGGATCTCACCATCGAATGAACGTTGTCCTGGGAGTTTCCGGTTCAATAGCGGCGTATCGCGCGGCTGATTTGGCTCGTGACTTGATGCGCCAGGGATTCACGGTCCGGGTTTGCCTTACCGATGCAGCCCAAAAGTTTGTCACCGCCGCTCTCTTTGAAACTCTCACTGGCCAACCTTGTCTCACCGATACTTTTGAGGAACCCCAAGTCGGACGCATGGCGCATATCGATTGGGCTCGCCAAGCTGATCTTATAGTTGTGGCCCCCGCAACGGCGAACACGATCAACAAACTAGCCGCTGGGATCGGTGACGACATGCTCACCACAATCGTTCTCGCGGCAACCTGTCCCTTGGTCGTCGCTCCCGCGATGAACCCTCAAATGTATGCGAACGAGGTCACCCAGGAATCGCTTCGATTGCTTGCCACCCGAGCGACAGCAATTGTCGAGCCCCAAGAGGGAGACGTCGCTTGCGGCGAGCACGGTCAGGGGAAATTGGCTACCAACGAACAGATTGTTGCCACTGTGAATGCGGTTGCAGTGAGAAAGAAAGTGCTGGCAGGCAAGCACGTGGTCATCACAAGTGGACCGACTCAAGAGCCGATCGACGAAGTTCGTTACTTGACGAACCGCTCCAGCGGAAAGATGGGTTCAGCCTTGGCGCGAGCGGCGTTGTTACTGGGTGCAAGAGTGACGGTAGTGTCCGGTCCGGTACAAGTTTCATATCCCCTTCAGGCGAAAGTAGTTCGAGTCCGCGATGCGGTCCAGATGCTAGAGGCCACCGTTGAAGCCGCCCAAGGCGCCGATATCGTAATTGGAGCCGCTGCAGTAGCCGACTACCGTCCCGCCGATCCAGTTGTCGGTAAGGTGCGTCGTAGTTCGGAACCTATAACACTTACTCTGGTTCCTAATCCCGACATCATCGCTCACGTTGCGCGCAAGTATCCGGCCGCCAAAGTCATCGGCTTCGCCGCCGAGCCGACATCGGAGCTCACGGTTGCCCGTGAGAAACTCGTTCGCAAAGGTGTCTTTGCCATCGCCGCCAACGACGTGAGCCAACCCGGCATTGGCTTCGAGTCTGAAAACAACGAACTCGTCCTCGTGACTCACGATCAAGAGCCCATCTCTAGCGGTAAGAGAAGCAAACTCCAATGCGCCCTGTGGTTGTTGCAGAAAATCGTTGTCAGTTGAAATTCAGAGTCGTTCGGGTCAACCCTTGACCGCGCCGAAGGCGATGCCTTTGATGAGGTGTTTTTGGCCGATGAGGAACAGGAGAATGGGCGGAAGAAGACTCATCACACTGGCGGCCATGAGGAGGTTGGTTTGGCGACCGTAAGTCGTGTCGAAGTACATCATTCCAACGGGAAGGGTTCTCAAACTGTCGGACTTGATCAGCACCAAGGGCCAGTAGAAGGAGCCGTAGTTGCCAAGGAAAGTAAATATGGCCAACGCGATCACGCCCGGACGAGCTAGTGGCAAAACGATGTCGACGAAGACACTCCAATATCCCGCCCCATCAATCGTAGCCGCTTCATCCAGCGCTTTGGGAATCGTAAGCATGAACTGCCGGAGGAGAAAAGTTCCGAAAGCCCCAAAGGCAGACGGGATGATTAGTCCGGTGTAAGAGTCTAGCAAATGAAGCTTGACCATCAACGTGTAATTTGGAATCATCGTGACGACCCCAGGGATCATCATCGTCGCCAAGTAGAGCCGGAAAAGAGCATCTCGCCCTTTCCATTCCAGACGTGAAAAAGCGAACGCACCCATCGCACTAGTGAGACAAGTCAGGAATGTCACCCATGCCGCGATGAACACGCTGTTCAGGTAGTAGCGGGCAAATGGTACTTGCTGGAACACGGATGAGTAGTTCTCTGAATGCCAAGTCTTCGGCACAAGGGAACCTCCTTCTACATCTTGAAGAGGTTTGAAACTTGTGAAAATCATCCACAGAAGGGGTGCCAATGTTGACACTGCAAATACGACGAGGATGATTACAACCGCTCCATTCTTCGCACCTAGAACCAACCTTCGATTCATGTCACGCTCCCTCTCAAGAGAAGCGGAAACCAAGAGTTACATTTCATTGGCGGCACGGTTTCCAAACCTCCAGTTGATGAGAGTGGCAACAAAGACAAACGCAAAAAGAACCCACGCGACGGCAGAGGCATATCCAATACGAAACTGTTCGAAAGCGAGGCTGTAGATGTAGTAAGCGAGAGTCGTTGTGGTTCCTGCGGGTCCACCCGAAGTCATCACCCGCGCCGTTTCAAAGCCGCCTTGCAATCCTCCGATAATCGACATGACCAAGATGAAAAATGTCGTAGGTGCCAACTGCGGCCACGTCACGCTCAGGAAGCACCTCCAGGGCGCCGCCCCATCAAGCTGAGCTGCTTCCAGTAACTCTTCAGGCACATTGGAAAGAGCCGCCAGGTACAGAAGCATGTTGTTGCCGCCAATGGCGATCCACACTCCCATTAGAATCATCGCATCACGCCCTCCAAGACCAAATTGCTTTGACGTGACGCCAACGTGTTCAACATCCAGACCGGCCATGTTATGGGTCGATTGAAGCCATTGCGGAGAATCGGCGTGAATCTTCAGAGCGTTAAAAACGTGACGGAGGGTCTCGTTGATCGGTCCAAAATCAGGATTGTAAAGGGCTTTCCACAGAATCATGATCGCGACTCCACTGGCAAAACTTGGCAGATAGAGAAGCGTTCGAAAGATTGAGATTCCTCGTAATTTTCGGCTCAGCAAGACCGCAAGCCACAGCGACCCGAACATCGCAAATGGAAGCCCAAGCATCATGTAGAGGGTGTTGACCAAATACAGCCAAAACGCTTTGTCATGAATCAGCTCAGAATAATTCGCCAGCCCGTTGAAGCGCAAAGGAATTGTTTGCTGGAGGTTTGTATTGGTGAAACTTGCTCCGAGAGAAAACACAACCGGACCAGCCGTAAACAACAAAAATCCAAGAAGGTTGGGTGCCAGAAACCCGATTGCCGCCCGAAGCTGACTCCGATTCTTCTTCACAACGGCTGATTCCTATTGGCCGCTTCGAATTTCTCTGCAAGGCCAGGATCCTCGGATATAGATTTCTGAATCGCGTCGTTTATGTTCTTCGACGCATCCTTCATTGCTATGCTTGGGCTCTTTTGGCCCGTCTGAACGAGGTCGATTTGAACTTGAATTAAGCGTGCGACGGTACTTGAATCGACAAACGGACTCACCTCATCCCCCACTCCCATTTTCATAATGCGGAGCCAGACATCGTTGGATTTTTCACTCGGATGCTGAGGATTAAAAAGAAATTTGGAGGTTTCGTCTGCTCTTACAAAAGCTCCTGCTCCGTCGGCCTGATCATTAACAAGTGAAAGGTAAGCATCCGACGACAAGTATTCTTGGAATGCCAAGGATTCTCGGAGATGATCGGAATGTTTGTTGACAAGCATGCCGCGACCGTAAGCATGAGACGCGTGAACCTTTTCCGTAGGGGACTCGACTACTCCTAACTCCAACCCCTTAACGCTACGTAACTCGCCAAGCCACCATCGACCTCCAACTGCCATTGCCCCCCGTTTAGCGGCCAGAAGTGAAATGTATCCCGAGCCAAACCCACCTTGAGTTGCCATTGAGGATTCTTCAACCGGGGTAGGAGACACGTGGTACTTGTAAACCAGGTCCACCATCATCTGAATCGCGGCGATAGCTTTGGGTGAATCGGTATCACACATCGTACCGCTGGGATTGAAAACGTGAGCTCCAAAAATCGTAAAGAAGTGGCGCCAATTCCACCACTCAAACATCAAGCCGTACTGGGTGATTCGACCTTCAGGGCCCCGCTTGGTGAGCCGCTGGGCAATCGGAATAAGTTGTTGCCAAGTCCAAGCCCCACGAGGGAGCCCTACCCCAGCTTCTCTAAGCAAATCCTTGTGATACCAAATGCCGTCGGCGGCGATGTTCGTCGGGACTCCATACGTTCTTCCACCATAAACGCTAGTTCCCAAGACACCTGGGAACGCATCCTTATTAAGTTCAATTCCATCTTTTTGGAGCCGATCAGTTACGTCGAGCGCTACCCCGGATTTCACGTAAGCAGCGAGCTGAAAGGCATCAAACGCATCGAAAACGTCAGGTCCGACCCCAGCGAGGCACTGCACAATAACCTTCTCGACCCCTCCATTTACGGGATCAATATTGATTTTTATGTTTGGGTGAAGCTTTTCGTAGAGGGCAGCCTGACCTTTTCGCGCTGGGTTGTCATCGGTAACCCAGGTCAATACAACCCGGCCGTCCGACGTTGGAGGTGGCTGTAATTTCCAGACAAGGATAGATGCGGCGAGCATTGCCGCAGTGGTGATGAAGAGGAACGTTCGCACTGATGAACCGTTTCATCATACAGGGGGTTAGGTGCTTTGGGAAGGTCCTATCTTAATTTCTTCTGCTCCCAACCATCCTATTGTCGAGCATTGCAACGAGACTTTGGGCATACCAGCGGGCGAGGAAGTCGTCGGGATGCATTGGATCTGACATCAAATCCTTCGAACTCTTGACCTTATAGAGATAGTCGGTGAGCCCAGTCATGTCGAGAAAACCGATTCCTGGACCGGCAAGCGATTGGAGTTCCTTGGCGTACGATGTCAGATGCCCCACATAGTCCTTTTCAACGGTATAAATCGGGTCGAAGCGGATCGATGAGATGAGTATGAACTCGGCTTTTGGCCTCTTTTGCCGGACCGTGTGGATCGTTGCCAAAATGCTTTTACGGAACGAATCAGCATCCACGGACCAAAAATCATTCATCCCAAAAGCGATAATCACTAGGTCAGGATCAAGTGAGGCAACTGCGCTTGCGGCATTGTCATCCCCCCACCGAGAGGTCATGCCACCAAGCCCTGCATTGTAAAGCTGAATATGATGATCCCCATAAATCTTGGCGAGTTGACCGGTAAACAAATCTGCCCACGTTGGCATATAGGGAGGTTCCCCTCGATAGCCAGAGACACCGATACCCAGGGTGATGCTGTCCCCGAGAGCCACGACCGTTAGTGGCTTCTTGCCGGACAGTTTGCGCATCGTCGCAGAAAGATTTCCGCACCGAAACTCAGGCAACGGGCCCTTCCAATTGTCAGTGTGCTCGTAAGTGACAGCGACATGTTTGCCTGCAACGGTCCACCATGGATATTGATCCTTGGGAAAATCGGTGTCCTTGAGGGAAATCATCTTGGAACCGGGAAGGCAGGTCAGGGTGGAGCCCTCAACAGCATAGTCAACGCCATCTTGGTAAGTGACCTTAAGTTGGCTGTCTTTGACCGACAAGATCTTCCCAGCTTTGTAAAGCAACGAGCCTGAAGCTGGATTTCCACCGGTCGAGACCATCAAAACGGTCTCGTTATAGACAGTATTCCCCTGCCAAATGGGCACCATGTACTCGTCCAAATTGCATTCCGGCTTATGCTCGACTCGGTCTTTGTCGAAATCTTGTACTTCGGCAGACTCAACCGTCATAGGACCGGCGGACTTCGCTGTCTTTTCGATGCTAACAACCAAATAGGCGGTATGGGCTTGGGTCTTAAAATAAATACCGGCTGAAGAACCCTCTTTTGTAGCTCCCTTTTTGGAATCAAAGATTTGTGTGAGGTCCATAACGACCCGATTTCGGGCATCAAAACATTGAGCGCGAATTCTGGCCGCAACATCTTCCCCTTCAAATCGAGATTTCGCGCTGAATTCGACAATCCTTGACCCTGGAATGTCGAATTTCTGGCTGGCGGAGCCAATTCCAGGCCCAAAACGAAGAATATCGTGGGGAGGTGTTTTTTCGCCCGCCGGCTGAATATCGCCCTTTGTCATCCAACTCACGAGATGTTTCTGAGCCTTTAAGTTTGACATTTCACTCATAGTTGTCCAAGCGGAAGCATGCACGCTTCCACCGATGACGCTACCGACGATGCAAGTCCAGAATATTCGTTTCATGAAATTCACTCAAGCGGAAGGCATGTGTCGGCGAAGCTTGAGCAGACTGCGAAATCATACGATCTCTTGTGATTTATTGCGAAATCGCCCTCATTTCCGGCTTTGAAGACCACTATTTGGTCTGTCTCACCAACATTTTGTGATTATACGCCGTCTTCTGTCATACAATAGGTCGTTTGATGAAGCGGTTTATCAAATTCGCTTTCAGGCTTTCCAAAAATGGCAGTTACTATCCGAGACGTCGCAAAACTAGCGGGAACCTCGATTACGGCGGTTTCGGCTGCACTCAATAATTCCAGTGGGAGCACCATCCGCGTGAGCCAAGCCACTCGTGAGCGCATCTATGATGCCGCCGCCCAGCTAGGCTATGTATCCAACCCCATTGCAAAAAGCCTAGCCACCGGAAAGACCAAAGTCTTGGGCTTGATGCTTCCCTACGCCGACGCTTTCGTTGATCAAAACCCATTTTGTAATCAGGTGATGTCCGGCATCATGCGGGAGGTTGTTCACCGGCATTACAACTTGATGCTCTACACAGCGACAAGTGGAATTCAAAAAGATCGCGCCGCGATGCTTGTCGATTCTCGAATTGAAGGCTTGCTACTGGTTATGCCTCCTGAAGACAGCGCTATTTTCTTGAAGTGTAAGAAGCGAAATATCCCCTATGTCTCGATTCTCGATCGCCCAATCGCTGGGAGTTGGTCGGTCAATTCTGACGATTACACCGGTGGACGCATGGCTGCAGAGCATCTGGTAAGGCTGGGTCACAAGCGCATAGCCCACCTCATGGGATCACAAGACGTTTCAACTTCTCAACCACGCGCCCGTGGTTTTCGAGACACCTTAGAACTGGCGGGCATCGAGGTTCAAGAAGAGTTAATCGTTCAGTCAGGATTCGATTGGCGACTAGGAATGGACTCGACTCAGCAACTACTTCAACGCGGATTGAAGCATATGCCGACCGCTATTTTTGCTGCAAATGACCTTTGTGCGGAAGGTGCGATCCGGGCCATTCGGGCATCTGGGCTCAGCGTCCCAGACGATATCGCTGTCGTAGGATACGACGACACTTGGTACGCCACTCTGACCCAGCCGCCGCTAACGACCGTCCATATGCCCATTGAAGAGATGGGTGAGATGGCGGCAAGAATGCTCATCGCACGGCTTGAGGGCGATGACAGCATCGATCCCCAGCCGGTCCTTCCAGTTTCACTTACCGTTCGTAATTCATGCGGAGCATTTTCTGCTCCATTCGTCGATGGGACAAAGTCGTCCCCTGCTGTTCGTCAATGAGGAACTATTCTATGCAACGCAATCATAAAGCTTTCACGCTTATCGAACTCTTGGTCGTTATCGCCATCATCGCGATCTTGGCCGCTATCCTCTTCCCCGTCTTCGCACAAGCCAAGCTGGCCGCAAAGAAGACCGCCGACCTTTCCAATCTGAAGCAGTATGCAACCGGGATCGTCATCTACATGAATGATGCGGATGACACTTATCCCCGGCTTATTCAGGGTGATTTTACTAACTGGCCAGTAAGCACAGCTCTTTGGTCGAGCCAACTAGTAGCTCAGCCCTATATCAAAAATACGGATATGATCAAGTCGCCTGTCGATAGTTTTCCAAACATCGATAACGCCGCTTATTATGGCCTTCCTGCCAGTCGGCCACCCAAAGCAATGTCCTACTGGCCAAATGCGATCTCTGACTTTGGATACGCTGATTGGGGTGTGAATAACCCAACCGGGCTCTTCACTATTCCAAGCACCTTCACTAACTCGAATTCCGGTGCCACTTCGGCTACTGCAGTTGGATCACCTACCGATGTCGTGATGCTCGCAAACGGATTTGACGAGTACTACAACTATGCTTACGGGTGCGGTGAATGGCTGAACAACGAAATTGATTACTGCTACGTTTTCCCTGGCATTTACGGTGACTGGATCCCTACGGGCATCCGGTTGGCCACACCAACTTCCCCCAATTCATTCTGGAAAGCAATGTACAATTCGTGGCGCAAGTTCAACGGTGGATCAAACTTCGTGATGGCAGATACCAGCGCCAAGTTCCACAAGCCAGACGAAATGGATAATCCCAAGCACTGGCTTGCTAACTACACGGGTAACTAGGATGAAGCAAAGGTTCTTGATCCTAGGATCGGCTTTCGCAGTCGCGCTGGTTTGCGGCTGCGGAAGCAAAGACGATTCCGCTCCATCGGCGGAAACCGCCAAGCAAGCCGATCGACTTACCCAGATCCAAACCAAGACGAACGGCGATTGGAACAAGCTCTCTGACACGGATAAGAGCTATCTCGTAAACGATCTTGCCCATGGCAGTGAATCGACCGCCAAGATGCTTCTTGGCCCTGCAAAGCCAATCAAACCTCCCGGCGTGGGCGGCAAGTAACCTTACGGAGTCGGGCGCGAAAGCGCCTGGCTACGGATTGAAACCATGATTCTTCCTCTTATTGGGTTCGTCACTACGTGCCTGGGACAGTCCCCACAGGGCTTCTTCACGGTTCATAAGACAGGCACTTCTTGGTCATTTACTACTCCCTCGGGGCAGCCGTTTTGGTCTTTTGCCCCCGACTGCGTGGATACCGGCACCAGTAAGAAGGACTACAAAGCGACGAACAAGTCTTATGCCTCCTTTCGGCTGTTTACCAGCGATCAAGAATGGGTCCAGGACGCGACTCAAAAGTTAAAGCAGTGGGGTTTCAACTCAACCGGTGGTTGGTCCGACGACGATCTGTTCCGTAAATACGCGGGAAAAGATCGGATGCCCTATTTTGTTGTCCTGCATCTTGGTGCCTATGACTTGGCACCGTGGCACGATCTGTTTTCTCCCCAGATGGAGCGATTGACCGACGCGGCTGCCAAGAAGCAAATCCTTCCGGTTGCGAACGATCCGTACCTTGTAGGATATTTCACCGATAACGAACTTGGGTGGTGGGACGACACGCTGTTTAAGTCCTATCTAGGAATGAAACCGACCGCACCCGGTCGCAGGGTGTTGATCGAGACGCTCAAGAAGTTCTATAGCGGTGATTTTCAAAAGTTTGAGAAAGATTGGGTCACGAGCACTCATTCATTTGAATCGATCACGACTCTTCACCAGCGGCCAGGCGGTACCGGTCGCAAAGCGATCAATGCATTCGTTCAAGCACTCGGCGAGCGCTATTACTCGCTGATGAAATCGACGATTCGTCGGTATGACAAACGGCATCTCATTCTGGGTGACCGTTACTGTCAGTACTACTCTATGCCAATTGTCCGGGCCGCATCCAAATACGTGGATGTGATCTCGACGAACTTTGGAGCGGATTGGAATGATGGGTCGATCGCTCCGTTCTTCCTTCGAACGCTCAACACGATCACCAAGAAGCCCGTCATAGTCACTGAGTTCTATATGTCGGCGAAGGAAAATCGAAGCGGAAACAAGAATTCGGGATCCGCGTTTCCGTTAGTGAAAACCCAAGTTGAGCGTGCGGCTGCATTCGGTAAGTACGTGCGCTCACTTGCATCGCTTCCATATGTAGTGGGTGCTCACTGGTTCCAATTTTCCGATGAACCGGCAAATGGTCGAGGAGACGGAGAAGATTGGAACATGGGGTTGGTTGACACCGAGGGGCGACCTTACGAAGAGATGGTTGCGACGTGTCGTTCCTTAGGAATTTCGAACCTGCGCTCACAAGCAAAAGATCCTCTGCCGCTAGGTCGGTTATACGTTCCTTCGCTACCAGTGGTACCTTCCAGCGCTCTCAAGGATTGGCCAAGAGAGAAAGGGGTGATTCAATGCACAACCGGCCAGCCTTTTGCGGATATGTTTGTCGCTCAAGACAACGAAAGTCTCTATCTCGGCTTGTACGCAATGGATTATATGGACGAGAGTCTGTATGTGGGTGGCCACATACCAAACGTTGATCGGAACCATTGGCAAATTAGGCTGTCTAGTCTAAAGATCGATGTGCGATATGGCGGCAAGAATCAACGTGCATCGGTGAACGTACCGGGTATAGAGGTCAAAGAAGTTGAAGGATTAAAATATACGGTTATTTTAAAGATCCCTAACAAAAAGCTATCGTTTTTTGACGGACTACCTCTAAGCTCATCGCTCGATTCTCATGGGCGAGGTGAACATATGGAATGGAAAACAGCGCTAATAGGCGTAAAGTAAATGCTCGCCATAGCATGCATGTACTTGCTGGGCTCCTCAAACTTCGCTCCTGATTTATCGCCATCTAAATCTATCTCTCGCTACCACCTAGTAAAGGAAAATGGAGCGTGGTGGATTGAAGGTGCCGACAAGGTGCCATTCTTTTCGTTTGGCGTCTGCTGCGTCGACTCCGGCACCTCCTATCTCGATTACGACCCAAAGAATCCAAGCTACTCCGCGTTCAAGTACTACACCGAGGGTAAAACAGCGTGGGCAGAAGACGTCGCCAAAAGGTTCGAAAGGTGGAACTTCAATACCATCGGTGCATGGAGCGACACGAAGAACTTGTTGCCAGTTCAAGCGCCTCGCCTGCGTTTCACGCCGATTTTGCATATCGGCTCCTCCGCTGGTGCGCCCTGGCGAGATATGTGGGATCCAAAGATTGTTCAGTTGATGTCCGACGTTGCTCGCGACCAGCTCAAAGCCCTTAATGCGGACCCTCGTATCATCGGTTACTTCTCAGATAACGAGCTGGGATGGTGGAACGGGGCTCTGTTCGAGTGGGCATGGAAAGGCAGTCATACTCGAAAGGTTTTGGTTCATCAGCTCATTGAAAGGTACCGAACTTGGACCGCGCTTACAAAAGATTTCGATCCCGGGGGAGCTACGAGTTTTGGGGATCTTAAGAGTAAAGGACGTCTTTTCCTCCGACCAGGCGGAAACGGAATCAATGCCGTTCATACCTATATCAAAACTCTGTCGGAGCGTTATTACTCACTTTGCCGATCAATCATCAAACAATTCGACCCTGGGGCTCTCTATTTAGGCGACCGCTTTATTTCGAATTTCTATCCCGAAGTAGCCCAAGTAGCGGGCAAGTATGCGGACGTGGTGTCCACAAACTTCAATGCTGACTGGAAGGATGGAACGTTTGCACCTTACTATTTGCCCAGCCTATTTCGCATTGCGAACAAGCCCTTGATGATTAGTGAGTACTACTTCAGCGCGAAGCAGAACCGATCCGGTAACAAGAACGATTCCTCGGGTTTTCCGGTCGTGGAAACTCAAGAGCAGAGAGCCCAGGGTTTTCGCGCATCCACGAAGTATTTCCTTGAGACGCCCTTTATTGTCGGGGCTCATTGGTTTCAATACTACGACGAACCGAAAAATGGTCGTCCCGACGGCGAAAATTACAATATGGGACTTGTTGACATCAATAACGACCCTTATGAAGAGCTGACGCAAGTTGCCTCAGAACTTGATCTGCAAAATCGTTCCGTTCTGACGGAAGAAAAGCCATCGGGGATTCCCGAAATCAGTGCTTTGGCCGCCAAGGATCTAGAAAAATGGCCGAGAAGCACTGCCTACGTCAAGCCATCTAGTCCCTCTGATAGAGGGGATGCCTACCTTGCTTGGACCTCCGGGGCCGCCTATCTCGCGATTTACTGGAATGAAGATCGTTTTTCGGAAGCGTTCTACCGGAACGGTAAGATCCCAACCGTTGACGAGCCAATCCTATCGATAATCGACTTAAAAAGGGCTGCTTCGGTTCGATTTATGGAAGGAAAGTCTCTTGTCGACGGTCCCGTTGAGCTTGTTTCGCTCAAAATGGGAGTGAGGAACACGGCGGTTATCCGCATCCCAGCGGCTGCCTTCGGGCTGAAGAGCATTGAACCAGGGCAAAAGCTGAAAATGGATTTTGAGATCAGAACTCGATCCAACGCGTACGCCATCCGTTGGTCCAATATTAGAACACCTTCGAACTAACCGAACCATGAAACCCTTCCTACCTATCAGCTCCAAACTTCCCGTCTTCTGGCACGGGGGCGACTATAACCCGGAGCAGTGGCCGAAGGAGTTTCTGGTTGAGGACATGCGATTGATGGACTTGGCGGGGATAAACGTGGCAACCGTTGGAGTCTTTGACTGGGTCTCGATGGAACCGGAAGAAGGTTTTTACACTTTCGAATGGCTGGATGAGGTGATGGACACCCTCCACAAGCACGGCAAGTTTGCGATCCTCGCTACGCCGAGCGCAGCCCCACCTGCTTGGCTCTCTCGGAAGTACCCTTCCACACTTCGAGTCGGGCCAGATCGTGTGCAGCAACTCCATGGTAACCGGGTGAATTACGACTGGTCGTCGCCCATCTATCGCGAGAAAACTCGCGAGATTGCTACGGTTTTGGCTGAGCGGTATGGCAACCACCCTGCACTGCTGATGTGGCACGTGAGCAACGAATACGGCGGCATGTCCTATTCCGAGGCCAGTCGCCAAGCCTTCATTCAGTGGCTTAAGAACAAATTCAACGACTCGCTCGACGCCCTCAATGCGGCATATTGGACGAAGTTTTGGGGCCACACCTACACGGACTGGGATCAGATTCAAATCCCCGGGCCGCCTTACAGTGAGACAGCCGTTCAAGGTCTCACCCTCGATTGGAATCGATTCACCACGGACGAAATCGTGAGTTTTTACATGAACGAGTCGGAACCTTTGCGTCGGATCACCCCAAACGTTCCCATTACGACGAACCTCATGGGTTTCTACGGTGGGCTGAACGCTTGGAAGATGGCACCTCATGTGGATGTGGTGGCGTGGGATAGCTATCCGCAATTCTCGCAAGAACCCATGAACGAGCGATCTTGGGCAAAGGTAGCAATGGTCCACGATTTGTACCGTTCGTTGAAGGGTGGTAAGCCATTCTTGCTCATGGAGTGCACGCCAAGTTCTTCAAATTGGTATCCCTATATGAACCTCAAGACTCCAGGAATGCACCGACTTGAGGGCCTGCAAGCGGTTGCTCATGGTTCGGATAGCGTGATGTACTTCCAGTGGCGCCAATGCCGTGGCGGCCAAGAAAAGTTTCACGGAGCCGTCGTGGGGATTAATCAGGGCGAGCATTCTCGAATCTTCCAGGAAGTCGCGACCGTTGGTACGGACCTTCGCTATATCGAAGAAATCGTGGGTGGATTTACCAAGGCCGATGTGGCGATTATCTATGATTGGGAAGTGGCATGGGCGATCGACGGTGCCTGTGGCCCGGTTCAAAAGAGTAAGGGCTACTTTGACACTTGTCTTGACCACTACATGCCCCTTTGGCAAGCGGGAATCTCGGTCGATATCGTGAATGCCGATGCGGACCTATCGGGTTACAAATTGGTCATCGCCCCCATGCTCTACATGCTTCGTCCCGGTGTGGCCGAGCGGCTTTCGGCGTTTGTTGAAGGTGGTGGAACACTTGTGGGGACTTATTTCTCGGGATATGTTGATGAGAACGATCTTATCTTTCAGAATGGCTTCCTAGGACCTCTTCGCGATTTGTTCGGCATCACGGTAGAGGAGATTGATGCTCGGTATCCCCAGCAGACTGTCGATGTGGTAATCGACTACAACGAGCTTGGATTAGACGGAATATTTCAAGCCAACACCTTCTGTGAGCGAATCCACACGACCACCGCCGAGGTGCTCGCAGAATATGCCGGAGTTTGGTATTCCAGCGAGCCCGCGATCACTTTGAATCGAGTCGGAAATGGGCAAGCAATTTACGTGGCGTCACGTAATGACGCAGCCTTTACGTCTTCATTGCTACATCGATTAGTCATCCAACTCGACATCGAAAGTGCAACTCCTTTCAATCTTCCGGAGGGAGTATCTGCAACCAAACGAACGACCGAGAAGGGAGAGTTTCTCTTCATTTTGAATACCACTGTCGAAACTCACTGGCTGCCTCTTCCCGGCACTTACCGAGAGGTCCTGAACAATCAGGTAATCAGTGAAAGCTTGGAATTGGGACCATACGGAGTTGCGGTACTCAGTGTCGATGTATAAGCCCATTCTTTAATGGCTTATAGATGAATCGGTTGAATTGTTGCCTGAATCGATGGCAACGGATATGATAATGACATGCCAGACGCACCTCCTCCTCAATTCGTTGGTTATCCTCGTGGTGACATGAACCGATAAGGGACGATCGAAAAGATGCAAGCGCTGGGCGAAGGCTATTTCGGCCTGAACACGGCCTTTATCGTCAACATTGTCATGGTCCTCGTCCTCAATGGATTAGTTGGAGCTCTAAAGGACAACTTAGCCGTTTTAGGACTCAGCTTCGTCGTAGTGCTAGGTGTTGTATTCGGTATGACCTTCAAGCCGAACCAGAAAATTGGCGAAGGCTTGAACTGGGCTCCCTGGGGTGCAATCCTCGCGTCTACATTGATGGCCATCAACTCCGCACTTTGCTGCGGAATTATCGGATACCTTGTCGTGCAATCCATGGCAAGTAAAGAGTTGGAGAAGTATGGCGTCAAAAAGAGCTTCATCGGTCTAAAGAAATCCGACTTCAAAGCCGCCGTCGAGCGCAGAAAGCAAGAAGGGGCCACTCCTAATGCGCCAAGCGGTTACAGCGGAGTTTAGGGAACTGGCATCTCGCAAAGGAACTTATGCGTTCCTGTGCGAAAACCTCAAACCGCTCGTCGTGTAACCCAGATACAGCGGAATGGCCACGCTTTAGAAAACGAGCAAATTTACGGCCAGGAGGGTGCTTCGAAAAGATAGTGAACCTAGTAAGGCGTATCTACAAGTGCATGAATATTATCGCGTTGGTTTGTGTAATTCAGTACGCGTACTCGAAACAAGAGGTTGGTGTCATAGGTGAGTGGATCTGGTCCGTGCGAATTCCTCATATACTTAATCCTCCATCCAAGCTGTATGCAGATCCGAAACTCAATGATATTTCGCATTTGAAGGTTTCGGGATCTGAAACGGTAACACTAAAACTTTATTTGAGCCCTGACCACCGATTCGTCTTTAAACCGTTCAAATATTTAGGCTCTTGGTCGTTTCGGAATGGAACCTTAATCTTGAAGCCCGATTATCATTGCGGCCTCGATTTTCTGAACGGAGACGTGATCTCCAGGACTAACGGAATTCCAGACTTGTACTTTGAATTCTCAGAAAAAGATCGAGCTTTGCATTGGCACACAGGACGAAGAAAGTTCAATACAAGATTCGACCGAGTGTTTCGCAAGAAGAACACAGACCGCTAATTTCGCGGGCTTTAGCATCATGCTAAAGCCGCCGAGGCTCGCCAAGGTTCCAGAGGATTTCTCTGCGAACGGCATGAAACGGACAACAGCGGGCAAGGCTAACTGGAAATGCGCCGGAATCCGGGTGTATCAGAGGCTAGGCAGAGAGATGCGAGGGTGCGGGCGATACGTTTGGAACCAGCGCCTTCTTCGATGCGGTTGGCTAGGCTGTTGAGGCAGAGACTAATTATTGTGTTAATAGTTTGACCGTTCAGGGGATTATTGTCAGCGCCGGTCGAAAAGTACAGAACTATGCCGGTCGAATTATGCACAACTTGCAGGTTTGTGTGAGCCTTGGAAGGGACAAATCCGGCGGTCGCTCCCCGGGTCAGGCGGTTCTTGCCTGCAGGCTCTGCGCTAGCCTGTAGCTTCTAGCGTTCATTTCAAGGATATGAACGTGGTGTGTTAAGCGGTCGAGCATTGTGTGAGTGAGCGGCTCTGAGGCAAGAACTGATATCCATTCCTCGAACGGCAGGTTGGTTGTAAGGACGATAGAGCGCCTTTCGTATCGGTCGGAGACCACCTCGAAGAGCAGATCGGCGCCAGTTGCCGGGAGCGGTACGAATCCGAGTTCATCGAGAATGAGCAGATCGAGCTTTTTGAGAGACGCCCTCATTCTTGAGAGCGCTCTTTCAGAACGTGCCTCGATGAGCGCTTCAACGAGTTGCGAGACCGTGTAGAAACGAACGGAGAGCTTGCGCTTGCAAGCCTCAACCGCAATCGCCGTGGCTAGGTGAGTCTTGCCAGTGCCGTTGCCGCCTACAAGAAGAACGTTCTCAGCCCTCGCCACGAACTCGCAGCTAGCAAGCCGATGAACCTTCATCGGATCTACTGCTGGGATGGCGGCAAAGTCGAACTCGGCGAGCGTCTTCTTGGATGGCAACCTTGCATCCTTGAGACGCTTTGCAAAGACCCGGTTGTCCCGGTCAGCAAGTTCCATCTCCATCAATCGGAGCAGATACCGCTCATGGGAGACGCCTTCGTTTACGGCATCGACTGCGGTCCTTGCGTACTCCCGGTTGACGCTCGGCAAGCGTAGGGTCTTGAAATGAGCTTCCAAACTTAGCCTCTCTCCGGGGTTCATGCCGCCACCTCCATGAGCTTGGCGTATTCGGACAGCGATGGGCGTTCAACACTCGGTGAGAGAGATCGAGAGGAATTCTCCCACCTGATGGCTGACTGGACTTCGTCGAACTGACGCAGGATAAGCAGCCGGATGTCCGAGGGTTCTGTGACGCCGCGAGCAAGAGCGATGGAAAGAGCCGCTTGAACTTTTTCGACGCCGAATTCGCTCGCTAGGCGAAGAACGGCTACAAAGCGCCGGTCGCCTACGCTCGTGTTGTCGTTCACACGCTGGCGAAAGGATTCGAACTCTTCGGGGAATCCAGCCTGAAGCACTGGCATGGCGCAACGGGCAGCTCTCGGTTTTCTCTCCAAGAGATCCAAGTAGTGCGTATAGTCCGTCCGGTAACGACCTTTCTTGAAGCAGCGCTTATGGCAAGCGATCCGTTCTTTGTCCGAAAAGATCTCAATCTCGAATGGTCTTGCCTTTACAGTGAGTCTCCTTCCAACAAACTGGGTTGGAACGCTGTAGAAGCAGGTTTCAAAACAGACCAGGGAGAGCTTATCGACCTTGGCGCTCACTAGACGCTCTGGCCGGTAATCCGGAACCGGCAACAGTCTGGCGGCATCTTCGTGAAACCGCTCTGATGCTTCCTTTGCCTTGAGCGCGTTGTCATAGAGCATCTGGTTGAGCTCTTCCCAGGAGTCCGCCTTGGGAACTGGAGAGAACAGGCGCGAGCGAATCACTGCGACTTTGCGCTCAACCGAACCCTTCTCGTTGCCACTGTAAGTGTTGGCAAAGACTGCTTCGAACAGATACCGAGATTGTAACTCGGTGAAAGAGTCCGTCAAGCTGCGCTCACGACCTTTGATGGGGCCCGATCCGCGTTTGACAGCGTATCCGGCGTTGTCATAAAGCGAGCGGCGGCTGACTCCGCCAAAAAATTCAAACGCCCTGGCATGGCCATCGGCAAAGCTCTCAGCGTTCTCTTTGGGGTAGCAAGCGCAAAACCAAACGCCTGAATAAGGAAGAACCATCAGGAAGCAGTGAGCCTTAACCTTATTTCCGGCGATCTCGACCCAAGACTCCTTAAAGTCCGATTCCGATTCACCGGGAATACTCACCAGCGGGATGAACGCCTCCTTTGGCCGTGAGCGCAATTCCGATACGTACTCGCGAACTTGAGTGCTGCCACCTGTGTACCCGTGATGTTCTACGAGAATCTCGTAGATCCGCTGGGCTGTCGGAATTTGCTTGGCCGGATACGGCTCCTCTGGAAACACCAGCTTCTCGATCTCGGCGAGAAACGGCCCAAGCTTGGGCTTCGGGCGAGAAGAATGAAGACGGTAGCCCGGAGGAACCGGCTCGAAGACCATCTTCTTAACCGTCCGCCAGTCTAGGCCGACATCCAACGAAACTTGACGAATGCTCTTTCCCTGAACAAGAACAGAGCGACGAACTATCTCATAAACCTGCACGCCGTGCACCTCATCGGGACGCACCAGAAAGCCCGTCCATAGTCACGGTTCTGTATTTTTCGACCGGCAATCACCGCTGAAGTTATGTGGTTTTCGACCGGCACCGACACGCGGAGCTTCTGGGAAACCCAGACCCCAGCGTGCAGCGTGCCGCGGTCGGCATCGTGCTCGCAGGTGCGCATCTTTCAAAGCGAGATAAGGCTTGGTCATTGGAAGTTTGTCGCAAGCACTTGAGCACTGCGTCTCCTGATAAATTCACTATGTGGGAGATTTTGTATGAGACGATTACGGGGAGTTTCATTCCTCCAAGCCCATACAGGGCCAGTGACAGATCGCCCCGGAAGAACGACTAATCTAAGCCAAAAACCAAACAGTCAACTGTGTTCAACTTCGATTGGAATGCGCTTACATTAACTATTCGTATCATGGGATGACTTATTTAATTTGCGCTTTTTGTATCGGATCGAGACTGTTTGCATGAGACACCAGGCTAAGCAACTGAAGATGATTGCCATCGCGCGAACAGCCACACTTGATGCCACTTGATTAGCAAGGACTATGATAGAAAAACTGATAGCTAGTCCAAGGGCACTGATACCAAACTCACGCTGAAGGTTCTTGTCTGACCTAAACTCGGATCTGACATGCAACACTGATTCTTTAAACTGATTTAATATCATCCTAAGAACTCGTTTGGAATCCAGATGTCAAAGGTTTCGAAGAATTTCTATGCGAATGGGATGAAAAGGATACCAGCGGGCAAGGTGACCTGTTCCCCTTAGGATGACCCACATGGAGTGTGAATTCCGTCTGGAATCACATCGATGAGAAAAGGCAAGCGTTACACAGAGGACGAGATCCTCAAAGTGCTCAAGGAAATCGAGGCTGGCGGCGCCATTGCGTCG
>CAIUHP010000024.1 GCA_903899015.1 uncultured Armatimonadota bacterium | reverse complement strand
CTGCACGAAAAACTAACCGAATGGCATGCACGTAAGAAAAATATGAGCACGCTTGCCCACACCCTTTCACCCCGCGAGCTTGAAGTCCTTCGTTTGCTTCCTGACGGAGTGACCAACAAAGAAGCAGCCGCAATCTTGGGCATCAAAGATCGAGCAGTGGACTTTCACGCGTACAACGCCTATAAGAAATTAGGCGTCGGCAGTCGAGTTGCGGCGATTAAGAAGGCTGAGAAGCTGGGGGCGCTGGCGTAATGGTGAGAGAGCGCCGCATCATGAACTTCGCCCCCTCAGACGT
Source organism: uncultured Armatimonadota bacterium (assembly GCA_903899015.1). GTDB lineage: Bacteria > Armatimonadota > Fimbriimonadia > Fimbriimonadales > Fimbriimonadaceae > Fimbriimonas. Next base: position 1,558 of record CAIUHP010000024.1, on the reverse strand, counting down.
CATCTCTGACTACTCGACGCTCGAAGAGGCAGCCGCCCGCTGGCGGATCTCCGAGCGCCAACTCCGCCAGCTTCGAGCCGAAGGCCATCTCCCCCAGCCGATCAGCAGGGGATCGCTGAAGATGTACACGCGAGCTCAGATCTTGTTTGTGCTTGACCGCGATCACATCCTCGCAGGCTTCCGCGAATAACCCCTAGCCTTGCCATCTTCCTATGGGCCGCTGAATCGATCTCGATTCATGGGCTTTTCGTTGTCAGAATCGGAAGCAGTTTGGAAGCAGTTACGGTGCCGCTCTGTGCCAATCCAACTTAACAAAGCGGCGCTAATCATGCTATCATTGAACCTGTAGGGACGAAAATCGCCTTTGTGATGGCTTCTTCAGAAACGGTTCATACCCGTTAGGTCACCTGTTCAAATCAGGTCGCCGCTACCATTCCAGTTGCGATGAATTCTTAATCGTCCGAGAAAGGGCGGCTATCGTAGATACCAGTTAGCTTCCTGCTGCCAAGCGGCATAGGGCCGCCTCTTTGGACCGTTATCCAGACGTCGAAGCAGTAGGTGAGAAAGCACCAGGCTCCAAAAAGTGCGCCCAATGGTAATCGTTTTACGAGCGGGAATATCCACCAAGCGGCCACGATAAAGTCTAGCGCGGAGAACAACAACTGACAGGGCCTGAAGCAAGAAACCTGTGCCGGATCTATAGTGTGTCGATGAACTCGGTACTGGGCTAAAGCTTCTTTGCCATTCCCGACACCGATATATATATCACTGCCTGCGAAAGGCAGTTAACACTAGAAGAAGTCTAGATATCTTGGATGTAAGAAGGTAAGAATTCAAAGGAAAATCTTTATCCTCCAGAAAACGACGAATGGTTTTTTGTTTTAATTTTATAATTGTATTTTCTCCATTTGCCTCCAATTATTGAAGGCGTACCATTCTTATACCACATCACACTAGTATATGGCAATACAGTGCGGTTTCACTTTATAACTTCTATAAATGAGCCCGTGTCTGACAGGGTGTGCAGGTGGCCTGTTATCGCCCCCAGACACAGTCAGAGTCAAGAATCTCTGTCTCGACATCTTGTACGACCAATACGTTTATTGGCAAGATCAAGAATAGACCAAGACGATTTGACCTCATGGAATTGGTGGAATTTGCCCAGGTCCTTGGAGTCGAAATCGTTAAACTCGTCGGACAAATTCAGAGCAGGTTGAACGTCAACCCAGAGGATAAAGGGAAGCCTCAATGAACCCTGTCTCAACTTTCAATACCGGTAACGAGTTTGAATTCAAAGATTGGCTAAAGGCAATTCACACGAGATTCAGTACTGTTGTCACTGCCGGTTGAAATATGCACCATTTTAGAGTCGTTTGCCGTTTGAAAAGTGCACCACGTGACTACGCCGTCTCAGTTTGCTGGGACGTCCCGTCGAGGTGTACAGATTGGATAGTTATGAATTGGTTCGTCGCTCGGTAATCGTAGGTGGCATGAGCAAGCGGGCAGCAGCTCGGGAGTTTGGAGTGAACCGTCGAAGTGTCGACAAGATGGTCGGGAG
>CAIUHP010000023.1 GCA_903899015.1 uncultured Armatimonadota bacterium | reverse complement strand
CTCCCGACCATCTTGTCGACACTTCGACGGTTCACTCCAAACTCCCGAGCTGCTGCCCGCTTGCTCATGCCACCTACGATTACCGAGCGACGAACCAATTCATAACTATCCAATCTGTACACCTCGACGGGACGTCCCAGCGAACTGAGACGGCGTAGTCACGTGGTGCACTTTTCAACCGGCAAACGACTCTAAAATGGTGCGCTTTTCAAACGGCGGCGACACATTGGAGCTACACTCGTTAACAGAAGTGTATTTGATGGAACTTTCTGTCCCCACCATTCTTAAATTCTGCCTCCTGTTTCTACTTGGATTGACCGCTATCTCGAGTTATGGGCAATCAGTTACTGGAGTTGGGTGTTCTCCATCAACAGTCGTAGGTGGAAACTCGAGTTCCGGACAAGTAACGATATCCAAAAAGGCTCCAACTGGTGGATTCACGGTTACTCTCGCCTCAAGCTCTGGCTTTGCAATGGTTCCTTCTACGGTAGCGGTCCCTGCCGGGTCGATGAGTGCCAAATTCACTATCGGGACTGCAGGAGTTCCTAGCACGCAACTTGTCAAGATAACGGCTTCGGGCGGAGGAAAATCCAAGGTTGCTACCTTGAATATTTTGGCCCCTTCTCTCTCGATATTGACCATCACACCTTCGTCTGTAATTGGGGGCAATGTCGCTTTTGGAACGCTTAGCCTAAATGGTCTGGCATCAGCCGGAGGAAAGACAATCACGCTGATTTCGACAAGTAAATTTGCTGTCGTTCCCAGTTCGATTTCGATCTCACCTGGCGGCAAATCAGCCAACTTCGTTGTGACTACTTTGGGAGTTGCATCGCCGACTTCAGCCTCAATCACCGCGAAACTTGCCTCAGTATCGAAAACAGCGAGGCTCACAATTACGCCAGCTTCACTGTCGGGGTTGTCTCTGAATCCCGTTCAAGTTTACGGGGGTAGCGGTTCTGTTGGAACGGTTACCCTGTCAGGCTCATCCCCAGCCACAGGCTACACAGTTACGATCACAAACAGTAATCCGACAATCGCGTCTGTACCGAAGACTGTGGCCGTGCCTGCTGGATTTTCATCGGCAACATTCACGGTTGCGACGAGTCCCGTGCAGGCTAGCAATACTGCAAATTTTACGGCCTCTAAGGCAGGAAAACAATTTTCAAAACTGCTAACAGTTTTGCCGAATGCGGTCATAGGACTTGCAATAAATCCAGCTTCAGTTCTCGGCGGAACAACAAGTACGGGGACGGTCACGATTGCAGGGCCCGCACCAGCTACCGGTTTTGTCGTTTCCTTGGCTTGTAGCGGAAAGAGCGTATCCATCCCAAGCACAGTTACAGTCGCAGATGGAGCGACAACTGCAAGCTTTACGATTTCAACGCTTCCTGTTTCGATGGATGATTCGTCGGTTATTGCAGCATCTTCAGGCGCCACCGTCAAATCCTCAACGCTCACCATAACAGCTCCACGGGTTTCTAGTTTGGTGTTTTCGCCCGCCACCGTTACAGGCGGAAGCACATCCACGGGAACTGTAACGCTGTCAGTTCCAGCTCCCGTCGGCGGTTATGTAGTCCCTATCTCCAGTAATTCCTCGATTGCGACCGTGCCTAGCTCCATTCCGATCGCTGAAGGTGAAACAACTGGTGTGTTTACTGTGAATACTAGCCCAGTCTCAACTGACAGCTCAGTGCCTATTTCAGCAAGTTCAGCTGGAACGAGTGTAAGTGCTGTTCTCACTGTGAGCGCCCCGAAAATTAGTTCGTTTACTTTTTCTCCACCAACAGTAGTTGGTGGAAAGAACGCCACGGGAACGATCGTACTTACCGGACCAGCACCTACTAGTTTTCAAGTTGCCCTATCATCAAACAATGCCGCTGTGTCAGTCCCGACAAGCTTAACAATTGCTCCTGGAACATCATCGGCAACATTTACAGCGGCGACGACGGAGGTTTTAACCGCCCGGACCGTCTCGGTGAAGGCGAATCTGAATTCAGTTGACGTTAGCACCACCCTTACGGTAGTCACCCAACCAGGACTAGATCCGAATTCTCCTTGGCCTAAATTCCACGGCAATATTCAGAACACGGGAATCGGATCGGGCGTCGGAGCAAGCGGAAACGTGGTCTGGGAAGGTCGAGTTGGAGGATCAGGGCCGTCATCACCCGCAGTCGGGTCAGACGGCACCATCTATGCAGGAGGAACAGATGGATACCTATATGCAGTTAAATCCTCCGGTGCGTTCGAAGCAACTATAAAATGGCGAGTCGGGCTCGGCAACATCGGTATTTCATCCCCTGCCATTAGTTCGGATGGAACAATCTATGTTGGCGCTAGCGACGATCCGTTCTCGTCCGGTGGCGGGTCGGGCATACAATCTGGGAGTTTGTCAGCTGTCAGACCCGATGGCACACTGAAATGGCAGGTTATCACGCACTGCTGGGTGACGTCATCTCCGACAATAGGAGCTGATGGGACGATTTACATCGGTACCGGTGATAATTACCTTGACGCGATCAATCCCAATGGAACGATCAAATGGCAATTTAGAACCGGAGGTTGGGTTGGATCTTCTCCAGCAATCGGGGCTGATGGTGTTATCTATGTAGGGTCTGATGATTCAAACCTTTACGCCATAAATCCTGACGGCACTCTCAAATGGCAGTTTTCAACAGGACAAGCAGTTGAGTCCTCACCTGCAATTGGGACTGATGGAACAGTTTACTTTGGATCGTGGGATAAGGGTCTTTACGCTATCAATTCCGATGGCACGATAAAGTGGACTTTTACGACAGGTCGAGAGATCAAGACGTCACCTGCTATCGGCGCTGACGGAACCGTTTACGTAGGTTCTGACGACAAAAACCTCTACGCAATCAATCCTGACGGCACATTAAAGTGGCAATTTGCTGCCTCAGGGCAAATCGCTTCTTCGCCAGCGATCGGGGCTGACGGGGTGGTTTATTTTGGCTCCGATGATACAAACCTCTACGCTATCAATTCAGATGGATCTCTAAAGTGGAAAGTCGCAGCAATTTCTGGTGGTCAATCCTCTCCTGCGATCGGAGCTGACGGTGCAATCTATATTATCGGCGGAAACCTCGCATGTATTCGTTAAGCCTGTGGAACCGAGCAAACGCCTGAAGCGGAGCCCAGAACTAGCCTGTATTCAGGCGGATAAAACATCGGTAAGTGGCCATCAACTTGTTCAATGTCTACGATTCCTTTGTGATTGGTATACATAGGATATGAGTCCAGCCCCCCAAGATCATCATCTTTACAGACTCACTGTTTTTGTGTAAGATACCTGAATGATATTTACTAGCATTTCCCACATTGCCTTTTTGCTCGCTTCCGCGTATCCGGTTGATTCTGCACCCACAATTAGGCTCGACTCGAACGGCCTAGCACGACTTTCTCGTTCGATCTCAATTGGATCACATGGATCTGATGTCCTTTTGAACTTGGTGCGCCGACCTATCTACCTCAAGAAGAACGACGGCAAATCTCCGTTAATGTTCGCACTACAGCCGAGCAGTGGCGATACACTTCTCGGATTAGCTACATCCCCTATTACAGGCGAAAACAGATCTGCAATGTACAGCTCTTTGTCTGATGTCATTGAAGGAGGATCAGATAGTATCAATCTCCAATTTGCCATGGGAGGGCTCTTTGATGATATCGCTGGAGCCATTAATCCGATGACACCGGAACAGGCATCTGCAATCAACCAAAACTTGGGGCTATTTACCCAACTCGCTCCGATCGCAAGTATGGTTCTGGCCATTAATGGAACTGGCAACCAAAAATCGTTAAATTTAGTTGGAGCCGCATCCGTGCTTGGTAACGCAATCGTTGGGAAGGGAAATTCTGGAGCGGTGGAGAAAGCAATTCCTTACATTGAGCATATCGCTGTGGCTGCATCATTGGTTGAAGTTATCAAAGACTTTGGCGGGAAAATTGATACGATTCAAAAGTTCGCAGATGAAGTACAGCAAAAGTCAGCAAAACTGCCAGCATTGGATCCTGCAAAAAAAGATGATCCGAGCGGTGACCCAGCTCGAATTGACGTCGCTAACCAATTTCTAAGTCTCATGAATGCAGCCGACTCCTTCTATCTTGTCGACGTTAAAGCTATGCAGCAGAAACTGCTTGCCAAGTCAAACGACTCTATGTTTACGAAGGTCGCAAGGGATCGATTTACTGACTTGTCGAATAGATGCATCAACCTAATTGAAGTCTGGACTAGATTTCGTGCTGGTCAAATTGCGATTTGGAAGCAATCAGTTCAAGGATTTATTGGAGCTGCGACACCAACTTCAGGATCAGGCACTGCATCGGGACAGGGCTAATTGAGCTTTTAACCGCATCAATGGGTTCGTGCTAGCAAGGCATGAACCCTAACTCCAATGGCTACTCTTCTTTTGCGCCAATTGGTGAAGGAGCAAATAAATCGTTTTTAGCCGTGAGCCCGACTAAGGCTCGAAGGAGAAACAATGCACGTAAAATTACTAACACCGATTAAACTCTTCGCCGCTATAGTGATGGCCATTGCTTGCATATCGACTTGCGCCGCTTATTGCTTCGGATACTCAAATTTTACGGCGAGCGGTACATTAATCAGTTGTGGCTCAAATGGATATATTACTACTACAGCACTATGTAATATGTTGTGGTGTCCCGGAGTTGTACACGCTCAGTGTGACTGCGGATCATCGTTACCTACCGAGCTTCTAGTTAATGGCCAACCCGTGCTATGTTCTAATACAACCTATGGTTGTCCCACAAACGTAGGATTCCCTTGCACAAGCTCAGTGCTCTGTCCGGGAAATTAACTAGAAGTCCTTATCACAAGATTAATTGAATCCTCGTGAAAATCTGTTAATCGATTAATATGCAATCTAGATCGACATCAATGTTGCTTTCGAGTGCATATTGCCTCAACCAATCCAAGTTAAAGTCTAATGAAACATCTTATTTCCCTTGTGATGATTGTTGTTGCCATCGGCCTGGGGACGTTTGGGTCGAGCTTTAGCAAAGAGGTGTACGAGATTCTTTTTGGCGGGCGGCCAGTTGCGCTTTATTTATCGCAAGTCTGGGGAGGAGTTTTCAATCCCCTCTGGTTTGAAGGCTCTGCTTTATTAGGATGTGTCATGTTTGGAGTTTCCATATCAGGAGCTCTATTCGGCTTTGGGCGAATATCAAAAAGTGCCTTGCTGGGCTACGTAGCCATTTCGGTCATCATCCTCCTAAGTTCTTACTTCATCAGTCGCCCAACACCACTCTGCCGTTTGGGTGGAACTCCTATGGAGGGGGTTCCGTCTTTCGCTGAATTCGGACTCTATTATCTGTTTATGATTGCGCTCCTTACTGGAATATCATTGGCAGTCGGTAAATGCTTCAAATTAATGTTTGGAACTTTGGCATCTACCGAGAATGCCCGACTCAAGGAGACAAATAAGGCTGGTCGGATAAACCTTGGATTTACGTTAGTCGAGGTCCTAGCAGTGATTGCGATTATAAGTGTCTTGGCTGGGCTGCTACTGCCGTTAGCTTTCAAAGCAAAGCGAAATGCATATGCGACAGATGACATCGCAAAATTGCATCAAATTTACGTAGGTATCAAGCTCTACGAAGACTCAAATGAAGGAGCGTCTCCGGATTCATTGCTCAAACTTTCTGACCGTTACCTTCCGGAGAGCGAATTGACTTCTAAAATGGACTCTCGAACCGGACTCGTGAGTTCAACCTGGCCAGTGAATGTTGGAACCGATTCCTCGGTCGATCAAGAATACGCAAAGGTTGTAAGCCCAATTTTGATCAGCTTCTCATATTTGAAACCTTTTGAGCATCGTTTTCCAAATGGCTCCTCATTTGCGGATTTAAACTCCGATTCGTCCGTCGGATTGCTTACCGACACTGCCGTAGGTGAGTGCAAAGGTGAGTGTCTTTTCCTGCCTGGCCCGGAACCCACTGCCGGGCTTCAACCTGCATACAACTATGATAAGTTCTTCGTTGTGCGAACAGATGGTTCGCTAGCTAAGCGAACCGTTCCATCCTGCCATCAGGGAGGTCCTAGCTATGAAATGCTTTTCTTCTTCTGGACTATTCCTTGTATTCAAACTGGCGCATAAAGCTGTTAATTGCTAGTGTCCCTGGCTCGCTATCTAGCATCAGGCTAATCCACTCGAAGAGCGAAATCCGTCTGGATTCATATCGATGAGAAAAGACAATTACCGGGCCTGGGATATAACTTCCTTCCCCAACACTACTATCTACTTCCACTAGGGCCTGCAAGGAGTGTTAAGGGGTGAGGAAGTTTATCCCTTTCAGAGATATCCCACTGGAAGGTGAAACGAACTTGAGATTCGTAAGTCTTGGATTCAGGCCTTACTCTCGGCACGTGTCGCTTGTTTTGGGGGTAGGTTCAATATAGTCATGGCCTCGAAACGCTGTTTCTCCTCCAATTTGAACCTGCGTTCGGCCAGTTGAGGTTCAAGTCAGAGGAAAAGCAGCGCAAGGAGAATGAATCAGTCCTTACGGAAGTTCATAGATCCGGAAAGTAGAGGTGACCGAATTGGAGACCTTAAGTCGATGGCACGGAACCGTCGGGGGTGGGGGTTACGGGTTTAGCTTGGTTGGCTCATGGCTTTGGAAGTAAAACCGGGGCAAAAACCATCCCCGGTCTACAGGTTTCCGGGGAACCGCCACGGATGGACCCATTTCGGGGGTGTTCGGAGAGTAGGTTCTTGGGACGACGGCACGGAACCGTCGGCTACGGGGGTGGGGGGTTTGGGTGAGCAAGCGAAAAAGACGGCATGAATTCCGATCTCCGGATCTTTTTAATATGGTAAGAAAAGGCTTAGAATAGAATTAGGCTACATTATTTGCCTGTTTCGGATTTTGATTCTAATTACTAGTTTGCCTTATGATTAACGACCCAATGGCTCATGGCTTTGGAGAGCATGATCCATGCGTTCATCCTCTATGACCGCGAATGGCGGTTCGCTTATATCAATAAACGCGCCGAGGCGATGATGGGGTGTAAAAAGGAGAAGGTTCTTGGAATGGTGCTGTGGGAGTCCTTTCCGGAGACGGTTGACTCCAATATTGGGCGCCATTTTCTGCAAGTCGCATCTACGGGTGAGTCGTGCGATTTTGAAGATTTCATTCCTCAGTCGGGCCTCTGGTTAAAACTTCGGGTGTTTCGATACGAGTCAGGGCATATCGGAGTGTTTTACGACGATATCACGAAGACAGTAGCGATGGAGAACGAGTTGCGGCGCGTGACCCGAGAGGCGCTCGCGGCGGCAAAAGCAAAATCAGACTTTCTGGCGCATATGAGCCATGAAATCCGCACGCCGCTTAATGGAGTTCTGGCTACGGCTTCTCTCATTCAGCAGCTAGAACTTGATCCGAAAGTCCGTGATTATGTGGACCTCATTGCACGGAGTGGTGACACCCTTATGACGGTCATCAACGATGTTCTCGATGTCGCTCGGATTGAGGCGGGCAAACTCACTTTGGATCCCAATCCGGAGTCGCCGAAGCGGATTATTGAAGATGTGATTGCGCTTCACCACCCGCAAGCAGACTCGATTGGTATCAGCCTACGGGTGATTTATGACGGGTTCATTCCTGAGTTTGTAATGGTGGATGCGGTTCGGCTTCGGCAGGTGCTGGGCAATTTGGTGAGCAACGCGTTAAAGTTTACGGGCTCGGGTGGTGTCGAAGTTCGCGTAAAGGCGCAGTCGGCTGGCAATCAGACCTGGCGCATGGAGTACGCGGTTGCAGACACGGGAATTGGGATTGCGAGCGATAAGCTCACGGCGATTTTCGATGCCTTTGCCCAAGCGGAGGGCAGCACGTATCGGCGTTTTGGCGGAACGGGATTGGGGCTTACGATTTCAAAGCACATCGCAAAGTTGATGGGTGGCAGCCTTGAAGTGTCGAGTGTTGTGGGGGAAGGTTCGGTCTTTACGATTAAATTCGCGTGCAAAGAGGCACAAGCGGTTGCGGCTCTGACAGAAAGTACTCGGGCGCAGCAGCGAACGGGAATCAAGGTTTTGCTTGCTGAGGATAACGAAGTCAACGCGATTGTTGCTCGCCATGCTTTGGAGCAACTGAATTGCGTGGTGACTCATGTTTGGGATGGCTTGGAAGCGGTGTGTGAGGCGTCAAAATCTAGGTTCGACCTCATTCTTTTGGATGTTCATATGCCGAAGTGCAACGGGTTAGAGGCTAGCAAGCTTATTCGATCTTCCCCCAATATGGGCCGGTCCGTGATCGGTGCGTTTACAGCGGGGATTACGGAAGATGAAGTGATCGAATGCCGTCGTTCGGGAATGGATTTTGTCTTAAGTAAGCCATTTACGGTCGACAAGATTCGGGAAGTTTTAGCTGAGCGTTTTCCAGAACACATCAACCTTACTCAGGGGTAGGTGCAGGAATAAGAGGCGATTTTATAAGTTAGTATGGGAGCGGCCCCACGGAAAGACAGATTACGGGTGGATTCAGAGAGCGCTATAATTCGGCATGCTTTTGATGTTGACTTTGGCGGGCATTTTGGGAGCGGGGGCGATGGGGCCGGGAGCTTTTGGGGCTTTACCTTCCCCTCGACAAATTGCTCACACGCAGATGGAGACGTACGCGTTTCTCCACTTCTCCCCGAACACTTTTACGAACCGGGAATGGGGAAATGGAGACGAGGATCCCAACCTGTTTAACCCAGACAAATTTGACCCGGACCAGATTATTTTGGCCCTGAAAGCGGCAGGAATGAAGGGTGCGATTCTGACCTGTAAGCACCATGACGGGTTCTGCCTTTGGCCAACGAAGACCACCGATCACAGCATAGCGTCGAGTTCGTGGAAGGGCGGAAAGGGGGATGTCGTCAAGGAGATTTCTCAGGCTTGCAAGCGGCATGGACTCAAGTTTGGCGTTTACCTCTCGCCTTGGGACCGCAACAACGCTCACTATGGTCAGGCCGAGTATGTGAAGATTTATCGCGCTCAGCTTCATGAGCTGTTGACCCAGTACGGTCCGATTTTTGAGGTTTGGCACGACGGCGCGAACGGTGGCAGCGGATATTACGGCGGGGCGAAAGAAACTCGCTCGATTGATCGAAAAACCTATTACGGCTGGCCAGAAACGTGGGAGATGGTACGCAAACTTCAGCCCAACGCTTGCATTTTCAGCGACGTGGGACCTGACCTTCGATGGGTTGGCAACGAGAGCGGCTATGCAGCTGAAACATCATGGGCAACATATGATCCGGTCGGCGAGAAAGACGACGCACCCGCTCCGGGCTATGTGAAGTCGGAACAGGGCGAAGGAGGCACGAAGCACGGAACCAGATGGCTGCCAGCCGAATGCGATGTTTCCATTCGTCCCGGCTGGTTCTGGCACGCATCGGAAGACGACAAGGTGAAAACTCCCGCCCAGTTGGAAGAGTTGTATTACAAATCGGTCGGACGCGGCGGCTCGTTCTTGCTGAACGTTCCACCGAACAAGCACGGATTGGTGAGCGACTCGGATATCACTTCCCTTACCCAGTTTGGCTCGATCATCAAGAACACGTTTGCGGATAATCTGGCCCTCGGTGCTCGGTGCCAGGCGTCGAATGTTCGCGGCGGAGATTCGGCTTTTGCGGCATCGAACATCCTTTCGAAGTCGGCGAGCAAGTATTGGACCACTGACGATGCGGTGACGTCGGGTTCGGTGGAGCTGGATCTCAAGAAGGACAAGACGTTTAACGTGATTCGCCTGCGAGAAGCGATTCAGCTCGGTCAGCGCGTGGAAGCGGTTTCGGTGGACGCTTGGCAAAACGGAGATTGGAAAGAGATCGCGACCGCGACCAGCGTCGGAGCGTGCCGTCTCATTCGCTTGCCTGAGTCGGTTACGACGGGCAAGGTCCGGTTGCGAGTCACCCAGTCCGCCGCCTGCCCAGTGCTCTATGACTTTGGGTTGTTCTTACGGGGTTGAGCTACCAAAGGCGGCCCCGCTTTTTCTAGCCCGGAGGTGAGTTGTGGCTCGGTTGGATTGAGGGGTCACAAGCTACTCTTCCCTAGCCTATAAAATGCAAACGGAGGGCGGAATGAAATTCCGCCCTCCGTTTGAGTTTTGGGTTAGTTGGTGACGGTTAGGTTGGTTCCTTGACCTGAGTTTCCGTCGGAGGCGTAGACGAGAGACGTCAGCGTGGTGGCGACGGCTTTGGTGGTGATTGGGAAGGTGGCTTGAGTGGCACCGGCGGGGATCAGGACGGTGGTGGGCACGGTCACGACTCCGGAGGCACCGGCTTTTAATGTTACGAGCCAGCCGCCGAATGGGGCGGGGGACGTAAGGGTCACGGTTCCGGTTGCACTGTTGCCGCCTTTCACACTGGTCGGATTTACGCTGACGCTGGCGATGGAATCGCCGTTGACGGTGAGAGTTGCAGTGCGGGTGGAGTTGCCATCGGTCGCATAGACGCCCATCGTATAGCTTGCAGAGACCTGCTTGGCCGTGATCGGGAAGGTTACCGAGTTGGCTCCGGCCGGAACGGTGACGCTCGCGGGCACGGTTACGACGCTGGGAACGCCAACGGACAGGTTGATCTTCACTCCCCCGTTGGATGCGTTGGACGCCAGAGTGACAGTTCCAGTGGATGTTCCGTTTCCACCAATCGTGGCGGGATTCAACGTCAAGTTGGTGACGAGGTTCCCGACGACGGTCAGGTTCGCAGATGCGCCGGAAACGTTATCAGAGGCGTAGACGCCAGAGGTGACGGTGGACGAGGTGGGCTTAGTGGTAACGGTAAAGTTGCCGCTAGAAGCACCGGCGGGGATCACGAGAGTTGAAGGAACGAACACGACTCCGGGAACGCCGGACGAGAGTTTCACGCTCCAACCGGCGGAAGGGGCAGGAGTCTTCAAAGTAACCGTTCCGGTTGAGCTGGCACCGGCGGAAACAGTGGAAGGGCTCAATGACAGTCCAGTGATGGAATCGGCTTGAACGTTGATCGTCGCGCTGTGCCAGATGACCGAGTCGTGAGCACTGATGAGGCAGGAGAACGTTGGACTTGCCTTGGCAGTGGTGATCACGAACGTGGCGGTCGACGCTCCGGCTGGAACGGTAACGGTTGCGGGGATCGAGACAAACGCGGGGTTACCGCTGATGAGGGTGACGACCCAACCGCCGGCCGGTGCAGGGCCGCCCAAGGTCAATGTTCCCGTTGCGCTATTTCCCGCGGCAAGGGTGGATGGCGTTATGGAAACACTCTGAAGTGCCGTCGTTGCAACCGTCAGGGTTGCGTTGACACTGACTCCGTTCAGAGTTGCGGAGATCAGATCCGTGAATTGGATTTGCCACATTTGAGGCGAAGAAACCGTGAACGTGACGACATTGGAAGTGCTACTCAGCGTTACGCTACTTAAAGTGTTTACGTAGGTTGGCCATTGATTGGTGATTGCAACATGCGTTCCACCAGGAGCCCCCTTACCATTAAACGTTAAGGTCGCCGTGCTTGTCGTGACTCCACCAACAATGGTTGCCGGGCTAAAGGTTAGTGAAACAGGAACAAGGGCTTGGACAGTGAGAGGAGCGGTGACGTTCACCGAACCGGAAGTGGCGGTCACAATTGCCGACTTAGCCGAATTGACAACGCTGGTGTTGATGGTGAAGGTCGCGGTGGTGTCTCCAGCCGCAACGACAACGAAGTTAGGGACGATGACGGCAGGGTCGCTACTTTGCAGGGCAACGATATCGCTACCGAAAGGTGCGGGACCGGTAAGGGTGATGGTTCCAGTTGCGGTGTTGCCGCCCGGAACGGAAGCAGGCGCAATCGTGAGACTGGATGCAGGTACCGTGTTCACCTCGGAACCGACTTCGTAAATGCTCTTATCAAACGAGCCAAAGTAGAGCGTGCCATCGGGTGCGATTGCCGGTGATGAGATGACCTTGCCGCCGGTTCCCACACTCCAAATCTGACTGCCATCAGTCGGGCTGAGAGCGTATAAATTGAAGTCGTCAGAACCCACGTAAATCGTTCCATCTCCAGCGATTGCAGGGGATGAATTGACTCCGCCACCGAATGTTGAAGTCCATACGAGGTCACCGCCTCCAGGGTTGATGGCGTAGAGATTATTATCGGTGGAGCCGATATACACGGTTCCGTCAGTCCCGATGGCAGCCGAGCCGAATACCGGACCTCCGGTGCTATACAACCATTGGGTGGTGCCGTCGACACGCGAGAGAGAGTAAATGTTGGAATCGGTACATCCCACGACGATATTGCCATCGTTTTGAATCGCGGGCGTCGATGAAACTGCGGAGCCCAGATGGTTACTCCATTTTTGGGTTCCGTTAGGATTCACAGCGTAGAGGAATCCATCGTACGAACCGATATAGATCGTGCCATCGGCTGCAAGTGCAGGCGACGAATCTATTTTGTCCAGGGTGTCGAAATGCCACTTGAGCGTTCCGTCGGGGTTGAGGGCGTAGAGCGAAAAGTCATCGGAGCCCACGTAGATTGTTCCGTCGGCGGCTACCGTAGGCGACGAGGTGACTGCCCCACCGGTGGTGTAAGTCCATTTGGTCGTTCCGTCGACGGAGTTGACGGCATAGATCATGTTGTCGTTGGATCCAAAGTATAGGGTGCCGTCGGATCCGATTGCAGCGGTCGATACCACGAAGTTGAGAGGATCGGTATTGGTCCACTTAACGGTGCCATCTGGGTTCAAAGCGTAAAAAATTCCGTCCGTTGATCCGACGAAGATCGTTCCATCGGCGGCCACAACCGGGGAGGCTTGTACGGCGGCGTTTGTCGCTGTCGCCCAGGCATTGAAGCTGTTTGCGCCACCAACGGTGGCTCGTCCCGTGTTGAGGAGATTGCCTCGGAACTTTGGCCAAGACGAACCGGTTTGTAGCATCGGTCGGAAACTCAGTGCCGGATTGGCCTTTGCCCTGGCTTTAGCATTGCGGTGCATTTCAACGGACTGTGCCACCGATGGAACGTGGCGTTGAATGGCGGGTCCTGCCAAACGCTTGATCTTAGCGGTAGACGTAGCCGGTGCCACATGGCTGGGCCTGCTTCTAACGGTTTGGCCCACCGCGACAAGGGCGACCAACAGGGCACTGGAAACCAACAACAATCTCGATTTAAAAATCATGAATGAACCTATGGAGGCAAGACCTAGCAACAATATGGGGCAACAATTATTTGCATTGTGCCGAGAGTACAAACCGTAAATTTACAGAATTTATTCCCCAAAAGGGAGTCGCGTGAAAGAGTGACACAGTTGGAAATTTTAGTTTATTCGGCCTTCTGTTAACGGGATAAGGAGGCCATCGCGACCTTATCGATGGCCACCTGCTTTCAAACACCAGAGCCCCTGTAGACGGAGGTGGTTCGTGCCTCCGCGTACCCGTTCGTAAACGCTTGATTCCCGGAAATCAACGACCCAATTCGTGGTGAATTCCGGGTTTTGTGGCACCTACGGGGCTGCTCGGAGGCACGAACCACCTCCGGCTACAGGGGCTTCTTTTAACGGGGGAAGGCGGCCATCGGCAAAGGGTTCGACATGGGT
>CAIUHP010000022.1 GCA_903899015.1 uncultured Armatimonadota bacterium | reverse complement strand
TTCGAGGAGATGTGTCGGGCGGGCAGCGACGAAGCTAGCGCGAAGCCAAAGATTGTCTGTTCAACCGCCACCATTCGAAGTGCTGGCAATCAAGTTCTCGGCCTATATGGACGCGACAAAATGGATGTCTTCCCACCAAGCGGAATTGATGCTGGAGATTCATTTTTTGCTCGATATGCCAGGCAGGCTGATGGTTCTCTCGAGCAGGGGCAACTCTTTGTTGGCGCCATCGGTACGTCACTCGGTTCTGTGCAGGACCTCCAGGCACGTGTCGCATCGGCCCTCTTACAAGCCCCGATGCGTCTCGATGCGGAACTGAGAGATCCCTGGACCACCAATCTGGCATTCTTCAATCGCATTCAAGATATTGGGACATCCTTCTCGATTCTGAGAATCAACACACAAGCCATGCTCAAGACCCTGTGGTCGCGAAAAGGCGTTACGGAAAAAGCGGAACGGCGTTACGTAAACGAGGCGGCGCTGATGGAGTTGACGAGTCGCATTGACTCGAATAGCTTGCCGGCCACCATTGAGCGTCTCAACGCGCGATACCCAGACCGACAAATAGACATATGCCTTGCCTCCAACATCATTGAGGTTGGTATCGACATCCAGCGACTTTCACTGATGACAATGCTCGGTCAGCCGAAGACAACGTCGCAATACATTCAAGTAGCTGGTCGCGTCGGGCGTGACTGGGCGAGAAGGCCAGGGCTGATCGTTGTTCAGTATCCACCGCGTCGAGCGCGGGATAGATCGCATTTCGAAAAGTTCCGCAGCTTTCACCAGCGTTTGTATGCGAATGTCGAGCCGACCAGCGTCACACCATGGTCAACTCCCGTGATGGAGAGGGCCTTGCACGCAGTTTTGGTGGGGTATATCCGCAACTTTTCTCCGAAAGGCTTGGAGGTGATGCCCTTCCCAGAACAACTATTTGACGATGCCGTCAAGATTGCTCGTAAACGGTTGATGGTCGTTGAGCCAAAACAGCTCGAACATTTCGAAGCACTCGTGGAACGTCGACGGGGGGAGTGGATTGAGTGGCGCCGTTCAACTTGGTCAGACTACAAGCAAGGGGAGACCAATCCCTTGTTGAATCCCGCCGGCAATTATCTCACGCCTTCAAAGCGCGTAGTTACTTGGGAAACCATGATGAGTATGCGCAATGTTGATGCCGAATGTGCAGTGAAGATTCTGCCCCACGCTCTTATTGGAGAAAACAATGTCTAACGCACCGGTCCGTCGAGCACAGCTAATCGCCCCATTCGGTGTTGGCTCAATGATGACAACATCCGAGGGAGTCACATTGATTATGGCCGGCCTTGACTTCTGGTTTCAGGGTGAGCGCCAAGATCTGACCGAGTTTGCGATCGCCGATGAGTGGAGGCTTTCCGAAGAATTGGGTGTCAAAAAGTTCATGCTCCCTCCTGACTCGAGAGTCTCGTATGGTTCATCGGGCGGAGAGGCCATGAACCAAAACCTGGTCATTCCGGCCTTCCGGTTCCCCCTCTGGAGTT
>CAIUHP010000021.1 GCA_903899015.1 uncultured Armatimonadota bacterium | reverse complement strand
ACTGTTTCACCGCTTCACGCCGGTTCTGAAGCCACAAACCGCTTCGGGGCGAATCTTCTGTTCACCGGACTCACCTATCATCCGGGCGGCGGGGATCACACGGATGATTACCCCCGGAAACTGGACGCGGGAGCCTACTGGGTGCTGTTGCTGGGAGGTGAAGCCGATGTGGACTGGTACGCCTACCGTTATGTTCTTGTCAGGGGATCCGCCTCCTTGAACAAGGATTGCTCGACGAAGGCCAGCTCTGCTTTCGACTTCATCAATCGTGCAGCTACTTCTTTGAAGGTCTCTTGCCCAATTAGAGGGGGCAACTGCATCGTATCGCCGATGAGAACGATTTTGTCGCCCATTAGGGACGGTAGGAGGAGTTCAGGAGGGGTTGCCTTGCTGACCTCATCGACAATGATGAGGTCGAAATGCCCGTACTTAGACTTAAAGTGCTTAGCACCGGCTTGCACACACGTGATGCCAACAACGTTGGCGTTCGAAACATAAAGGTCGTGGAGTTCGCGTTCCTCTGCATCTGTGAGCGAGTTTAAGCGCTGGCTCCACTTTTCTAGAAGTTGCTCGTCACGCTGACGTACCGCCTCCAAGCGACTCCTCTCCTCACCTAACTTCGGGAAGAGTGCAAGCAACACCTCGGGACTCTCGACAGACCTATTCGGAGCTACCGAGAGCACCGAGTCCGGGATATTGGAGCGAAGCTCTTCCCACTGTCGCTCTAGTTCCAATCTATCTCGATGTAGGGCATCGATTTGCCCTACGACGGCTTCAGACTTGTCACGTGCTTCAGTCCGTCTCTCTTCAGCACTTGCTTTCTGCATTTCAAGCGATTGAGCCTCAGCCAAGATAACGGTACGCCACTTAACCCAGAGGCAATCATCTGAGAGGCCCTCGGTCAGTGAAGCGCGTGCGACCGTCCGCGCTTCACTGAGACGGAGGCTTTCGGCTTCGAGGGAGCATGCTTGCTCTGACAACAACTCGTTGGCATTGGCTAGTTGCGAGTTCGTCGTCGAGGCTAGTTCGTCCAAGCATGATGACTTCATGTCCATCAAGGCTCTGTGAGATGGCAACTTGCCCAGAAGCGATGACCTGGTCTCCACGTCTTCGAGCAGTCGTGCGATTGCTTGCGGCCATTCGCTGTAGGAACACTCTAGTGCTCTCCTAGTTGCGTCGCCTAAAGAAGCTAGGGAAGATTCAATATGCTCCTCTATCATCCTGTGCCTAGCCGAGCATTGCTCGACCTTGCGCTTTTCAGGTGCGGAGTCTTTTGTAGAGCCGAGCTGACGCCCTTGGTTTTCGATTGCCTGGAGTTCACTCTGTTTGTCCGCTATCTCCCGCTCCAGTCGGCTGAGGCGGGTTCGCGCTTCCAGAAGAGCGGCGTCCTTGGCGGCTTTCCAGATTCCATGTAACTCGTTCTTGACTTCGTCAAGAGACCGTTCGGGCGTCGCGAGGTATCGCTCACAAACCCCCAGGGCTGATTGGACCCTGGTTTGGAGTAGCTGTGCATCACGCCGACCCAGGAGTCTCCTTATGCCAGATTGAAAGCCACGTTCCGCCCAGCTTTGTAGTGCTCTCGCAAGTTCGATTGACTGCACCTCGACATCAGGCGCGGTAATTCCTGCATTAGACGTGCCGGGAACAAACCCTAACTTACTGGCTTCAGCGACATGCTTTTTCACAGCTTCTCGCAGAGATAGCGCACTCCTTCGGAACTCCGCGTATGCCTTCAGATAAGCCGTCGACTGGAGCCCGCATCTTTGAAGTGCACCCTCCAAAGCCGGGTCAGCAATGGGAGCGGCCCGCGGCAAGCTGACGTCATGCGCTGGTTTCGCGTCTTGATGGGCGGCTACGCAAGAGGTCTGTAGATGACGCCACAATTCCTCAAATCCGCGTTCGGCTTCGATGTGATTGCGGGTAAGCGTGTCATGGGTTGTCTGCCAAGCACTTACCGCTCCAACGCAAGCGCTCCTGGCCCGCTGCAATTCCGCTACCTTATCGTTGTGCACCTTGGCCGCCTGAAGGGCTGCCATTGATTCGGCGCATTCTGATTCCGCGCCCAGCAATTCATCTCTGAGGGACCGCAGTTCCACGAGCACCCCGCGTTCTCGCTGGAACGCCGCCAGGGCCTCTTCTTGAGCAGCACTCGCCTCCAAAAAGCCCGGAATTAGCCCCTCCCTTGATGAGAGAAGCTTCTGCTCTAGAAGTCTTTGTGCGAGCTGGGTTAGCGCACTTTCTAGATAGGCTTCAGCATCCTTCCAGTCCTCTAGGTTCAGTTGGTCGGAGGTGACCCGAGCAAGCCTCTTCGTTAGTGATTCGTGGCGCAATTCAGAATCATGAATATCAGCGCGAATCGCTTGGCATCGCTCGAAGGCGTCTCGAATTTCTGGAAAGTGCCGGTCGAACGCCAAAGACTCCGCAGTGGCCATATCTTGCCTCTTCAACCATTCCTGCGTCTCTAGACCTGCTCGAAGGACGTCGGAAATGCCCCTGGGGCGCTCTTGCCCAAGGCTGCGCAAAATGATATCGAGGGCGCGGATGTACGGCTCTTCGAGCGACCATTCGATGGCAATGCGTGGTAGATGTTCGGACGCTTCTGGAACATCCCTTCCATCGACGCGCTCCACTGCATTGGATAGCAAGTCGATTCGACATGTGCAATTGGCTAGTTCCGTCGAGGCATCTGACTCAGCAGTACGCAGTGTATTGAGCTCGGATTGGAGTTTCTGGTCTTCCTCTTTAGTCTCGGCTCTTGCCCTTGACAGAGCCTCCAAAAACGTCTGCGAGCCCAACAACTGCTCCACAAAGCTGAGCCTCCGCCGTAGCTCTCGAAGCCGCTTCTGAGTCGCCGTGGAGGTATTCCCAAGCCACGTTCTAATAACTTCCGCCTCGGAAAACCTCCTTCCCTCTTCTTCTAGTCGCGACACGTTTCCTGCGCGAATCGCACGTATGGCAGGGTGGTGTTCCAATCGCGAGAGTGCATTATCAACCGCTAAGTTCGTCTGAGAGGCGACAAGGCAACGCTTGCTTTGCTTGGCCATTTGGTAACAAAGCTCTGCGATAACAGTGGTCTTCCCCGTTCCTGGCGGCCCCTGGATTAGCATCAAATCAGGAGCAGAGAGCGCCTTCTCCACAGCGGTCTTCTGGTCAGGGTTGACCTTCGTGCCGAGAAGCATCTCGTGTTCACTCAGAAGGATACGTCTTTCCGGCGGCCTCGCCTTCTCGGCATCGAAGAAGAAGAGTCCGAGACGTGGGTTCTTGGTACTGCCTCTTTCTAGTTGACTTAGGCCGAACTGCTTTCGCTCGATTTGGGAAACGTCTCCTAGAGCCTGGTAACCAACCCAGATGCTTGAGGGTAGCTCAATGGAATCGGAATCCAACTGCTCGACGTTCTCCTCGGTCAGTCGAATGGTAACTATTTGCTTGACTTGGTCGACAGAATCCAGAGTCCCGAACTTGTAGACGTCATCAGGGTCGATTCGAGCATCCGGCGAGTAGGCCAGTTCCTGTCCAATTGCCGCTTTCAAGCGGCTCCAAAAGTCAGGCTCGGCAAGCGCTGATTCGCCAAGGCAAGCCGTTGTGACGTCAATCCTCAACCGCAGCTGGCTCCCCCCAGCATAGGCATGGGACCCGTAAACATAGAACTGACTCGCCTCGGCCTCAGCCATCTCCACCTCAAGAAAGGCGTTCCATGCGTCAAGCTGCAATCCTTGGTCCGGCGGGGGCGGTTCAATTGACCGGATTACTTCAACCAGGGAGTGATTGAGTGGTCCATACCCTCCGCAATCGAAGGTTCCTTCCCATGTCCTCGAAGCACCGTCAGGAACAAGCAACCCGCTACCTTTTCGCTGAACCAGCCAACATAAGCAAGGGCTGTCGACGTTCAGGCGGTCGCCAATCAGTGAGATATTGGTCGAAAGCATTAAGCACTGGCGGCTCCTGCGCAAGGTCGCTCCAGCCTTTGAGGCCATGGAGTCCGGGTCAATTGCAAACTCAACAGTGCACTTGTCGTAGCGGTCCTCACGCCTCCGAATCTGCGCCTTTATCGGTGCCGTTCCAAGTATCTCTCTGAGCGCCGTTGCCTCGTCATACTAAGCTCTTGAGCGAGCTTCATAACGTCACTGCGGCCCTTTGGAAGCAACTGTAATGGAACGGGATATTCGTGACCGTGTGGTGCGCTGGACACGTACGGTGATGCGGTGAGGTCTCTTCTACGAAGGCCGACAGGAACCCCCTGGGTGACACCTCCTTCGACAGAAATGAGAAGGGTTCCCTGCTGTGACTGAAACAGACATCCACGAATCTCCAGGCAAACCGTTGAGCCGCCGGCGGGCAGTTCGTTCGGCACAACGTCTCCCGGGATGTCCGCAATTTCCAGTCTTGCGACCATAGGAACTCTCAGCTCCACAAAGGTCCGGCCATTGCCCTCTTCGTCCAGGACAACCTGAACATCCTTCGGCAGATGCCAACCAGTGCCGACGGCCCGAACGTTTCCTGAATTGCCCTCCAGGAAGCAGTCTTGCAGGATGACCTCGCAGGATTCTGCTCCGACAATGGCTGGTGATTCACCATTGCCCTCAATGTATAGGTTCTTGAGAACGCAACCACTGGCTTCCGAAACCACAACTGAGCCACTCTTTGAGAAGAGCCTCGCTTTACCCGTGGCAGCGATTGTTACGGCACGCTTGAAAGTGAACGGGCCTTCGTAGTCACCTGCCTCGATTTCAATCAGGGCGCCCGCATGCGCGACTCGAATCTGCTCACTCAGCAGAGCGCCTGGAGGAAGCGGAAACCGCTCCATTTCATCTTCTTGATTGAGCTGGTCAAGGGGAATCCTTCCGGTAACAATAGCCAGCGCCCAGATAGCCGCCATGGCGAAGCCTTGACTGGAGCGAGACGCGATTCGTAGTTCCTCGCTCAGTTCATCGAGGGTTGACACGAGATTCTGTGTCGCGGCCAGCTTCTCTGGTGCCCCAAGTTCGATGGCATCCTCGATTAGGCGCTGCTCACCTCGGGAATACGAAATGGTGCCCGCAGCCGCCTTCAGAAGGTCTGACGAATCATGGGACGAGGCCCAGCGGTCGGCTAGTTCGGAAATCGCTTTGTGTCTAGCATCAAACTGGGCGGTCCTCATATTGCTCCGAGCGTCACCAAACGGTCTACGGCGAGCGAGTCCTTGGTGACATTGCTGACTCGCGGCCCATGACAATTGCCGAGGGTCATGCACCTATGGCCCCGAAAGTCACCCAGGCGTTGAGGCAGTCCGTCCCGTCAAAAGCACATGGTGGAGTATACCTGCGCAGGTTTTGGACTCTGCCTCCTGTCGAGGGATTCGGACAAGTCGACCTACCTTGATTGAAGCTATTGTTCCAGCGGCGATGAGGCCATAGACTTTGGTTCGACTCATGTTGAGCCGCTCAGACACTTGCTTGATTGAAAGGAGCATGGGGTCGTCAAATCGCGTCCCAGCTGGAGATCCTGAGATGCGTTTTGCAAAGACAATGTTGGGGAGCACGGATACGAGGAGCCAACCTTGGGCACCCATTTGATTGAGCTGATCCTCGGTCAAAGCGGCCGATTGGAAGGGAAGGGACTTGTATTGGTAAGTTTCAAGTGACGGGTGATGCATACCTGCGAGAATTACTCGCTGGTCGCAGATGGGGTCAAGGCCCCCGGGCCGGAGAGGGGGAGCGATTGCCAGTTTTTCGGCCCTGGAGTAGGGAAGTGGAACCACTTTCATTCCCAACGCGTCTCAATGTGTGTACAATGTACGGAACAATCAACTCAGGAGTGAACCGATATGAAAACCGCAACCCACAGCTCTAAGGATGCCCGGATCGACCTCCGGGTGAATGTGACGCAGAAGACTCTTCTTGAGGAGGCTGCGGCCTCACAAGGGAAGAAGCTGTCCGACTTCGTTATCAGTGCTTCGACTGAAGCGGCTCAAATCGTGCTCGCTGACCAGAACCGTTTCGCGCTCCCTGAAGAGAAGATGAAGCTGTTTCTCGCCCGGTTGGAAGAGGAACCGCTTGTGCTGCCTAAGCTGAAGGCTCTCTTTGCTAGGAAAAGCGTCTTCGAATGAGCGCGGCGTTCGAGCGTCCGGTTTTACTGACGGCCGCGCACGACGTGGCTGGATTCGATTGCGAAGTGGATGCCCTGAATTCATTCCTCAAGAACCACGCGCTTCAGAACCAAGGCAACAACTCGGCCCGGACATTTGTGGCGACACGGCCCGGGTCGAATGAAGTCGTCGGATACTACAGCCTCTGCGCCGCTTCCGCCGATTACGAGCAAACTCCGGAGAGGATCCGGAAGGGCCTTGCCCGACATGAGGTGCCTCTTATCCTGCTCGCGAGGTTGGCCGTCGACAAGAGTTGCAAGGGTCAGGGGCTAGGGGCAAGCTTGCTTCAAGACGCGTTCGGAAGATTCATGACTGCTCAGGAAGCCATTGGTGCCAGGGCACTGCTCGCCCACGCGAAGGACGCCGGGGCGAAGGCGTTCTACGAGAAGTGGGGCTTCGTCTCGACCGATGGACTGCCCCTTCACCTCTTTATCCTGACCAAGGATATCAAGGCGACTTTGGCTAGTCTCTGAATCTCAGGAAGCAACCGATGGAAGGCCGACGACTCCTGACTAAGTCCGAATTCATCAGGGGCCTTGACTGTGTTCGTCGGGCCTGGCTCGACGTGCACCGACCGGACCTCAAGACTCCAATCGGTCTCGCCGTGAGAGACCGGATGGAAACAGGGAAGTCACTGGGACGTCTCGCTCGGCTGCGGTATCCGCATGGCAAGTTCGTCGAGAATCCGGGGGCGGACGCTCAATCGGCTGCTGGTGTGACACTGAGTCACATTCACTCTGGGGTCGACTGCCTTTTCGAGGCCACCTTCATCGCCGGCGAGAGAATGGCCCGTCTGGACGTCCTCCACCAGCTTCCGGACGGCGGATGGTCCGTAGACGAGGCCAAATCTTCGACCATCAAGGAGCCCAAGAAGATTGACGAGGACAAGCTCCTTGACTTGGCGTACCAGTTCCACACGGCTCGCGACGCCGGGGTCGATGTCAAAGTCGCCCGCCTGATTCTCGTTGACGGCACCTACGCCTGGCCCGGGGGCATCTACGACCATGACGCGATTTTGGGCACGATCGACCTCACCGAGATGTGCGAAGAAAGCGGTGCGCGGGTCCTCGAGCATTCCAAGTTCCTGGCTGGAGTCCTGGCCTCTCCGAGTGAACCGGAAGTAGAGAAGAACACGCACTGTAAGAGCTGTGACTACTTCACGCACTGCCATGCCAACAGCCCGAAGCACGACCTCATTTTCCTGCCTCGCATTACGCCGAAGGCCGTGAACGAGCTCCGCGCCAAGGGCTACCAATCCATTCTGGACATTCCAGAAGATGAGAAGCTGACCGATGCTCGACGGCGCATGCGGGCCGTTATTGTGAACGGGACTCCCTCGATCGGGGATGGGCTAGGGGCTGCCCTGGACGCGATCGCGTTTCCAGCCGCTTTCATCGACTATGAATCTTCCAATCCTGCTTTCCCGATGTATCCAGGAACGAGGCCGTATCAGCAGATCTGCTTCCAATGGTCGGCACACGTCATGGCCACGCCGGATTCGGAGCCCGTTCACAGGGAGTATCTGGCTGAGAACCGGGAAGATCCTCGCGTCGATTTTTGCCGCGAGCTTTGGGATGTCGTCAAGGATTGCCCTTCTATCGTCCATTACACCGGATTTGAAATCACGCAACTCAAGGCGATGGTGGCGGACGGGATTCCGCTTGCCGAAGAACTTCTCGACGCCATCCAAACTCGCTCCGTCGATCTAGAAAAGATTGTGTCCGAGCACGTCTATTTGGAGGAGTTCCAGGGCAGGACAAGCATCAAAGTCGTTCTTCCAGCCCTCGTCCCGACAATGAGCTACAAGGAATTGCTCATCGCCGATGGCACCGCTGCCGCAGCGGGTTTTCGAAAGATGCTCGACCCGGCGACGGCTCCGAAGGACAGCAAGGAAATCCGCGTAGCCCTGCTTGCATACTGCTGCCAAGACACTCTCGCTATGGTCGAAATCTACCGCGCCCTCAGACGCCTGGCCGTTCGTTAGGAATCCTAATCAGTGAGGTTGATGCCGCTTGTGGCAATGCTTGTGCACGGGTCGCGGCGGCCTGCCGTCGTAGCATTCGTGGTCAAGCTCCATCTCCTTCAGGTCCACCATCGCTTCCATGCAAAAGGGGCACGGTGAACCAAGGGCATCGCGCTTCAGGCGCTCCCGGTTCCCGTCCTGTTTAAGCTGCGTGTCAATCATAAGCTTATAGGCTTCACGCACGAGAAGGTTGAACGCTCGCTGGTCTTCGCTGATGGCCGGATACGGGGCGGCGAGGAGCTGCTCAGAAATCTCTTCAGCGACTTCCGGAGCCATCTGTCCGATGACGTCATAAATCGCCGCTCGCAAGAGTGCCCGCCGCTCCTTCGAAATCTTGACCACGGCTTAGTTTATATGGCGTGTTGCAACATCTGCCAAAATCCCAGGGATCAGCGAGCTCCAGGGTCGATTGATTAGTCACGTGTATTCAAGCGAGGGAAGACAGGCCGATATTGCTCTCATCGAGCCAAACGGCGACGAGCATGTCATCCGCTGCTTGGTGAAACCGACCGGCACCGATTTGGGCGGCGAACACGAGACACTCGCCTATTTGAACCATCGCTACGGCCCCGAAAAGGTCTGCCGCACCGCCAAGCAGACGGTCGTGGGATGAGTGTTGACGTCACGCAAGACTGGTTCTGGGAAGGGAACGTTGTGGCCGCCCTTGCCTCGTACCTTTCTTCAACCGGGTGGAGTGTAGGCCGGATCGCGAACACCCACTCGAAGGAGCAAGGCATAGACCTGAGAGCGACCCGAAACGGAATCGAGCTTCTGGTTGAAGCGAAAGGCTATCCAAGCACGCTATACCGAGATCCGCGACGTGCCGGCGAATCCAAACCGACAAACCCAACGAACCAAGCTCAACAGTGGTACTCCCACGCGCTACTCAAGGGAATGCGACTTCAAACGAAGCACCCCGGCGCAAAGGTCGCCCTGGCATTCGCTGACTTCCCCCGATACCTGCGCATTCCGCTCCAAAGCGATCAGGTTTCCGCACTCCCAGCGATTCCAGATCGTATTGGAGCGCTCTTAAAGGTTGGGTAGACCAGGCTTTGAGCTGGCTCTAATGGTCAATTCATGCCCTGCGCCATGCGGGGCATTTTAGCTTGCCAATTGGCGCTTAGGTTGCGCGTTTTTAGGTGTTTTAAAACAAAAAAAGCCCGACTTTTCAGTCGAGCGAGATTTGCTTTGTAAGTGCATAGAGGAGTTCAGAAAAGCTTCGACCTGGATTTGTCGTTCCGACAATGTCGGGACGAGTGCAGATCCTTTAAGGAGGTGATCCACCCACACCTT
>CAIUHP010000020.1 GCA_903899015.1 uncultured Armatimonadota bacterium | reverse complement strand
GGGGTATGAACCCCCTGCCAGGGCCGCCGCGCGAGTTCTGAATTCCGGTCGGGCTACGCCCTCCCTCCATTCAAAACTCGCCAGACCAGTTACAGAGGAAGTCTAATGTTATGACTGGTACAGAAAAACGGGGCAGGCCACCACCCATCAACATCATGCAAGGATTCTACGTTACTCTGGGGTTCAGGTTCCAAGAGAATCTCCTAACTTGCCCCGTATCTTCACCGGCTCTTCTAGAATGAGCACATGAAGGTTTATATTTCCGTCGACATTGAAGGAGCGACCGGCATCGTTTCGTTTTCTCAATGCGGCCGACCCAGTTCGGAGCATTACGATTACGGTTTCGCTCGGCGCATGTTGACTCATGATGTCAACGCAGCCATTCGCGGTGCTCGTCGAGCCGGCGCAACAGAGATCGTTGTCAAGGACGCTCATGCAACCTGCAAAAATCTACTGATTGACGAGCTAGAACCCGACACCCAACTGATCTCAGGCTACGGATCGGGTCGTGATGGCATGATGGACGGTATCGATTCGTCGTTCAGCGCTGCGTTCCTCGTGGGGTACCACGGCATGGCAGGCGCGATGCATGCACTGATGGACCACGCGCTGATCGGAGGTCTGCATCAATTCTGGATCAACGGACGCCTCGCAGGAGAAATTGCCGTGAGTGCCGCTGTCGCCGGATTCTACGGAGTTCCCACCGTGCTGGTAACGAGTGACCAAATCGCTTGCGCCGAAGCCGAAGCGGACGTTCCTCGCATTCGGACTTACACCACCAAAGAGGGCCTCGGACGTTACATGGGCAAACTGAAGCACCCTAGTGAAACGAGGCGCGGCATTGAAGATGCCGCTTTTCAAGCGATTCAAAGCGTCAACACGATCGCGCCGCTAAATATTGATGGCGCGGTCACGATGCGTGCTTCCTTCCGGACCACTGAGGAAGCTGACTTATCGGCGCAAATGGAAAACGTTGACCGATTAGACGCTTACACTCTACAGTGGACCCGCACAGACTTCATGGCTGCCCACCGGGCCGCGATCTGTATCTTCAACTTGTCCGTCCGGGGACGACAGTCTGGGACATAAAACTTTTTGGAAGCTAACTCCGACAAAAGCTGGGGTTCAGAGCTTAGGGAAAAGCTTCGCTTCCACGTTGTTGGGCGATAAACCGAACTCTAAGGTTCCGAAATTGATTCGACCTTAGAGCGGTCTAAGATTAGCCTCACTTTCTTATTGAGCAACACTAAGCCATTGGCTCCATTGGCTGGCAGTATTCCAGTCCAACTTGGCGTAATTCCCGCTGACGGTTGAGAAAAATGAGTTCGGTGAGAAGTCAATCGCAATCCCATGAGATCCGGGTGACATGCTATTGTGACCTTCCCACACAATCGCATTGGATGCAGCGGTGTTGTAGTTGGCGCAGGCGGTTTGAATATCGGCGTTCCCCGTTAACGCCGCTAACTGATTACAAAGACCAATCGAATCGTAGAAATACCGAGTGTTAGTCGGCAAGTACGCCTGAGTGTTTGCTCGAGCTTGGGCAATGATTGCGTTGACCGAAGTTTTATTCGCGACCAGTGCCGATTGCAGGGCGGATGCGGCCGTTGCCAAACCAGGAAGCTGACTCGTGTCAATAACGCTTTGTGTGATTTGGAAGGTCGAGTAAGTAGGCTCGTTGAGCATTCCGTCTACGAATGCCTTAGAAAGATCTTTCGGCGAAGCATCTGGCGTATTGGAAAAGGGAGCGAAAACTCGCTGGTAGGGATAACCAGCCCCGGGCGGGCTCTCTTCGCTACCCGCGATAAAGTCGGTGTAGTCCTTGATCTGGTAAGCAACTTCATCCATCTGCATGAGGCTGGCATCGAAGGCCACGATGTCCAGGTGTTGATTCTTGAACGCCTGATTGAGTTGCCAAACCTGAATGGAATGTCCCGTTTCGTCATCGTAACTGATGGCAAAGGGTCGAGTTGATGGCTTGGCCCCTTTAAATCCGGGCAACCATCCATTTCCATGGTCCCACAGAACGAGTGCGTAATGATCAGCCGGGTAGTGCGCCTTGCCCCATGCGATGAAGTTGTTCACCGTTTGAGGAACACCCATATCGACGCCGGTCCCCATGTCCTGCACCAGTTGGCTGACGATAGCGTTCCCGGATCCTTGCTTGATGAGATATCTTCGCGTACCATTAAAGCTGGCGTCGAACGTCACTTTCGTTGACTGCTTCCACTGAACCACGAACCGCACATCCGGATTTGTGGCAACCTGTTGCATCTGCGAGACGTTCAGCCGACTGAAAGTATCCAAATCGTTAGCCGCATTCATGTAGACCAAAACAGTCCATTTGCCTCGGGTTACGGGTGAGATTCCGGCGACACTAGCCGTTCCGCCACATCCGCTCATAACAACTGTGCAGATCAAAGTCAGGCCAAATAGCAGGTTTCGAAAGGCTCTCATGGTTGTGTGAACATACTACCGTCAACAATGTTCCACTCAAGATTTCTCAATAACGGAACTATCCAGAACGTCGATGCATTGGGAGGTCTGTGAAAACAATGAACAGAATTGGGGTCGCAATCGCACTTTCGACTTTATGGGTAACGGCTGCGTTCGCGACTCCTCAGAAGTCGGTCGTGGCTCCAAAACTAGTCGGAACCACTTGGCTGAATACAAAGGACAGACCGGTTGAATCAATCAAGGAGTTCAAAGGGCGCGTCACGATCCTCCATTTCTGGACATTTGAGTGCATCAACTGCAAGCACAATCTGCCGAGCATTGCCGCATGGGCAAAGAAATACCCCGTAGATCAAGTTCAGGTCATAGGCGTTCACACCCCAGAATTAAAGGAAGAGCGGAATCAAAAGAATCTTCAAGAAGCCATTACTCGACTCGGAATCGAATATCCCGTAATTGTCGACAACAACGGTGAAAATTGGAATCGCTACAAAGTCGAAGTCTGGCCAACTGTGTTCATCATTGACAAAAAGGGGCAAGTTCGAGCCTATTGGGTTGGAGAACTCGGATGGAAAGGCGCAACCGGATTTCAAGATTTGAGCAAGATTGTTCAGACCCTCATCAAGGAGCCAGGCTAAATTCATGATTCAAACGCTTAAGAGACGTCGTGAACAGGCGCAACGAGACCTTCAAACCAAGCCGCTTACGCTTGAAAGGAAGCATCCGCTCGCGATTCGATGGTTTCACTGGATCAATTTTCCGGTTCTGACCATGATGATATGGAGCGGGATCCTGATATATTGGGCGACCTTCAAGGAAACCAAAGATCCTCACAATCATGGTCCTTATGCCTTTTCGCTTTTTGGGCATGAATTCTTTCGA
This sequence comes from uncultured Armatimonadota bacterium, assembly GCA_903899015.1. Classification (GTDB taxonomy): domain Bacteria; phylum Armatimonadota; class Fimbriimonadia; order Fimbriimonadales; family Fimbriimonadaceae; genus Fimbriimonas. The sequence continues at coordinate 21,752 of CAIUHP010000020.1, read as the reverse complement.
TTCTTTCCAGATTGGTTTTACGCGCCAGGCGCCAATGAGCTGCAGCACAACAAGGGAATATATTCGCTGGTCGGCCGATTAGCGGAAGGAATGTCTTGGCATTTCTTTTTCATGTGGTTTTTTGCGATCAATGGATTGCTCTATGTCTTGTATGTATCTTTCTCCGGTGAATGGCGCTACCTGATTCCCTCTCCCGCTTCCTTCAAAGAAGCCATACACGTCGTCTTGCATGACTTACATCTTAGAAAAGATCCGCCCCCTAAGCGAAAATTTAACGGTGCTCAGCAAATCGCCTACACCGGAATTATTGTCATGGGTCTGGGGTCGCTGGTGACCGGTATCGCGATTTACAAGCCGGTACAGGCAAGCAAATTCACTCAACTCATCGGTGGTTATGAGGTCGCTCGGTTCTTTCACTTTTGGTTGATGATCGGCTTCTGCCTCTTTTTCCTGGTCCACGTTGGCCAAGTCATCCGCGCTGGCTGGAACAACTTCCGTTCGATGATTACCGGCTACGAAGTCGTAGTAAAGGAGGAGCTATGAGCGAACAAGAGCACGCACTTGACTCGACGATTCAAGAGGAAAACGAAAAAGTCCTCAAAAATATGCGAAGTCATTCTCGCAGAAGCTTCTTGTGGGCGGGCATTGCCGCCTTGGGCGCTTGGAAGGGAATCGGCTGGTTAGGTTCTCGGACCGAAGATGATGGAACAGCGTGGCCGTTTAGGCGTTCGCTGGAAGCAAACGATGGCATCGCCGCCGATTACTTTGGACCTCAGCGGCTTGCACCTACTTTTTCCTACAAAGAGCTCACGCTGCCTCCACGTCAAAATGGCGATTACGGGATCGATGATGCTGACTTTGACCCGAGTCAGTGGACTCTCACGGTTAAGAACGTCTTCGGCAAAGATGACCCGGTCCAAGTTACTTTGGATGAAATCAAGAAGATGCCCAAGACCACCCAGATCACGGAGTTCTGCTGCATCGAAGGGTGGAGTATGAAAGTCGAGTGGACGGGTGTTCGGCTCGTCGATTTTGCGAAGGTCTATCCACCGAACGTTCGGCAAGGAGATGGCCCTCCTGATGTGATCAACAAGCAAGAAGACTTGGTGCGTTACGTTGGGATGGAGACGCCTAACAGCGGCTACTACGTCGGACTCGACATGCAAAGCGCGCTGCATCCTCAAACCCTGCTCTGCTACGAAATGAACGGAGAGCCATTGGAAATCGAGCACGGTGCTCCCCTTCGACTCGCCATTCCCGTGAAGTACGGAGTAAAGAATTTGAAGCGAATCGGCACCATAACCTACACCGACAAAAAGCCCGCTGACTTCTGGGCGGAGCAAGGCTACGACTGGTTTGCTGGGCTCTAGTCCAAATTTGATTGGTACTGTCATCGACACTTTCTGAACGAGATCTCTATATTTAGCAAAGGTATGGCTCTATTTTCGGGGCCGGCCAAAGTGGACACATAACTCACGTGTTGATCGTAGATAAGCATGTGAGTTATCCAATGTACGGAAATGCATCTGCCTATGCCGCGCCGCTTGACGCGCGCATGGTTTTCATTCGCAAGACGTACGCCCACCTTGCAGGAGCGGTTGGACTGTTTGTGGCCTTATCCGCAGTACTGTACTCAGTTGGGGTCGGAGAATCGGTTCTGGCCCTCATGGGAACCAGCCGCTATGGATGGTTATTGATTCTTGGCGGGTTTATGATCTCGGGATACTTGGCCCAGTCGATGGCGCGGTCCACCCGATCCCTTGGAATCCAATACGTGGGTCTCGGATTGTATGCGGCCGCCGAAGCATTGATCTTCAGCCCAATGATCACGATCGCGGCAAAATTTGCACCGGGAGTTTTGCCTGAAGCGACGATTATTACGTTGGCAGCCTTTACAGGTCTCACTGCCTACGTGGTCTTTTCGAAGAAGGACTTCTCATTCATGGGAACGGGCCTTGCCATTGCAGGATTTGTCGCACTGGGCCTAATCGTTTGCGCTGCCATCTTTGGATTGAGTCTTGGGATGTGGTTTAGCGCCTTGCTTGTGTTGTTTGCATCCGGCTCAGTTGTATACAGCACGTCCAACGTGCTTCGTGTCTACCCGACCGATCAGTATGTAGCGGCTGCTCTCGATCTCTTTGCTGCCGTCGCGTTGCTGTTCTGGTACGTCTTACGAATTCTGCTCGAACTTCAAAGAAGATAAATATCTGCAATCCGTGGAACTAACGGGTGGCGTCATGTATTTGGAGTTGCGTTCGACTCAATAAGTCGAACGCAATTCGAATGGCACTTTTAACAATGACGCAAACGGACCCCAATCTCGATAAACGCGCCGCGTTTGCCGCGATTGCGAGGCAACACCAAAGTTCACTCATTCGCACGGCAAAACGGATGTGCGGAGCGGATCACGATCTTGCTCAAGACCTCGTTCAAGACACGTTGGTCTCCGCCTATCGTGCCTATCTCGACGGAAGGTTTGATGGCCAGCACACACAGGCTTGGCTGATGCGCATTCTCACGAATGCCTATCTCTATAGCCGGCGGCAAGACCGAACTCAGTCGGGTCTAGAAACGGACTACATTCCCAATAATGATTCCAGCGATGGAAATTGGAATAGTAAGATTCCTTCTCCCGAGCTGAACCTACTTAAAGGTTCTTTCTCTGAACCCATCGAAAGGGCCTTGATGAGCCTGCCCGAATCTCAGAGACTGTGTGTGATTCTTGCCGACGTTGAAGAACTCCCCTATGCAGAAGTTGCAGCTGCCCTCAACGTTCCGATTGGAACGGTTCGCTCGCGCCTAGCCAGGGCCCGAATGCAAATGCTCGTCGTACTCCGCGATCTAAACAAACTGGACACTCTACTATGAAGCTTCATAAAGACACAACCGACTCTATCGAACCATGCAAGCACATGGAGTCGATGCTCAATCAAACCGCCGACGGCACCGCATCTCCTCTCGTCAAGTGGTATGCCCTTTCGCACGCAAAAGGATGTGAGAGATGCGGAACGTTCCTTGCTCGAGTGACTGCCCTCGTTCGCCAACTTCGAGGGACAAAACCAGATCCCCAAGTCGTGGAAAGTCAAGAGAGTCTCACTGAAGATCAATGGACGTCTCTTGAATCAAAGTGGGCGGAAGTCGAGAAGTGAGCCTAGGAGCCAGTTTGCGGACCAACGTAGTCGCCATGGTCCTTTAGCCATTTTAGGATCTCACTAACACTCCCAGTAGCTAGGCACACCGACGAGTCCGCTGCGCCATAGTAAAGGTGTAACGTATCCCCATCCTCGCCAATGGTGTATCCGTTGGGGAAAACAACATTAGGTACGTCGCCGATTCGTTCGTAAGATGCCTCGGGCCCCATGATCCAGGAATCTCCTCGAATGAGCACCGTTTCTGGATGTTCCAGATCAAATAAGGCTGCTCCTACGCGGTAAAGACTGCCTGAAGCATGAGTTCGGACTCCGTGATAAAGCACCAACCATCCATCTGGTGTTTCTATAGGTGGCGGTGACAGTCCAATTTTGTTTGCGTCCCACCAAGCTCCACGTCGAGCACGAAGCATTAACCTTGGGCTTCCCCAGGTTTTAAGGTCTGGTGACTGAGTTATCCATAAGTCAGCCCCATCAGTTGAAACCGGTCGATGGATGAGCAGGAAGTTTCCATCGATTCGTCTGGGAAGCAACGCAGCGTCTTTGTCATCAGGCTGCATCATCAACCCTAACCTCTCAAAAGTGACGAAGTCCTTCGTCTTTGCAAGAGAGACACCTGGCCCAACTTTGCCAAATGCGGTGTAGGCGATGATATAGGAACCGAGTTCAGGAACAAATGTGATTCGTGCATCTTCAACTCCCCATACTTCTTCGGGATATCCGTCTCCTCCTGATTGAAATGTCGGTGAATGATCAATTTGCCAGTCTGTGATCCCATCCATCGAAATTGCCCTGCAAAGGTGTGACAGACCCCGATGATCTTCACATCGGCAAAGGAGTAAAGTGCGACCATCCTTTAGCTTTGTTGCACCTGGATTGAATACAGAGTGAACAGGATAAGGCCAATCCGCTGCAGTTAGGATTGGATTCCCAGGGTGTCGTCGTAGCAATTCGCCAGTTTTCATGAGTGTCCTAGCCCAAATAGTGGGCTGATTGTCGGGTCACTATCAGTTCCATTCGCCTTACGGTAAGACATGAGGCGACAAATGCGAGCGTCGATTCCGCGCCCTGGTTATGGTTCAGTCCGCCCTTCATAAGTCCATCCTTGCAACCACCGGTATCGGTGTCGATGAGTCTGGTACCTTCACTGTTGGTTCCGAGAAACCAACGGTAGGCTTTCCATACTTCATGTTGCCACACTGGATCTCCAGTAATTCTAAACGCCTCAAAACATGCGTCAATTGTCGCGGCGGCTTCAAGAGGTTGTTGATCGTGAATCGCTCGACTACCCCCCTTATCATAAAATCCGTTAGAACCGATTGGCAGGAACCAACCTCGATGGCTGGTCTGAATTTGGGTAAGCCATGCCAGCGATTGCTCTGCATTTTCTTGCATTTCAACATTGTTCAAGCACTCTCCGGCACTCCATAAAGCCTGGGATAACCGAGCATTGTCATAGGCAAGCTGGTTCTCAAACCATCGCCAATTTGGTTCGCTACAAGCCAGGTAAAAGTCATTAAGTCGCTTAGCAAGCTTTTTTAGAATCGCCTGATAAGATTCGTGTGGAAACGCCGTGATAACCCGGGTGAGACCAATCACTGTAAATGCGATTGCCCTCGGACTAGTGAAGGATTCCACTTGAGGGATTGACTTGTCGAACAACCTCTTGGCTACTTCCCGAATGCCGGAGACAGAGCTTTCAGCGCAAAGGACACCCAATGACCAAAGCGACCTTCCGTGAGAATCTTCTGAGCCATATTCTTCCAGCCAATTTCGATCAAAGCTCATGAAATTCCGCATTCGCTCGGTCTCGTCATTAAATGCATGGTGCATAAATGAAAGTCCCGTATGCTGGAAATTAACCGCAAGATTTGCATGCTTTGGCTCCGACTCTAGCCATGCGCCGACGATCGCCAGACGTGCATTATCATCGGTGCAATATCCCTCGAATCGGTTTGGGACGCTGAAATTTGAATGTTGTAAGATGCCTGTCCTATCGGTCATCGTAAGCACATGGTCCAGCCCAAATTCAGTGGCGATTTCTATGCCATCTGACTCTGCAGAAGTTTCCGTCGCGAGCCTCGAAAGGGTTTCTCGCGAGGACTGTTGAGCCGCAAAGAATGTGTCTACGTACTTCGCACCAACAACCGGCCATTGCATGAGCTTTCCTTCTTCAAAGGCATTGGATTGAACAGACTCCATTCGTTCACCATTGCTTAGGAGTCCGTTGATTTCACGGGCCAACGCAGCAGAATCGCTGAACGGGACAAGAATCCCTTTTCCGTCAGCAAGTAGTTCCTCGGCATGCCAGTAAGGAGTGCTCACAACAGCTTTTCCGCTGCCAAACGCATATGCAAGCGTTCCGGATGTTATTTGCTCTTTCTTAAGATATGGGGTGACATAAATGCTCGCTGCACTCAAGTAGTCCGTTAACTCGCTAAGAGGAACGAACCTATCCACGAATCCAACGTGGTCGCTAACGCCGTTAGCAAGTGCTAATTCCTGAAGACTCTGTCGGTATCGCTCGCCTGAGTGAGCTCGCACATTTGGATGCGTTGCACCAACGATTAGGTAATAAGCGTCCGGATGGTCCTGGACGATCTGAGGCATCGCGCCAATCATGTATTGAATTCCCTTGTCCTCAGACAGGAGCCCAAAAGTGAGTATTAATCGCTTTCCACCGAGCGTCAGCTTTTCCAAATAGGGTTTTGGTGACACGCGATCCATAGCCGGAACTCCATGGCAAATGACTTTAATTCGATCTCCGTCAATGTCGTGAACTTCTTTCAACATCACCTTCCCTTTTTGGGACATGACTACGAAATATTCAGATAGTTGGGCAAGTTCAGTTATGACCTTGCGCTGTTCTGCGGTCGGATTTTGCAGAATCGTGTGCAAAGTAGTAATGATCGGCTGCTTTACAGCCTGAAGTAGTTTAAGGAGGTAATCGCCTGCCGGACCACCAAAAATCCCATATTCATGCTGCACGCAAACCACATCGATGTTTTGCCGATGAAGATGCATGGCAGCATCTTCATAACTTTCAAGTCGATGCTGATCAACTTGAAAAGTCACGATGTCGGGATAATCGTAGCCAATCTCCCTATCATTCATCGCGACGACCAGCACATCAACGCCACAGGATTGAATAGCCTGAGCAAGATCTCCCGTGAATGTGGCAATGCCACATTGACGCGGAGCATGATTCCCGACGAGGGCAACACGATTGATTCTATTTTTCAGTAATGGCATTTGATTTCCCAACAGTTGGAACTTCCAAGTGTTCCAACGCTTCTGAGTAACTCGGACGGCACGACAAACTTGGATTACAAGGAGTTACGCCGGGTTGACCTTAAAACCAGTGAACATGTTCCAGAATGGAGAAACCTTAGTGAAACATCGATATGCAGCAATCATGGCCGGTGGGTCTGGAGAGCGATTTTGGCCCCTTTCCCGGCACAAGATTCCAAAGCAGCTCCTGAAGTTGCCTGGAGAGGACAGAACCATGCTGTCTGAAACGATGCATCGAGTGAGTGGCTTAGTTGACAAGGATCGGACGCTCATTTTGACCCCCGAACATCTCACCAAAGCAATTCAGAACAGTCATCCTGAAGTGCCTTACGAAAATATCCTTGTCGAGCCACTAAAAAGAAATACAGCCGGGTGTCTTTGCTGGCTCGCGGCAAATCTTCTTGTCACCGAACCAGATCCAGAAGATGTCACGTTGATTATTTTAGCGGCCGACCACCGAATCTCACCCTTGGCAGAGTTTCATCGGACCGTTCAAGATGCGATCGCGATTGCCGAGAATGACGGAGTCCTCGTTACCGTTGGCATACGACCAAATCGTCCCGAAACAGGCTACGGATATATCGAAGCAGATCTTCAAGTTCCTCTAGCGACAGAAAAATCGACTTCTGCTTTTCGAGTTAAGAAGTTCCACGAGAAGCCCTCGCTCGATTTGGCAACTCAATACTCAGTTGACAATAGATTCTATTGGAACAGTGGAATGTTCTTCTGGAGGCTTGACATTTTCTTGTCGGAACTTCAGCGCGTCGCGCCATCACACTATGACGTCATCGATAGACTCGTACCCCTCCTAAGAGACGGAGATCGACTTGATGCAGAGAGAGTATTCGCAGAACTTCCCGATATTTCGATTGATTACTTACTGATGGAACGGGCAACGAACGTTGCCGTAGTCGAGGCAAGTTTTGACTGGGACGACGTTGGATCTTGGGAGGCATTTGCTCGTTATATTCCTAGCGATATCCGAGGGAATGCCACGCTTGGTGACAGCGTACTTGTTCAAACTGCCGATTGCGTCGTTCACAACAAGTCTGAGAACCTCACCGTTTGCCTCTCAGGAGTTTACGGTCTTCTTGTGGTTGCAACCGATGACGCGATTTTGATCTGCAATAAAGGAGACACAAAATCAATTCGGGATATTGTGGAGCGCCTGAAAGATTCCAATAGCGAAAAACTGTAGTCCCTCTTGCCTCGCAGTGGGTTGCGCAGTTCAAATCGCCGGGGAGGCGACGAATGGTTCGTACAGTCGTTCTACGTCCTGCGTTATGAACAATGGAGGATCATCTCGTATCGGACGCCAGGTTTCGATTGCCGACGGTGGTCCAATCCGCGAGAAAGAACCCATTGCCAACCAGGCCCTGACCTCGATGATGGTCAGAATGTCAAAGCCCATCGGAGCGAATCCTACTGACCACGTTTATAGTGGTCAATACATTCTCAGACATGGGTCTGGTAGGTCCAACCCGGAACGAATCAACGGGTTTCGAATTGGTAGATGTAAAACGAAGGTACGAACCCTCGATCGTCTATACCTGGGCTCAATCTAGAGGTTCTCATGCCTGATGTCGAATTGAGAATTCGTCAGGCTTACCCCTTTCCCTGCTGATCGGGGGTGGTACTGGTGTTGGACGACTAGGCGCAGCGAAACTAGAATGATGCGCCATTTGTCATCGTTCAGCGGGGGTTGCGGGCATTTTGTCCAACCGTAATTGACGTTACAGCGCTCATGACGTAAATCACGCTATCATACTTTTGAATCAAATCCATTTGATTCATAAGAAAGTATGGCTCTCATCCTTGATGATTCGCTTTTTCGCGATGTTCCGAACCCTGTTTGGGTCGTGGAGACGACTTCGTGTCGCTTTTTAGACGTGAATCTGGCAGCTTGTAAAAGGTACGGATATTCCCGTGAGGAATTTCTCAAATTAACCCTTCCTGAAATTCGTAGCTCAGGCGGCCCAAACCCGATAACTAAGCCGGGGCTGGGACTGAATCCGGTGTGGGAGCACATTACTAAAACGGGCGAAACACTCTACGTAGAAGGTCATGTTTTGCCGGTGGAAGGATTGCCGGACGGGGCAATCTTGGCGATGATCTTTGAGGTCACCGAACGGGTCAAGATGGAGCTGGAACGGACGGAGCTTCTTGAACGCTATCAAATTCTTGCCGAGGCGGCCCAAGATCTACTATGGGATTGGGATTTGCGCACCAACACGGTAACTCACAACGAGACCCTTGTAAACGTGTACGGCTACGACCGCTCCTACTTAAAGGCCGATATCTCTTGGTGGTCCACCCTCATTCATCCCGAGGATCTTGGCTCCTCAACATGGTCGATTCAAGAAGCAATTCGGGAAAAACGTCGCTATTGGAGTGCGGAATACCGGTTTAAGAAAGCGGACGGTACGTACATCCCGGTCTTGGACAGAGGCATCTTGCAAACGGACGAGAACGACAAACCGGTCCGTATGATTGGATCGATTGTCGATCTTACGACGCGCCAGGCTGCCGAAGATGAACGCAATCAGCTCTTTCGCTTGTCGCTCGACTCCATGTTGATGCTTGACCCCAGTGGCACGATTCGATTGGCAAACGATGCCTTCTATCACTTAGTGGGCTCGACTCGCGAGAAAGGCGAACGTGTCGATATCCGCCAGTACATCGCTACGGAAGACCAAATCCATTTCAATGAAAGCCTTCACGAGGTCCTTGAAGACGGAAAAGAGAACCATCTCACCACGGTGATTGTGAGCTCCCAGGAGCAATCAAGAACCGTTCAATGGGGCATGATCGCGAACGAGTCCAAGAGTCGGATATTTCTGATTGGTCGAGACATTACCGAGTCCATTCAGGCTCAACGGGCGCTAGAATTGGCTCTGCAGCAATCACAAGAGTTCGCTGAAAAGGCCCAGGCCACCACCAAAGCACAGTCTGAGTTTTTGCAGAACATGTCCCATGAATTGAGAACTCCAATGAACGGATTGCTGGGAACCGCCCAGTTACTCGCCGCTTCGGTCGCTGACGAGAAACAGCAGTACTTTACAAATATTCTGATTCGGTCTGGAGAATCACTTCTCCAAATTCTCAATGACATTCTGGACTTTTCGAAGGTCGAATCGGGCGAGATCATGATCGACCAGTCGCCTTTCAGAATCTCGGAAACGATTCAATCCATCCATGACCTATTTCTGCTGCCCGCCCAACAGAAGAACCTCAATTTCATACTAACAATCGATCCAACCGCTAATAAGTTTGTCTTGGGAGATTCCTTCCGCCTTAGGCAGATCGTCAACAATTTGGTTGGCAATGCGATCAAATTCACGGACCACGGAGAAATCGAGCTTGAACTCAGTGTCCAACCCGCCGAGGACAACTATATTCTCGCAGTGGTCAAAGTCCGAGATACCGGCATCGGCATTGACCCATCCATGCAAGGTCGGATATTCGAGCGGTTTATTCAAGCTGACTCTTCCCTGACAAGAAGACAAGGCGGTACCGGGCTTGGATTGGCGATCACGAAGAGCTTGACGGAGCTGATGGGTGGGCAAATATCGGTCGTCAGTCGCCCCCAATTTGGAAGCGAATTCACGGTTAAAATTCCTTTCAAAACGACCAAGGCACCAAAGATCACTCAACCGATACCGTCCAGCCCCGTTCCTCAGATTCCTCTTGGGACAAGAGTTCTCATCGCTGAAGATGTAGAAGTCAACGCACTCATTCTCGCCAGTTGGTTAGAGGACCGAGGATTTGAATGCATCACGGCAACTACTGGGCAAGAGACCATGAGTATGTTGAGTAACCACGAGTTCCACGGGATCTTTTTGGATCTTCACATGCCCGATTATTCAGGTTATGAGGTCATAGGGATGGTTCGAGACATGGAAAAGGAATCCTTCACTCACTTGCCCGTCGTAGCAGTTACGGCAAGTGTGTCTCCCGAAGAGCGCCAAAGGTGCCTTGACAATGGATTCGATGATTACATTCCGAAGCCGGTCATGGTTGACGATCTTGACCGGGTCATCCATCGATTGTTCGTCTCAAAGGCCTAATTTCAACCTCGAATCGGCCCGCTCAAAGGTACATTCAAAAGACGCTTTTCTCCAGAAACAAGGGCGTTTCAGGTGATTTATGAACAAGACGTTCGCCATTCTTGGCGCCGGCATGCAAGGCACTGCCGCCGCATATGATCTCGCAAAATTTGCGGATCCTCAATCCATCCTTCTTGCGGATGCCAACCCAGCTCAGGCTCAAAAGAGTGCCGATCGAGTCAACAAACTCGTGGGTTCTCAGATTTGCCAACCGCATCAGCTTGACGCGCTCAATCCGGACGAGCTTTTCGCTTTTCTTGAGCCCGTAGACGTGGTCCTTAGTTGTGTTCCCTATTGGATGCACCCAAAGATTGCACCGGTTGCCATTCGATCGAAAACTCACATGTGTGACTTAGGGGGCAACACCGATGTCACACTTCAAACGCTCGGACTTGACGCTGCAGCGAAGGAAGCGGGAGTCACCCTCATTCCCGATACCGGACTTGCTCCTGGGCTCGTGAATAGTGTTGGTCTCTATCTTATCGAACAATTTGACATCGCAGAGACCGTCAAGCTGTACTGCGGCGTTCTTCCGCAAAATCCGAAACCACCGTTCAACTATAAGCTGACTTTCAACGTGGAAGGCTTGGTAACCGAGTACGACTACAAAGCAGTTGCGCTCCGGGCAGGCGAAATCGTCTTGCTCGATACCTTAGACGAAGTGGAAGAAATGGCCATCGAACAGCTTGGGAGGATGGAGGCGTTTAATACTTCCGGTGGCACCAGCACCGCCCCGTATACGCTCCAAGGTCGAGTCCAGAATTATCAATACAAAACCATTCGATGGCCCGGGCATTGCGAAAGGATGAAAATCTTCAAGGACTTTGGATTTTGGAGCGAGGAGCCCATTGAGATTAAAGGACAAACCGTCAAACCCAAGGATGTCTTTTGCAAAGTGTTTGGTTCGAGCCTTGCTCGGATTCAAGATTTGGATCAGTGCGTGGTACGGGGAGTTGGAGTCGGCATTAAAGACGGCAATCGAGTAGAGTTGCAGGTCGATATTTTCGACCGACAATGCGAAACAACCGGATTCACAAGCATGGAAAGAACGACCGGATTCTCCATTGCCATCCACGCAGCCGCAATTGCTTCAGGCACACTTCCCACCGGTTGCCTCCGCTACGAAACCGCATTGACCGGCACGGAATTTTGCCGACAGATCCAGCGACGGGGCATCAGCCTAAAGTGCAGTCAAATGGCGTTTAGCGGCGACATCAGCCTGCGGTAGTTCGACATCGGCGTGTCGGTGCTCATGTAAGCATCGACACGTCAATGTTCAAAGCTCAAGTTCTCTTATCCGTTCGTTACGTACAGCTGTTGGATAATCTTAGCGATCACACCCGTCCATCCTGTCTGATGACTTGCGCCCAGACCTTTTCCAGAATTCGCACAGAAATACTCATTAAATAAGATCAAGTCCTTCCAGTGAGGATCAAGATTAAAGGTGGGATTTCCGCCATTGAATGGCCTCTCACCCTTCTCATCTTGCACAAAGAGGGAGAGGAGTCGATGTTCTAGCTGAGCAGCAACTTCGTCTAAACGCATCGTTTGACCTTGCGGATATGGCATGGCGATTTGGAAGGAATCCCCATAGTAGAAGTCGTACTTTTGGAGTGACTCAATCATGAGGAAGTTTAAGGGGAACCAAATGGGGCCTCTCCAGTTAGAGTTTCCTCCAAAAGAACCGGATGTCGACTCCGCTGGCTCGTAATCGATCCCAAATGTTTCGTTCTCGATTGTCACACAATAGGGATGCTCGGCATGATATTTTGAGACCCCACGTATTCCGTGGTCGGCGAGGAATTCATCTTCGTTGAGGAACCGATGGAGCACGCGCTCAAGTCGATCTCGACGAACGGTTGTAAGCATAAACCGCTCGCCTTGGCCCGGTCGTTGCATGCTCGCCACATTGGCCGTGAGGTCAGGTCGGTTCTCAAGGAACCATTGCATCCGTTTTCGAAACCCGGGAAACATTTCGAGAACAGTCGGATCGAGAACGGTAACCGCAAAAAGCGGTATGAGTCCCACAACCGATCTTGTTTTAATGGACTGACTCGTGTGATCGGGCCGGCGTAAGACATCGTAATAGAATCCATCTTCATCGTCCCAAAGCTCTACGCCGTCGTCTCCATACGAATTCATCGCAGTGGCGACATACATGAAGTGCTCGAAGAATTTTGAAGCAACGTCCTCGTAAGCGCGGTCATGGGTCGCTAGTTCGAGCGCAATCTCCAGCATGTTGAGGCAGAAAAGGGCCATCCAACTGGTTCCGTCGGACTGCTCCAGTCGATATCCTTCCGGAAGGATACGGTTGCGATCGAATACGCCGATATTATCGAGACCTAAGAAACCACCCTCGAAAATATTGTTGCCAGACTCATCTTTGCGGTTCACCCACCACGTGAAATTCAGAAGCAATTTGTGGAAGACGCGTTGAAGGAACTCAACATCGCCCTTCCCTTTCTGTCGCCGTTCGATCGAGTAGATTCGCCAAGCCGCCCAAGCATGAACGGGAGGATTGACATCGCTGAAGGACCACTCATAGGCGGGAATCTGACCGTTTGGATGCTGATACCATTCTCGTAACAGGAGAATAAGCTGATTCTTTGCAAACTTGGGATCGATAAGGACCAACGGGATCGTGTGAAATGCCAAGTCCCACGAGGCAAACCAAGGATATTCCCAGTTGTCCGGCATCGATAACACTTCGGCAGCGTGAAAATGCTTCCAGGCACAGTTTCTGGTGCGACTCATAGGCGGCTTGGGTTGATCCGGATCGCCAGCAATCCATTTGTTCACGTCAAAGTGATAGAACTGTTTGCTCCAGAGCATGCCTGCGAATGCCTGCCTCTGAACCTGAGCCACATCTGGTGCCAATCCGGGAGCAATTTGAGCATAGAACTCATCTGCTTCATCGATTCTCTGCACAAAAATGCTTTCAAAGTCGGGTGGCAGAGCTTTCTTGGTGTCGGAAAGCATGAAACGAAAAGTAACGGAAGCACCTGCCGGAACAACAGTGTGAAAAACGGCGGCAGCTTTCGTGCCGACTTTCGCTGGGTTGACTGCGTGCTTGTCGCCATGAATCAAATATTCGTGGAAACTATCTTTGACAAACGGAAACGGATTGGCTGCACCAAACAACCTTTGAATGTTGGTTTCGTTCTCCGTAAAAATCAGTTCCGCTCCGTCGTCGACCACAAACCACATGTCGTCGTAGCGGGGATGGTCTACTGAAATACATGTATCGCTACTCTCGGTCATGCCCGGACGTAGATTTCCCTGCTTCCACGACCACGTGTTTCGAAACCAGAGGGTTGGAAGGACCCAGATTGGTGCCTCTTCTGGCCCGCGATTGTGTACCGTGACCTTGCCAAAAATCTCACTCGGACTCGCTTTGGCATACTCTACAAAAACGTCGAAATAGCGGTTTTCATTGAAGACTCCGGTATCAAAAAGCTCATATTCGGGTTCGAGCTTTGTGGCAGCCGCATTCCTACGCACGAGGTCTTCATAAGGAAATTCCGCCTGCGGGTACTTATAGAGCGCCTTCATATACGAATGCGTAGGCGTGTTATCTAGGAACCAGTAGCACTCTTTAACATCCTCTCCGTGGTTTCCTTCACTGTTGGTTAGTCCAAAAAAGCGTTCTTTGAGAATAGGGTCTTTACCGTTCCAGAGCGCGATTGAGCAATTGAGGAGTCCGTGTCGGTCACTGATGCCAAGTAGTCCGTCTTCTCCCCAACGGTAAGCGCGCGATCGAGCATGGTCGTGAGGAAAATAATCCCACGCTGTGCCATCCGGTGAGTAGTCCTCCCGAACCGTGCCCCATTGGCGTTCGCTGAGATAGGGCCCCCACCGATGCCATTTGGAACCGGTGGGTTCATTCTCAATCAGTCTTTGTTCTTCGCTCATAAAGTTAACCGTTGGTGGCAAAACCTTCGTAGAGGGTCATACCGCCATCTACGTAAAGTGCGGTGCCCGTGATGTAGTCGCTTGCATCTGAAGACAGCCACACCGCAGCCTTACCGATATCGTCACTTTCGCCAATTCGATCATACGGGATCAGATCAAGCAACTTGCTGAGTGCTTCTGCAGTCGACCAAGCCGCGGTATTGATCGGAGTTCGAATCGCACCGGGCGAAATCGAATTCACCCGGATCTTGTGCTTCCCCACCTCTTGGGCGATGGATTTCATCAACATGTTCACACCCCCTTTCGACGCCGCATAGTTCACATGGGTTGCCCAGGGAATAACTTCGTGGACGCTACTCACATGAATGATCTTGCCAAGAGCGGCAGAAACTTCTGGATTTGGCCCGCGCCTCATAAATTCCTTAACTGCTTCGCGAGCGCAAAGAAACTGCCCTGTTAGGTTGACACCGATGACGGTATTCCATTGATCCATCGTCATTTCAGTCAACGGAGCATCTCGCTGGAGGCCCGCATTGTTGACCACGATGTCGAGTGTCCCAAATGCTGAAATCGTTTCCTGAAACATCGCAACGACTTCCGACTCAGACGCAACATTCGCCTTAGTCTTGATTGCGATTCCACCATGGCTCGCTATGTCGTCAACGATCAATTGCGCACCTTCGGGGTTTACAACGTAATTGACCGCCACCGATGCACCCGCGGCAGCAAGATGGCGAGCGATCGCTTCACCAATTCCCGAGTTCGCGCCTGTAACAAGCGCTTTTTGCCCTTGCAAGGGTTTGGTGGGATACATTGCGACGATTTCAGCTTGAGTGGACATTAAGTCCAAGCTTCGCGTCGACTGGCGGTATTCCTGCCTTAGAAAATATTAAGCGGTGACTGATTTTAGTCTCAAGAACAAGGAGAGGGTTGTTCTCTTCGACTTCCATCGAATCACCGTTAAAAATATTGTGCCCCTTGCCTTAAAAAGCCTCCAGTCCCAATTAACGGGTAACGGTTTTACATGACGTCAATTGTCACTATTTGGGCGGCTCGGTCAGGCATAAAAAATGGCAGCCAAGTGAAGCCGTTCGAACAGGGAGAGGGCGTTCGATTGGGCCTCACTTGACCGCCAATGAAGATAGTTTGCCGCAAGGCCATCGAGCATCAAAGTCACCATTAGCGGGTAGCGCCTTTAGGGGACCGACTGCAACCTCCCTCCATCTCACAAAAAAACCGAAAAACTGGTCAAAAATTGACACTTGACAGTCTAGCACTCACGTTATATATAATTGTCGATGTAACGACATTAGACACTTGGAGGAAACGATGTTAAGAACACTAGTTAATTTGAACCCGAGCCAAGAGGCTCGCTCGATGGAAGAGATCTTCGATCACCTGTTCGGAACACCGGTCCGGCCGACCACTTCCCCCGTATCGACATTGCCGATTGATATCGTCGAGCATGAGGGATCACTCAAGATTCGAGCCGCTGTCCCAGGCGTTGAACCAAAGGATCTTGAAATTCAAGTGGAAAAGAACGTGCTAACGATCCGAGGTGAGATTAAGCAGTTCAATGAGTCGCACGACGTCAAAGTCTATCGACGAGAAGTGAGCTACGGAGCATTTGCACGATCCGTCCGACTCCCCGACAATCTGGATATCGACAATGTCGATGCCGAGTTTAAGAACGGTCTCGTAACAATCTCACTCCCAAGAATCCCAGAAGAGAAGCCAAAATCAATTAAGATCACGGTTCGCACTTCGGAAGAATCTACGCCAACCGAAAACTAATCGCAGTTGGGCCAACTCCTCGAAAAGCGCGAGAGAGTGAGTTGGCCCTTTCCCCGTTATAATGCTCGGCATGGATGCTCGAGACATCTTTCATGCCATTCGGACCGGCGATACTACAAAAACAGAGCTCATATTTCGTGAGCATCCTGAATGGATCGAACTTCGAAATCCGGATTGCCAAGTGGAAGGTTCGCAGTCGTGGGACGAGCTTAAGCCGATACACACTGCCGCCAAATTTGGACACCTAGGCATCGTAAGGCTACTCGTCGAACTGGGTGCCGAGGTCTACTCTCATCCGCTCGCAAGTTATCCAGCCGTCATCCTTGCTGACTGGGCAGGACATAAAAATGTGGTGGACTACTTCCTCAAAGAGATCCCCGATAAGGCGGAAGGAACTCTCCAGCTCGGCATCACATGTAATTTAGCGGGCCGGCAAGGCTGGTTTGATCTTGTGAAAGCCCACATTGAAAGAGATCCGTTAGCGGTCCATCAACGAGGTTGGATTGGCGACACCCCGCTTCATTGGCCGGCCCACAACGGTTACATTTCCATTGTCAAGCTCCTCCTCGACCATGGTGCCGACCCTAACGCCCAAGAAGTGAACTGGATTGGCGGCACGCCCCTGCACTGGGCCAGTGAATGCCATGCCGACATCGTCACCTTGTTGATTCAAGCGGGTGCGCGCGTCAACGAACGAGTCGAACGCCCAGGTTCGCATCATCTCGGTGGCACGCCCCTCATTTGGTGCGCTCGACAACGAGACGATTCAGGCGAAGTAGCCAAAACACTCTTAGAAGCAGGAGCTGATGCATCGTTAAAAGACAGTCACGGCAAAACCGCGAGAGATTGGGCTCAAGAAAGAAATAATGCTCGAATCATGGCCGTTCTTACAAAGCATGATAGAGTCTGAATCGTAGTAACCGCCTTAGCAAGGGTGGTGCCATCGGACACCGCTCTATAGAATCCTTTAAAAACTCATGAGTGTCCCCGCAATCCTCCTTGGTGTTTTCCTCGTGATCCTTTCCCTATTGGATGCGTTTGAGTCCGTGGTTCTTCCGCGCACCGTTCAAAGATCCATCCGATTGCGGACGGTGTTCTATTACTTCAGCGCGGTGTTTTATAAAACCGCCGGACGCCTTCCCAAGTCCTCGAATCTTAGGCAAGCACTTCTGGTGACGTTTGCACCACTAAATTTCCTGTCCCTCATCACCGCATGGGCGTTTCTGCTTATTCTCGGGTTCACTCTCGTTCATTGGGGTATTCAAACGCCGCTTGTAAATGCTAGCGATACTGGGCATTTCATTAGTTACTTCTACTTCAGCGGCGCAACCTTCTTCACCTTGGGCTACGGAGATGTCGTTCCTCTACATGGAGTGGGTCGTGCCCTGGCGATTCTAGAGGCAGGACTCGGCTTCGGCTTTTTGGCGCTTGTTATCGGCTACGTTCCCGTCATCTATGGGGCGTTCTCTCGACGCGAGGCAACAATGCTCAAGTTGGATAGCAAAGCCGGATCAGAGCCATCCGCGCTGGAGCTAATTCGTCGCCATGCCGAAGCGGGCGTTATGGAGGCGCTCATTCCTCTACTAAAGGAATGGGAAGACTTCTCCGCCCAACTGCTGGAAAGCTATCTCAGCTACCCGATTCTCGCGTATTACCGATCACAACACGACGATCAATCCTGGCTCCGTTCTTTGACTGCAGTCATGGATGCGTGTATCTTGGTCAAGAATTTCGCGAACGGCAATGACGCCACCAGCAAGAATCTGAAGTTTCAAGCGTCTCCCACTTTCGTCATGGGGCGTCACCTGCTTGTCGACCTGTCCTACGTGCTAAATGCGCCACCCGTAACTGATGGACCGAGCCGCCTAAGTGAGACCGAGTTGGCGTTCATCCGAACAACTCTCAAGAAATACAACCCCACCATGGATGTCTCTCCCGAAGCAGATGAAAAGCTGCGTGTTGCAAGGGAGCTCTACGAACCCTACGCTTTAGGACTGGCAGACGACCTGATCGTGGACCTTCCGACCTGGGTCCCGATTGATGATTTAGTCGACAACTGGCAGACCAGCGCTTGGGAGGGTGTCAAGCATTTTTGATAAGCCTGCCCGTTTCAGCACCCATTTCACCCAATCTCCATCCACAAATCGCCAACAAACGTCTTCCCATTTGCCCTTGGCGAGTCCGATTCTAGGGCCAATTAAGACATTTTGACTGGGGGCTTTCGCAGCTTCGATGTGGATCTCCGATTGCAGATCAAGGAGGTTGATTCCGGTATGACGACCTTCGATTCGATAAGCCTGAGCAAGTTTTCCCGGACCTGACAATAGTTGAGGCAACTCTTTTACCGGTCGGTTCTCGAGCATTTCATCGATTCCTTCTTCGGGAACTGCCGCACGAATAAGTAGGGCTGCCGGATCTTCGGAATCGTGCGCCACGATGTTCAACATCCAGTGAACGCCGTAGTTGAAGTACACATAGCTTCGACCGGCCGGACCGTACATCACTTCATTTCTCAGTGTTCGGGACCGAAAGGCGTGACTTGCGGGATCGTCGCTACGATACGCTTCGACTTCAACAATCCTTGCCCGCATCTTTCCACGGACCAAAGTTGAACCTAAAAGAGCTGGACCAGCCGCAACGACATCCTCTATGAGTATTTCGAGCAACTGATCCTGAGTCATGAATTAATGGTTTGATTCATCCGGCCGATAAATATCACCGACACGGCTCGTCACGCGCTCGTGGCGAATTGCATCGTTCGGTCCGTACGGATGCCCGCCAAAACCATGTCGCATCATCGCGATCGCTTTTGACCAATCTTTCTTGTTATCACGTGACGCGAAAAGCTGCATAACGGATTGCGCAATAACCGGAATGGGTACTTCCATGCGCATCGCATCACCAACTAACCAATTGACTTCCCCGGTGTCCTCGATGTACGCAGGAACCGATTCCAACCCATCTTTATCTAGATAAGCCTCATGCATCAAATCAATTAGCCAGGATCGAATGACTGATCCGTTTCTCCAGCATGAGATAACATCCGCAACGGGTAATGGAGCGTCGAACTTCTCAAGGAGATCAATCCCTTCACCAATCGCTTGGAGCATTCCGAATTCGATGCCGTTGTGAACGAGCTTGACGTAATGCCCCGAACCAGGTCCGCCCGCGTAAACATAGCCACCCTCGATGCAAAGCTGTTTTAGGATCGGTTCCACGACTTCAACCGCGCCCTGCAATCCGCCCGCCATAAAGCAGGCTCCATTTCTTGCTCCGCCAATGCCACCACTGGTACCCAAGTCAATGAGGTGTATTCCTTTTTCGTGAAGCCATAGTTGTCGACGAATCGAGTCACCCCAATAGGAGTTGCCCCCGTCCACGATTACATCTCCAGGGCTGAGAACTGCGGCCAAGTTTTCAAGCATCGTGTCAATCGGTGGCCCCGCGTGGATATACATGAAAATAATCCTTGGCTGAGAAAGCTTCTCCACGAATTCTTTGAGGTTGCCCGTTTCGATCAATCCAAGGTCCTTGAGTTCTTGAGTCGCGGGCGCGACATCGCGTCCAACGACCCTCATACCCTTGTTGAGAGCCTGGAAGGCCAAACCTCCACCCATCCTGCCAAGCCCAATCACACCAAACTCAAGTTGCATAGCGTGACGTTTACCCAATATGGGAGGATAATCTCGCGGAAAGCGTAGACTCTATCTGCGAATGGCATATCGGGACTTCCAACATTTTCTAGAAGTGCTCTCCCAAAAGGGGGAGCTCAAGCGTATTTCAGAGCCAGTTAGCCCAACTCTTGAGATAACAGAAATCGCTGATCGAGTGATGAAAGCAGGTGGACCAGCTTTGCTTTTCGAGAACCCAACGGGCCAGGCACATCGCCTCACCACTCCTGACCACAAGAGTGCCGTCATGGGTCACCCTTCGATTCACAAACCCGGTACACCCACTCTTCAGAAATTTGAATACCCTGTCGCAATCAACACGATGGGGAGTAAGAAGCGGATGTCACTTGCTCTCAGTTGCGATGACTTCGAAGAGCATGCTGAAAGAATCGCGGCCCTTCTAAAGCCAGAAATCCCGAAGGGTCCTGTTGAAGCACTTAAAAAGCTTCCTTGGCTCTTCAGCGAACTTAAAGGAGTTCCACCAAAAACTGTCACGAAGGCTTCTTCTCAAGCAATCGTGATGCAGGGCAACGAAGTTGACCTCACGAAATTGCCCGTCCTGACTTGTTGGCCAGAAGACGGCGGCCCATTCGTAACATTGCCACTCGTCTTCACTCATGACCCCAACACAGGGAAACGAAATGTGGGGATGTATCGGGTTCAACTTTACGATCGAAATACCTGTGGCATGCATTGGCAGATGCACAAAACGGGGATGCGCCAGATGGAAGATGCAGGCAAGAAAGGTCAAAACTTGGAAGTTTGCGTTATCCTTGGCGGCGATCCAGCCGTCACCTTCAGCGCGATATCACCACTTCCTCCCGGCATCGATGAAATGCTGTTTGCAGGCTTTATTCGCCGAGAGGGTGTCAATTTAGTCAAAGCAAAAACAAACGACATCATGGTCCCTGCCGATGCCGAGATCGTTATCGAAGGCTACGTCGACCCTTCCGAGCGACGACTGGAAGGTCCGTTTGGAGACCACACCGGCTATTACTCCCTGGCCGACCAATTCCCTGTTCTTCATGTCACCGCCGTGACAATGCGGGAGAAAGCGGTCTACCCCGCAACGATTGTCGGCGTCCCCCCCATGGAAGATGGGTGGATGGGCAAAGCAGTTGAACGGATTTTCCTACCCATGATTCAACTGACGGTGCCCGAGATTGTGGACATGAACCTACCTGTTGAAGCTTGTTTCCACAACGTAGCTTTCGTCTCGATCAAAAAGAAATACCCGGGGCATGCTTACAAAGTGATGAACGCAATCTGGGGCCTCGGCGGGCTTTCGTTCACCAAATTTGTTTACGTCTTTGACGAGGATTGTAACGTACAAAACATTGACGAGGTCCTATTCCGTATCGGTGCGAATTGCGATCCGGGGCGTGACACGTTAATGTCTAAGGGCCCAGTGGATCAACTTGACCACGCCAGCCAAGAAATGGGATTTGGAGGAAAGATTGGTTTCGATTGCACCCACAAACTCCCTGGCGAAA
This sequence comes from uncultured Armatimonadota bacterium, assembly GCA_903899015.1. Taxonomy (GTDB): domain Bacteria; phylum Armatimonadota; class Fimbriimonadia; order Fimbriimonadales; family Fimbriimonadaceae; genus Fimbriimonas. The sequence continues at coordinate 336 of CAIUHP010000020.1, read as the reverse complement.
ACGGCTTCCATCGTGATTATCCCAAGATCATTCGCATGAGCGAAGACGTTAAAACCAGAATCGACACTCTTTGGCCGAAACTCGGCCTCTGAGATCATCGTCACCACTCGGCTCAAATTTGAATTTCGTCCCGTCCTTACGAAATTGTGAGGACAGCGGATTCACTGGATGAACCTTCGCTCGCGGAAATCGTGACTTTGGTTTTGGCAGTAACTTTCGTGGTTTGAATGGTGAACGTCGCAGACGTTTTGCCAGCGAGAATCGTGACCGTGACTGGGGTTTTAGCCGCTGGGTCGCTGCTGGAGAGTGAGATCGTAAGTCCACCGGTAGGAGCGG
>CAIUHP010000019.1 GCA_903899015.1 uncultured Armatimonadota bacterium | reverse complement strand
GTACGGGGAAGCCGTCAATGCTCTCATTCAGGAGATTAAGACTGTAGCAAGAGGATTCAGACAATTTGGAAACTTCAGAATTGCAATCCTATTCTTCCTGGGAAAACTTGAACTCCATCCACACAAAATCTCATAGAGCCCGTTAAGCCCAGGAGTTGCACTGATAATAGCCTTCGTAACGGTACTCACCGCCACCGTGTTTATAGTGAAGGTAGCTGTCTTCTGACCCGCTGGAATAATCAAAGTGTTTGTTAAGGTGGCGTTCGGACTGCCACTCGCCAACTGAACGGTAATCCCGCCGTCCGGTGCAGGGTCGGTCAAAGTTACGGTCCCAGTTGTCGGGTTTCCGCCTAACACAGATATTGGGCTGACCGTCACAGACAAGACGTGAATGCTCTTCAGAGCGTAATAGTCCGATATATCGCACATGTAAAGGGTGCCATCCGGACCAATTACCGGCTCTGATGAGCTGTTATTCTTGGAATTGTAAGTCCATTTGACATTTCCAGTTTGTCCATCTAAAGCATAAAGGCTCGTAGTCGTATATTGACCCGAACAGTAGACTGTTCCATCGGCCCCTACCGAAATAGAATCGGTGCCGTATTGCTGGGAAACGCCCGGAACAAGAACGTACTTCCACTTCAACAGCCCCGTGAGTCTGTCGATCGCATAGCAACATATATCATTACCAAAATTCCCGTGGAGATAAATCGTTCCGTCTGGACCGATGGCGGGACTGCTCGTGAACAAATAGCCAGTATCAAACGTCCACTTCACCTTCCCAGTTGGATCGGAAGCATAAAGCAAGTGATCTTGAGATCCGAAATAAATCGTTCCATCGGGTCCAATTACTGGCGCGACACTATTTGAACCATTGGTCTTGAAAAACCATAAAAGACTTCCCGTCTTCGCATCAATGGCAAAAGCATCTGCTTGCTGGTCTCCAGCATACAGGATGCCATTCTTGTCTATTGCCACACATGCAATCGGTCCGCTTCCAGCTTGATTAAAGGTCCATTTGACGGCACCGGTGTCGCCATCGAAGGCATACTTTCCAGCAAAGACCGTGCCATCATTTCCGATCGTTACGAACGTTGCTCCCGCGGCGCTATTCAGCCACTGGAAGGCTCCCGAATCGGCAGCGAAACAGTATATGTAGTTGCCATCGACGGTATAAACCATATTATTCGCCCCAACAGCAGGCGTGTAGATGTAACCGCCCATATGAAAGTGGCCCCACTTGAGAATCCCGGTTCGGCCGTCAACTGCCTCAATAAATGAATCCTGCCAGCCTGAAAGGCCATTGGTGATGTAGAGCGTACCGTCGGGGCCTATGACCGTTGTATTTACAGCAGTATTGAATGAAGGCAACAATCCCTTGGCATACCAAGCCAACGTGGGAGTAGCATAGGCTCCTATCCCTAGCCCAGTGTTATGTAAGTTTCCTCGAGTCTTAGCCCAACCCGACGGAGCCAATTGGGCTTGAATCGCGCAAGTCGAAATCATCAGCAAAAAGACAAAAAGCAACAATTTGGCGCTAATTAACCCACTATTTCGGCTTTGGCAGAGGACTTGTGTTAACTTTTTCATGGCTTACTGAATGGTCAAGGACGAGGTCTTGTTGACGCTGTTGAGGGATGCCGAAATGCTTGCGATTGTCTTCGAACTTACTTTCGTCGTTTTGATTACGAAAGATCCAGAAGTGCGCCCAGCCGCTATCGTTACCGAACCAGGAAGTGTTGCGGAGGCTTTGTCGCTGAACAGGGTCACAACCAAACCTCCCAATGGAGCAGGAGAACTTATCGTTACCGTGCCTGATGAAGATTTTCCTCCTATCACCGATGCTGGACTGAGCGAGAGAGAAACGAGGTTGGGCGGGTTAATTGTCAGCGAAGCGGTCTTCGATGAACCATTAACGGAACCTGTGATCGCCACAACCTTTTGAACCCCAACCGCGATCGTCTTCACCCCAAACGTTGCAATAAGCTTTCCGGCACCGATCGTGATCGAAGCAGGAACAGTTGCCGAAGACGAACTGCTGGCTAGCTTGACTACAAGGCCGGTCGACGGAGCTTTGCTCGTAAGCGTTATCGTTCCAATAGATGAAGCTCCGCCTAGGACAACTGAAGGCATGAGTGAGATGGAAGAAATTCCGGGCGGATTGAGGGTCAAAGTTTCGGAAGTTGTTGAACTACCGAGTTTTCCGACAATCGTTGCAGATTTGATCGTAGCCACCGGAGTTGTCACGACCGAGAAATTAGCGCTTGCCTGACCAGCCGATATGGTCACCGTCGCCGGAACGACCGCGTTAGCCAAGTTGCTCGATAAATGGATAAGTGCGCCGCCAGTCGGAGCGGAACCATTGAGAAAAACAGTGCCCGAAACGCTCGTCCCACCCGTCACCGATGAAGGACTCAATGTTATCTCGGTCAAGGCCAATGGATTCACATTCAATGTCGCGCTTTGGGTACCGCCGTTCACTGAAGCAGAAATCAAGGCTTGAGAGTTCACCGTTACGGGCTTAGTGTTCACAACAAATCCGATCGAAGCGTTACCGGCTGGAATGGTTACTGAAGGTGGCACCGAGGCAAATGCCCCATTGGTCGATAATGCGATAGTCAAGCCGCCTGCCGGTGCAGGTCCAGCGATCGTCACGGTTCCCTGAGATGAGCTTCCACCGGCAACTGACTGCGGGTTGAGCGTCACCGACACCAACGCGTCCGAGGTGATCGATAAGACTGCCGATTGAGTGATTCCGGCAAAAGCAGCTGAAATGGTCGAGGTCGTTGAGTTAGAAACAAGAGAAGTCGCCACTGCAAAAGTCGATGATTTTTGACCACTCGGCACGGTTACGGTAGCCTGAACAATCGCAGAAGAACTGCTGCTCGTGAGATTAACTACTGCCCCACCCAATCCGGCAGATGCCGCTAACGTCACTGTGCCCGTTGCTGAACTCCCTCCAACGACTGAGGTCGGGTTCAGACTGACGGATGCGACTCCCGAACTCAAAAGCGTCAAGCTCGCGGATTGGCTCTGCCCGTTTAGAGATCCCGTAACCGTGCCCACTGTTTGAGCGCTCACAGCGGTTGTGCTCACTTGGAAGGTAGCGGAAGTCTGCCCGGCCAAAACAGTAACCGAGGCGGGCGGAATCACAGAAACGCTATCTGAAGTTAAGGCGATGACCGTCCCGCCTGTGCCTGCAGGCCCGCTTAGTGTTACTGTTCCCGTCGCACCATTCCCCGACTGAACCGACGTAGGATTGAGGGTTAACGAGTTCAAGATCGCTGGATTCACGGTCAGACTGCAAGACAGCGCTTGAACACCGAGCGATGCGGAAACATTTACGACTTGCTTGGCATTGACTCCAATGGTGCTCACCGTAAAGTTCGCACTTTTCTGTCCCGAAAGAATGGTCACCGTAGAAGGAATCGAAGCGGCGACGTTGTCGCTCTTCATCGAAACAACGACTCCTGATGGCCCAGCATTCCCAGTTAACGAAACTGTTCCGATCGAGCTGGTTCCTCCCGTCACGGATGTGGGATTTACTGACACCGATGCGATACTCGTAGCAGTTATGGTCAACGTTGCCGACTGCTGAGTGGAATTCAAGGTTCCCGTAATCGTTACCGTCGTCTGACCATCAACACCTAAGGTCGTCACTTGAAAGTTGGCGGATGTTTGACCGGCTTGCACAATCACGTTTGCCGGAACCGTCGCGGAAGCACTGTTGTCCCCTAGCGAAACCGTCGTTCCGCCCGGACCGGCAGGTCCGCTTAAGGTAACGGTTCCAGTACTCGACGTTCCACCAGGAACTGAATTGGGAGATAGCGAAACGGACTGCAAGGTCGCCGGATTGACCGTGAGGTTCGCCGTCTTATTCAGACTGTTGAGTGTAACCGTGATGGTAGCTTGGGTTTGGGCATTCACCGCATTTGTCGAGACCTGGAATGTGGCCGAGCTTGAGCCCTCTGCAACCTTCACCATTGCTGGCACCGTTGCAGACGGATCGGAGCTAGCCACCGCCACGCTGGTTCCACCTGAACCAGCTGGACCGCTCAAAGTCAAAGTTGCAGTGGCGCTTGAACCTCCAATCACCGAGATTGGACTCAGGCTCAGTGAATTGAGAGTCGCGGGATCAACGGTAAGAATGGCGGTCTTCGTGACTGCTCCCAGGGTCGCGGTGATCGTAGCGATGCTCTGCGAGTTCACACCGACCGTGGATATGTTAAACGTGGCCGTTTTTTGACCTGCCGCAACGGTAACCGTTGCTGGGACGGTTGCGATTGCGTTACTACTTGTTAGGCTTACCGTTACCCCTGAAGAACCCGCTGGACCATCCAGGGTAACAGTCCCTGTCGAACTTCCCCCTCCAGAGATGGACATGGGACTTACGCTCAGTCCCGAAAGTGCAGCCGGGTTCACCGTTAGCTGGGCGGTTAGTGACTGTCCGTTCAGAGTGGCCGTCACGGTTGCGGTAGTGAGAAGATTGACTCCATTAGCCGTCGCAGTGAATGTCGCTGTCGTTTGGCCCGCGGGCACGGTCACTTTCAACGGAACCGCCACCGATCCCGAGTTGCTTGACAAGGCAACGTCGGTACCACCGATTGCACCTGGGCCGTTGATCGTTACTGTGCCAACGGAAGTTGAGCCTGCGCTAATCGATGTCGGGTTGAACGAAATCAATGAAGCCGCAACCGGAATAATCGTCAAGGCGGCAGATTTCTTATTGCCAAGGCTTGCCGAAATATTTGCGGTTGTCTTGGAATTGACTCCGCCGACCTGATAAGTAAAAGTTGCCATCTGCTCTCCCGCCGGTATCGTCACGGTCGCGGGCAACGACACGGCTGCGTTGTCTGCCGATAGGTTAACCGCGATGCCCGAAGCAGGAGCCGGTTGAGAAATACCAACCGTGCCGGAACCCGATCCTCCACTCGCTAATGTGATCGGTTCAAGGGTGATTGCAACAACCGAGACACTGGTTAAGGCCACAATTCCGCTCGCACCCATCGGATTGTAGAGAGTTCCATCCAAACCAATCGCCGGGCCATTTTGATGTGAGGGTAAAGCCATCTTCCATAAAACAGCCCCATCTGACGCGTTCAACGCGTAAAGAAATCCATCGTTGGTAGGCAAGAAAACCGTGCCATCCCCGCCGACGGAAGGTGTGTGATCGATAACCGAATTAGCCTGAAATGACCACTTTGGAGAGCCAGAAATCGGGTCAATCGCGTAAAGTGTCCAATCGCCAGAGGGGATATACAACGTGCCATCGGGACCTAATGCGGGCGTCGTGACCACATAAGCCCCCGTCCAAAATATCGGCCCAAATGTCTTATTGGGCCTCAACGAATAGATCTGCCCATCTTCCGATCCAACATAAACCGAGCCGTCATCACTGATCACGGGAGTTGAAACAACGGCTCCGAGGGTCTTGTAGACGGCTTTCAGAACCAAGTTTTTGTCGAACTGCATGAGGTCATTACCGACGCCAATGTAGAAAGTTCCGTCATCCGCAAATGCGGGCGAGGACCGAATATCTTGGTAAGTTCGAAGGGATTGAAGGAGGTTTCCGGTTGGGCTCACCGCGTACAAAAAATTGTCCGTAGATCCAAAGTAAATCGTTCCATCCGGACCAACAGCTGGAACGCCATAGATTGCATTGAGAGAAGCGAAAGACCACTTTACGTTCCCACTGCTATCAACGCAGTAAAGCTTCGTTCCAAGGCAAAGGTAAATATTTCCATTGACATCGATCGTTGCGCCAAATGCGTTACCCGGACCGATGAAGGCTTTCCATTTGACCGCACCCGTTGCCCCATCGATCGCGGCCAAATTGGCATAAGGCATACCGTCGTTGGCGAGGTAGTCCCAATAGAGCCCATAAACGGTACCATCAACACCAATAACGAGAGGAGTTCCGAAACCCAATGGCCCCCATTGATTACTTCCTGCCGTCGTCCATTTGATACTGCCATCGGTATGAGTTTTTGGTCCGATAGATGAGTTATGGTAGCCGGCAAACGTTTTTGGCCAAGGTGATTGGGCGAGTTGAGACCAAGAACAAACTGAGAGTAGAAGGAGTAAGCCGACCAAGAATAACCGCAGGTTGGAGCATCCTTGAGCGCCGCTTTTGCGTCTCAACGGAGCGTCGACTTCAGTAGCCATGTTCTGGTTCATGCTATCTCTGGGCATAGAGTTACCTCTTCCATTAATGACTCACACAACTCAAAAAAAGTTCAGGCCCTGAATCTGAATGCCAAAGCACGCTTAACCAAAAATGACAGAGGGCGACTGGCCCAACCTTTGTTGGACCACTTTTCGGAATGAATCAATAAACTCAGAAGCTAGAGGATTGCAGGCAATTAAACGTGGAAAGGACAAACAAATATAAAGAAATAGACTTCGAAAATTTAAGCCACAGGTTAGGTAATTTTGTGATGATCCTATCAATTTCACCAATCAGATGAGTGTAAGCGTGTCCCAAGCCTTTTTATCTTTACAGGCAATTCTGTTCATGGCCTCTGTTACATCACCAACCCAACGGCTCCCTTCCCAACCGGCAAAAGTTGTCGTGTTAATTCATGGAGCGGGTGGCGGGGGTTGGGAGTGGGACAAATGGATTCCGACATTCAAGAAGGAGGGTTGGGTTTGCCTGAATTACGACCTCATACCGAATACAAAAGGAATCGCGAAGACTGAGTTTGCAGACTACGCGAACCAAGTCAAGAATTGGGTGAAGCCACATCAGCCCTGTCGGCTCGTGATGATTGGGGCCAGCATGGGAGGAATCTTAGCTCTCAAAGCGAGCGAAGACCTTCATCCCGATGCCCTTGTCCTCGTGAACAGTGTCGGACCAAAAGGATTCGGACACCCGAAGGCTTCAAGCTATCCCAGCGTCATTGAATGGTCGAAAGGAACCTTGAAAGAGACTCGAGACTCGATGCCTGATAGTGATGAATCAACGATACAATTTGCTTTCAAGCATTGGCGAGATGAGTCGGGACGGGTGCTTAATACCATTTCGAACGGAGTTTCAGTCGTACCGCCAATCTGCCCTCTCTTAGTAGTATTGGGCGCCAAAGACACTGATGTACCCAACGCTGTCGGTCGAGCGATGGCAAAACAATTTATGGGTGACCTAAAGGTTTATCGGGGAATGAGCCATGTGGGCCCACTCTTGGGAACTCGCGCCCCTGAAGTCGCATTAGACACACTGACATGGTTAAACAAACATGTCCGATAAACTAGAGATTGGAGACGTAGAACTAAAAATGTCCAGTGAAACAAAAACCGAATTTGCTACCTTTGGAGCCGGCTGCTTTTGGGGTGTCGAAGCCGACTTTCGTCGTGTACCCGGGGTTGTAGCGACCGCGGTAGGATACGAAGGAGGAATCACCGAGAACCCGACTTACAAGGAAGTTTGCACGGACCGAACTGGCCATGCCGAAGTCGTTCAAGTGGAATTCGATCCTTCGAAGGTCAGTTTTGAGCAACTCTTGTCGGTCTTCTGGGAGAACCACGACCCTACTCAAGTCAATCGTCAGGGTCCTGATTTCGGTTCTCAATATCGAACCGTTGTCTTCTTCCACTCAGCGGAACAGCAAGCAATCGCTGAAGCATCGAAGCAAAAGCTTGTTGAGTCGGGCAAGTTCAAACGACCCATCGCTACTCAGATCGTGCCAGCGGAAACATTCTATATTGCCGAGGATTACCATCAGCAGTACCTTGAGAAGCGTGGCCAGACCAGTTGTCACCTGTAAGGCATTGATGAGCTGAAGGATAGGGGGACTGAAGAGTCTCCCTTCTTGCTTCTTGGGGGTACGCTTCGCGCGTGATCAGGGTCTCTTTTCAAACGATCGAAGTGCAGAAGCTTTATCCGCTGATGATCAGCCGGGGACTAATGGCTTCGTCTGAAAACCTGTTTGTGTCGGTTACCGACGGTGAACACACCGGTATCGGAGAACTTTCACCCGCAACCGGTTCAAGCTGGACGGCGAAGAAAGGTCAAAGCCAATTGGAAGCTTTCGCTACAAGCGGTATTTCAGCCGATCCACATACGAACTATCTCAACATGCGCCATGCCTACATCGATCCACCTGCGATGGCAGCGCTAGACATGGCACTTTGGGACTTGCTCGGAAAGCAAGCCAATATGCCGCTATACAAGATGCTCGGTCTCCCAAAATCTACAGTTCCAACCAGCGTCACAATTGGAATCAATCCTCCCGAAGTCACTCGTGAGCGTGTTCCCGCAATCTTGTCCCTCACTGGAGCGAAGTGCTTAAAGATCAAATTAGGATCTCCCGAAGGCCGAGACCACGATAAAGAACATTTCATAGCCGCTGCAGATTCAGCCAAACCGTTCGGAGTCAAGCTCCGGGTAGACGCAAACGGAGGTTGGACCGTATCCGAGGCTCGTATGATGTGCGAGTGGCTCGCCGAACGCGGAGTCGATTACGTGGAACAACCTCTGGCAGAAGGTCATGAAGACGGGCTACTCGACCTATTCGAAAATCGTCCCCTCGCAATTTATGTAGACGAGTCCATTCGGTTTTCTCCCGATGTCGTTAGTGTCGCGGATCGAGTCGATGGCATCAACTTAAAGTTGATGAAATGTGGAGGCATCACCGAAGCGGTACGAATCGTAGCCACCGCAAAGGCATTCGGCTTGAAGACAATGATCGGATGCATGAGCGAAACCAGCATTTCGATCGCGGCAGGAGCCGCTATTGGCGGACTCTTCGATCATATCGATCTCGATAGCCACCTCAACCTTAAGCCCGACCCAGCCAATGGTGCCCCTATTGTCAACGGAGTCATTGTTCCCACTGAGCGGCCCGGGCATGGAGCAGCCCTCAATGCTTAGACGAGACCAGAAACTCGCCATCTTCATGGAAGGAGCCGTCTTTGGCTACGGCGGAAAGATGGGGTTTGGCATCCTCCGATACTCGCCTAATCCGGTGGTTTGTGTCATCGACAGTCAGACTGCGGGCCAGGACATAAAGGATATCGCTGGAGTCCCTCGGTCCTGCCCTATCGTAGCTTCTGTAGAAGACGCCATTGCGTTGGGAGCAGAAGTCTTCGTCCTTGGAATTGCGCCGCCAGGTGGGCTCATTCCCAGCCCTTGGTTTCACTCCATTGATCAAGCGGTAGAGAAAGGACTTTGCGTCATCAATGGGCTTCACGACTTACTTGGCCCCCGATACCCTACATTGGGCGACGATCAATGGATCTGGGATATTCGCATTGAACCTGCGGGCCTTAAGCCTGGTACGGGGCAAGCAAGCACGCTACCCAATCGTCGGGTACTCCTTGTCGGCACCGACATGGCAGTCGGAAAAATGACTGCTGGCCTGGAAATCTATCGAACCGCACGAGAGCGCGGAATCCAAGCAGAGTTCGTAGCGACTGGACAAATTGGGATTACAATCACGGGTGCCGGTGTGCCTCTTGATGCCATCCGGGTCGATTTCTCAACCGGTTCCATTGAGCGAGAAGTCATGCGTTACCGCGAAGCGGACCTGATCATCGTTGAAGGCCAGGGATCTCTCGGACATCCGGGAAGTACCGCGACTCTTCCTCTGTTGCGCGGGTCCATGCCCACTCACTTAGTGCTGTGCCACCGGGCAGGCCAAAAGAGCTTGACAACTTTGTCGCACGTTCCCATCGCACCGCTGGGAGATCTCATCCGCCTTTATGAGGATCTCGCAACGGTTTCAGGACTGTTCCCAAGACCGACGACGGTCGGAGTGGCTCTCAACACTGCCCATATTGCTTCGAATAGTGAGGCGATCCATGCCTGTCGTGACTTGGAGCAAGAATTAGGTCTTCCCTGCGTCGATCCGGTTCGCCATGGAACTCAAATCCTTGTTGATCGACTAATGGCATAGGTGAAGTAAGTATTCTTTGGAGGTGCTCACTCACCTCGCATGCTCCCTCTGCGGCAAGACTTACGATTGGAATCAGCTTCTCAATACTTGCTCGTGTGGCAAGCCGTTGCTTGCGCAATACGATCTCTCACCGGGCACGCTGAGCCGAGATGCCCTCAAGGATCGGGAGAACACGATGTGGCGTTATCGCGAAGTTCTCCCGCCATGTGAGGCAATCTCGCTTGGAGAAGGAATGACGCCTCTTCACCACGCGCCTCGCTTGGGCGAAAGGTGGTACTTGAAAGACGAAGGTGTCAACCCGACAGGCAGCTTCAAAGCCCGTGGAATGTCGGCGGCTGTCTCCATGGCGAAGCATCTAGGAGTGACACGCGTCGCCGCACCCAGCGCAGGAAATGCGGCCGGAGCGATGTCAGCTTACGCGGCGAAAGCCGGAATGGAAGCTCATGTATTTATGCCGAGAGACACCCCCAAAGCCTTCATTGTGGAGTGTGATTTCCTTGGAGCTCACGTCAACTTGATTGATGGACTTATTCATGTTTGCGGAGCTGAAGTTAGAAAATTCGTTGAATCGAGCCCCGAACTCATCTTCGATCTCAGTACATTGAAAGAACCCTACCGTGCGGAAGGCAAGAAGACAATGGGTTACGAAGTTGCTGAGCAAATGGGTTGGGATCTTCCCGATGTCATCGTTTATCCCACCGGCGGTGGAACGGGACTTGTGGGCATGTGGAAGGCCTTTGACGAAATGGAGCGAATGGGTTGGATCGGTAGCAAGCGACCGAAAATGGTAAGCGTTCAGGCCGAGGGCTGTGCTCCCATCGTCACGGCATACAACCGAGGCGAGCGATTCGCCGAAGAATTCCCGAACGCACATACGTCCGCTTCCGGATTACGTGTGCCAAAAGCAATCGCTGACTTCATCATGATTGACCTAATCCGCGCTTCCGGCGGAACCGCGCTGACCGTAACCGATCAAGAAATGGTTCATGCGACCAGAGAACTGTCGTCCAGTACCGGCGTCTTTGGCGCCCCTGAGGGCGGAGCTACCCTCGCCGCCGCCCAGAAGTTACGCGACATTGGATTTATCAAATCCACCGACACCGTGGTCCTGTTCAACACCGGATCTGGCTTGAAATATCTGGAAGCGTTCGCCTAATGGATCAGAGTGTTGAGTAACGCAAGTCGGCTGTTATTGGGAAATGCCTTGAGCAGTGCGTTCAGAGCGTGAATCTCAACCTCTCGGAAGGGGAAAGGAGGAGCAAGCGGAGCTTCTCCTGCCAACCGAACTTGGTCGGAAGCTTCCGCGTCGAGCCGGGTTGCTTCAATGAGGCAGTAGGCCATCAGGTAACGAAGCATCGGTAAGTCACGGTGCCTTAAAGCTTCATCAATCCACCGACTGGCTTGGTCGAACAAGCCTGCCTCGATCAGAAGACAAGCGACCTCGATAAATTCTTCTGGGTTTTCGGCGAGCGAAGTTAAAAGCGGATTGGCATCTACGTCCAAATTGATCGGCTGGCTCAAGAAGCTCTCAGCCCGGAGAGCCGGTTCGAGGGGGGCTAAGTAATGTGCATTGAGCAACTCAGCTTGATTATCGCCTTCCGCTAGTCGAAGCGCGACTGCTTTAGTCCACCATGCCAGCGGGTCGTCCGCGTTGTACATCAGCGACTGCTCGAAGGCGAGTGCCGCGTCCTCCGGTCGCTTTTCATGAAGCGCCTTCATCCCTAGGAGAATGTACGCAAGATGCCTGGTGGATACATCGTAAGTAGCTCGTTTTAGCTCGAGGTCGGAAGATTCACGGTTCAAAATCCCAATGTGGCTGACCACCGTAGTAGGTTCGAACTTCTTTGCGGCCCAAGTGTCGGTCCAACCCGTCAATGAGTCCAATCGAAGAAGCTCCTTCTTGGCCGGATCCTTGAGTACCAACCCAGTGGGTGAAATTCCGTCCAAAGGAATCTCCAGCAAGTTCTCTGGGTAGAGATCGACTTTTGCTTCCAATGTATTGCCTTCCTTGGTCAGTAAGAAAAGCTTGTGTCCTAACCTTTGTTGCGTGCTCTGAACCAGTAAATTCCCGTCATTGAAACTCGCGGCGGCATCCACGCTTGAACCTGAAATCGACGGTAAGCCTGAGTATGGGACGAGTGTGAGAGCCCAGTTGTCAACTTGACGGGGGGCAAGTTCACGAACCCCGCCGAATCGGAGGAATGAGAGTCGATCATCGGCATGCTCCACGCCATCAAAAACATGGTCGGTCGCAAAAACGCCTAAACCTGCTCGCCGATCGGTTGAGTAGAAAGTCTGGCCATCAAAGGCCCCGTCCCCTAAGTAAATCGACAAACCCGCGTTATATGGCTGAGGCTTGAGCCACCGATTCAACACACGAGCCTCGATCTGAACGACCGCTTGATCGGGTGGGATTGAGATGCGAAGATGAAAGCTTATCCCGGTGCCCGTGAATGTCTCCGAAAGCCAAACCGCCGCCTCGGACTCTTCGTCTCCGCTCACTTCAATCTGGCTACTTACGTTTCCAAGCGCATTCAGGCGTTCTTCTCCATCGAGAATGAGCTGAATGCCCTCTCGAACGGTCACCCCTCGCCTGCTGCCCGCCAGCGGCACGATTGACGGGTGGCGCTTCAGAATTTCTGTGCCTGTTCGTTTGTCGAAGAGGCTGATGATGCGACCGCCCATTCCAGGAAGAATCGTCACCCTTAAGAATGGGTTCTCCAGAATAATTGTCCGGAAGGTTCGCATTTCCTCTTCCCCCAAAGGAGCAAGCGAAGGAAACGGATAGCCAAGCCATGCGGAGCGGCTATCTTGTGGGATCGTTTGGACGAGCCCGATCTGAAGGTCGAGACCGTCTTCAAAGGCTTCTGCGATAGATTGAGACATAAGGTGATGACACGTTGCGGGAAAGTGCGCTTCTAAGTTTCGTTTGGTGAGTTCGAAGCGAGTGGGAGGTTACCTAAGCTACAATAAGTCGATGGCGAGATCACAATCACCAGGCTTAATGATTGGGAAATGGTTGGTAGTCCCAATTCTCCTAGCACTCCTGGGATACTACGTCATTGGCCCCTACTTTGGAAAACACAAAGCTGGCCCTAAACAAGAGACTTTGGAATCTGCGGCAACCGCTCCCGATTCCACTGACGCGGCCCCTCCCAAGCACACTTCTCGATCCAAGCAAGGTGCGGCGACGGTCAGCACTATCGCTCCTCCGGATGTCGACATCACCGTTCACAAGGTATCGAGGCAGGTCACCGATATCGCCGATTCTGCACCAGAATCGAAGCCTCGTCGACACAAAAAGGCCCATGTCGATCCTGATGAGCTACCTAAAACTCATGACGCTACCGATGACCAGCCGGACGAAGGTGGAAGCGCTGGTTCAACAACCGCCGGTTAATTCAATCGGAAAAATCGTTCCGCGTTTTCGGTTGTCATACGTGCGCATTCTACAACGGGAATCTGAAGCGTCTTTGCAAGGGCTTCGTTCACAAATTTCACGTGCGCCGGCTGATTAGGCTTTCCTCGGTGGGGTTCAGGCGTGAGGTAGGGGCTGTCTGTTTCGATGACAATCCGGTCCTTCGGCAAGGATTGGATCACCTCTCGCAAGCTCCCGGCATTTTTATAAGAGATCGGGCCGTCCACGCCAAACATGCTTCCTAAATTCAGAGCACGTTGGGCATCGACACTATCTCCGGCGAAACAGTGGAACAAATACGGCAGAATCGGCCTTGCTTCAAGGATATCAAGCAGCTGAGGATAGGCATCCCGGGCATGGAAAACAACTGGCAAGCCTGAACGGTCCGCAAGGTCTAATTGAGCATCCAGCGCCACCCTTTGCTGCTCGGGGGTCGCGTAATCCCAGTGAAAGTCTAGGCCGATTTCACCAATTGCGACGACCTTTGGATGATCAAGCAGTTCCTGAATTTCTCCTAAAGACTCTTGAGTGAAGTCCTTGGTATAAGTTGGATGCCAGCCTACGACGGCAAAGATGGAATCAAATTGGTCCGCAAGTTCCACCGCTCGGCGACTTGATTGCGTATCGCAACCCACGACAATGAGCTTGTCCACTCCATTGAGTTTTGCTTGTTCAACGGTGGCCGCTACGTCGGGAAACTTATCGGGAAAATTCAGGTGGCAGTGGGTATCAATCAGCATTCATTCGCCGGACAATGCCCTTCGTGAAGATTCTCAATAATCGGTTGGATGAGATGACCAATCGCTCGAATCCCTTGAAGAACCGCCTTGGGAGAACCGGGAAGATTGACAACCAGGGCACCCTTGCACACTCCGGCAATGCCACGAGACAAGTGGCTAAATTGTGTCTGCCCCATGCCTTTCAATCGCATGAGTTCACATAGAGAATCGGCGCGCTTTTCAAGGAGCGGCGCAGTGGCTTCAGGCGTGACATCCCGAACTGAAAAACCGGTACCGCCGGTAGTGAAAACTGCGTGGCAAGATTCAACCAGATCGAGAATCGCATCTTGAATCTCTTCGATTTCGTCACGAACAATGCGAGTTTTGAATTCAGTAAAGCCAAGGCCCACCAAAGTTTCTTCGGCAGTTGCGCCACTGATATCGTTCGCCTTAGTTCGAGTGTCGCTGACGGTAATGATTCCTATTGTCGCAGCCAATCGCTCTTACCTCCGGTTTTCGCTTCTAATTGGACATCAGTCAAAATAAGGTCCGGGCTTACCCCTTTGAGCATGTCAATCAAAGTAATTCCTGCCGTAACCACCGCGGTATACGCTTCCATTTCGACTCCGGTGACGGCATGGGTTCGTGCCGTGCTGGAGATGATAATCCCTGTTTCATCCAAATGAATCGCAACGTCAAGGTGCGATAAAGGGACGGGGTGACAAAGGGGGATAAGGTCAGAACACCTCTTGCCTCCCTGAATTCCTGCTATTTGAGCAATGGTCAGCGCATCACCTTTGGGAAGTTTTCCAATGGCATCTCGATGCTGTTGCGTGATCTTGAGCCGTCCCGACACGGTAGCCTCGCGCATCGAGGTGCTCTTTCCGGACACATCTACCATCCGAACCGATCCATCAGGAGCCACATGGCTCAATTCGCTCATGTCCTATTCTATCAGTTCGAGAATCATGTGTCACGAGTCGCAGCTAAACCCAAGGCTCCGTTTTGTTGGATCAAACGAAAAGTCGCGGGGCGAAGAGTTTTACCTTCGCCCCGCGAGTAGCTTTTCAAATCACCGTTTACGGGTTGATCTGACCGTCTTTCGCGACGGTTGGGAGCTTGGTTCGCTCTTTGCGAGGAGCCTTGTTCTTTAGCTGCTCGAGAAGGTACTTGATCGCCGCTTCTAACTGGGGATCTTGCCCTAGAGCTACTAGGTCAGGTCGGTTATCGACGTCGATATCCGGATCGACGCCGTGGTTTTCTGCGATGATCTCGTTTGTCTCAGGGTTATAGATGCTGAATGCAGGTGAAGTCACGGTGCCGCCATCAAGGAGGGGTACCCCGCCATTGATTCCAACGAGTCCTCCCCAAGTTCGCTTGCCGATCAGTGGCCCGAGCTTGGCTTGCTTAAACATCCAGGGGAAGAAGTCTCCACCCGAACCGGCATAGCCATTGATGAGCATAACCTTAGGTCCTTCAATCGCAGATTCCTCTGGCCGATCCACACCATTTCTTGGCTGAATGACCGCCTTGACCTTTCGAGCAAGCGTATCAACGAACCATGGCTGAATGTATCCACCACCGTTCCATCGCTCGTCGACGATCATCGCGTCCTTGTCTACCTGTGGATAGAAGCCGCGAACAAAATCGATCGAGCCCTGGGCAGCGGTGTCTGAGATGTGCATATAGCCGATTCGGCCACCTGAGAGTTCCGCGACCTTCTTTCGATTACCCTCGACGAATTCGATGTAGCGAAGCTGCATCTCGGTCGCGATCGGGAAGACTCGAACCTTCTTTGCGCCCGTCAAACTCGCGGTCGAGTTCACCGTGAGAGTGACTCCCCTACCAACCTTGTCCAACAGAAGCGAATCAGGATTGGTATGAGCATCCACTGGAATGCCATCGATCGCTAAGAGGAAATCACCCTCATTTACGTTGACACCTTGCTCACTAAGAGGGCCCTTTCTCGATTCGTCGTAAGACAAGCCGCGATAGATCTTCTTGAATCGAATGCTGTTGCCCGCAACTTCGTAATCTGCACCTAAGTGTCCGATACTCACCGGACGGGCTGTGATTCCAAAATCTCCACCTTGAACATAGGAGTGGCTCGTTCCGAATTCACTGATCATCATGCCGAGCACATATGACAGGTCCCATCGGTTGTTGACGTACTTGAGATATCCGTGATATCGATCGCCAACCGCCTTCCAATTCATGCCTTTGAAGTTGGCATCATAGAAGTTGTCTCGCTCAAATCTCCAAGTTTCCCAGAACATCTGGTTCCACTCTTCTCGCGGATTGACCATGACTTCCAGACCACTGGTGTCGACTTTGCCTTGGCCAACAATATTGCCCGGACGAGCATCGATCACACCAATAGTGGGGCCAGCGGTGTATGCGATCTTCGTTCGAGATTGGTTGAACGTCAATGAGCCGCCCACACCTGCGAGGATCGGAGCCGACTCTCGAGATCCGAGGTCGAACTTCATGAGACTGCCGTTCGCAACGTAATAGACGCCGTTGTTTGCGCCAATGACGAAGGGATAGTTGCCGTTGGGTAAAGGCAAGGGGATGAACCGATCTCCAAGACCATCCAAGTCAATCTTGATTGGCTGTGGACCAGCCGGAGCTGCTGCTGGAGGACCAGCTTTAGGAGCGGCTCCTGCTGCGGAAGCATCCGGCTCCTCTTCGTCGGGAGCAATCAGAGGATTACCTGTTGACTTCAGAAGAGGAACGACGTAAATCTTCTGGGCATTTTCAACCTTCAGGCTGAACTCATAGTTGCCATAGGTTGGACCGAATGTTCTCGCCGAAACGACGTAAAGATACTTTCCGTTGAGGTCCCACGAGAGGTTGGAATCGCTGTAGTAACCGTCGGTAACCTTGGTTCGTTTGCCGGTAGCAATCTCATAAAGGAAGAGAGAGTTGAACTGGTTGGTACCTGATTCCGAATATGCGATCCACTTGCTATCGGGAGAGACATCAATATCGCCAATTCCATACTTGGACTTGATCACCGACTTGATCTGCTTAGTTGCGAGATCGAGTAAGAAATACTCGCCAGCAACCGTTTGGATTCCCAAGCTCTTGCCATCCGGAAGATACTGGAAGTTCTCAATGCTAAAGGGGCTGTTCTTCGTGATCTGAGTCGCTTCTCCACCCATTTGAGGCTTCGTATAGATCTCATATTGTCCCGACTCGTCGCTCATGTACGCGATCGTTTTTCCATCGGGAGACCAGCTTGGGAATCGCTCACGAGAAGCAGAAGAACGGGTGAGGTTTCGTGTGTCGCCCGTCTTTGCCGGAACGGAGAAAATGTCACCACGTGCTTCCATCGCTAACCGAACACCGCTTGGCGAAAGAGCCAAAGCACTTACTTGGTTGGCAACGGACCGAAGATACGGCCGCGCGATCAAGTTCTCGCTTGCAATGTGGGGTGACAACTTCTCGATCGACTTCGATGCGATATCGAAGGTGTAGAGATAGCCATCTCGCTCGAAAACGATCGTCTTGCCATCGGTGCTCGGATATCGAATATCAGCATCTGCATACTTGGTCAGCTGCTTGTCTGACTTGGTGTCCAGGTTGTATTCGTACAGATTGAGCGTGCCATTAGCTTTGTCGCTGATGTAGTAAACATCTCGCCCTGCCACCATTGGGAAGAACGACTGCTCACGCTTGCTTGGCAATTCCGAGTACTTGTTTTCGGCAAAGTTATAGAAGGAAATCTTGCCCTGAGAACCACCGCGATAGTGTCTCCAGTTGAAAGCATAGGAGTTGAATCGCGTGTAGGCAATCGTTTGGCCATCTGGGAAGTACGACAACTCGGAAATCTCATTGATTCGAGTTGAAATTGGTAATCCGCCCTTAGGATCGATCAGCCAAAGGCGCTGCTGACGATTGATGAAGTTACCGCCAATCGATGAGTAAGCAATCTTGCCATCGGGAGTCCAGCCCAGACAGTTGTCCCCTTCAACGTCAAAAGTGAGCCGTCGAGGTTCGCCACCGGTAATAGGAATCACAAAGACGTTTGAACCGCCATCGTATTGCCCCGTGAAAGCGACCCAATTCCCATCAGGTGAGATCTTAGGGCGGGCTTCCAAACCGGGATGACTGGTCAATCGGCGAGCGAGTTCGCCACTGTTTTTCTTGGTAACCCAAAGGTCACCAGCATAACTAAAAACAACGGTGTCACCGTGGATAGCGGGTGTCCGCATCAACCTCGGTTCAGTCGTGTCGCCGCCCTGGCCCACTAGGCCAAGTAAAGCTGCGGTCGTAAGAATAAGACTCAAATGGATTCCTCCGCTGGAAACTAATGGAAGTATGGCTTGAATGAAGATTGCGTTAATCAATCTCACGGGGTGAATTGCCTCGGAGCGAACCGAGAGACACAATTCATCCCCATGATTTACGATTCATTTCCGAGAAGGGTTCCGCCTCCCTTCGATTTTCGCCAAACATCTCTCCACCGATGAACATCGACCGCGCCAATTTCTGGTTTCGGTTTTCGTTCCTCCGCTGTCGGTAAGGCAGGAAAAGGCTTGCTAGGAAGAGTCTGATACCAATAAGCAACGCTCGCCAGATCCAGCGTAAGACAGTTGGCATGTCCATGCTCGATACTCGCCCTCAGCGACTTTTTGAATCTGATTGGATCTTCTAGATGGAAGCGATAGACGTGGGTTCTGCCTAGCCAACCAAATCGAGGGCTGTCATTATTGCGGCCCGGCGCTCGGGCGGTGCCGAAGTAAGGATGGCAATAGTGCTCGTCCGGGCACCAGCTTTGATTGAAATAATCCTCGCTGCCCGTTCCATGGGCGCTACCCGGCCAAGCTTCGCCATCGACAAGGAACATGTCGTCCCCCTCACCGTACCAAACCGGCGTCGGGCAGTTTATGTAGTAATTCACGCCAACATAGTGCCCTTCCCCTTCCGGCTGGCAGAAAACGTAATTGTTTTCGTCCGTCGGATTATTGGGAAATCCACCAAAGATCGTCCACTCGTTCTCAACATCTCCGCCAAGCCCCACGTTGTCGGTTTGACCTTCAGGCTTCGTGAGTTCTTGGTGATACCAGGCATGGAAGCGACCTTGAGACTCAGGAATCTCGTCGTACTCGTCGTAATCCACGTAGTAGTAAAACGCGCCGATATTCTCCGTCCCTTGATTTTCGACTGTGATTCGCGCCCCCTTGCCGAAGGGCATCGGGAAATAGCAAACGAGCGCGTTTCCGCCTGCCGGAGCGGCGGCGAGTGGCAATGAGATAAAGTTGTACTTCATTCCCCAACCTTGTCCAAAGAACTCACCGATGGGCGCTTCAATGGAGGGATGTTCCTGCCCATCCCAATAGGCCCTCAACACGAGGTTCCGCCTTAGAAGTTCATCCTTGCCGGAAATGGTAATCCAGATGTGCTTGATGATTCCAGCGCCAGGAATGTCGGCAAGAACGAGAGTTTCATCCTTGGGAATGGGAATACAATCGCCATTTCCTCCATCTCGGTCATAGCTGGAGATGCGTTTGCTGCGAGCGTCGACGATCTGAGCAAGGTTGCTTAACGGGCCATGTGACATTGTTCGTCACGTTACCGCAACCAGCCAACTTTACGGGGAGGGTTAGGGCTGGGCAGCCGCTCGCTCGGGAGCAATTAACCTCTCGGCTCCTTGCTCAAGAAAGGAAACGATCATTTCACGAGATACCGATGGGAACTCGTTTAAAAAGGCATCGACAGTCTCACCCGTCTCGATATATTCGAGCAATGTTTGCACAGGAACCTTAGTTCCGGCAAAAACCGGGGCACCCCACATAACTTCAGGGTCGACGGTGACTGTCTTCATGCCCTCTATTCTATAGCAACTTATGAATTCGTGACCATAACTTTAGAGTGTCTTTACAAGCGGAATAAAGATTCCACCTACGACACTCCTAGCTTGAAACCCGATCTGTTTGGCCGTCTCAGTATCGTGCCAGTCGCTCAAAGGCACGCGGCTCGGCGATTCATCAAGATAGTGAAACAGAGGGTCAACGAATGACTCAAATGTCTTTCGACTGTCGCTGAGAGTAGCAGTCCAGACCACCCAGTCGAATTTCGTATAGGCGGCTCGATTATCCAGGGGGAGACCATACTTATTCTGGCGGGTCAAATAATGGGCGATCTCGGTGTCAATCAAATCAATCGGGAAGAGTTTTAACCCGAGTATTCGTTCCCACGCCAAGTTGTACTTCTGGCTCCAAGTTCCCGGGCGATCAAACGCTAAGCGGTAGTGATCTCCATCAAATGCAAGGCTTCTCCATTGATCCACCATTCGTTGAGCAGCGCTTTGCATGATTTGAGCGCGCGTTTCGTCACCTCTCATCCTGCAAAGTTGAGCAAATGCACCAAGTGCTACAATCGCTTTAATCGACAGGTTGGCATTGTGGGCAAGGTGACCAGCAAAGTCATCCGTGCAAAGCTGGTTGTCCGGATCCAAGCCGGATTGCATCAGATAACCAGCCCATTTCAAGAGGGTTGTCCAATGCTTTTCGGCAAGACTCTTATCGTCGAGGGCCTTGCAAACTGCCGCGACCAAAATGAGCATATTGCCGCATTCTTCCACCGGCATTTGATCATCTTCTGAGTGCTCACCGCCTCCGTAAACTTGGCCATTTGCCTGGGGATAGGTTCCCAAATCGTGAGGAGCGAACGGAAACTTCCAACGAGGTGTCGCCGAATAGTCTAGGATCGGCTCGATTTGGGCTCGTAACAACTTAGGGTTGAAGTGTAGGAAAAAGGGTGAGCCAGGATACGTAACGTCCACCGTTCCAATGCATCCGTTGCTGAAGTTCTCTTTACTGAACATCAGGAGCGTTCCGTCGAAATCCTCAACAATTCCGTGCGCGGAAAGGCATTGCCGGAATGAAAGCTCGGCAATCTTGGCAAACTTCTCTCCGCCCCGATCGGCTAGTTCCGCCTCGGTTGCTCGGTCGAATTGTTGACACCGCTGACGAACAAAGCTGTAGCCGGAATCTGATGATTCGAGTAGCTCACTTACCTGCTGGCCATTTCGTTTCCAATATGGGACAAGTTTGCGGCCAAAGTATTCGATCGCATACTCTTCGTCATACGCTAGGAGGATGTAGCGGGAGACATCTTCTGCCTTCACTGCACCAAAAGGTATCGAAACGGAAAGGCAGGGCGAACCGTCCCAAACGTCTCTCGGAAATCGTGTGTCATCCGCGACAAGCGTCTTTCCTGTGCTAATAAAACTATTGCGACTAACCTTAGAGTCTTGGATCGACTGAATCGATACAAACCGATTCGCAACGGCTAAATAGAAGGTTCCCCAGTCAATTCGAAGGTTGTCACCCTTCTTGGCCAATACGGGTTGGTCGGCAGATCGAGCAGTGAGCACCTCAAGGTTATTGAGCCGCTGCCTTGCGCCATAGACCTTTTGATCAAATGTGTTTACGGCAAGCCCTGCAGTGGCGTCCACGTAAACTTCAACCTCATGTTCGGCCCCATCTATCGAACGCGCGGTGAGCGTCAGATAGGTCACCGGTCGCGTTAGCAAGTCTAAATCGTCCGGCAGAAGCGGGGAAAGAAATTCGACTTCTAAACCGACCCCATTGAATTCAAACTCGTAAATTGTTCGTGTGCAGGTGATGGTGAGACTGATTTGCTTCGCGCCTGGAAGGTCCCTCGGTCGCGACCCCATAAATCGTGCCGTTACGCCATCCACGCGGATCAATCCGCATAAAGGTTGGGAGCTTCCTGTCCAGTGGGAAGTCTCGGAGTCAGTGAGTTTGTCGGCCGCCGACCAGACGCTGAAGTAAGGCGTGTGTGTGATAAGCGGAACGGCAGGAGGACGAAAGGCGATGGGCTCGTTTGACAGACTCATATGGACCATCAGACAGATACCGCAATGCGAGACAATATTCCTGTCGCTTAATAAAAAAACTGGTGATTCTATAGTTCGAAGTTCACGAGATGAATGTGGGCAAGCACAGCCGATCGCATTCGATCTAAACTCATGGAGCGGAAGGATTTTCCTAAAGCCTTCCGTTAGGATCGCGAAGCCACATGAATTTGAAATACCTTGTAGATCTTTGGGACGAGAATGAGACAAAGGGCATGGATGAGCCCGAATTACTCCGCTACCGCTCGAACTTACTAGGACGAGACCTTCGATTGACTAATTTCGGAGGCGGAAACACTTCTGCGAAAGTCACTGAAACGGACCCGGTGACCAACGAGGAAGTCAAAGTGCTCTGGGTAAAAGGCAGCGGCGGCGATTTAGGAACCATTAACCGAGGCGGTTTTGCCACCCTGTATCTCGATTGTTTGCTGGCTCTCAAGGCTCGCTATAAGGGTGTTGAAGAAGAAGACGCAATGGCGGACAAATATCCGCTATGCACGTTCAACAATAATCCCCGCGCGGCAAGCATTGACACTCCTCTTCATGGCTTTTTGCCTTTCGCGCATGTCGACCACTTGCACCCGGACTGGGCAATTGCCTTGGCCGCCAGCGCCAACGGCCCTGAGCACCTGAAATTGCTTGAAGCGGAAACAGGAATTAAGCTTGCCTGGCTCCCATGGAAACGCCCAGGTTTTGAGTTAGGACTTTGGCTGAAGAAAGCCGAACGAGAGAATCCAGGAATTGACGGAATCATTCTTGGATCCCATGGACTGTTTACTTGGGGCAATACCAGCCACGAATCGTATCTCAACACACTCCGAGTCGTAGACGGCATTGGACAGTACGTTCATGCTCGCATCGAATCCAAAGGCGACAACCTTTTTGGTGGGGCAATTTTCCAAAATCACGCTGAGCGGGATCGCCTTGCTGTGGAGCTCATGCCTCGTCTACGAGGACTCGTGGGCAAGATGATCGGTCACTTTGACGGTAGCGACACCGTTCTGCGCTTTGTAAACAGCGCTCGCGCCAAGGCTCTTGCTTGGCAAGGTACAAGTTGCCCGGATCACTTTGTTCGAACCAAGGTTCGACCGATGTTAGTGGAGTGGGACGGCAAAGACGAAGACGCGCTGATCGGTGGTCTCAAAGATGCCATGGCGAGCTATTCGACTGATTACACCGAGTACTACGAAGCGAATAAAGAACCGAATTCGCCCGCCATTCGCTCGACCACTCCAACCGTTGTCCTCGTTCCCGGAGTCGGCCTCTTTAGCTTTGGCAAGAACAAAACTGAAGCCCGTATCACCGCAGAGTTCTATATCAATGCCATCCACGTGATGGAAGGTGCAACCGCTCTTGACGGCGGCGCTCGCGTTCAACCCGGCATCGATCCTTCGAGAATCGTCGACAACTATGTTGCCCTCTCGCCGAAAGAAGCCTTCAATATCGAGTATTGGCTTCTTGAAGAAGCCAAGCTGCAGCGGATGCCCGCTGAGAAAGAATTGAGCCGCAAAGTCGCACTTCTCATCGGAGCCAGCCCCGGCATTGGACATAACGTTGCCGAGCGGCTCCTTGCGGGTGGAGCGCACGTCGTGGTGGCCGACATCAACGGCGATTTGGCGAATGAAACGGCCAAAACTTTCCAAGCCAAGTATGGTGCGGAACTGATTAGCTCCGAGGCTGTCGATATCACCAATCGGGATTCGGTGAAAGAAGCCCTAGACGGCGTAATCCGCCAGTACGGTGGTGTCGATATCGTGATCAATATCGCGGCGGTCTTCATTGCATCCGACGCAACCACCGGTAAGAACACTGACAACCAGTGGAAGAAGACCTACGAAATCAACGTGGTAGGTACCGCGATATTGGCAGATGAAGCTCAGAAAATTATCGCCAAACAGGACACCTACGGCAGCATCGTTCTCACCAGTAGCGCGAACGCAGTCGTTCCGAAGAAAGGAAGCATTGCGTACGATACGAGTAAGGCAGCCGTCAATCATTTGGTTCGAGAACTCGCGATTGAATTCTCGCCCAAGACACGCGTAAATGCAGTTGCTCCCGCCACCGTTGTCGAGGGCTCACAAATGTTCCCTCGCGATCGAGTGATCAGTTCTCTCGCCAAATACGAAATCGCATTCAGCGAAGAAGAATCGACCGAAGAGCTACGCTCCAAACTCGCCAATTTCTACGCTCAACGCACACTACTGAAGTCGCCCGTTACTCCCGCTAAGGTCGCCGATGCGCTCTACCTGCTCGCAACCGATCGCATGGCTCTTACAACCGGTCACGTGATCCCAGTTGACGGCGGCCTATGGGAAGCTTTCTTAAGGTAACTACTCGCAAGAATGGGACCGATGTCGGTCCCATCCTTGAAAAATGAACAGCCAACGACGTATTCGCGCCGTTGGCTGTTTTATTTTCGACCCTGCCTAGGCGAAGGCGATCTTAAGCGAGTTGTCGAGATCTTCGATGAGATCTTGGGCATCTTCGATGCCGATGCTGAGGCGAAGGAGGGTAGGAGGAATTCCTTTTGCGACTCGTTGCTCTTCCGTCATCGTGGCGTGCGACATCAACGGTGGATACGCGATGAGGCTCTCGACGCCTCCAAGTGACTCGGCTAGGAGCAGGACTTGGGTGCTTTCGCAGGCCTTACGTGCTTGTGCAACCGTTCCATCGACCTCGTAGGCTAACATGCCTCCGAAAGCTTTCATTTGGCGCTTGGCAACCGCATGGTCAGGATGATTTGGAAGGCCAGGATAGTGAACTTTGCTCACACGAGGGTGAGACTCTAAGAATTCGGCAACGGCTTGCGCGTTCTTACAGTGAACATCCATGCGACAACTAATGGTCTTTACACCGCGCAAAGAGAGCCAACAGTCGAATGGGCTTGGAGCCGCACCAACCGCTTTATTCCATTCGTACACGGTGGTGTAGTACTCATCGTTGTTCGTGATCACCGCGCCTCCAATAACGTCCGAGTGGCCGCTGATATATTTGGTGGTGCTATGTACAACGATATCAACTCCCAGGTCGAGCGGGTTTTGAAGCACTGGCGAAGCAAAGGTGTTGTCGAAGATAACGATTAGACCATGCTGCTTGGCAACCTTAACGACAGCCGAAATATCGGAGACTCGAAGATTAGGATTGGTCGGAGTCTCGAAGATCAAAAGCTTCGTGTTTGGCTGAACGGCGGCGGTGATCGTCTCGGGATGGTGCGCATCAAACTCACCGACCTGAATGCCTTGTCTCGGAAGGAATTTCTCACCAATTCGGAAGGTGCCACCGTAAATGTCGCTGGCAATCAGCATGTGGTCGCCCGCCTGCAAAAGCGAGAACGAGGCTACGATCGCCGCCATTCCACTCGCAAATGCAACGCAGTGCTTTCCATTCTCAAGCGCAGCAATCACTTCCTCAAGCGTGTTGCGGTTTGGATTTCCACATCGGGTGTAGTCGAACTTGGGAATATGATCCAGGTCCTCCCAGCCGAACGTGGCTGACTGATAGAGGGGTGGAATCACCGCGCGGTATTGGGGGTCGAGTTCCTGACCGACACGAAGAGCCTTAGTTGCGAAGCGCATTTTCAAGAGGATACACGCCCGCAGCCCTCCGCTTAAACGCTAAAACCCGTCTCAACTAACATTCTTCGGATGAAAGTGGGGGAAGCAACGATAGTAAAGCCCATCCATGAAGACCCTCCAAATGAACTACAGGCGGTGTATTAGTCGATCAAAATAGTCAACTAATACCCACCTCAAAATCCCTTACTTCAGCATGCTCGCGAGAAGTTCGGGTACTGCCGCGATTGCCTCGGCTGCTTTCTCCGGTGCCTTTCCGCCTGCGGTCGCGAAATCAGCTCGTCCGCCTCCTCCGCCCCCCGCAATCTTTGCGACTTCTTTCACGAGGTTGCCCGCATGAGCACCCTTTGCCACTGCGTTTGCCCCGGCCTTAGCAATGAAGGTCACTTTCCCGTCGCCAACGACCGCAATTAACCCGACAAAGTCCGCTTTGCCGGCCGCTTGATTATCAAGGGCGGTGGTAGCGATCTTCTGGTCGACATTTCCAAAATTCTTGACCCAAACCGAAACGCCGTTGATATCCAGCAACTCGGGTGTACCGCCGGTCGAGCCGCCTCCAACCAACGCTGCCATTTCTGCCTTTTCGCGTTTTTGGCGCTCTTCCTTCGCCTGGTCGACAACTTTCGAGACCGCCGACAAGATGTCCTTGGGGTTTGCTTTAAGCAATTCGGCCGCTTGCTTTAATTTTTGCGTTTCCGCAAGTACCCACTCATAAGCCGCTTCGCCGGTAATCGCTTCAATTCGGCGGACGCCGCTTGCAGCACTGCTTTCAGAAACGATCTTGAAAAGTCCAATTTCGCCCGTCGATCGAACGTGCGTTCCACCGCAAAGCTCTCGGCTGAAGTCACCCATCTCAACCATCCGAACCTTGTCCCCATACTTTTCGCCGAACAGGGCCATGGCACCCTTTGCTCTTGCTTCCGCAATCGGCAAGTCGACATAAGTTGTGACAGGAGTATTGGCTAGAGCCTGTTCGTTAACCATGCGCTCCACTTCTGACTTCTGCTCTTCCGTCATCGCAGTCGGATGAGTAAAGTCAAAGCGAAGGTTGTCGGGACCGACATACGAACCAGCTTGAGCCACATGAGAGCCCAAAACGGTACGCAGCGCTGCTTGTAACAAGTGCGTAGCCGAGTGATTGCGTAAGATACGCGATCGACGCGGAGAGGAAACATGCGCTTTCACGACCTTACCGAGTAGTGCCTCGGCAGTTTGGTCAGTGTCCACGTCGTGCCAAAAGATTCCTGCATTCTTGGTTGTGTTTGTCACGCTGAGCGTGAAATCATCGCCTTCAAGCACGCCCTTGTCTCCCGTCTGTCCACCGGATTCGGCATAGAACGGCGTTTGATCGAGCGCAACTCGAAAATGTCCCGGGCGAAGCGGCTTGATTCGGACGATCTGTCCGGTACCTTCCGTTGATCCGTACCCGGTGAATTCCGTGATCGAGGGTGCATTTCCAAGCGCGAGTTCTTCGCCAGAAACGACTCCGCCATAAACAGATTCGCGATCTTGGGAGCCTCGGGACCTTTCCTGAGCCTCTTTTAGAGCAAGTTCATAGCCGTCGATGTCGACACCGATTGCTTGTTCAGACGCGATTTCTTGAGTCACTTCCAGCGGAAATCCAAAAGTGTCATAAAGCCGAAAAGCCACGTCGCCCGACAAAGTTTTATGCCCTTTTGCCAGCAACGTGTCCAACTCTGCCTGGAGCAGTTGAGTACCAGCCGCAAGCGTTCGGCGGAAGAGTGCTTCCTCGCCTTTCAGCGTTTCTACGATCGTTTCGCGTCGATCATTAAGCTCGGAGTAGAAATCGCCCATCGCCTCAGCCAAGCCTTCGTAAACCAGGTGGAAAAACGGTTTCTCGATTCCAAGCTGCCGCTGCCCTTTCAAAATCGCCCGGCGAATCAAGCGCCGCACAACATAACTGCGCCCCGAGTTGCCCGGCAAAATACCTTCGGCGATACAGAATGCTGACGTCCGAATGTGGTCCGCGATGATTCGCTTGGCTGCGATTCGCGCCTCGTCACCATGGTTCTTAGTTGCCAGAGAACACAGCGCATCAATTCGATTGAGAATCGGTTCAAAAACATCGGTGTCATAGACTGACTTGTAACCACCCAAGACCACCGAGGTTCGCTCGAGTCCACAGCCAGTGTCGATGGATCGGAAAGGCAACTCGGGCATGCCATCCTTTTCATATCCCATCTTAGGATTGGAAGGCACCTTCAAGTGGCCCTGCCACTCGTAGGTGATGAAGACATCGTTCCAGATCTCGAGCCATTTGCCTTCTGCCTCGTCACGCTGCCAATCTTCTTTGGTATACGGACTGGTCGGAGGCGCTTCCGCACTCACCCAGTAGAACATCTCCGAGTTTGGTCCGCAAGGCCCAGGAGGTCCGTACGTAAACGCGCCCGCAGGCCAGTAGTTTGAGTCTTCGCCGAGACGAACAATGCGAGTTGACGGATCGATGCCCGTTGGCGCAATCCACTTTGCCCACTCGTTGTAAGCCTCATCATCATCTTGAAAAACCGAGAAGGATAACCGCGTAGGATCGAGACCGAGCCATTCTGGATTCGTCAAAAACTCCCATGAAAGCTCAATCGCTCCGGCTTTGAAATAGTCTCCGAATGAGAAATTCCCCATCATTTCAAAGAAGGTGAGGTGAGAGCTGTCACCGACCTCTTCGATATCACCTGTGCGGATACATTTCTGAGCCGTAACCAGTCGTTTGTTTTCAGGTTGGGCGATTCCTCGGAAATAGGGTTTGAACTGAATCATCCCCGCGCCGTTGAACAGTAACGATTCATCTAACCGCCCTGTTACGTCGTACGGCACCAAAGAACCGCCAGGGAATCGTAGATGCCCTTTCGATTCAAAGAACCGTAAATATTTCTCGCGTAAGTCTCGAACCTTCATATATGTCCTAAAGGGTACCAGCGCACGATTCCTGCGTTCTCAAACGTGCCCCATGCGGCGAGAAGATTTGCCGATACCGCGAGAAGCGGGTTTACTAGCGGCATGTCGGAGCGAGCATGCGATGTGCTGATAGTTGGCGGTGGGACAGGAGGTTGCGCAGCCGCGATGGCCGCTTGTGCTTTGGGCCTAAACGTCATTCTTACCGAGGAAACGGACTGGATCGGCGGGCAGCTGACATCACAAGGCGTTCCTCCCGACGAGCATCCGTGGATCGAGCAATTTGGCTGTACCGCTCGCTACCGAAATTACCGAAATCTTGTTCGTAAATTCTATCGAGATCACTTGCCTCTGACCTCGGAAGCACGCAACAACAAGGAGCTTAATCCTGGGGGAGGATGGGTCAGTCGGCTATGTCACGAACCCCGCATAGGTTGGCAAGTTCTTAATCAAATGCTCCAGCCCGCGATCAGTAGCGGAAGACTCGATGTTCGCCTTTTTACGGTCGCTGACCGATCAACGACCAACGGCGATAGCGTCGAGTCCATTACGATTCAAAACACGGTTAGCGGGGTCCAAACAACGGTTCGACCGAAGTTCGTCATCGATGCAACAGAACTTGGAGATTTACTCCCTATGACTGGCGCGGAATATGTGGTCGGTGCAGAATCTAAATCTCAGACTCAGGAACCCAACGCCGTCGATGGGGAGGCTCAGCCCAACAATGTTCAAGGCCTGACTTGGGTGTTTGCGATGGCACTTGATGAAGGTTCCCATCGGGTGATAGACCGACCGGTTCAATATGATCGATGGAAGGCGTTCAAGCCCGATTTCTGGCCCGGGCAGTTTTTGGGATTCGAAGATATCAATCCGCATACGGGCGAGTTCCGGCACTTACCCATTTTTAGTGGTCAGCGAAAGCCCTGGTATTCAGGCGATTTCGGACTCTTTACGTACCGCCAAATCGTCGAGCCTAGAAACTTTACGCCAGATTCGGTCCCTCACCCAGTCACCATCGTCAACTGGCCCCAGAACGATTACTTCATTGAATCCATCATCGACGTGCCTGAGGATGCCAAGCAATCTCGATTAGAGGATTCAAAACAACTCTCACTTAGCTTGCTGTACTGGCTTCAGACCGAAGCTCCGCGGCACGACGGTGGTGCGGGTTACCCCGGACTGTACATGCGACCAGACATCATGGGCTCGGAGGATGGTTTTGCCAAATACCCATACATTCGGGAAGCACGGCGGATCGTAGCCCAGCGCACCGTTTTGGAGCAAGATATTGCTGCCTACACCCACCCAGGACTCGACCGGCCCACTGAGATGACGGACAGCGTTGGAGTGGGGAGTTACCGCATTGACCTCCACCCCTCAACTAGCGGGGCAAGCTACATCGACACGAGCACCCTTCCCTTCCAAATTCCGCTACAAGCCCTCATCCCTCAGCGCATGAGAAACCTCTTGCCAGCGTGTAAAAACTTAGGAGTTACCCATATCACAAACGGTTGCTATCGGTTGCATCCAGTGGAGTGGAACATTGGTGAGTCAGCGGGTGCGTTGGCAGCATTTTGTGTGACTCGCGGTCTAGAGCCTCAGCAAGTGGGCAATTCCGAGCAACTTACTCGCGAATTCCAACAATTAGTTGGCGCTCAAGGGGTCGAAATTGCCTGGCCAAAGCTCCGTCCGCTATGATTTCGCCTCAGAACGAGGTTCGGACGATAGTTCTATTGCAGTTGGATGCGTATGGGTCTATGAAGAATTGTGTGGGTTCGCGTAGTCTTATTGCGTGCGTGACGTAGATTTCTTCACTTCTCTTTTGGGCTTGACTTCTTCTTGGACTGTGTCTTCGGTGGATCTGAGCGAGGAGTCTCGAACCGTCGAGATTCATGTTGAGCATGTTGGCGTTCTGAACTGTCCGGTATGCGGAGCGGTCTGCAGCCTCTACGATCATTCCTCCGAGCGTCGCTGGCGCGATCTTG
>CAIUHP010000018.1 GCA_903899015.1 uncultured Armatimonadota bacterium | reverse complement strand
GTACGGGGAAGCCGTCAATGCTCTCATTCAGGAGATTAAGACTGTAGCAAGAGGATTCAGACAATTTGGAAACTTCAGAATTGCAATCCTATTCTTCCTGGGAAAACTTGAACTCCATCCACACAAAATCTCATAGAGCCCTTGATGCCGATTAGTTTGGAGATTGAAGTAAGAGATCAGTAACTTGGCCGTGAGCAAGCGTGAGTAACTTTAGATTCAAAGGAACAGGAGTGCCGTTAAAATAACAGTTTAAATAGCGTGAATTAATGTGCAAAAACACTTCTTGTCTTTAGGCGTCCAATCGAGAATAGATAGGCCAAAAGACTCACGATTAGGGGTTGGAAGACAGGAATTGATAAGAAAGCGAATCGTTGTGCCATGGATTAAAACCAAAAAAGGGCCAGACAATGCATGCCTGACCCTTTCTTTGTGAGTGGGTGCTTTAGTTTGGCATGGGCAGAACCGGAACTCGGCCGCCTACGTTGTAGTATCTCCAAGCGGCTTTAGGCTTGGTGAGTTCAGTGCCTTGGATCTTGGTATCGAGCTTCTGAGCTTTCGCAAGAGCTTCGCGGCCAATTCGGCTGTACTCTCCAGCTTTCGCCTCATGGGCTCGGGCTTTGATCTCGTTGTCGGCTCGCTCTGAGTTGGAGGTCAGTTTGTTGCCTTGCTGTCTTGTGCTGTAAGCCAGCGAAGTTTCAGCTGCTTCAGCAGCTGTGTAGGCCGAGCAGAGCGCTACGTAGCCAGGAGCATACTGAGGTTCGGCATGTACCGCGGCATCTCCCCACTTGATCGCCTCCTCGGGCTTGCCTTGGAAGGAAGCGACGAGTGAAAGACCAGTGAGTGCGGAAGCTGAAGAAGGTCGACCTTCAAGAGCGGCAACGAACATTGTTCGAGCGTTGTCGTAAAGGAATGCGATCTCGTTCTTCTCAAGCTTGCCCTGCATGCTAATCAAGATGGACTTGTTGCCCTGCTCGATATAAGCATCGTAGTTCGTAGGCTCGGTCAGAACCGCTTGCTCAAAGTTCTTTCGAGCAGTGTCGAAGTTCTCAAGCTTATTGTTGAGCGCGCACAGGTAGTAGTTGACTTCGGTTCGTTGACCTTGATCGCGGGCTAACTGTCGGAGAATCTGGCTGAGTGTGTTGCGGGCTTCAATTTTAGCAGGGGTGTCTTTACCGCTAAGATCGTCGTAGTTCAGCCCCATCGTATTCTGGTTTGCCACACGAGTTCGAACGAACTTGAGCGCAATGTAGGCTTGTGCCGTGGAAACGATGGGTGCATCGGCGTCAGAAAGAATGGCTTCCTTGATTGCGTCGTCTGAATTTTGAACTAAGCCTGCTTCGGCGTAAAGAACGGCGATAGTTGCACTGCCATAAGCATCAAGAGTTCCGTATTTCTTTAACTCAATAAGAGTATTGAGAGCATCCGTAAACCGGCCCATTCGGATCTGCGCAAATGCCAATCTGTTGGCAACGTCGTTTCGACGGTTGTCCTTATCGAATAAAGGAGTTAAGAAGCTGGAAACGAGCGAATACCGTCCTGCACGCAGAGCAGCGTCCATATAAGGAATGAAGTTAGTTGGAGTCGGAGCAGGCATTTTGTCGACCACTGCATCCAACGACTTCTTTCGACTGTTGACGGCAGATTTCATCGCATCGCCGATGGTCTTCAACGTCTCGTTCTTGTCGCCTGATCCACGGTTGAACGTGGTGAAGGCTTGCTGAAGCTTGATGATGGAGAGAAGATCGAGTGCAAACGGATTCTCTGGCTCGGTCGTCAGAACGTCTTCCGCATATTTCTGAGCTTTATCGAAAGCATTCTTATGCTGATAGGCGCGGGCCACGACTAATCGGGCTGCCGAGGATTTCGCGTCAATTTTTAGAGCGATTCTTCCTTCGGTGATTGCATTGTCCCACTTTCCGTCTTGGAGGCTAGCCATGCCAGCCTTAATGTGGAAGTCCGCGCCCTTGTCGATTCCGTTATCGATCTTGACGTTGACAGTGGCTTCGCCAGTCTCTCCTTCGGAGGTGTAGGCTTTGAATCGGACCTTTGCCATCCCATCTGTTTCGCTCAAGCTGTCGATAACAAATTTATAGGGGGTGCTTGTGGCCTTATCGCGTAGGTCATCGTTGAAGTAAAACTCAACCTGGGTGACTAGGTTCGAAGAGTCGACCGTGACCTTGAACGTGTGCTCTCCGGTGATGACATCACCATTCACGGAATCCACGTGAACTTTCACGGGGGCCTTGCTTGGAGAAGCTAGGGCAAGAAATGCGGTGGCGAGAAGAAGGGCATTCATCGTATTCAGACTTCCTGTTGCGACAAGTATGACGGAAGTTAAGGCTTAAGAATTCGATCTAGATCGCGGCATCGCCTCGTTCTAGCGTTCTTATTCGGATTGCGTCGACTATTTTCTCGACGAAAACTTTGCCATCACCGTCTTCACCAGTGAAAGCATTTTCTAAAATTGCTTGGATGATCTCTTCAGTAAGTTCATCGGGAGCAACCACTTCGACTCGTGAACGGATCGGCAAAGCGACCAATCCATCTTCTCCGCCAAACCAATCCGAGGTTTCGGGCGAGTTGCCCGTTCCGCGAACGTCTGACACGCTTAATCCGTTCACTCCCAATGCTGCGATCGCAGATTTGACCGGCTCAAGCCGATGAGGACGGATATAGCAGAAGACACGAGTCATGGCTTGGGGTTTTACCTTTTCCACACTTCATTAGGCGATGAAGCGTCAATGGAACAAACTTCGACTGAACATCTCAAGGAGCTTGCGATATTTCATAAATCAGCCCAACCACTCGCAAGCGAATGATTGGGCTCAAGGTTAATAAGTGGAATCGTCAGTCCGGGCCGGATGACTAAGGCTTATTTCTTGGGAGGTCGGGAGCCGGACATCGCGGGGCCCATCGGTTTGCCGTCGAGGGTCATGGTTTGCGATCCCCAAGTCATGACGGTCATTTTCCAGTCTTTTCCGAATTTCTTGAATTCGTCTTTAGAGGTGCCTACCATCACCATCTTGTGAGGCTTCTTGTCCATGACCATGATGGCTTCAATGGTGTGAGTGGTCGTCCCAGTTGCGGAATTCCCTTTGATCTTCAGGTTCGAAGTGACCGCCTTGGCGTTAGTGATCTTCGAGAGAGCACCAAGGCCGCCCTTAACGCCTTGAAACATTTCATCGAAGGTCTGGGTCTTACCGGCTTCCACGTATTTGAACCCGGGTGCCAATCCCGCTTTCATCGCCTTTTCGACCGCTACAAAGTCTTTCTTCATGAAGGCTTTGGTGACGGCGGTATTCATGGTGTTGATATCTGATTTGAGGTCTGCACTTGCGGTGCTTATAACCGCAAGCGCTACTAGGGTGGAGGTTATCGTGCGCATAGCGAAATTGTAATGGGAAGGATAGGGCGAGGGGAAGTAGCTGGGCGAAAATAAAAATTACAAGAAAATGACTGAAATTCTCGAGCGTATTCAATCGGCGTTTCTTAAACCCACATAGGACACCCCTGCCATAATCACAAACAGATGGCTGAACTCCTACACACCGCACTTTTTGGTTTGCCTCCCGCTCGGGTCGGCAAAGTTCGCGAAGTTTATGACTTAGGAGACGAAGTCCTGATTGTAGCGACTGATCGCATTTCAGCATTTGATTGCGTGATGGCGAATGGGATTCCCGATAAGGGAAGCATCCTCAATCAAATGAGTGCGTTCTGGTTCGAGAAGTTTGCCGACATCTGCCCGAACCACATCCTATCGGTTGACGATGCTGAGGTCCAAAAGCGATGCAAACAACCTCAACCAGAATTAGCAGGTCGCTCCACCATCGCGAAGAAAGCCGAGCCGCTTGCCATCGAATGCGTCGCTCGCGGAAATATCTCAGGCTCTTTATTCAAGGAGTATCGGAAGTCGGGCGGCGGTGTGCACGACCTCAATCTTCCCGATGGCTTGATGGATTCTTCCAAACTCGCCGAGCCGATCTTTACTCCTGCTACCAAAGCCACGACTGGCCACGATGAAAACATCTCCTTCAAGCAAGCGGCCGACATCGTTGGTAAAGAAACTGCCGAATACGTCATGCAAAAGACCCTTGAAATATTCCAGGCAGCGTCGAATTACGCAGCAACCAAAGGGCTCATTCTTGCGGATACCAAATTTGAATTCGGAACGACTCCGGACGGCATTCTATGGATCGATGAAGCACTCACACCTGATAGTTCTCGGTTCTGGGATGCAAGCCTTTATGAGCCGGGCCATGCTCAGCCGAGCTACGACAAGCAGTTCGTTCGCGACTATCTGGAAACGTTGACGTGGGACAAACAGCCGCCCGGACCAGTGCTACCAAATGAGATTGTTGAGAAGACACGGGCCAAGTACGTAGAAGCCTATGAACGATTGACCGGAAAGTCTTTCGGCCAGTAACTCATGTTCCTTCTCTATAACGTCCTTCTCACGTTCCTCGCACCCTTCTGGGTTCCGTGGCTTTACATTAAGTCACTGCGTCGGAAGGAGCGACCCAATTGGTCGGAGCGAATGGGCACCTATTCGTTGCCTCCGAAAGGTGACAAGCGACGAGTTTGGTTGCACACCGTTTCCGTGGGTGAGTTCGTTGCGGCGACGCCAATCCTGCGTGAACTGCGGAACACGTTGCCAGACCACGAGATTGTTGTCAGCGTCACCACCAGTAGCGGACATCAGACCGCCCGGGAAAAGGGCGAAGGTCTCTATGACCACCTCATCTATTTCCCAATTGATGTCGCACGTTTCCAGTTGTCGGCGCTGCAACAAATTCGACCGGACGTGGTTGCGGTGATGGAAACCGAACTTTGGATGAACTTCCTCTGGGCCGCAAAGACGTTTGGAGCACGCACGATGCTGATAAACGGTCGGATCAGTGACCGCAGCTTTCCGCGATCGATGAAAGTTCGGTTCTACTACAAGACCTTGTTCAATGATCTCGACGTTTGCCTGATGCAAAGCCAAACCGACGTTGATCGCATCAAAGCCCTCGGTGCAAAAGAAGCCCAAATGCTTGGCAACTGTAAATTTGATCAAGCCATTGACGGGTTACAAGCTGACCGAAAAGAGTGGTCGCAGAAACTTGGACTGGATTCTGCCAAGCCGACCCTTGTGATTGGGTCCACTCGGGGCGAAGAAGAAGAGAAATTTGTGTTGGACGCGTTGGGTTCGGTTGGATTTGAGAAATTCAACGTCGTTCACGCACCACGGCACATGGAGCGAGTCGATGGACTCGCTGAACTGGTCCAAAGTCGGGGACTCACCGCAGCCAGGCGTTCCAAAAAAGAGACTGGCCCCTATCTCATTCTCGACACCTATGGCGAGCTGAGTTCGATTTATTCGGTAGCCGATCTCGTGATCATCGGCGGAGGGTTTTCAAATCTTGGCGGGCAGAACGTGTTTCAGCCTCTAGCTCATGGCAAGCCAGTTTTGCATGGCAAATACATGCAGAACTTCCGAGATGTCACTGTGTTGGCTGACCGTGCTGGGGCAGCAATCACGTGCGCGACACCAGAAGAATTAGCGAGCGAAGTTCGTCGGCTGTTGGAAGACCCATCGGCACGAGAACGAATGGGGGCGGATGCAAAGCGACTTGTCCGGCAAAACACCGGTGCGAGCAGACGATATGCGGAAGCGATTGCTGTGGAAGCCGCGAAAGCAAAGTAATCTAGCGCCATGACCCCAGTCGTAGGAATTATCATGGGCAGCAAGAGCGATGCTGAGACCATGGAGTTGGCCGCACGTGCGCTCGAAGATTTTGGCGTTAGCTACGAAATGAAGGTTGTGAGCGCCCATCGTACTCCCGACGCGATGGTTGAGTACGCTCGAAGCGCTCGTGCGCGTGGGATCAAAGTGATCATTGCTGGCGCAGGCGGAGCCGCTCATCTTCCAGGCATGGTCGCTTCCATGACAACGCTACCGGTGATCGGACTGCCGATTCACACCAAGGCACTTGGAGGAGTGGATTCGCTCTATTCCATTGTTCAGATGCCGGCCGGAATTCCGGTCGCGACGGTTGCCATTGGCAACGGTCGAAACGCTGGCTTGCTCGCTATCCGAATTTTGTCCGTTTTCGATCAAGGTCTAGCCACGAAGCTCGATGGGTTTGCCGACGATATGAAAGAGTTGGTTGAGCAAATGAACCAGGAAGTTGAGCGTCGCTATCCAGCCGCCTAAACTCAAATTTGAGACACAAAAAAGCCCCGGAGTCCCCGGGGCTTTTTTGTTATTTGCCGGCGAGCTTCTTCAGGACGTCGTAGGCAAGATTGTCCATGAAGACACGCTTGACGAAGAAGTTCATTTTGGCTTCTTCCGACATCGATTCTGGCTTGATGGATGGGTCAATGAACTTAGGATCAAACGAGTTAACGAGAGCTCGTTTTTGCCCTGCGTTTAAAGTCTTCTCAAGCATGGTCGTCAGAACGCTGACCATTTTGAGCTGCGTAATGATCCGCTGATTTCCCAAGTTCTTGGTTGTCTTGGCAACTTCGTCAATGATCTTCTTCGAAGGATAGGCACCTTTGCTGTAAGCATCGGTGAGAGCTTGGTCTAGAATCGGCTCCATGTTGGCAAGCGCATCATCTTCCACGCGCAATTGCTTCCTTTGGATGTCCCGAGCAACTTCAACTGCGGGAAGGACATCGTTCACGATTTGCTCCTTAGTAAGGAGTAAAGGCAAGAGCTGAAGCAGAAGGTCTGCCTCGTGAATTTTGATGTTGATTTGGTCGCTGCGGCTGCCCTTTTCGGTGAGGATTTGAGCGTTTGCGCCCGTAAATAGAGCGCAGCAGAGGCCGAGGCTAAGGAGAAGATGCTTCATGGTAATCGATTTCCTGAATACTTATAGGTTGTTTGACGAATCAGAGGGGCGACTCGTTACTGATTCCTGGACAGTTGCGACAAGGAGTGCGGTGGCCATTGTTTGGCCGTGGACGAAAAGCAGGCCAAAAACGCCTACGACGAGGCATACCCAACCGGCCATTCCTTCTTTGGTGAAGCCATTGAGTCGGAGGCACGTAGCGAGAACGCCAAACATAATCGCGACGCTCCCGATCATGAACGCAGCTGCTAGAAGCGCCCGTCGTTGACGAGGAATGGTGAGCGCCCAGGTGCGAATAGCTTCCGATCGGCGATTTTGGATCACGCCGTATGCAATCCAAAAGAGGAAACACAATCCGCCCTGAAGCCAAATCACAAGGCTGATAATACTCGGCATCAGCGAGAGGGCGACGACTTCTTAGAACAGGCTATCTATTCATACCGTCGGAAAATCGGTATCCTACGTGCGATTTGATCTTCGTTTTCGGCACGATATGCTTGGACCGCTTGCGCCGTGTTCCACATCTACCCGCGTTGGGTGGCTATGCGGAGGTTCAAGATGAGGCGCTTATGCTGGGCGGCGAAGCGGCCAATACCGCCAATGCTCTGGTCCAATGGGGCGCAGAAGTTCGCCTGGCAGGAAATCGATTTGGCAACGGACCGGATGCGGACCTACTTCGAGAGCTCCTCAACGACAAGGGACTAAGAGACACCTTTGTAATTGCTTCTCACAAGGGCGACGAAGATTCGATCAACCTGACTCCCGTTTGCGACATCTACGTCACTCCCGATGGTGAGCGCACGATGTTCGGACGTGGGTTTTCTACGATGGAACAGTACTTGGACATCGAGAAAATTACCTTTGAATCGGGATCGTGGTTTACCGCTGAGCCCAACATGGAAGTTGCCTCGCGTCGAGTGGTGCGCGCTGCCATCGATGCGGGAATGAAGTGCTACTTGATGGACTTCCTCAGAGAAGACGATCCGATCGTTCCTGGGAGCTATTGGCAAAGCAGTACGGATTGGGCGGGCTATCGGAACAACATGCAGAAGAACGTGCAGTGGGTGAAAGATTGGATTGCGAAATTCGGATGCTTCACGGTGCTCAGCGATGGACCTAACGGATTTGTCGCCGGTTCGCCGGAAATAAAAGCGCGCGCGTATCCTCCCTATCCAGCTCCGAGCGTCGTCGATACAACCGGAGCAGGTGACATGTTTCGAGCCGGGATGCTGTTTGGATTAAATCAAGGCTGGAGCCATGTTAAATGCCTCCAGTTTGCGGCTGCCGCGGGATGTCTTAAGTGCGCTTCGCTCGGAGCCACGACGCGCGTTCCAAGTGTCCAAGAAGTTCTTTCCTACGTTGCGGAACACGATCAGGTCAGTCGGCAGTACGAATAAAGT
Source organism: uncultured Armatimonadota bacterium (assembly GCA_903899015.1). Classification (GTDB taxonomy): domain Bacteria; phylum Armatimonadota; class Fimbriimonadia; order Fimbriimonadales; family Fimbriimonadaceae; genus Fimbriimonas. The sequence continues at coordinate 82,394 of CAIUHP010000018.1, read as the reverse complement.
GCGTCGTCTCGAAGGTGCGTTGAAGATGATTTATTCCTTCTTCTCTGGCCAATTAAGTCACGACCGTCCGGTCTGAGCCTCGCCACTTTACTGTCTTTCGGAAATCGAAATTATCTTTTATCATTCCTCTCGTCCGAGGGGCCAATCCCGTGTCACAATAACTCACTTCCGCCGCTGGTAAATCAATGGATATCCTCCGTTTGCTTGATGATCTTTCCCAACTCATTGACCGCACTCCGTCTTTTGGACCCGTAACCTGGGGCCTTGATCGGGATGAGATCAGTATGCAAATCGCGAAGATTCGTGCGTCCCTTCCTCAAGAACTTAAGACGGCCGTGAACACCGTCCGAGAGTCGGAGCGCATCATCGATACCGCTAAAGAAGATGCCACGATGACGCTTGAAAGCGCGAAGAAGGAAGCGGAAAGAGTCCTTATCGACGCCAAAAAGGAATCCGAGCGCATCATTGAGCAAGGGAAGCTACAGCAAGAGCGGATGGTCGCTGAAAGCGAAATCTTGAAGCTGAGCAAGGCTCAAAGCGAAGAAATTCGTAATGCCGCAGACCGGGACGCGGTCAATATGAGACGCGGTGCAGAAAAATACGCGTATGATGTACTCTCCCAGTTGGAGGGAGTTGTAGGTAAGGTCATGACGAGCATCGAAAAAGGCAAACAAGAAGTCTATCGAGCCGACACACCTAATCAACCCGTCTCCCGAGATAAAGCTCGGGTCTGAAGAATTCCAAAAGCTGCGAGCAGTCGTTTAAAATAACGAAGATCGTAGCTTTTTTTGTGTCGAGAATAACTTTGATTTACCAGTCAATCAGCAAGGTAGCTGGTCGTTTGGGCTTAGTCCTAATCGCCCTCTTTTTCGCGTGTACGGCATTCGCAAGCGAGCCGATCACGCTGCGATTCACGGTTTGGGATGGTGATATCTCACTCAAGGTGATTCAAGGCGTGTTGAAGCAGTTTGAGCAGGAAAATCCCAACATCCACGTCAAACTGGAGCCGATTCCGGATTACAACACCTACCATCAAAAAATGCTCACGCTCTATGCGGCCAACGTGCCGCCAGACGTAGCAATGATGGACCCTGGCCACTTCCAGGCTCTCGCTGCCAAGAAGGCGTTGTTACCGCTGGACCCTTTCATGAAGGAGACTCCAGGCTTCGACATTGGCAGTTATTACAAGCCGATCGTTCAGACTCATACGTACCAGGGACAGCTTTACGTCCTGCCGCGTGACATCGCTCCGATTGGTCTGATTTATTACAACAAATCGCTTTTCAAAGCCGCGGGCATCCCGTATCCGGATGGAACATGGACATGGGACTTCAAGGTACGGCCCGAACTCAGAGAGAAAGATTTTGGTTGGGTCTGCCAGCAACTGGTGAAAAAGGATGCGGATGGGAAGATCGTTCGATGGGGATTTTCCTCTGACTATCCCGAATTGCTCGCAAGAACTTTTACCTACTCAAGCGGTGGTGGTTATGCCAACGATAACGAGCATCCGACTGAAGTAACGATTGCTCAACCTAAGACAGTTCGCGCTTACCAATATGCCTCCGACTTCATGAACGTGCTGCACTTCATGCCGAACTCCACCGAAACTTCTGGAGTTCTTATGGCGACCGCCCAGCAGCTATTCACCTCGCAGAAAATCGCGATGTACCAAAACGGGATCTGGGTCGTACCTCAGATTCGAAAGGACCTCGTCCCCGGCAAAGAAGGCTTCTTCGATTGGGACGTAACAACCTTCCCAGCTTATGCGGATGGAACAAGGTCAGCGCCAACCGGTGGATCCGGTTACTGTATCTTCCGCGGCACCCCGCACCCTCACGAAGCGTGGCTCCTAACCAAGTTTATGGCCGGACCGGTCGCTATGACCGCGATGGCAAAAGCCGGTATTGCCCAGCCGGCAATCCGATCGATAGCCTTAACGCCAGGCGTTTGGGTAGCCGGTCCAACAACTCCGGCTGAGCAGAAATATCCCGAGCACATGATCGTCACCGATCAAGCGGTACCATTCGTTCGCTTCGAGCCCTCGGCTTACTACTGGCCGAGCGTCAACGAACGGCTGAGCTCTGGTTTGGACCTCGTTTGGAGCGGTCAGGCAAAAGCAGAACCAACGCTTAAGGCCGCGCAAAAGAACGGTCAGAACCGCTTAGATGCGATGCTTAAAGACGAGCATTTAAGCGATTACAACTGGACTTACGGAGCGATCGCCGGATTCCTGGTCGTGGCTGGAATTCTTTTTTGGACCTATTGGCCAGAACGGACGATCAAATATTCGCATCGTGAAAAGGTCGAGAGTCGAGCCGCCTACAAGTTCATCTCCCCTTGGTTGATCGGCATGGCAGTGTTCACGCTTGGGCCGATGATCCTGTCCTTGCTCATGAGCTTTGCGGACTGGGACATTATCACCCCCGCAAAGTGGCGTGGCGCTCAGAACTATGTGGAAGCAGGAGTCGTAGACCCGCTGTTCTGGAAGAGCATGATGGTCACGCTGATCTACACCGTCGTGTCAGTGCCATTGGGAATTGCCACCGCCCTTTCACTCGCGTTGCTACTCAATCAGAAGATCAAGGGCATTCCCATTTTCCGAGCGGTTTACTACGTGCCTTCACTCGCAAGCTTGGTGGCCTCCTCGCTGATTTGGCGCAAGATCTTCAATCCTGACAACGGCCTTCTCAATGCCGTTATCTATGGCAGTCACGGTTCCTGGCTTGGCGATCAGCTCAGTAACATCGCAGGTACTCCTGGAAAACACGTCGATTGGCTCGGAAGCGAGAAATTCGCCCTGCCAGGCTTAATTCTGATGTCGGTTTGGTTTGCCGGCGGAGGCATGATCATCATGATCGCGGGCCTACAGAATATTCCTCAACACTATTATGAAGCCGCAACGCTGGATGGCGCGGGAGTCTTTGGTAAGTTCAAGGCGATCACTCTGCCGCTTTTGACCCCGACGCTTTTCTTCAGCTTAGTCACAGGATTCATCGGAAGCTTCCAAGTCTTTACCCAGGCAGTCGTGATGACGCAAGGCGGCCCCAATGACAGCACCCGATTCTATATGTATCGGCTATACCAAAATGCCTTTGAATCTCTGCGAATGGGATATGCATCGGCGGGGGCTTGGATTCTTTTTGCGATCATCATGGTGGTGACCTTGGTTCAGTTCCGCGCAAGCAAGTGGGTCTATTACGAGGCGGACGCTAAATGAGACAAAACAGCCAGCAAGAATTAAACGAGCAAGAAAAGCTGCAATCAGCGGAAGCTCAAACGACTTCGGCAAATCTTCAAGCGGCCGATTACGAACGATATCGAGTGGCGGCTAAACGGGCCGAAAAGGCGACTGCCGTCGCTCGCTTCTTCCTGTGGTGTGTTTTACTCGCTGGATCGGTGGTCTTCATGCTGCCGCTCTACATGATGATCGTGATGTCGCTGAAGACACCTCACGAGATCTCCGCCAGCTCGGTATGGGCTTGGCCCCAGCACTTGACGTGGGAGAACTTCCAGCTAGTTCTCACGAATCCCAACGCACCGTTCTTCCTTTTCTTTAGGAATTCCACTTTCATCGCGACGGTATCGACGCTGGGCGTGATCGTTTCGTCTGCGCTTGTGGCCTATCCGTTTGCGCGTTTGCGATTTAGAGGCCGAGATCGGCTCTTTGTTTTGTTGCTGAGTACGATGATGTTGCCGGGGCTGGTCGTGATGATCCCGACCTTCATCATGTACAAATATCTCCATTGGGTCGATACTTTTAACCCGCTCATCATTCCCGCATGGTTTGGCGGGGGCGCTTTCAATATCTTCTTGATGCGTCAGTTTATGATGGGAATTCCCCGTGAACTAGATGAAGCCGCGTTTATCGACGGTGCGTCGCACTCGACGATATTCTGGAGAATCATCCTTCCTAACTCGGGTGCCGCAATGGCAACGATCGGAATCTTTGCCTTCGTCTACACCTGGAAAGACTTCTTAGGCCCCTTGATCTACTTGAGTTCACCTGAGAAGCAAACTCTTGAACTTGGTTTGAAAACCTATCAAGCCTTGAACCAAGAGCGCTGGGAATTGCTTATGGCGGGCTCTGTTCTCGTCATGATCCCCCTCATTGTCATGTTCCTTGCAGGTCAGCGTTACTTCGTCAAGGGAATCGTCATGAGCGGAATCAAGTGAGCTAACGAGCAGGGCATCCAGCCTTGCTCGTTAATTACGATTCGGCCAAATACTCGCGCACTTTTTCTGCGAGCACCTTCGTCATCGTTGGCACCGCCGCGATCTCCTCTGCGCTCGCGCGGCGAATTCCTTCGAGTGACCCAAACGTCCTCAAAAGCAGTCGTTTGCGTCGAGGCCCGACCCCCGGAATCTCTTCTAATGCAGAGCCACTGATCCGTTTATCGCGTAGCTTGCGATGGAAAGTAAGAGCGAACCGGTGAGCCTCATCTCGAAGTTTGCGCAAGAGCATCAAGCCTGGCGAATTCAGCGGGAGTTCAATTTCACGGTAAGTGTAGTCACGTAGAGCCGGACGCTCATAAGAATAATTCGGGTCTTTGATGCGCTTTGCGTCGGTGCCGGAAGTTTCCGTTGGATCACTTTCGACAAGTACATGATGACGCTGGCCCTCAAGTGCAACCGGAGGTTCATTCGGAATATAGAGGAGCTCGTGCCGCTTGGCGAGGCCAATCATGGGTACCGACAATCCCAACTCGTCACGTGCCTTCAAGGCAGCTGCCAACTGACCCCGACCGCCATCAATCATGATCAGGTCAGGAAGCTTTTGGAATTTCTCGTCCCCATCGACATAAGCTCGAAGCCTACGGGTAAGGACCTCGTGCATCATAGCGAAGTCGTTCGGACTTTCTGGGTGATAGCGCACTTTGAATCGGCGATATTCAGCCTTGGCCGCCTCCCCATTTTCGGTCACGACCATCGAGCCCACTGGCGATGTGCCTTGAATATTCGAAATATCGTAGCCTTCGACTCGGATCGGAGGGCTGTCAAGTCCAACCGCATCCTGAAGCTGGGACATGGCGTCGTCAATCCATTGCTCCTTTTGCGCCATCTCCGTTGAAATTTGGTTAAGAGCCTGTTCGGCGTTGGCGGCGGCAAGGTCGACAAGGCGGGCTTTCTCACCTTGTTGAGGGACTTCAAGCGTCATTGCGCTGCCTTTCTTTTGGCGAAGCCATGTTTGGACGATGTTCCGCTCTTCGATTTCTACAGGAAGGAGAATCTCCTTGGGAACCTCAGCTGCATCGGTGTAGTACTGCTTCACGAATTCCTGAACCGCCAGAGCGGAAGAAGCGTCTCCCGCACCGTCAAGCACGTATTGGCGTTGACCGATAAGCTTGCCACTTCGAATGTAAAGCATTTGAATCGCGGTCCCGCGATCATCTTTCACGATTGCGATGACGTCTTGATCGACTTGGTCGTTGGAAAGCACCTTTTGGCGCTGAAGCACGCTTTCAATCGCGATGATTTGATCCCGAATTTTAGCGGCCTTTTCGAAGTCCAGAGCCTCCGCAGCGACTCCCATGTCCGCGCGGAGGTCATCGACGATCGATTCTTCTTTGCCATTGAGAAATCGCTCAACCTTATCAATCACCGTCGCATACTGGGCTTTGTCACTCAATCCCGCACAGGGGCCCAGACAACGACCAAGATGGTAGTAAAGACATGGCCTCTGTTCCTCTGTTCCATTCCAGCTTTTCCCGCAAGGAATCAGAGGGAAGATCTTGTGAAGGAGTTGAAGGGAATCTCGAACGTTAAATGCGCTGGTATAAGGGCCGAAATACTTGGCGCCGTCTTTCCGGACCTTACGCGTAAATAAGACTCGAGGGAACTTCTCGTTCGTAATGGTGATGTATGGATAACTCTTATCGTCGCGCAGTCGAACGTTGAACGGCGGGCGATGCTGTTTGATCAGATTGCATTCCAGCACCAGAGCTTCCAATTCGGAGTCGACAACGATCCATTCAAGATCGTGGACTTTTGACACCATCCTCGCGATTCGACTGCCGTGCCGCGTGGACTCTTGAAAATAGCTTCGAACTCGATTTTTAAGCGAGATCGCCTTGCCAATGTAGAGAACATCGCCCTTTTCATCTTTGTAGATGTAGCAACCGGGCTGACCGGGAAGTTGCTTCAGCTTCTCCTGGATGTTTTCGGCAAGGGTCGATTTAGCCATGGGGGGATTCAATTGTTATACGTAAATTCAGACCAAAAAGGCCTTTTGTTCTTTGGCGGAACATCGAAGTTGAACGAATAGTCAACTCCAGCATGACAACCTTACGGCTCCGATTATCCACACTTCTTATTGCAGCCGGCTTGATAAGCTCAGCCTCGGCATTTCAAGCAAAGATTGGCTTGCCCTCTCCAAAATTCAGCGCTGTTTCAATTGACGGCAAGCGACTGTTTTTGGGTGACCTTCAAAACGAAGGCCCGATCTTCCTTTACTTCATGCGGGACGGCGATCCCACAACTCGATTAGCGACGACTTATATTGAACGAATCGTGCGCTCATACGTACCTTCGCGGGCGAATTGGTATGCAGTGGTGGATGGCAGGGCCGACCGAATGCGCTCAGTTGCCTCTGAATATAATCTGCCGTTCCGCATGCTTCGTGACGAAGACCTATCGGTCGTTCATGCTTTTGGAATTCAGAACTCTCCCGCGGTGGTCGAAATTGGCTCCGACGGTAAAGTCATGAATATTTGGAAAGGCTACAGCGGCTATCGTCTCAAGGCGATCAACAAAGCGACCGCTGAAATCAATTATCGAAAAGTAAGGCACATTGATTTCAGTAAGACGCCATCTACGACGATCTACGGTGTGGACTACCAAATTCCACCGATTCGATCTTAGGGCTGAGCGCGGTCGGCTAGAACCCTTGCCATAACTTTGCCGACTTCGGGGGGCACCATTCCCGAGTAGTCTCCACCCAACGTGGCGACTTCTCGGACGATCGAACTGCTCAAGTAGCTGTGCTCCCACTTTGTCATCAGGAAGATCGTATCGACATCGTCGCTCAACCGACGATTGACCATCGCCATCTGAAATTCGTACTCGAAGTCGGCCGTTGCTCGGAGCCCACGAACGATCGAATGGGCACCTTTCTCCGTTGCGTAGTGAACAAGGAGGCCCGTGAATTCTTCGATTTGGACGTTGGCAAGGTGGGCGACCGATGCCCTTAGCGCCTCGATTCTTTCGTCAGCGGAAAGCATAGGTTTTTTAGAGGAATTGACTCCGACGCCAACTATCAATTCGTCAAACAATCGAGACGCTCTTTCGATCACATCGAGGTGACCGAGCGTGGGAGGATCAAACGATCCCGGATAGATCGCGAGGCGACGCATATGTGCCGACTATAGCAGGCGCATAGACCGAGTTGAATCCCTTTGATTCTTAAAGCTCTGAGATACTTCAATATTTCCCAAAAAACGCGGAAATCAAGGTCAAACTAGAGACATGAAGGTTGTGGTTGGTGTTGATGCTAGCGGCTTTTACGAATCGGCTATTCGGTTATTGTCAAGGCTGAAAATCGACCCGTTGGACATTGAGCTACTGCACGTCGATGAAGTTCCTCCGAGCTATCCCGAAGAAGCTTTCGCTTGGACTCCCGAAGTTCTGGACGCGATGGAAAAGCTGGATGAGAAGATTCTCTCGCAAGCGGAGCATCTTGCGGTTGAACGAGGATTGCATTCCATCTCTAGATCACTTATCGGGTCCGCTGCGGGACTTCTAATGGAGCAAGCGGATGTCAATCACACCGACCTTATTGCAATTGGTTCGTATCAGAGGTCGCGGATAGGTGGCCTTGTGTTTGGTAGCGTTGGCCGCGCCTTGGCAATTGGTGCTCATCACTCCGTGCTGATTGCTAAGGGCGAAATCGGAGCCGAGGGACCGATCACGGCGATAGCCACCACCGCTCCCGCTATTCAGATCAAGCTCTCAGACTCCTCTGTAAGCTAAAGCCTCTCGGAATCCAACGGCTCATTTTGCTTACGGCTCTTGATGAGGCAATGGTTGGGAGCGCCGACGAACTCCACATTGATCGCCTACGAGAATACTTTGCCAAACGAGGAGAGAATGTCTCCCGATTCATGAATGCAGCAGGAATTCCTACCGAGGTTCGTTGTGTCGAGGGCGAACTGGATCAAGCGATAAAGGATCAAATGGCAGAGAATAACGCAGATCTCTTGATCATGGGTGCTCAAGGACACGGCTTTCTGAAGAGGCTCTTCATCGGAAGTACGACTCTCCGTGAAGTCGTGACATCAAGTCATTCCATTCTGATTCTTCGACCTTAGTGCCCTTTTTTAAGGAAATGTCATAAACTTTCGGCAGGCAAGGCGAAGCAAATTCGGGAGCCCGAGACAACGAACCCATCAAACATCGACCTTGGTTCAGAAATGATTTGTGACCAGAAAGCAGAATCCTCAGGCGTGATTCAAGCGCCGAACGGTCATTCGACTTCGGCGGATATGGACAGATTTGAGATTCGTCTAAATGGTTGGGTCATCCCAAATCTAGTCGGCTAATCTGGTGGTTGTTGGCTCCAGATAGGGCATGCCGTGCTTCCAATACGATATTCGACGCACAATCTCGGTTTGAGCGATTCGAATGGCTACCTGACACGGTGAGAAAGCCAAAATACCGTATCATCTGGGGCTGATGAAAAAAGGAAGATCCCCTGCGATGGCGTTCATCTTCATCACGCTCTTGATCGACGTGATCGGATTTGGGTTGATCATTCCCGTCTTGCCAGACTTGGTGGGCAAATTGGCCGGTGGAGCGATTGACCACCAAGCTCATATTTATGGGGTCCTCCTTTCAATTTATGGATTGATGCAGTTCATTTCCGCGCCTGTGCTCGGAAATTTGAGCGACCGATTTGGGCGCCGCCCGATCCTGTTGCTCAGTCTGCTTTTTACAGGCTTTGACTATGTGATCCAAGCGGCTGCGCCTACCGTGATTTGGCTCTTTATTGGACGAGCCATCTCGGGAATTACAGGGGCGAGTTTTACAACCGCAACCGCTTACATTGCGGATGTTTCACCACCTGAAAAACGGGCTCAAAACTTCGGAATGATGGGGGCCGCATTCGGTCTCGGCTTTATTATCGGTCCCGCGTTAGGTGGCATCCTGGGCCAATATGGTGCCCGCGTTCCATTTTGGGCGGCCGCGATCGCATCCCTACTAAACGTTCTGTACGGCTATTTTGTCCTTCCAGAGTCGCTTCCGATTGAAAGTCGGCGCGTGCTCACGAAGAAGAACTTGAATCCTTTTAAGACACTTGGAATCCTTGGACGGGAGACCTGGATCCTGCTTTTGGCTGGCGCGGCCGCCCTAAACTGGCTGGCGCAACAGGTTCCTCCAAGCTCGTGGGTTCTTTATACCGAGTATCGGTTTGGCTGGGATAAGCGATCCAATGGCCTATCATTCGCGCTGCTAGGGCTTTGCTCCATGTTCGTTCAAGCGTGGCTTATTCGGGTGCTTTCAAGGAAATACGGAGACAAGGGCTTACTTGCGATTGGGCTCGGATTTAATATCGTTGGTTTTGTCCTTTTGGGAAGCTCATCTTTTGGAGCGATGATGCTTGCATCGATGATTTTGTGGTCGGTGAGTTTTGTGGGTGGCCCGGCGATCCAAAGTTTGGTCTCGGGGCAGTTTGATGAAACAGAGCAAGGGGCGGCTCAGGGAGCTTTGACTTCGATCCAAAGCCTGACCGGGGTGGTTGGTCCCCCGATTTTTACGTTTGTCTTTGGATACTTCACCGTTCAGGCCGCAGTTAAGATTCCTGGTGCTCCGTTTTATTTAGGGGCAATTTGTACAGTGCTCGCCGCATTTATGGCGCGCTGGGCGCTCAGCCATAAGCCAGCGAAATCCGAAGCTTAATCAGGAAGGCGATTCGCTACCGACATCATCTAGGCGACTCGGATGCACGATTCCGTGACAGGTCATTCTGCCGTGGTGGCGTAAAATTGAATAGAGCACAGCAATTCTACTGAGGCGAACGATTGAATAACCGATTCCGCGCTTTATTATTGATTTCCATTCAGACTTTGGTGGTCCTCCAATCGTTTGGAGGTACCCAAATCCCTGCCCAGCGCGAAGCCGCGGGAAGATTTCGACCGGCTGGACTGCAAATTGGGGCTCCGTGGCCAAAATATCATAACAACCCTCAGAACGCAGGAATCGGATCGGGAGGGGGATCGACCGGTGTTCCCAAATGGCTATTTTATACAAAGGGAATCGTGGCTTCTTCACCTGCCATTGCGGGCGACGGCTCACTCTATTTCGGATCGTTTGACAACAAGCTTTATGCCGTCAATCGAGATGGCTCTCAAAAGTGGAGTTTCTCTACCGGCAACGTCATTTGGTCTTCGCCGGCAATCGCAAAAGATGGAACCATCTATTTCGGTTCGGAAGACAATAGCTTTTACGCCCTTAACCCTAATGGTACGAAGAAGTGGGCTTTCGCGACGGGAGGGCCAATCTCTTCGTCACCGACTGTTAGTGGAGATGGAACGGTTTACTTTGGTTCGTGGGACAACAGTCTTTACGCATTGACCTCTTCCGGAACCAAGAAGTGGAGCTACACAACCGGCAACTTAATTGGGTCGTCTCCCGCAATTGGGGCCGATGGCACGATTTATGTGGGGGCGAGCGATGCAAATCTATACGCTATAAACCCGAACGGCTCCCTGAAATGGAAGTTTAAGGCTGGGAATTCGATTACGTCGTCGCCGTCCGTCGCCTCCGATGGGACGATTTATGTAGGGTCAAGCGATCACAACCTTTACGCCTTCAACCCAGACGGATCAGGCAAGTGGATATTTACGACCGGATCGACAATTGTTTCGTCACCTGCTATCGGTTCGGATGGGACGATTTACGTGGGTTCCAATGATTTCAATCTCTATGCCGTCACGCCAAATGGCGAGCTTAAGTGGAATTTCCCGACCGGTCTGGCAATATCGTCAGCGCCTGCTATTGGCAGCGATGGGACCCTCTATTTTGGCTCAGCCGATGGATTCGTGTACGCATTAGCGGGCGATGGTTCATTGAGGTGGAAGGCATCGACGAAGGGAGCAGTAGTATCGTCCCCTTCGATTGATTCAGACGGAACCGTTTATATCGGATCCAACGACCAAAGCGTCTACGCGTTTGGCACCGAAGTGAACACCGTTCCCGTGACGTCGTTGACGATCAATCCGGGATCTGTCCCCGGTGGCAATACTTCAGTGGGCACCGTGAATCTTTCCACTGCCGCTCCCAGTAGTGGAGATGTTGTGTCGCTGCTTAGCGGAGATGCCTCAGTAACCGTTCCGAATTTTGTGGTTGTGCCCGGTGGGGCCACGACTGCTCAATTTACGATCTCTACAAGCAATGTCTCATCAAACAAGACCGTCGTGATAACGGCCCGTTCCGGAAATGTTAACGCGACCGCATCACTCCTTGTCACGACTGGCCCCCTCAAAAGTCTCGTTCTCAGTCCGAGTTCGGTTGTGGTTGGGTTAACAAGTTTTGGAACGGTGACTCTTTCAAGTCCAGCAGGATCCGGCGGAGTTTCAGTCGGGCTGCTTTCGAGTAATCCGAACGCATCCGTTCCATCGAGCGTGGTTGTCGCAGAAGGGAACAGCTCGGCCACCTTCACCATTCACACATCTCAGGTTTCGGCAAGCTCATCCGCGACGATCACGGCTACGGTATTGGGGATATCCAAGACTGCGAATTTGTCCTTGATACCCGTTAGTTTGCAGGGTGTCACCATCGACCCCGCTTCTACGACAGGGGGAACCATTTCCACTGGTACGGTGACCCTTACTGGCCCAGCCGGCACAAGCGGAGCTACCGTCAAGTTAAGTTGCGATTCGAAGTTCGTGACAGTACCCGTTTCAGTTGTTATCGGCTCGGGGGCAACCACGACGACTTTTAAGGTGACAAATTCCATGGTCACCACACCGGTCACAGCGACTATTTCCGCGTCGTATAGTGGCGCCACGCAAACCGCGACCGAAACGGTGAACCCTCTTCAAGTCGTAGCGGTTTCAATTGCACCTGGAAGCCTACTGGGTGGTGCTTCGGCTACCGCAACAGTATCTATCAGTGGTCCCGCGCCCACTGGCGGCCTCAAGGTCTTGCTCACGTCTACGAATAAAGCGGCGCCAGTTCCTGCGACTTTGGTGATTCTGGCTGGAAAAATATCTACGGCTTTTGCCATCAAAACCATTCCAGTTGCGTCCAACGTTCTGGCAACAGTCACAGCGAAATTCGGAACGGTAAGTCAATCGGCAACGCTGAGCGTCCAGTCACCCAGCTTGACTGGAATTAGCCTGAATCCAACCACCGTTACCGGTGGCACATCCTCGTTCGGGACCGTTGCCATCAGTGCGCCAGCACCGACATCAGGAATGACGATCAAGCTTTCAAGCAGTTCTCAGGTCGCGACCTTACCAGCATCGATCGCCATTCCAAGCGGAAAGACATTTACAACCTTTACAGTTAAAACAATGGGTGTTTCGTCCCAAGCGAACGTCCAGCTTTCGGCTTCACTGAATGGAACTGTTCAAAGTGTCACGTTGACGGTTAATCCGCCTCTAATCACTGGGTTGTCCCTTAATCCGAAAACGGTGAAAGGTGGGACAGCGGCGGTTGGGACCGTTACGATTAGTGGACCTGCTCCGACCGGCGGGTTTGTCGTCAAAACAAGCGTCTCTAGTACAGCAGGATCTGTTCCAAGTAGTGTGACGATTCCGGTCGGAAAGACTTCAACCACTTTTAAGGTGACGACCGCGAAAGTTCCTTCAAACACGATAGTGGTGGTCTCCGCGAGCCAAGGCTTAGTAACGAAATCTGCATCCCTAACCATCAATCATTAGGCTCACTTTGACCTAGCAAAATCGCGCGTTTTGCCCCAAACTGCCCGATTTGTAAAAATCCTTATCACAAACGAAATGTTCTGTGTTACAATGCTCAACCGTTTGAGCAAGGTGCTCAAACGTTTGAGCAGGCAAAGATGCCGAAGATTGCTGATCGACAAACCGAACGAACCACGCTACATGAAGTAGCGACCCTTGCCGGTGTCTCAGCGTCAACGGTCTCGCTCGTTCTTGCTGGCAAGGCAGGACACCGAAGAATTTCGGAAGACACCCGAGCTCGTGTCAAACGTGCCGCAGAAGACCTGAATTACGCACCCAATTTGCTGACTCGCTCGCTCCGTCGGGGGCGCACGCATATCCTTTCATTCTTCAGCGCTTTCCGACATCGTGAGGAAGCTGACCTTTACATGGACAGTCTCTCTTCGGCAATTGAAATGGCAGGAGGAGAGGCTGGGTACGACGTTTTGGTTCACTGTAATTTCAGTCGAAGTCCAAAAGAGATCTATCAGTTTCTGAACGGTGGGTTATCCGATGGGCTGATTCTCTTTGCTCCTCAAGGAGATGATCCTTTGCTCGCATTGCTGAGAAAGTCTTCGCTTCCATTAGTAATCATGAACGGCAGGGACGGGGAACAGATGTTCCCATCTGTTGCCGATGATGTAACAGTGGGTATGCAACTTGTCGCGGATCAGCTTATTCAAAATGGGCATCGTCGAATTGCGATCTTGAGTGCGATTGCTTTCGAAGCTCGGGATGCTGATCGGCGTATCCACCTTTTGAGGAAGGGTCTTGCCGCCCATGGAATCACAGTTCCAGATCACTGGGTGATACCGTCTCGCGAAGACGCTCGGCCGGCGCTTCAGCAACTCATGGCGGAACCTGAGCCTCCTACAGCCATTTACTGCTGGCACGATCGGTTGGCCTATGGAGTGCTTGCCTGTTGCGAAAGTTTGGGAATTGATGTCCCTACCGACTTATCTATCGTTGGGTATGACGGTCTTCATTGGCCGTTTCCTACTCGGCATATTGCCGCGTCCGTAAGTGTTAATCATTCGACTCTCGCACGGATGTCTGTGCGCTTGCTCGACGAATACATCAACGGTTACGAGGGACCTCTCCGTGAGGAAGTTCTCCCCGTAACATTCACCCCTGGTACCTCCCTAGGTCCCGCACTCCCATTGCAAAGGAGCAAAAATGAATCACCATAATCTAAAGCGAGCCTTTACGCTCATTGAACTATTAGTCGTCATTGCCATCATCGCTATTCTCGCGGCCATTCTATTCCCTGTCTTTGCTCAGGCAAAGATGGCAGCAAAGAAGACTGTTGACCTTGCAAACGTTAAGCAGCTTGCACTCGGCGTCGTTATGTACGGTAGCGACGTAGACGATACTTACCCATTCTGTTGGGGTTGGAACTCAGAGTGGAAACCTTGGCACCAGCAAGTCGATCCATATGTGAAGAGCGTTGCGATCTGGAAGTCACCGGTTGACAACTGGGATCGAGGTACCGAAGGCAACGATGCAACCTGTAATCCAGGAAAGCCTGTTCGCGGAGTGACCTACAGCATGGCCTTCACTTGGCCAGCATTCGGTAGCGCCACTGGCGACTGGTGGGGACCCAACTCGGAAGGATGCCAGATGTCTGCAACTTGCGACTCAGGCGGAACGAGCCAAACATCGGTTCCTCAGACAGCTTCGACGATCCTCATCGCTCCTCGTCCGAACTGGTATCACCAGTTCTGCGAAGGTTGGGCCACTGAAGTCTTCTTCAACTATGGTGAGTTCAACATGAAGGGCGGCGGTGCAAACATGTTTGCTAATGGCGCCAACTATGGCCTTTGCGACGGACATGCTAAATTCATGACGAAGGATGCCACTCTCAAGGGAGTCGGTAGCCAGGTCGGTTCCGTCAAGCCAGCTTACTGGCCAAACGATCCTGTCAACTGGCCATGGCCCGTTGGAATGTGGGACAAGCGACAATAGGACCTCATTGCTCGGGGAGGCTCACCTCCCCGAGCTTTGTGAAGAAACATGAAAGCAGAGATCAAAACTCCCGTTATCGTTGTAGTCGTCATTGCCCTCGTCGCAGTGGTTGCCTACTTTGGGATTAAGAGTGCTGGGAGTGCCGGTGACCTTGACCAGGGACAAGTGAAATACACCCCGGGCAAGCCACCATGGATGGAAACCGATCCTAATAAAAAGGGACCGGGTGGACCTCCGGGCGGAGGTGGTCCAGGTGCAACCAATGCAGCTGGAGTTCCTGGAGGCGCTACGGCTCCGATGCCTCCTGGTGGAGCGCCGGTTGGCCCTCCGACGATCAATAACGGCAAGTAACGAAGCCGTTTAGAAAGATCATGAATACTGCTGTCGCCCAGCGATTGGCTGCGCTAGCAATCGTGACTGCGGGTCTATTTGCATGGGTCGGTAGTGAACGGGCTGCGAGTCGGCAAACCGGCTCGCAGCGCGTGGTTGTCACCTACTGGGAAAAGTGGACAGGTGACGAAATGCAGGCGATGAAGCACATCGTCGATTCCTTCAATGCGTCCCAATCTCGCATTGAAGTTCGATATCTCAGTATTTCTGGAATCGCTGACAAGACATTACTTGCCACAAGCGGAGGCAATCCGCCCGATCTTGCTGGGCTCTGGGGCGACCAAGTTGTTCAGTTTGCAGACGCAGGCGCACTCGCGCCTCTGGACGATTTGGCATCCAAAGCTGGACTATCGGAATCTACTTATAAGCCGGCTTATTGGAATGAGATGACCTACAAAGGGCATCTTTACGCGTTTCCTTCTTCGCCCGGCACTTCAGCGCTTTACGTCAATCGAGCCTTGATGCCGCCGGAATACAACTCGGCTGAGAAATTCCCCAAAACTCTTTCCGAGTTCGAAAAATTCATTTCTAAGGTGAGCAAGAAGAACAACTCTGGTGGCTTAGAAACAGCTGCATTCATGCCACGTGATGGATTTGGAAGCGGATCATGGCCCTACCTTTTTGGGGGTGATTTCCAGAACGGTAACGAGATTGAAGTAAATTCTGCAACCGACCTAAAGGCCTGGGAGTGGGTGCATTCGTTTGCAAAGCGATTTGGAGTTAGAGAAACCCAGTCATTCCGTAGTGGTTTTGGCAACTATTCGTCACCCCAAAACCCGTTTCTTTCCGGAAAGCTCGCGACCATGATGGATGGGCCGTGGTTCAGCAACTACATTCGCCTTTACAACCCGAAGACCGACTGGTTTGTCGTACCGTTCCCCTATCCAGACGGCCATCCAGAACTTGCGGGATACACCGTTCTGAACTTGAATACATTGATGATCCCCAAGGGGGCCAAACATAAGTCGGAGGCGTTTGAGTTCATTCGATATGTTCAACGCCAAGACAACATGGAGCGGCTATGCACTGAGCAGTTCTGCAACAGCCCACTTAGCAAAGTCTCGGAAAAATTCTTGAACACACATCCCAATAAGGCCATTCGAGTTTTTGATGAATTAGCCCGCAGCCCACGTGCTCGCGGTCCAGTCCAAGTAGGAATCTGGAATCAGATCAGCCAGGAGATGGGGAACGCGGTTGACCTAATGGATGTAGGTGGCGTGGAACCTAAAGTTGCTCTCGATAAAGCGCAAGAAAGGTTGGAAGACGAATGGTCTAAATACCGCGAGCAGGTTCTGAACCAATGAACACTCGTCGTGAGCAGCTTGTAGGCGTCCTTTTCGCCTTGCCTTGGATTTTGGGTTTTACCATTTTCCTTGCCTATCCACTGGTTACGTCGTTTTACTATAGTTTCACCAGCTTCTCGGTCTTACGACCTCCGCACTGGATTGGAACTTCCAACTACCGCGAGTTGATAAAGGACGATGTTTTTCATCAGTCTCTCAAGAACACTTTGACTTACGCGGCCGCATCGGTTCCTCTGGCGACCGTTTTCGCGATTCTCCTCGCGATGCTGCTCAACACAAAGGCCAAGGGGATGGCATTCTACCGAACGATTTTCTATATTCCATCGCTCGTGCCGATGGTCGCGTTGGGTGTCTTGTGGCTATGGATTTTTAATGGCCACTACGGATTACTCAACGAAGGACTGGGAAAGGTCGGACTCCCGACACCACCTTGGCTGACCGATCCGGCGTGGACCAAGTGGACCCTCGTTCTGATCTCAGTTTGGGGAACCGGAAACGCGATGGTGATCTACTTAGCCGGACTTCAAGACGTCCCGCAATCACTCTATGAAGCCGCTGAGATCGACGGGGCGAAAGCGATCGGTAAGACTTGGCACGTGACGATCCCAATGATTTCGCCCGTCATTCTGTTCAACGTGATCATGGGGCTCATCGGGGCAATGCAAACTTTCGCGCTTCCATACGTGATGTTCCCGGGCGGGCAACCGGCACGGTCCACTTATTTCTTTTCCATGTATTTGTATGACACGGCGTTCCAATTTCAAAGAATGGGATATGCAAGCGCAATGGGGTGGGTGATGTTTGCCATCACGCTGTCTCTTACGCTGATCGCTCTCAAGCTCTCATCCAAGCACGTTCACTACGAGGGCGGCTAGAAATGAAGAAATTTTCATCAACTGGCCTCGCAACGAGTCGACGCCGCCGAGTTCTCATCAATCGGGTGGCAGTTCAAGCAGCCCTTATTGGACTCTCAATATTCTTCTTGCTCCCGCTTATCTGGATGATTGTCACTTCCTTGAAGCCCATTGACGAGACGATGACCTCGCCACCGAGGTGGATTCCCTCTCATTTTGAGTGGGGCAATTTTCCGAAGGCGTTCGCATACAACAGCGAAGATCTTGGCTATATCCCTTTCTTGGTTTATGGAAAAAACACGATCTTTGTGACCATTCTTGCCGTCATCGGTTCGGTCATCTCAAACTCGCTAGTCGCCTATTCTTTCGCACGCATCAAGTGGCGGGGCAGAGAAGTGCTGTTCGGACTCACCCTCGCAACCATGATGGTTCCCGGTCCGGTTCTAATGGTGCCGATGTACGCCCTGTTCAAGGAGTTTGGGTGGATTGGCACTTTCAGACCCCTTTGGGTGCCGACGTGTTTTGGAAGCGCTTTTAATATTTTCTTGTTGAGACAGTTCTTGCGAACAATCCCAATCGAGTTAAGCGAGGCTGCGAAACTAGACGGTGCTTCGGAGTGGAGAACGTTTGTCGATGTGATTATTCCACTCGCGCGTCCCGCTCTAGTCGTGATCGCAGTCTTCACTTTCCTTTGGGCTTGGAATGATTTTATGGGGCCGCTGCTCTATCTCACAGACCAACAGACTTTCACTCTTTCAATGGGACTCCAGTTTTTCCAAAGCCAGCACACGGGCACGCCGTGGAACCTCTTGATGGCTGCTTCACTCATCGTCATTGTTCCCGTAATCATCGTCTTCTTCTTCGCCCAAAAGGTCTTCATTAAAGGCATTGCCACGACGGGCCTGAAAGGTTAAACATGCTGCAACTCTCACTTATGATGCTCACTACCATGGCAACGACGCCTGCAAATATCAACATCTCCGTCGACCCATCCGCTCAATATCAAACTTGGGAAGGATTTGGAACCTCTCTTGCTTGGTGGGCTCACATCGTCGGTGATTATCCTGAACCCTTGCGTACCCAACTCGTCGACAAGGTCTTAGGAGGGTTGAAACTAAACATCCTGCGCTACAACATCGGCGGAGGCGAAGACCCCAGTCTGAACTTCATGGAGCAGCGAGCCCGTGTCCCTGGCTTTATGTCTCCCGACGGCAAGTACGATTGGACGGCTGATGCAGCTCAGCGATGGGTTTTAGATCGTGGAGTGCACCTTGGGGCAAACAAGTTCGAAGCGTTTTCTAACTCACCTCCGTACTTCATGACCCTAAGCGGCTCGGTGACTGGAGCCGTCGGTGGTGGCGATAATCTCAATCCGGATAAGCTCAATGACTTTACGGATTATCTGGCTACCGTTACCAAACACTTCCGCGATAATTGGGGCATCAAGTTCGAGACGCTTGAGCCCATGAATGAGCCAGCGGCAAACTGGTGGACCTACAAAAATCGTCAGGAAGGATGTCACGTTAGCCCTGGCGAAAAACAGAATGAACTCATTCTTGCGACCCAGGCTTCGCTCGCAAAAGCCAAGCTATCAACAAAAATAGCTGCTTCCGATGAGTCACTCAATAACTGGGCGGTTACATCGTGGGACGCGTTGTCGACCGAAGCCAAGGCTGCCGTTTACCGATTGAACACCCACTGTTATGGAGGAACATCTCAGCATTGGGTCAATCATCGGGCAACTCGGGATGCCAAGCGACTGTGGATGAGCGAGTATGGCGACGGTGATGCTACTGGCATGACAACCGCCCACCAAATGGTCAAAGACCTTCGAGAAATGATGCCTACTGCCTGGGTGTACTGGCAAGTCATCGATGGAGGCTCCGGCTGGGGCTGTATCGACATGGACTTGAATGCTCGGTCCCAAACATTTACCGTCAATCGTAAGTATTACGCGTTCGCCCAGTTTTCTCAGTTCATTCGACCAAAGGCCAAATTTATCTCCATTAGCGAGCCTAACTCCGTTTGCGTCATCAATGGAAGCCAAGTTGTGATCGTTACGGTGAGTGATTCTGATCAGGTTGCCAGTTACGATCTTTCACGCTTTAAGCGACTCGGATCAGTAGTTTCGGTCACTCAGACGTCTCCAAACCAGAATCTGGCTTCTTTGCCGAATGTTCCTGTCTCCAAGAAAGCATTTTCAGTCAGTCTCCCGGCCCACTCAGTAACGACCCTCGTCATCAACGGCTGCTCATTCGCAGGCAAGACATTCAGTGGTTTCCAGACTTTGAAGTCATCCAAATCGAATCAACTACTCGATGTTCCGGGGGGAAGTTGGGATCAGGGCACCGAACTTACAACCACCGCTTCGAACGGGGGATTTGATGAGCAATGGCGGATAGAAGGCACCGGCGACGGTTGGTATAAGCTTTGTAATCGAGATTCAGGACTCTATGCTGCGCTCTGGGATTCGTCGGCTAATCACCTTCCAGTTCTGCAGTGGTCCGACAACGGAGACACCACCCTGCCTTGGAAAATCTCCCCTCAAGTTGATGGGACATTTCGGATCGATTCTTACCGCTACCCAACCGCATGTCTGACTGAAAATCCGAGCCGAGGTAATGGTTGGCCCGACGTTGCAATTCACGATTGGTATAACGGGGCCGAGCAGAAATGGTCGATTTCACCCGTCTCGGGTTTGTATCCCGAAACGAGTCGACGAGTAGCTTTCAAATAACTTATGAGTGGAACGACAAAGCAGTGCCAAGCTATACGTGGCATTCAATCAGGTGTTCAGGCCTGGCATGAACCGGTAACGATCCCGACTTACTTACCTGAGGAAGCCGATCCGAATCCAATGTTCTTGGAGAAGAGGGTCTATCAAGGAAGTAGCGGAAAGGTCTATCTTCTTCCGTTTATCGATCGCGTTTCGTCCACTAAAAGCGATCACGAATACCAAGCGCTCCACATCGAAAACGAGTTTCTGTATCTGATGGTCTTGCCTGAGATCGGTGGCCGTATTCAGATAGGTTTTGATAAGAAGACAAATTACGACTTCTTCTATCGGCAAGACGTGATTAAGCCCGCTTTGGTTGGATTGGCTGGTCCTTGGATTTCCGGTGGCGTGGAATTCAACTGGCCCCAACACCACCGACCTTCCACCTATATGCCGTGCTCATGGTCCATTGAAGAGTCAGCCGACGGAAGCAAAACGATTTGGCTCAGCGAACATGACGCAATGAATCGTATGAAGGGGATGCATGGAATCTGTCTGCGCCCTGATTCCAGCTTAATCGAGCTCAAGGCGAGACTCTACAATCGAACACCGCTTACTCAAACATTTCTGTGGTGGGCAAACGTGGCGGCCCGGGTTCACGAAAGGTATCAATCGTTCTTCCCACCGGACGTGCGATATGTGGCTGACCACGCGAAAAGGGCGATCGTCACATTTCCCAACGTTTCCGGCGACTATTACGGAGTTCACTATGGTGAACGCGCAAAGGAAGGAGTTCCTGCCCATGAGTCTCCATCCGATTTCGTCCCTGACGGATCCTATTCTCCCGATCGTCTTGATTGGTACGCAAATATCCCAGTTCCAACTTCATACATGATCCTGGATACGCAGTTCGATTTCTTTGGAGGCTACGACCATGCAGTGAACGCTGGATTCGTCCATTGGGCGGATCGACACATTGCGCCAGGAAAGAAGCAATGGACTTGGGGCAATCACGAATTCGGTTACGCCTGGGATCGAAATTTAACCGACAGTGGTGGTCCCTATATTGAGCTCATGGCTGGCGTCTATACCGATAACCAACCTGATTTCTCGTTCCTAGCTCCCCATGAAACCAAGTGTTTCAGTCAATTCTGGTACCCCATCCAAGGAATTGGGGTTCCGATCATGGCAACGACAGATATTGCCGTTTCTCGTGCGAAGACCATCAACCGCGTACGAGTTGGAATTTGCGTTACCAAGGATATCAAAGATGCGTTGGTCACTATTGCCGACGCAGATGGACCACTCAAATCGGAAGTTTTGAGCCTATCTGTTCAAAATCCGACCTCCATCGAATTGGATTCTGCCACCGACGACGTTTCAATCGAGATTCGAAGTTCCGATGGGAAAGTCCTCTTATTCGCACCAAGTCCATCAGAACTTGAGTCGAGAACAAGTGATTCAGCTCCCCAACCGGCAACCGAGCCGCTGCTTCCCGAGCAAGTGAATTCCAATGAGGAGCTTTATCTCACCGGATTACATCTGGAGCAGTATCGCCACGCCACTCGGATGCCGGAAGATTATTGGTACGAGGGTATCAAACGAGATCCCGGAGATTCAAGATGTCACCAGGGCCTGGGTCGGTGGAAGCTTCGGCGAGGGGAATTCCTAACTGCGATTCACCATTTGAAACTTGCAATTTCTCGCCACCAAGAACGGAATCCGAACCCAATGGACGGGGAAGCGTTCTATCATCTTGGCCTTGCTTTCGAATATCTGAATCAACTAGACGAAGCTCGAGGTGCATTTGCGAAAGCCGCGTGGAACTACGAATATACAGGCCCCGCAAATCTTGGTCTTGCCCGGATTGCCGGGCGTCAAGAGGATTGGAACTTGTGTCAATCGCTGCTCGAAACGGCTGCAACAACTCTTGGCGCAGCAAACTCGATTCAGGTCGTTCAGGCAGCACTCTTGCGTCGGTCGGGGGATGCAGAAGGCTCGAAGCAAGTTATCAACGGCGTGCTTCGACGGGATCCTTTAGACCACGGAACGCTTTTTGAGGGGATGCTTGTGGATAAAGCCTTCTCTGATAGCTTCGAGCGAACGATGCGGCGCGATCCTCAAAACTATCTGGATCTCGCGTTCGACTACCTTGCTTTTGGCTTGATGGAAGAAGCGATTGAAGTTCTCAAGCAAGGCCCAGACCATGCGATGATTCAAATCGTCTTGCGAAACTTGACTCACGATTCAACGATATCGGTCGAAAACACGAAGTACGTATTCCCACATCGGCTTGAGGAGATGCTGGCGCTGGAAGCGAGATTGGCAACCGCTCCAGAGGATGCTATCGCATCCTACTTGCTGGGAAATCTCTACTACGATCGGCGTAGATACGCCGAGGCGATTCGATGCTGGGAGATAACAGTTCGAGTTCAACCGACCAACGCGATCGCATGGCGAAATCTTGGAATAGCCTACTTTAACGTTTCTCATTATTTCGATCGATCTAGACAGGCCTACGATCAAGCGATTGCGGCCAACCCTGGAGATGCACGGGTTCTCTTTGAACGTGACCAACTTTGGAAACGGATCGGCGTGGGGCCAGAAGAGAGACTCAAAGAACTATCGCGATTTAAAACCAGTTGGGAAATCAGGGACGATCTCAGTTTGGAGATCTGCTCATTACAGAACAGCCTTGACCAACCAGAAGCAAATTTGGACATTCTGAGCCATCGGCAATTTGCTCCGTGGGAAGGTGGGGAGGGCATCGCTCTTGGCCAGCACTCGCGTACCTACATGTTGCTCGCGAAAAAAGCGATTGCGGAAGGAAATCAAGAACAAGCCGTTCAGTTACTCCAAACAGCCTTGTCGACGCCACCGAACCTTGGCGAGGCACGACACCTTCTGGCGAATGCTAGTGATCTCTGGGTGGCACTTGGGGATGCCTTGTCATTGTGTGGCAAGCAAGAACAAGCAGAGCAAGAATGGAAACGCGCTGCCGAATTTCGAGGTGATTTCCAAGACATGGCAGTGAAAACCTTCTCAGAAATGACTTATTACCGCGCCACCGCGCTCAAGCGCTTAGCTCGAGATTTGGAAGCTTCAAGACTTCTCATGGATCTTGCCGACTATGCAAAGCAGTTGGAGATAACCCCGGCCAAGATCGACTACTTTGCGACATCGTTGCCAACCATGCTTCTGTTCAATGAGGATATCCAGGCTCGGCAGACCATCACCGCCCATTTCCTATTGGCGCAATCAGCGTTTGGACTTGGTAACCAAGCCGAAGCGATCGATTGGCTTCAAGACGTTCTGAAACGTGACCCGAATCATGTGGCCGCTCAAGATTTGCTGAAGGAGATTTCTCGGTCATGAAGCAGTGCCTCGATTTGGCGGGAAAATGGGAATGCTCACTTGATCCAGACGATGTTGGACAAAGTTATCGATGGTTTGAATCTAAGCTGGATTCTATCGTCGAACTTCCTGGCTCACTTGACGAGAACGGGCTCGGAGAAGTCAATACGGCTTCCGGTGACCTCAGCGGGCTATCGCGTAAGGTGCGCTATACCGGCGTAGCATGGTTCAGTAAAGAAATTGAGCTACCTAAAGATTGGACGGGTGAGCCACTTTGCCTCGTACTTGAAAGGTGCCACTGGTTTTGCGATGTTTGGTTTGATGGGATTTACCTCGGTCGGCAAGATAGCTTAAGCATTCCTCACCGATTTGCCATTCCTGCTGTCAGCCACGCTGGCCACCACCGAATCACGTTACGCATTGACAACACTCCTCACATCCCAATCGGGCGGATCGGCCACGCCTTAACCGATTGGACCCAAACAAATTGGAACGGTGTGATCGGTGCGATGCAAATCACACGCGAAGAGATTGCCATCCAGGACCTTGTTATCGTATCGGGGATTGATGCCGTTCAGATTTCGGGGCTGGCTATAGAAACGGGTGAGGTTTCGATGAAACTGAGATCTCAAGGCCGCCTCGTCATTCACACCGTGCCTTGCCAAGTCGGCGAGGCTTTTAGCACGTCAGTCAAAGTCGAAGACTTTGCTCCATGGCATCCCGATTCTCCAAATCTAGTTGACGTTACCGTCCGATTGAATGGCGGTGAGGTGACTCGACAAGTAGGCTTGAGGACGATTCGGTGCGACGAGAAGTCGATTCTTCTAAACGACCAACCGGTTTTTTTGAGAGGAACGCTTGAATGCTGCGTGTTTCCTAAAACTGGATATCCGCCGACTCGGGTGGAAGAATGGCAGAAAGTCCTCGGTAAGGCAAAAGAGTTCGGGCTCAATCACATCCGATTCCACTCTTGGTGCCCTCCGGAGGCAGCTTTTGTTGCCGCTGATGAACTAGGTTTGATCCTGCAAGTCGAATTGCCGGTCTGGACTGGCTTGTGGGCGATATCTTCCGACGAGATCCTCATGGATTTTTGTCGACGGGAAGCTCATCGAATTTTGCGTGAGTACGGGCATCATGCCTCTTTTCTGTTGTTTGCCTTAGGGAACGAGATTTCGTTCTATGGTTCGGAACCTGCCGTCGATGCATTGATCGAGGAATTGAAGAGCGATTATCCTAATCGCATCTACACGTTCTCAGCTCAAGGAACTCACTTAAGCCCAGTCTGTGATTTCTATGTTCAAGCGGACAATGGAAAGCCTGGTCCGGAGAATCGCCCGTTACGTGGAAGTACTTGGTTTGGCGTGGGTTCTCGATTCGATCGAGATCAGCCAAACACATCCGTAAATTGTAATGAAGCAGCGGACCAATTTGACCGTCCGGTTATTTCCCACGAAGTTGCGGAATGGGCGGTGTTCCCAGATGTTCATCACGCCAGCCGATATGATGGAGTACTTGAAGCGAGAAACTTCACTGAAATCGCTCGGATGCTGGCTAAACGGGGCATGCTTGACCAAGTATCTGATTTCGTAGAAGCCTCCGGCAAGCTTAGCGCACAACTCTACAAGGAAGAGATCGAAACGCTGCTTCGTACTCGTGGGTTGTCTGGATATCAGCTTCTTGGATTGACCGACTTCCCGGGCCAAGGTACGGCAACGATCGGAATGCTGGATGCATTCTGGGAAGAGAAGGGATTCATCGATGCCACAACCTTCCGACAATTTTGCGCGTCTACAGTTCCGCTACTCAGCGTCGACAAGTTCGTTTGGCTCGAAGATGAAGTCTTTACTGGCAATGTACACGTTTTTCACTGTGGAGCGCCCGAAACGTGTGCACTATCTTGGCGAGTACTTGATCGCGATGGTAGCGTGCTGGCTAGTGGCGATCTGGGCGCTCAAATGCTCTCCGCAGAGGGCATAAATTCTTTTGGAACTCTCCAGATACCATTAGCTGGCTTACCGACGTGTACTCAATATCACATCGAGCTTGTTGGCGAACCCTATGGGCGCAATCAATGGCCATTTTGGCTTTTGCCTCAAGCAACCGAACCTAGCGCACTCGCTTCGATTTTGGTTGCTCCTTTTTATCGGCAAGACGTAGTTGAAGCATTCGCGCACGGTAAGAATGTCTGGCTACGAATCAATCCCAACCGCATATGGAGCGGAATTCCGGGGCGCTTCGCTCCTGCTTTCTGGTCCCCGATTCATTTCAAGGAACAGGTCGGAACAATGGGGACCCTGATCGATGCCGACCATCCGATTTTCGGCGATTTTCCTACCGAGGGACATTCGGATTGGCAGTGGTGGGACATCCTCACTCGCTCCAAAGCGCTCAACCTGAATGAATTAGCGGGTGATTTTCGCCCTCTGCTTCAGGTAATCGACCGATACGAGCGCAACGACAAGCTCGGAACAATCTTCGAAGCTCGAGTTGGGACTGGAAAACTTCTGGTTACCGCAATCGATTTTGAGGATTTGGCGCTTCGACCAGCCGCACGTCAACTGGAGCAATCCATCAAGTCCTATTTGCTCTCGGAGAGGTTCGAGCCTAAGCAGCAAATAAGTCCTGCCGAACTCGCCCGAATGTTCGCACGAGAACCTTAGAGCTCTGAACTTTTAACGTTGGATGGGGCTTGCCGGGAACAAGCAGGGCTGTCGTTTGGTCGATCGTGAGACGATCGCCGTTTTCAAAGGGAGAGGAAAGTTGAGAATATCCCTTTAGAAAGACGGCGATAGTTTGTCCTGCCTACCGGAAGACCGTAAGCGAGTTGGCGTAGCACGGCACCTTACTCACGGCACTCGCGCCGCTCAGTCGCTCATCCACGCTCGGTAAGCGGTTGTGCGAACAGCCTCTTGTTCCGTGAACGGAATCCCGTTGTACTTGGAGATGATCTCCCACGCTTGAGGCTCGTAAACTTTGCCAGAGGGCAATGCAAGGGAAAGGATGGCACCTCCTCCACTTACGATATCCATATACTTCTGAGCATCGGAATCTTCAAATCCTTGATCTTTGAGGTAGCCAGTAACTGCGCCAGCGACCGCTCCAGCCGCAGTCGCGCCCGCTGTTGCACCGAGAGCAATTTCCAGTGCGCCTCCACCGATGACGAGTCCAAATCCCGGAATAAAAAGCACGGCTAGGGCAGCGACAGCTCCTAGACCTAAGCCCCAGCCAGCTCCTTTGAACGCCCCAATTTCGGCATCTCCGACGGTTGTGGTGGAAATGCCAAATTTGGCTTCATCTTCGGCATCCATCAAGGTCTCTTCAGGCATAGGCGGCATATCTATGAACGCACCTACAGGCTGATATTCCGCAATGGCGGGTGAAGAAACGGGCATCGGTATCGGGTTTGTTTCTCCACTGTGGTGTTGAATGATGGTCAGGTCGCTTGCTTGAACTCCATTATCTAAGAGGGCGCCCGCTGCTCTTTCTGCCGACTTCGGGTCCGCGAATGACGCATAGATGTGTGTTTGCATTTTGACTCTCCTGCCCCAACCGAACGGTTTGATTTACCGAGGGCCACGACACTATGGAGGCGAAAGCTACGCCATTTGTGTTCCGACTTATTTTAGAGGCATCGGAAAAATAATCCTCGTTCCTTTGGAAATCTCGAAAGAAACGAATTGGACTCTTTTTTGATGACCGACGGATGGCCTTAAGAATTTGGCTGAGAGCTCAAGCTAAAAGTCGCAGATACCCTCAAACCGATTCTTTGTAAACCTTCACATAATCAATGATCAATCGTTGCGGAAACGTCGTCGTGCTGTCTGGATTGCCTGGCCAGTTGCCGCCGACTGCGAGGTTTAGAATCATGAAGAACGGCTGATCAAAAACCCAATCCTGTCCTTTCACGGTTTCAGGTGTTACCGTCGAGTAGCAGTGCTCGTCGATAAACCATCGAATCTCGTTTTGGCTCCACTCAATGGCATAGATGTGAAAATCGTCGGCGAGAGCAATCTTGGACTCGAATTTTCTTGTTATGGCTGAGTCCCCTGAGTATCCAGGACCATGAAGGGTGCCAAATGCGGTCTTGGCGACAACTTCAATGGATTCTAGGATGTCGATTTCGCCACAAACGGGCCATCCTACCTCATCAATATTCTCTCCCAGCATCCAAAATGCGGGCCAAATTCCTTGTCCCTGAGGGATTTTGATTTTCGCTTCAATCCGACCGTATTTCTGAGAAAACTTTCCTTTTGAAACGAGTCTTGCCGAAGAATATTCACGCTCAATTTTATCGGTGCCCGTTGTTTTCTCCTTCCTCGCTTCAATGATGAGGTGACCGTCTCCATCGAGGAAAGAGTTAGAACTACCGTCCGTGTAGCTCTCGAGTTCATTGTTTCCCCAGCCGCCACCGCCCAAATTGTGATTCCAAAACTTGGACGATGGCGGTGAGCCGGCTGGACCATCAAAGTCATCGGAGAATGTGAGGATCCAAGTAGATTTAGTGGTTGCGAGTGACATTGTGATTAGGAAGGAAAATGTTGCAACGTATCAGGCATCCGGGCCAGTAAGCCTCAGTCACTCTCTACAAGTGAAGCCGACCTCCGACCAACTGGTAACGAAGCGTCGTGGTTGACTTGGAAGAAGCTATTTTCGGCAGGAAGTTCTCCAGGGAGTACTTCTCCTGTCTTGTACTTTCGGCAATCAACCCAGCCGTCACGGATCAAGGCTTCTAAGCATTGCATTGCTCCATCGTGGATAGCACGATCGTATCGAATGCCAACTTTTCGAAGATCTCGTTCCATCGCAACGAGCGCCGAGTTAATGGCGGGATTACTTTCCAAGCCTTTAACGAGGTAACCGATGAGACCGCTTAACGGAAGAACTTTTCCATTTCGGCTCCATGCTGGAACGGGCAATACTCGTCCTGCTTCATAGTGGGGAACTTGGCACTTCTTGGCGCCATCAAAGTTCAATACAAACCCGTTATATCCGCCGAAAGCGCTCTTGGCCGGTTCGTCAGAAAGCCGATTGGCAACTTGTTGAAGGGCAGTGAATCCGAGTGTTCCAAATCCACCGATTCCCAGATCTTCTTCAATGAAGCCTCCGGTACCGAGCCACTGAAATGCTTTTTCTGCATCGAGTTCAAGACCTGCGTCGCGGGCGATTTCACGTGTGTATTCGCGAAGGTCGTTGAAGTGCTGATTGCCGGCATACCAGTAATCGGCAAACTTTATGTGCTGATAGATGCGACGCTTATTCCTCTCAAAGTATTCGTCACGAAGCCACTGCTTGTCTCCACCTCGATCCATCTCGATAATCGTAAAGGCTGCCTCGCGGCCTGAAGCGTGGGTGAGACTAAGGCCCGCCGAAAGGATCGGATCTGCAAAACCTGCCGACTCTCCTACGAGCATCCAATTCTCGCCCGCCATTCTTTTGGCCACAAAAGACCAATCTTTTGTGGTACTAAATTTCCCTTCTGCGGTAGCGTTCTTGACCAATCCACGAATGCGTGACTCGTCTTGGATGGCTCGATTGTAAAGCTCTTGAGGCTTCAAACCGGTCTTCTTGTAATAATCGGCTGGGCAAACGAAACCGATGGATGTTCGAGTTGGGCTAAGCGGTATAAACCAAAGCCAACCGTAGCCAACCGACATCACTTGAATTCGAGTTCCGCCAATTCCGAGGGTAACTGCCCATTCCGCATTCTGCCAGTAATCCCAAAAAGCGACATTCTTTAGAGTGCTGGGTTCGTCAATCTCGACCCCCATTGCTCGGCGCAGCAGTCCAACATGTCCGGTTGCGTCGATGTAGTGGCGCGCTTCTACTTTGGTGCCATCTTCTAGAATGAGGCCGGATACTTTGTCACCATCTCGCTGAACTTCGCGAACGCCGGTCGACTCATACACGTCACAGCCTAGGTCGCGAGAATGGTCGAGAAGAATCTTGTCATAGACCGCACGATCTACTTGAAAGGCTGTTTCTAGTCGTTGCCCTTCGTACTTGCCTGGGCGAGGCTTTTCGTCAAAGATCCCATTTGGTAGGAAATGAAAATCCCAGAGATCTTCCGTCTTTCCCCAACGGTAAGTACCGCCTACCTTGATGGGAAAATCAGCGGCTTCGATCTTATCCCAAATTCCTAACTCGTGAAGAATGGAGCTGATCACTGGGAGTTGGCTTTCGCCGATGTGATCGCGCGGGAAAGATTCACGTTCAAAAATGCCGACTTTGAGAGTCGGCTTATATTTCTTAAGAAACGAACCGCAAGTGGACCCGCCGGGTCCACCGCCAATGATTGCGACATCAAGCTTCATAGCACTGATCTCTTAAATTTTACTTAGGACCACCCTGTTGACCCAGCATGGCCTTCTTCGCGGCATCTGGAATATTGGGGTTGTTCTTGATGGCCCAATTGGAAGAGTTCTTGGGCGGATCAACGGCAGTTGAAGGCTTGTCAATTGTTTGAACGCTATCGCCACTGCATCCAGCGACAACGGAACCTAGAATAATTACCGAGAAAATGATAACGAACGATTTCATGAGAGTTTATCTGGTAAGAAGCCGACTTCAAACGAAGTTTGAAGTCGGCATTAGATCGTCCTGAGCTTACTTGTACTCAGGATATGCCGCAGCGGCAATGTTGATTCGATCTTGCTGAGTGGGCACAGCCGAGCCACCCGTGATTGGATTAACCACGTAGTACTTGGTTCCCCACATGTCCGAGGTTGGGCTGTTGGTTTGAAGAGTCTGAAGGATGTTCACAGCTTTCGCGTGACCATCAGCAAAGACCCATGATGAAACCTTTCCAACTGTGTTGATTGGACCCTTTCCAGCAGCCGGGCATGCCTGGCTTGGTCCGCCATTGATCGTGTCGCACCATCCGGGAGGGCCACCGTCATAGGTTGGGCTGATGAAGACGAACTTCAGGTCATTCCACTGTGATCGGTTTGGTAGGATTGTAATTGTGTTTGCAGGATCGTCTAGCCCATCTGCCGTTGATAGGCCGGGTGGGCACCACTGTGCACCTGCGCAAGCACCGTTTGCAAAACCAATAATTGCATCATTCACGGCGTAATTCTGTGGAGTAAATACTCGGCTAGCATCACTTCCGTCGGTGTAAGCCTGTGTCCAATACTGCTTGTCCGTGAATTGGTTTGTTGGGTCCGTCAAGAGGCCATTGCTCTTAGCGATGTAAGGCTGAAGGGCGTACTTCCAGTTGTAGTACGTGCCTCCCCACGAGCTACAGTCAGCCGGGAACCCGTAGTAGGACTTGATGAGATTGTCATCAGAGTCACCCTGATAGATGAAATTGGCCGTTGCGATTTGCTTGGCGTTGCTGAGAGCCACCGTCTTTTTGGCAGCGAGCTTGGCCTGAGCGAAGACTGGGAATAGGATTGCAGCGAGAATTGCAATGATTGCAATTACTACGAGAAGCTCAATGAGAGTAAATCCTCTTTTAATCAAATGCGTTAACCTCCGTTGGTTTGTATAATGGCGATGACTCGCCTCGTGACCGATCCTCAAGAATCGACGCAACAAGGGCGATCCGATCAGAACGTCTCTGACCCACCATTTGGGTCCGATACTCATCTATGTTAAGAGGTTAAACGTTTATTCACGATATAGGGAAAATTGTGGGTTTTCTAATAGGCTTAGCCTCTACAAGTTACCTGTCGAAGAACGTTCAACCAAACTGCCTAAGAATGTGCGGCTGGTGATCGGAGTGCCATCCTCAATGTAATTTATGAGCGCGGCTGTTGCAGCCCGTGCAATTTCGTCCACTGGATGTTTGATCGTAGTGAGTGGCGGGGAAGTCAAAGATGCAACCGGAACATCGTCGAAACCCATAATGCTGATGTCTTCTGGGACCCTCAATCCCTTTGAATGCATTGCGTTGAGCGCACCAAAGGCCATTTCATCGTTCGCACAGAAGACTGCGGTAGGTAAATCGTCGTTCTTTAAAATGCGATTCATCGCCTCTTCCCCGGAAACGACGTCAAAGAGTCCAACTTGGAGCCATTCTGTTCGCAAGGGAATGCCTAGCATGCTCATGCCTCGGAAGAACGCATCTTTTCGAATGCGTGCCGCATACAGATCCTGTGGGCCAGCAATGTGCCCAATCTTCGTGTGTCCGAGTGAATGAATATATCTGATCGCATTCAAAACGGATGCTTCGTTGTCGATCTCAAAAATGTTGTCGCACTGGTCAGGATCGCCATCTATGACAACCATGGGAAGCTTCTCATTTCTAAGCAAGGGAATCAATCGCGAATTTGATCGCGGTGCAACGACGATAACACCATCCATTCGGCCTCCCAGCAAGGCGTCGAGTAAATCGGACGGCTTGGATTGATCGCACCGGGTAATCAGGGACAAGTCGTAGCCATGGACTTCGGTTTCATTGACTATGCCGTTTAGAACATGCTGAAGATGGGGACCAAGCAGGATATTCGTATCCGTAGCAGCTGGCACGACCCCGAGAACATGGGTGTGGCCGGCGTGAAGTGACCGAGCGAGCTGATTAGCTCGATAACCGAGCGTTCGGGCCGCCTCAATGACGGCTGCCCGCGTCGATTCCGATACTCTCGATCCCGAATGACTATTGTTCAGGACAACAGAAGCCGTACAGATGGAAACTCCAACCGCATTGGCGACTTCTTTTAGCGTCGCTCTACTCTTTTCGTTCGGGCGTCGTTTTTCCCTCATGGGTAGCTTGATGATCTATCTTCCAGTATTGCGTCTCAGGCGTCCAATTTCTCTTAGAATAGCTTGATCTTCGACTGTAATCGTTCCATCATATTTCGGACCAATCCCGAGAAGAAAATTTCCGCCCCGCTCATTTGTGGTACGGATTTCTTCGAAAACCGTCTCAGCAGACTTCAAGGGTTGACCTTCGGTGTACTTCCAATCAGGTCCCAAGGGCAAACATGCTTCCCATGCATCTGGCAGAGCTTCGTCTGGAATTTCGCGCTCGGGAGTTACGAAGTCTTCAAAATCGCCTACCGTGCGATTTGCGACTAGCAATCCTGGTTGTAATTTTCGCCCCATCTCGACAATTTCAGCCATGCGAATGTCTTCTTTGTCTTTAACCCAGCCGGCGTCAAGCCAAAGAATATCGATCTTTCCGTAATTGGTAAGCAATTCTCGAATTTGCTCATGTGTGTATTGAACGAACTTTTCGAAAATTTCAGGGCGATCTAACGTGTTTGCACCGCGATGAAAAGGTTTTGGTTCCGGATTCCAATAATAAGGGCAGTGCCAGTCCGCCTTACTGAAGTAAACAGAAACCCCCAATCCGGCTCGTCGAAGTGCGTCAAAAAGATGTTTGGTCACATCGGCTTTCGGGTGGGTATGGAAGCGGCAATCAGGTCCCGTAATCTTGTAGTCGGTTGTTGCGGTGTCCCACATACAGAACCCGTCGTGATGCTTGGTTGTAAAGCAAACGTATTTGGCGCCCGATTCCGCGAATACTGCTGCCCAAGCGTCGGGATCAAAGTCAACGGGATTAAATTGTTTATTGAGATTCCAGTAATCCCGCTGGAATCGGTCTAAATCCCGGTCCCGTTCAATCCAGCACTTCATTTCGCCCCGTGCCCAAGTATCTTCCGGCACGAGTGGCCAACTCTCGCAACAATCCCAGAAGGCATAAAGCCCCCAATGGAGAATAATTCCGAACTCCTGCTCTTTAAACCACTTGAGCCGGTCGATTAGCCAAGCTGGCTTGTCGGCTGACGTCGTTGTCGAGTGGGAAAGAACATCGTTTCGCATCGATTCTGAGGGTACTCAATCGCTCCTATCAGTATGTGGCGAGAGAGTTTAATCGTATGTACGGATGACGTATTTCCGAAGAAAAGCCGAAACAGGAGGCCACCCTCCCACGGTTCTCTTCGCGTGTGTCCCAATGTTTACGATTTGGCCCGAACGTACTTCGCCCTCTTCTGCAGAAAGTACGTCCGGTTTGGTCCAGATGAATTCAATCCATGAAAGTCAAAACCTGATCAAGATCAGCCCCGACACCATCTGAAAAGTATGTTACACGAATTTCGTGCAAATATTTGAATCTTTCCACGAGAAAATTTCGTCTGGAAACGTTTGTCTACCTGTTTGGTGGTTCGAGGGAATCATAGAATAGAAGGTGCAACGATCAGCACTTCTACGACCGTTTCACTCTAACAGGCGAGTTTGGTTTCTAGGAGATCATTCCGTATTTAGATATAAGACGAAATTCATGCGAAAAATGATTTCGATGCACTGAAAACATGGAAAAGAATTCTTGCTAAGAAGACATGAGCATATCGCGAAGAAACTCCTATATCGAAAACGCCGTCCCTCGTGATGAGGGAAGAGTTGCTCCGTTGTCATCCTATTGGCCGTCCGTTTTCGACCCAGAATCACAATTTGCGTATGCATACGATTCCGTCAACGGGGAATCGGTAACGGATGCCGTTGCAAGATGGGATTTCGAGCCCACTCAGGAAGAGTTTCAGGCTTTTAGAAATCAGCTTGTAGGACAGCAACTACGGGAATACAATGCTTGGCAGGTCGTTCTCCCATTTGATTCTCAACACCAGGAAGCATTCTTGGTCGTCGATGGGCGATACGTGCGAGTTTGGGGCAGGGTGGAGAGTGGGAGAATTGCCAGCCTCCTTCCGGCTTTTCAGCCCATTCGGTCAGGATTTATTGCCAGCTCGAACGCTTTTATGTCAACCGTCGATGGGCGACCATCGGGAGTAACGAGTCGGACTGATTCCAGGAAACCAAGGACGGTGGAGATGGTCGTTTGCATCCAACCTGGATGTGTGATCCATATCAACAACCCTTTGGAGATCCTGAAGATTGACGCGATTTCGAAAGCATTGGCAAAGAGCCGAGATGCGGATTTCCGGTGGCTTCAGCAATCCATGTTTGCCCTCCAAAGCAACGAAGAGCGAGTGAAGAGCCTCGTGAGAAATCTTATTGGTATCAAGTCAACCGTCGAGTTTGATTCCGAGCGTGAAACCTTCAGGCATCCGATTTCGCAAAACGCTCTCGCAGAGTGTCTGAACATGTCAGACAACACGCTTCGCCCTTACTTGAAAACCGCCAATTTCGAGTGGGCTAGTGGCAAATTGATCATCAATACGGAATTTGTTGAAAAAGTCCAAGCCGAATTCAAATAGGCTGAACGTCTCGGTTCAGCCTATTTGACGGATGCGGGATCCGTGCGTCAGTTGCCCTTTTTATGGGGCGGGAACGATTTATCTGGGAATGCCGGAGCCGCTGGCACTGGATTGGGGTGCTTGGCAATCTCTTCCTTCAAGAACTTGATTGCTGCTTCTAGCTGAGCATCCTGACCTTCAAATGTCGCATGCGGCAGATTATCTACGATGATGTCGGGATCGACGCCATGGCCCTCGATGAGCCATTTGCCTTCCGGTCCATAGACTCCATATTCGGCGGCAGTTGCAACACCTCGGTCGACAAGGAGATTCGAGCCAGAAAGCCAAACCTCACCGCCCCACGTTCGGGTTCCAATGACCTTGCCGAGACCGAGACGGCGAAAGCCTTCCGTGAAGGCCTCTCCATCTGAAGCGGTTTCCTCGTCGCACAGCACAACAACTTTTCCTCGGAACGCGAACTGCATGTTGCTGTTAGGCTGGCCAGTGTGTTGGTTCCAGAACATCCATGCCTTTCTGAGTAGCTTTTCTAGAATCCAGCTGTCAATGTTGCCACCGTTGTTATGCCGAACATCGATGATCAAGCCTTCTCGGTCGAAGGCGGGATAGAAATCCCTCTCCCACTGGTCATAGTCGGTATTTCCCATCGCTCGAAGGTGAACATATCCGAACGATCCGTTGGACGTTTTTTCAACGGCCTGGCGGCGGCTGAACTCCCAGTCCGAGTAGCGCAGGTTATGGTCCTGACCAGCCGAAATGGGGAGAATGACAGCCTCTTTGAGTTTTGCTCGGTCGCCTCCTTGATAAACCGCAATGCGAACTTGTTTGCCCGATTTCATTCGGAGCAGTTCCGCGGCATTATCGACAGAAAGAGTTGGTACGCCATCGATTTCGGAGATGACATCGCCTTCTTTAAGGTCAACATCGGGTCGCACGAGCGGTCCCGCCTCGTTTGGAACGTCGGGGTCGTTTCGATAGATTCTCGTGAGTCGGTATCCGCCTGCACTTGGCACCTTTTCCCACATAGCGCCAAGGGATGCAACTTCGACGGCATCGGTGCCTGGCCTTTGTTCTCCGCCACTAACAAACGTGTGGAGAAGAGAAACTTCTCCGACCATCTGAGCAAGAACGTTAGACAGTTCATATCGGTCCGTAACGCGATCGACTAGCGGGCGATACTTCTTTCGCATCGCTGGCCAATCGACGCCCTGCATGTTAGGAGCGTACAAGTAGTCTCGATGCAGCCGCCAGGCATCATCAAACATTTGTTGCCATTCCTCTTTCGGAGAAAATGAGAAAGTCCAACCATCGAGATTGACTCGGCTCTCTCCCGTGTCGGGCGGCGTGCCGCTTGCTTCGAAAACGAGGAATCCAGATGGTGTCGTCGCTAAAATCTTCTTGTGGTCGAAATTGGTTTCATAAGTCATGACACTTGGAAGCACCGTGTCTGCTTTGATGTTGTGGTTGCGAATCGTAACGGATTGGAGGCTGGACGGACCGCTATCACCTGCCTCGAAGAATAGGTGATCGCCGCAAACGGTGAGGTTGCGATAATTCCCAGCGGGAATTGGCACAAAGGCGATCCGAGATGCAAGGTCATCAGTATCTACGGCGGGAACTGGGCCCTTCGCGGTGACCGAAGGTTTTGTAAGTTCGTCATCAGGTTGGAATGGAGAGCGAGTGCCTTTCTGAAGAGTTACAAAACAGATTTGCTGCTGTTTGTCGAAGTAAGGTTCAGGAGCTCGGGTTCCCCACGGTGATCCTACCGACGTTCGCAAATTTCGATCGGACAGGAAGTACAGGAACTTGCCATCCGTCGAGAATGAAGGACTGGAACTATTAAATCGATTGGTGGTGACGTTAACCGACGTTCCGGTTGCAACCGTGTAAAGTTTGAGCTGATCGAATTGATTTGTGGCCGATTCACGATAGGCAAGATATCGACTATCCGGGGACCAGACCAGATCCGAAATATCGTCAACGTTGGAAGTGACGATCACCTTGTTCGATTTGGTCGCTACGTCGTACAAGTAAAGTCGGTGACTCTTGTCGGTATGAGCGATCCACTTGCCATCGGGGGATCCTTCCGCTTGCAACCGCAGAATTTTCCCGTCCTTAGTTAATTGCTCGGGCGCGTGTTTGGTGGTGCCCATGGGGTCAAGTTTCCAAAGTTCGACCTCGCCACTTTCGTCAGAGAAGGCAAGTAATGACTTTCCATCGGACGTAAATTGGGCTTCTCGATAGCGGACATTTTTGCCGCGCGTTGCCTGAATGAGGCGGCCCACCTTGACCGGAGCAACGAAAACTTCGCCACGCGCTGTTAACGCAAGCTTGGACCCGTCGGGGGATATATGAGCCGACGATATCCAACTTGCAGGGTTCTTGACCCACCTTTCACGCATCTGATCGAAATCGGAAGCTAACGTGATGGGAATAAGTCGATCCTGACCGGATTGGAGGTCCAATTCAAAAACGTCCGCACCATATTGGTAAACGATTTTCCCTTCCGAGAGACTCGGAGATTGCACGTCATAGTCTGTGTGGTGGGTATGGCGTTTGAGGTCATGACCATTTCGGTCCATCGACCAAATATTCATCACGCCGTCTCGGTCAGACGCGAAATAGATCCGCCCATTCCAGTACATGGGCGTTTTACTGGTTCCTTTGAAATCGGATGTTAGGGGTTTGGCTTCGCTGGAACCGCCGTCCCATCGCCAAATGTTTTGAGCCGTTCCACCCTGATATCGCTTCGTTTCACTACCTTGAAAGGGCATGCGTGTGAAGAAGAATTGTTTTCCATCGTCCGAATAGGTTCCATCGCTGGCCTGTGCGAGAGGAAGCAAGCTTTGGCGGCGAGTAATGGGATCGACGGTGCAAACCTGGACATTCGGTAAGGTCGAATATTTGGACGTCGTGTAAAGAATCTGGCCACCAGGAGTCCAACCGACCGCAGTTGCGTTACCACCTTCATAGGTGCACCGGATTGGCAGGCCACCTGTGATCGGCATCACGTAAATTTCGTTTGGTCCCTCATAAGCGGCGGTAAATGCGATCCATTTTCCGTCTGGAGAGACCGTCGCATGAGATTCCACACTTGGGTGGGAAGTAAGCCTTTGGGCTTCGCCACCGGAATCCGGAACCCGCCACAAGTCACCTTCGGCGGTAAAGATCACCGAATGTCCATGGATCGTGGGCATACGATAAAAGCCGCGAACGGCAGACTCCTGGGCCTTAGAAATTCCAAGTAGAGGCTTTTCATGCACTGCCGGGTAGGAAAACGCGGGGAGTATGGCAAGCGCCGAACGAAGTATCGTGAGATTCATCATTGGTGTGGGGTTATAAAGCGAACGTATGATTCAGGAACCACGCAATTATAAGCGGTTGAGAGGGCCGCGCTAAAGCATCAGAAATCAGATTTTTTGTATTCGATGATCGCAGCCTCTCGTTGTCATGCTTGAACCTGGTGTAGTGTGTTGGGATGATTGTTCGCATTCTGAGTATTGAAGATGCAGAAGCTCACCACAAATTGCGACTGACGGGGCTTCTAGAAAGTCCGGATTCCTTCGGTGCCGCTCACGAAGATGAGGTTGGCTTTACTGTTTCACAGCAGCAGGCAAGGATCTTGGCTTCGGATTCAAACTTTACGGTCGGAGCATTCGAAGGAGATGGTTTGCTGGTTGGCATTGCCACATTCAGACGGCAGACAGGCACGAAATCTCGGCACAAGTCCAATATTTACGGCATGTATGTCGATCCGGATTACCGAGGAAAAGGGGTTGGAAAGGCCATTATCGAATTCCTGCTGCAGGAAGCGAAAAAGTTTCCTGGACTAGAGCAAATTCAACTTGGAATTAACTCGACCAACGAACCGGCAAGGCGACTGTATTCCTCATTTGGTTTTCAATCCTATGGATACGAGAAGAACGCCGCTAAATATGGGGGAAGGTACTTTGACGAAGAGTATATGGTTCTAAATTTGAACTGATGATCCGCAAGCAATCAGCATCCCACTCCGTATACTGGCGAAGCATCTGAATGACGTTTTATTCGATCCCAGCACCTACCCTATGAAACCTGAATCAAGCGAAACAAGCCGACGTGATCTACTGAAGGGAGCAGCCGCTGCTGCTTTTGCCACGAGTCCAGTTGGTGCCCTAGCCCTGACCACTATGGAATCCACTCAAATTTCCCCTTCGATTATTCGTTTTCCAGACATGGTTCGCGCCTTCGGCTCGGAAAATCATGAGATCGCCCTAACGAAGTCGACTACTGGAATTTGGTCCGGATCGGGAGTCGAGATCGGGATGGAAGTTAAGGAAGGAGCCGTACACCTTCGATTAAGCGGTGCTCCGATCGTGACGCGAATTCAATTTCGGTGGCACGCTGATTTACGGTCTATCAAAGGATACTTGGGAGACCATTGGGAAAGATCGTATGCTGATTTAGAATGGCGAGGAGAAGTTCCTGGCCGAACAATGCCTTGGTACTTCATGGCTTTCGATGGCAAACGCACTCACGGGTTTGGAGTGCGAACGAATCCTAAAGCCTTTTGCTTCTGGAACGCTGACGCCGAAGGAGTAAGCCTT
Source organism: uncultured Armatimonadota bacterium (assembly GCA_903899015.1). Lineage (GTDB taxonomy): Bacteria > Armatimonadota > Fimbriimonadia > Fimbriimonadales > Fimbriimonadaceae > Fimbriimonas. Next base: position 43,176 of record CAIUHP010000018.1, on the reverse strand, counting down.
TGGACCGATGTTCGAAGCGGAGGCGTTCCTGTCAATCTAGGCTCCCGGACGCTGGAAATTGCGCAAGTTATCTTTCGTTCAGGCAATCAAGACGAGCGTCCCTTCACTGCAACTCAAGAGTTCTGCAAGCAGATGTGTCTAGCTCCGCGTCTGCCCGATAAGCCCATTTACGGCACAAACGACTGGAATTACGCCTATGGGAACAACAGTGCTGAGTTGATCGCGGGCGTGAGTGGTTTAATTTCTGAGCTTTCTCCAAACTCAGATAATCGACCTTACTCGGTTATCGACGAGGGTTGGGCGATGGGGCCCTTTAACGGAAAGTTTGGTCACGGGCCGTGGGAAGGTAACCCTCGGTTTGGAGATATGGGGGCATTCGCGTCCAGACTCAAAGGTTTAGGCGTGAGGCCAGGAATTTGGTTTCGACCATTAACGCCCCTTTCTGATTCGCCCGCATCGTGGAGCCTTTCACGCGATAAGAACTACCTCGACCCAACAATTCCCGATGTACATGAGCACGTTGCGAAACACATTCGCCGATTCGCAGATTGGGGCTACGAGATGGTCAAGCATGATTTCTCGACTTGGGATCTATTAGGATTGTGGGGCTTCGAAATGGGGGCCTCGCCGACTCGCGATGGGTGGCATTTGCACGATGGATCGAAAACAAACGCGGAGGTATTGACAGATCTGTATCAAACCATCCGACATGCCGCAGGAGATGTCCGTCTCATCGGATGCAATACGGTCAGCCACCTGGCGACCGGGTACCACGAAATCCAGCGTATTGGGGATGATACGAGCGGTCGAAGTTGGAACCGCAACCGTCGCATGGGCGTGAATACGCTTGCTTTCAGAGCTGCTCAACATGGAGCTTTTTATGTGGCCGATCCTGACATTGTCTCGATTACGAAGGCGGTGCCTTGGAACCTTGTAGAACAGTGGCTTAGACTTGTTTCGGAAAGTAGTGCGGCTTTATTTGTAGCTATCGAGCCGTCGGTAGTCGAACCAAAGCATAAGGTCGCGCTAAAGAAGGCACTGGAATTAGCTTCTAGACCGCAACCTGTCGGTGAGCCCTTAGATTGGCTCGATTCAGATTGCCCACATCGGTGGAAATTGCGGGGCAAAACAACGGAATTTTCATGGATGGGCGAGACTGGCGCCTGGCCGTTTGGCGATTAGGGACGGATCCAGGTGGTAAGCCGTTCTTAAATATGATGCTCTCCAAGCTCTAACGGTGTAGCCTTAAGGCAAGTGGGAACGCACTGGTTATTCATATTCAACGGGCATCGGTTCTGATACGCAAAAGCCTCTTGCGATCGTGATTATCGGTGGGTTGATCAGCGCTACCATTCTTACACTCGTCGTGCTTCCTGTCATCTATGTTCTTGTCTCGCGCGAATCTGCATAAGTAGCTAGAATGTTCTTCCTGTAGCGATTGAAGTCGAATTTCATCTCATGAAAGACTAGTCAATTGTTACGCCTCCTTTGAGAGGTTCGTCTGGACGAGCGAGTGTGATTGTTAAACTAGGTGTTGGATGGTAGCGGTAGCCAGGCGGTCAAATAACTTCGATTGCCTCCGCTTGATCTTTGCGAGTTTAGTGATCGTATCGCACGCAACCGCGTTCGTTGACGGAGACGTACACCGTGAACTGTTTCACTGCATTTTTGGGACAACACTCATGGGAGAAGTTGCGGTTGACGGCTTCTTTCTCATTAGCGGGTTTTTGATAGTTAAGAGTTGGATTCGAAATCCCCACCTGTCGAGTTTCTTACGGAAACGGATCAATCGTATTTATCCCGGTTTCATCGTCGCCTCGTGCATCAGCGTGTTTTTGGTTGGACCCTTAGCGGGTTCATCAACCTTTCTTGAGGACTTGGGTCTAGGAAAATTCTTAAGTGGCTTGCTGTTTCTGGTGGGGCCCTATTGCCCCCCTGTGTTTAGAGGAACCTATTTTGCGAACATCAATGGCTCGCTTTGGACGATTGCTTACGAGTTCCGTTGTTATCTTCTTGTCGCGGTGCTCGGCATTTTCGGTCTGACTCATAAGAAATGGATTTGGCTGGGGGTTGCCCTCGTGGCGATAGGTCTGAGTTATGTGCCCGGCATGACCGAGGTGAAAGTTCCGGACTGGGCACACTTGATCGTGCCAGATGTATCTCACTCCCTGCACTTCTTAGCTCTTTTTGGCATTGGCGCAACCTATTGCTTGTTCGAAGATCGGATTCGGTGGGATGATCGTGTCGCAGCCGGAGCATTGCTCCTCATGATCGGATTGTTGTTTATCCCTGCCCTCGCTCAAATAGCCATCGCGGTGCCCGGTTCGTACCTTTTGTTCTGGTTTGCTAACCGAGAGACTCCTTCACTCAACTGGTTCCGAAATCTGCCTGACATCTCCTACGGGGTGTATCTATATGGGTGGCCCACCGAGAAGTTACTGCTTTGGTATCTCCCAAACCTCGGTCCTTGGCTCCTTATGGGATTCTCATTACTCATTAGTTTTGGGTTGGGATACCTTAGCTGGCTCCTGGTAGAGCGACGGTTTTTATCCGGCAGGTCCCGGGAGACTGCTCCATTTCGAACCGCTTTGCCAGACGTCTAAAGGTTCTCTTTCCAGAATCGGTCCATGGTTTTTCTCAGATGAAGAGCGGTGCCTTCCCCTTCACTTATTCCGTGGGCTCTCATCGGATACGACATCATCGAAAACTCCTTATCGAGCCGTATGAGTTCATTTGTTAGCTTCTCGAAGTTCTGGTAGTGGACATTATCGTCAGCGGTGCCATGGATAATCATGAGCTTGCCTTTAAGATTCTTCGCGTATTGAATCGGTGAACCACTGATGTATCCCTTTTCATTTTTCTCAAGCAGATCCATATAGCGTTCTTGATAGGTCGCGTCGTAAAGCCTTTGGTCGGCAACGAAGGCGATCGCGATGCCCGTCTTATAAATTTCCGGGTGACGGAACATACAGTTCAGCGTCATCGAACCACCGCCGCTCCATCCCCACACACCGACTCGAGTTGAGTCGATAAATTCGAACATGCAAAAGATCTTCTTAGCTGCCTTGGCTTGGTCCTCGGTCGCCAAAATCCCAATCTTCCGATAGATTGACTTTCTCCACTTTCGCCCCCTTGGTGTGGCTGTTCCACGGTTGTCAATGCTGATCGTGATTACGCCTTGCTGGGCAAGATATTGATGCCAAAGGATGTCCTTACTCGACCAATTGTTCTGAACCGTCGATCCAGCCGGTTCTCCGTAAACATAGAAAATGACGGGATATTTCTTCTTTGGATCGAACTTGATTGGTTTAATCATGTAGGCGTCCAAAGTCTCATCGCCAATATCGACTTTAAAGAACTCCTTCGCTCTTAGTCCGAGTTGATCAACCCTCTTTTGGAGGGGACGGTTACCTTCCAAGACTTTGACCTGGATATGTTCTGGCAAGTGGACAAGGGAGATGATGGTCGGCGTGATGGCACTGCTAAATGTGTGAATCGCCCACTCTCCGCTTTCAGAAATTTGGTAGGAGTTGTGTCCCACTAGGTTGAGGGGAGTGATGCGTTCTGCGTGACCGGTGCCGTCGATGCGACTTCGATAAAGATAACGGTCTAAGTAGCTGGTGTGAGAGGCAATGTAGTAGACCCATCCAGTTTTGGGGGCGATACAACAAACACTCACCACGTCAAACTCACCCTTGGTGATGTGCTTAACTTTCTTCCCATCCCGCGAAATTCGGTACAGATGTCGCCAGCCATCCCGCTCGCTTATCCATGTGAACCACTTCTCGTCGTCGATCCATTGGACGCTGTCGTGGAGATCGAGAAAAGCATTGTCTTTCTCGGTGAGCAGGTTTGTGAGGCTTAGATCATCGACTTTTGCGATCCAAACCCAATGCGTATTCTGCTGACGATTCAGTTGCTGAATCATGAGCTCGTTGGAGTTTGGAATGAAATCCATCCTCGCCAGGTAGTTATTTGAGGGATCCCCTGGAATATCGAGCCACTGAGTCGCACCACCTTGGGCAGAAACGAGCCCGATCTTGACGGCGGATAGTTTGGTTCCAACTTTCGGATAGGGAAGGGGGATCGTCTTTGAATAGTTCCCCGAGATGTTGTCAATAAGCGTAAAGCAACCTATATCGGTGGTGTCCGAATGCCAATAGGCAATAGTTTTGCCATCGGGACTCCATCGAAAACCGTCTTGGCACCCAAGTTCCTCCTCGTAAACCCAGTCAAAGGTTCCGTTAACGATCTTATCGCTACCGTCGTGCGTCAGCTGGACTCGCGTTCCATTCGAAATATCTTCGACAAACACGTTGTGCTTACTCACGAACGCAACTCGATCTCCGGCGGGTGAGAACTTCGCGAACATCAAGGAGCTTTCTTCGAGCCCGATACCAACCTGCTTGAGATCGCCCGATTCTAAGTTAAGAATCCAGTAGTCGCCCCGAGTGTGCTGTCGCCAAACTTGTTGGGTGTTTGTGAAGATCAGAAGTTGAGTCATGCAATTTGACCACTCGTACTCCTTGATCTTTATGGGGTCACTGGCACCATCCCGAGTCAGCATCGATTTCCCAACTAGAACAGTCTTTGCCCCGGTTAATGCCTCGTACCGAACGATTTCCTGTTCTTTCTTACGGTTGACTTCAAGCGTGGTGTAACTAGATTGGTCACTCATCCAACGAAGTGGACCGTAGCTCTTGGGATCAAACGTTCCGTTGACGAAGATGTTCTCAAGAGTAAGTGAACTTGATGGTTGTGACTTATTTGGCATGGGCAAGAAACTTAAGGATATAGGATTTATTCTTTTCCGTTGGGAATTCAAAGGTTCCGTTCGAGTTGATCTTGGTGGCTACCGGCTCTCCCGCAACCATTACGGTGGCTTCACCTTTGACCTTTATCCGGCAAAGCCCTCCATTCTTGGACATTATTTTCGCGGATTGTGCGCGTCCGTCGGCCCAGTCGAGGTCAACTACAAAGCCACCACGGGTGCACACCCCTTTGAATTGCCCGGATGCCCAATCGGAAGGAAGGGCGGGAAGCAGATGGATATTTCCTTCGTGTGATTGGATCAACATTTCAGTGAGTGCAGCGGTTGCGCCCAAGGTTCCGTCTACTTGCAGTGCCTTTCCACACAGGGCAAACATTTGGATGCAACTTTGATCTTTCAGATAATTCTTGAAAATCTTGTTCGATCGGTTGCCGTCTCCAAGACGTGCCCAAAGAGCCATTTTCCAGGCCATGGAGAAGCCCATGCCACCATCTCCGCGTTCTTCAAGAACCTGTTTGTATGCCTTGACAAGAGCGGGTGTCTGCTTCTCGACAAGCACCCGTCCAGGATAAAGACCATACAAGTGGGAAAAATGTCGATGGTTCTTTTCGAGTGATTTCCAATCTTCCGACCATTCTTGGAGGGAACCGTCTTTGCCAATCTGAGGGGGAACTAACTTCTCCCGAACTTCCTTAACGCGGTCTGCCACCTTTGAATGAATGCCAAGTTCTTTGACGGCGGCTAGGTAGTAACCAAATAAATCGTGAAGGATTTGCATGTCAATTGAAGACCCTGCGCAGATGGTTGTGCCCGGCTGCATGCTTCCAGTTGTTTCGTCAAAAAATGGACCATTGTTGCCACCATTTGGAAAGTTTTCCGGTGAAGTAGATGGATTCGTAACCATCCATTTCCCGTTAGGGTGCTGGACAAGAAAATCGAGGAAGAAGAGAACTGAGCCCTCTAATAAGGGAAGGGAAGATTTGAGAAATGCTTTGTCTCCAGTGTAAGCATAGTGCTCCCACAAGTGGGTGCAGAGCCAAGCGCCGCCAACTGTAAAAGTGCCCCAACTGGGGCCATCCATCGGGGCCGCAACTCGCCATAAGTCGGTGTTCTGATGAAACACCCAGCCGTGAGCTCCATAGTGTTCTTTGGCCACTTTGGAACCTTGATCCGACACTTCCTTTATCAGTCTAAAAAGTGGTTCGGTCAGATCACCGAGGTTGGCCGACTCTGCTGGCCAATAATTCATTTCGGTGTTGATGTTCGTTGTGTATTTCGAATCCCATGCTGGATTCATGTCGTCGTTCCAGATCCCTTGGAGATTGGCTGGCTGGCCCCCTGGGCGAGAAGAGGAGATCAGAATGTATCGACCAAAGTTATAGGTCAGAGCCGCAAGACTGGGATCGGTTTCCGATTGGTAACGGACTTTGCGCTCGGGGGTTGGAAGGAAGGAATTCTTGTTAATGGGCAGACTCAAACTGGCCCGATCGAAATAGCTTTTATAGTCTTGCACCGCGTCGTGTTTTAAGATCTCGAATCCCTTGCCACTCAGACGTGCGAGGTCTGCTTCAACTCGCTTGTGGCTGTCGCCCGAGACATCCTTGTAATTGACGAAGTTGGTTGCGGCAACGAAGACAAGGGTTACTGAGTTGGCGCCCTCGACAATAAGGTCGGTACGGACTGTCTTGATAGACCCACCCTCATGGGTTGCTTGAATTCGTCCTTCGTATTTCAGCTTTCCAGGGATTCCCAAATAGTCTGCCGATTTGCCCGTCACCACCAGTTGGTTGGAACCGGCTGCGTCCATTCTGAAATAATCCGTTCCGTAGTTTGAGTGAGCTTGATTTCTCACTCCTCGAAGGTTGGCTTTGAAGCTGATCGCTCCCGGATGATCGGCGGTCAAGTGGATGACGATTGCCTGATCTGGATAGCTTGCAAAGGTCTCTCGGTGATACCGAATACCGCCCAGTGTGTAGGAAACATGGCTCGTTCCCGTTGCCAAGTCGAGGTCACGCGTGTATTCCTTAACGGTTCCCGCAGGGTGAAAAGCCAGATGTAAGTTGGCCAAGCTTTGATACTTCTGTTGCTCAACCGGATATCCCATGAGCTTGCGCCCGAAGAGATTGTGTGCTTCGAGGGACTTGCCTTCAAAGACGAGTTTTTGAAGTTCGGGCAGAACTTCATGGCCCCCTTTCACGACCGTTGAGTAAGGGCCGCCCGTCCAATAGGTACTTTCATTGAGTTGAATGCGCTCTTCGAGAACGGTGCCGAAAACCATTGCACCCAGGCGACCGTTTCCAACTGGCAGCGCCTCATCCCATTTGGCTGCCGGTGCTGAAAACCACATAAAGGTAGATGGATCGAAGCGATTCTCATCAGTGAAAGGCATAGGTTTATCCTTCATACACGGCACCAGAACAGCTAAGCAAGACAACCAAAGGAGCGGCATGATGATGTGAGATTATCACCTAAGAACTGGTCCTAACCGTATGTCACCCCATAATCGGCCAGCATACATGGGAAGCTCTTTTTCTCTCAGGCGAACTTGGAATAGGTCTTAAAGGCCTATTCAGTGTTCTGGATGTGAAAATGCGCGCCAGTAACCGATAACGAAACGTTAAGATTGGCTGAGTTTAAATGCCTACTTTAGTGAGAGGATCACAGCAGACCTCGAGTTCAGGGAATATACTAACCTGGCAAGGCAGTTCCCTGGAAGCAGAAGCTTTTGGGATGCTCCTTCTGCTGCTTATGAGGTGGAATTTCCCCATAATAAGGTTAGCAGGACGCGACGACCATAATTGTCGCCCTAAGGAATCATGCTAGAAGTTCGTCAAATATCTCTCGCAGCCCCCGCCTACAACGAGCAGGATGGCATCACCGAAATTGTCAATGAGTGGGTGAGTTTCTTGCGAACTCAGAAATGGCTGGATTCGTTCGAAATCGTGATTTGTAACGACGGGAGCACGGACAATACTTGGCAGATACTCACCGACTTAGCGAAAGAGATTCCTGAGTTCAAACCAATCACGTTAGAGAAAAACCAAGGTGCGGCAGTTGCCCTTACTACTGCGATTGCCCATACGACCATGCCTTGGGTTTTATTGATCGATTCCGACGGTCAATTCCCGATTGAAGAGGTAGTCAAATTAGCGGAAGGCATTAAGGCGGATCAGGCAACCGTTGCGGCGGGTGTGAGGCACAAGAAGCTAGATTCAGGATTTGCTCGCTTTGGATCCTGGTCAAGTGGCGTTGTTGCCAATATGTTCCACGGCTCGCACCTCAAAGACTTCAATTGCGCATTGAAAGTGGTCGAAGGCAAATTACTTCGATCGCTCAACCTTGAGGCTAAGGGGTTGAACTACTCCACTGAAATGACGTCCAAGCTGCTCGAAAAACGAGCGAAGATTGTCGAAGTGAATGTCGAACATCGATCACGAGTGAAAGGCAAGAGCAGCCTGAAGGTTGTTAAAGGGGCCACCCATCGCCTTCTCTTTGTTCTCTACATCGGAATGAGGCAGTTCCTGATTCGCGTGAAAGTTCTCCAAATCGCAAACATATGACGACTCAAAAATACACTCAAAACGTATGCCTGTTCTGTGGAGGACGCGGCAGTGCAACCCTCATTCGGGCGCTACTACGCAGGCCAGAAGTCAATCTGTCTTTGCTTGTAAACGCATACGATGATGGCCTTTCAACCGGAGCACTTCGAGACTTCGTCCCAGGAATGCTTGGTCCGTCGGACTTCCGCAAAAACCTTTCCTATCTGCTCGACCTGTATTCTGCCGAGCAATACGCACTCCAGAAGCTTATTGAGTTTCGTCTGCCGGAAGACTTCTCGGCTGACGACCTAAAAGCGTTTCGAGCATTTGTCGATAGTGGCTCAATGGAAGGGCTTAAGAAGACTTTGCTCGACCAATTCAGTTCTATCGACACGGTAACCCGAGACCGCATCCGTGGGCTTTTAGGACATTTCTTCCGATTTTATGACAAACGAATCAAAGAAGTGAGCTTTGAGTTTGTCGATTGCTCTCTCGGTAACCTCGTCTTCGCGGGAGCATTCCTCGAACAAGGAAACGATTTCAACGAGGCGGCTCGCCTGATGTCAGAGGTCGCTGGCTCGAAGTCACGTTTGATTAACGTGAGTAAAGGTGAAGCCAGAACTCTTGTTGCCCTTAAGACTGATGGGGAATTAATGCCTCGTGAAGCGGTCATCGTCGGGCCGCAATCAGCTGTTCCAATTCTTGACCTCTATTTCATGGAATGTGAACCCAGCAAGGAAGGCTGGCTCGCGATCGCGGACAAGCCTATTGAAGAAAAACGGGCATGGCTGCGTTCGCAAGAGATGAAAACCGAGCCGTCGATTCAGGCAATAAAGGCCTTGCAAGAAGCGGACATCATTATTTACGGTCCAGGAACTCAGCACTCATCGTTGCTACCCAGCTATTTGATTGCCAGTGAAGCGATTCTTTCGAGCCCAGCTACGGTCAAAGCGTTTGTTGCCAACATCCAAGAGGATCACGACATTCAGGCAACTACCGGTCTTGGCTTGGTGGATAAATCGCTGCACTGCCTCGGAGATGAAACCAACTCGCGCAAGGGCATCACGCATATTTTCTATACCGAGACTGCGGAAGATTTGCCGGATGGCATCAAACTCGGTCAGCCAGATGGCGAACCAATTTCGAGCTACAAGGGTGCTACTCTTCTACGGGGTAAATGGGCTAATCCTGCCAAGCCGATGGTTCACAGTGGACTTGCGATTTCTGATCGCGTGATCGAACTCTTCGAAACCAGTGGCCGAGATAAGCAGGATCTGCGCCTGTTTATTGATTTGGGCGGAAGAAACCTTGGCATTGATCCTCTGATCCAGGAAATGCTAGAGATTCCATGGTCGGACTATTTTGATCAAGTCGATGTCGTCATGAACGTTGAGTCTCTTCCCACCGTTAAGGGGCTGCCTTCCAACATCACGATGCGGATTAGCAAGAGTGATCAACCCTTCCCTGAGATTGCGGCCCTTCAAGATTGGGTCGTCAGCGGAAAGCCTGAATTCTTTGCCACTCTGAGCGGGGATGGTGAATATAACCTTAGCGACATTATTCTCGGCATGCGCCTACTTCAAAGCAGTCGATTTGGAGCTCTTCATGGCTCGCGAACCCAGAGTCGCCGTCAATTCCACAATTCGCTCCATGCGGCATACGGAGAAGGCGGCCCGATGTTCCGAATGAGTTGGTTCGGATCGTTCTTAGTGAGTGCACTGTTAGCACTAAGAGTAGGAATGTTCTTCTCGGATCCTCTCACCGGGTTCCGACTCTATCGAAAGAGCCGCATCTCACCTTCGCTGGCAAAGGTGCTGACAGATCGTTTACCGAACACGCCGGTAGAAGTGACAAAGGAACTGGTTCACCACGAGGTGGAAATTGCTGAGATGCCCGTTCGCTACCGAACCTACACTGGATTCACACGGCCCAAGTGGCGATTCAATCGAGGACTCAAGAATCTGTTTGGAGTCTTCCGTTGAACAGAGAGGTCATTGAGCACCAGCATTTCCTTTTTGATCTTGATGGAACGCTGATCGATTCATCGGCCCTTCATGCGAGGGCCTACCAAGCCGTTATCGATCGAGAAGTTCCTCAGCACAGCGAGGCCTTTGACTACGACAAGGTAACCGGCAAAACCACCCTTGAGGTTTTTACCCAAATGGTTGACGGAGATTCTGATCTTGGGCGAGAATTGACGACTCAGAAACAGGCGCTCTATCGCCAATTGGTGAACGACGGTGAGCTTGAGGCGATGCCTGGTGCGCTTGAATTGCTTGAACTATTGAAGAATCTTCAGAAGGGAGTTCAACTCGTTACGAGTAGCAGCCGCAAATCGGTCGAAGTAGCCTTGAAGAGCACGAAGCTGGATCAATTTCTCGATCAGTTGGTAACGGCTGATGACGTAAAGCATGGCAAGCCTGCTCCAGATTGCTATCAATTGGCGATGCGAAATGTGAACGCAAGTTCTGAAAAATGCATTGTCTTTGAAGATGCGCTCGCAGGGATCCGATCAGCCCAAGCCGCTGGACTTGCGGTCGTCGGAGTTTTTAACCCCGACATCAAGACGGTAACCAATTATTGGTTCGAGGATCTGCTGACCCTCAAATCTCAAATTCAAAATACAATGAGCGTGCGTCCTTGAAATTTAGTGCCATCATCCCTGCCGCTGGAAAAGGGTCTCGACTTGGTGAAGACGTTCCGAAGCTCCTTGTTGAAGTCGTTGACGGGCTCACGATATGGGACTTCCTGAGATCAAAACTCGAGCCTTTTGTCGACAACATTCATGCGGTTGTCTCCCCATCTGGATTGCCACTTTTCATCCAACACAACGAGAAAAATGGAAAGGGAATGCTCTGCGTAACTGCAAGCGTTCAAGAAGTGCCAAGGGGCATGGGAGACGCGATTTTCGGTGACTACCCTGCCAGATTTGAGGCAGAAAATATTCTGATCATGTGGGGAGATCAGCTCCACGTGTCAAGTGAAACGATTCGGAAGTGTATCGAAGCCCACTTGGCATCTCCTCGACCTTGCTGCACCTTGCCTTTGGTCACTGCAAAAAACCCTTACGTCGAATATGTGATGTCGCCTGAGGGCCAGTTGGTCAATATCCTTCAGTCGAGAGAGGGAGATGTTTGCCATCCGACCGGATTCAGTGATGTCGGAACGTTCCTTCTCTCGACCGAGGGGTTGGACGAGGTCTGGAAGGAGTATTTAGCTTCGGCCGAATCGGGCAAACTCACCAACGAGATCAATTTCCTACCGTTTTTAGTTTTTCTTGCTAAGAAGGGCTGGCACTACAATCAGGTCTTGGTTGCCGATCCCGATGAGAATCGTGGCATCAACACCCAAGATGATTTGAAGTTCTTCCGAGACTTATATCGGTCAAAGGTCGGCTGATTTAAACCGCATTTAATAAGAGAGTTCCATCTATCCATTTATGAAAAAAGTTCTAGTTACTGGCGGCGCAGGCTTTATCGGAAGTCACTTGGTTGAAGGCTTAATTGCCAAGGGATATTCCGTTCGAGTTCTCGATAACCTCGTTTATGGGTTTAGAGAGTGGGTCCACCCTGATGCCGAGTTCATTGAAGGCGATATTTGCGACTTCGAGACGTGTAAAAAGGCCACCGAGGGAATGGATGGTGTTTTCCATTGTGCAGCCATGTCTCGATCAGGACCTTCACTGGATGCGATTGACACGTGCACGCAAGTCAATATTGTGGGCACTCAAAATGTTTTGATGGCAGCCCGTGATAACGGCGTGGGCAAAATTATTTATAGCGGTTCATCCACATACTATGGAAGTCAACCTGCACCTCACCACGAAGATAGAACTCCTCCGGACTTCCTGAATTTTTACGGATTGTCCAAGCACGTAGGCAGCGAATACGCTTTAATGTTCGATCGCGTATTCGACTTTCCTGTCGTCGCGCTGCGATATTTCAACGTGTATGGTCCGAGGCAACCTCGAGTTGGAGCATATGCTCTCGTTTTAGGCATCTTCTTGCAAAAATGGGCAGAAGGTTCTCAGCTTGAAATCCACGGAGATGGTCTCCAGCGACGGGACTTTATACATGTTCGGGACGTCGTTTCTGCGAATATCATGTCTTATGAAAGCAGCCAACGATCAGTCGTGTTTAATGTGGGAAGCGGAACGAATATTTCGATTCTCGAACTGGCAGATATGATCACGACCGATGAAAAGCTATTCACTCCTCGCCGAAAGGCAGATGCCGAAGTGACGTTAGCTGACATCGAGCGGATTACAACCCGCTTGGGATGGAAGCCTGAGGTTTCGTTCGAAGAGGGGCTTAAAGAGCTCATGGAACTCGCTAAGTCACAACAATAAAGATTGATGAGTAATTCAACCGGTTCCGACAAAAAGACTCTCGTTATTCAGTTTCTGGTCTATGCCGTCGTTGGTGGCATTTCATCAGTCGCAGATTTCGGCACCTTCTGGGTGTTTATTCGACAGAACGTACCCCTCGTTGTTGCTGCGACCCTCAGCTTTATTATCGCGACTCTGCTCAACTACTTCTTGTCGTACAGCGTGGCGTTCAAGAGAGGGAAGTATTCTGCTAAAGAAGAGATCCTAAGGTTTTGGCTGGTCTCGCTTGTCGGCCTGATCCTAACCGCAGGTGCGGTTTCGGTGCTTGTGAGTGTGGCGCACGTCTCCCCGGTCATGGCAAAGGTCATTACTCTGCCTGGCGTGCTTGTTTGGAATTTCATAGGCAGACGGCTATTCGTTTTCCACGCAGAAATGCCAGACAAGGCTCAGCAGATTCTAAAAGTATCGGGCGATTAAGGCGAAAGCACGACTTACTTGGCAAATAAAAAAGCTCCTTGGATTCAAGGAGCTTTTTTATTGTTAGGCGGTTCTCGTTTTGAGTTAGGGAAGGGTTTTGGTTGCCGTCACCAATGCAAGATCTCTGAACGTTTGACTGACCTTTAATCCAGGGAACTTGCTTATGTCCTCGACCGGGATCAACATCGCATTGGCTTGACCCTTTTGAAGCAAGGCGACCGCTTTGTCTTCCGTAACACAACCAAAGCGTCCCGAATCACCTGGATCCCACAGTTGAATATCGGCTTTGCCCTTGGTGTAGTACTCAACCAACCGCATTTGGGCAATCAATCCCCTTTCACGTTCGGCAACCGCGTCTTTGAGCGGCAGGAGATCGTTCTTATCGTATGCAATACGAGTCTGGGTCGCATAGGCTCTCAAAGCGTCGTTTTCGACCCGTTTTGCAGCTTGAGGCGACATATTGTCTTCAATTCCGACTCCGCGAGTCAGGATGTTGAGGGGGATGAGAGACTTACCATTTGCAGAGGCTGCGATCGCCGCTGCGACTGCTTCTTTGTAGGTGTTCTGATCCCGAACGCTTGAGTTCACATGATCAATATCTGCCTTGACCCACTGAGGAACAAGGACCGCACAAACCGCAGTTACGGCGGCTGCCCATCCCAATTGCAACTTAGACTTGTTCTCGTAATTCAGATCAATCAAGATCATGGGGATCATGAGCAGGGTAGGCAGGAGGTAGCGATCGTAGTAGCTAGACTGCTTCGCAACGGCCATGATGAAGAAGCCAGCTAACGCAGCGGAAAGAACAAGAGTCAACCATCTCCTTTGAAGGACGGCAAACGCGACCAACGACAGAATCAGGACCGTCATGCCAGGGCCCATCATGTGCCATTGGAAGATCAAAGCAGTCTTCATTCCAAACCGAGGGCCAGTTTCCAATATATGAACCAGCACGTTTTTCATGTAGCGGAGAGGATCCGCCCAAATGAAAGGGGTGGGTAAGAGGAACGCGATAAAGAAGGCGGGAACGGCTTCTTTGATGACCGCTAAGGGCTTTGTTTCTCCATAGCGGGCAACAATCGCCATGATGCCTACAATCGCGGCAATCGGGAAATAACTAAGCCGGCAAGCAAACATCAAGCCGAGCACGGTTCCAATCCAAACCGGCTTAACCTTTGGCTCGCTGACGGCCATGACCATGGCAATCACCGCAAGCCAAATTCCGGGACCGTCCCCTTTTGCGGTCATTGTGTGGTGCATCACGTTCGGTTGAACTGCTAAAGCTGCCGAAACAGCGACCACTAACCACCATGGCATCCCTTTCTTGAGAAGGTGCCGTGCAAGTACCGTTATGGCCCCGGCGGCCAGAATGACCGTCAGATATCGCATGAAGCTGAGCAATCCGTACGGATCGGCGCAGATGCCCGCGAGATGATGTCCGAGGCTAGATAGTGAATGGCCTCCGTGAGAAGTGGCGAACGTTCCAACCACATAAAACTGACCCAAAACCACGTGAAGGGATGCTGGCCATGCAAGTGAAAGGAGTGGAACACCAATCCAGGTATGAACAACGCTTAGACCAAGAGCGAGTTCGTCGGTATCAAATGGAGATCGGGATCGAGCCAGATAAAACGCAGGGGCTTGGACGAGAATTCCAAGAAGTATGGTGAGTAGCTTGATGTGCTTGGGGGCGAGACCTTTTACCTGGGTACCGCTAGATCCTTCAACAGTCATGGCGAAAGTGTAGCAGGTTCGAACCCCGATTCCTTGCCGCTCCGACTCGAATCGGGCCGTTGGGACTCATTCAATGGGCACTCCAAATGCGGTGCTTGAACAGGCGTTTAAGACCATTCGCTTTAGGTAGATTCGCCAGGTCAATTCCCATGCAAATCGCTGCCACTGATTCCTCCTGGGGTCAAGTTCATATCGGGGCAATCTTGGATCGAAGGCACCTGCGCTTGTGCGGGAGTCAAATGGGCATGTCCGTCGCCGAAAACTGCATTCCGTGAGCCAGTCCAACGGCCTTCACCAGGTTGAGAATAGTTGGTTTGGACTCCCCAAAAGCCAAGCGGTGCCCCGGGATGACGATGGGCGGTGAGCCATTCTTCAACGACAATCTTTCGTGCAGGGTCTGCCATCAACGATTCCGTTTGAGTTACACAAGTCGTTTCGACTGGAAGCGTCGCATTGACCAATGATTGGATTGTATAGGAAGATATTTGATCAACCGAGTGATAGAGAGATGCCGAATAGGCATACGATGTGCCGTCGAATTGAGAATTCGCGGTCGGATCTTCAGGGCAAGTTAGAATTTGAGGTGCTCCTGATTTCGCAGTAACATCTCCCGCCTTCTGCTGTTGTCCGATGCCGAGATACGGCATGATAGGCCACCGAAAGTGTCTTCCAAACCAAAGGTAAGGATCTCCGTTATTGGGATAGCCGTCGTCGCTGTCACTTCGGTAGAGGCTCAAAGCAATTCCTACCTGCCTGAGGTTCGATGCGCACGCTGAACTCTTGGCTGCCGACTTTGCTCTGGCAAAAACAGGGAAGAGGATTGCGGCCAGTATGGCGATAATTGCAATAACTACAAGGAGTTCGATGAGAGTGAAAGCTTTGCGCATAAGAAGAATCGGGACTTACGTAGACCGTAATTCTACTTAAGAGCCACTAAACCTCGCATTTAACACCACGTGAATCTTATGCGGCTGGGAAGATCTAAATACAGAAAGATTGCTAAAATTGAAGTGTCTGTGCCTCCGTTTCGCTTGCAAAACCCGAACCATCGGACCACTATGGACGGTCTCCTCCACCCGAACACCCGAACCCCTTTAGCCGGAGGTGGTTTGTGCCTCCGTTAAGCTTTCAACACCCGAATCAGTGTAAGTCCACACCCGCCTTTCTCCGAACCATCGGACCTCTATCGACGGCCTCCTCCACCCGAACACTCGAGCCCCTGTAGCCGGAGGTGGTTTTTGCCTCCGTTTACCGATTCCCTTGGGATTCTAATAAAGGCAAGAAACAAAAAGGCAACGTCAAAAGCGCAATTGCAGTGCTTGAGGCTTCTCATTCGTTTGAGAGAGAGACTGAGATTTAGGAACTTTTAGAACTACCGAACCAGAGTGAGGGTAATTGGTGGAGAAGATGGGATTCGAACCCACGACCTCTGCAGTGCGATTGCAGCGCTCTCCCAACTGAGCTACATCCCCAACTAGATTTAAGATACCCAAACAGACGTAACGCGAGCGGCTTTGTTTCGTCCGACACAACACGGACACTCGATTATGAAAAAGCAAACTCTTATTGGAAGCGTTTTGGGGCTGGCGCTGTTGACGACGATCGGTCTTGCGTGGTCGACGGGGAAGGCCCGGAAGACGACCGTGAACGGGATTGGTTGGTACAACACGTTCCCGGATGCTCTTGGTGAGGCGAAGCAGACACACAAGCCGATCCTACTGCTGAGCATGTTTGGCCACCTCGATGAAGAAATGCCGTGCGCTAACGCTCGAACCCTCAGGGCCACCCTCTTTAAGGACCCTGAATTCAAGAAGCTCGTCTCGGAAGAGGTGATTCCTGCCTGGGAGATGGTTCGCGAGGTCCCTAAAATCAACATTGATTTCGGCGATGGCAAAAAGATCACCCGGACTGTTCGCGGGAACGCGGTCATGTACCTCTGCAACCCGGACGGTAAGGTGGTGGATGCTTTCCCGGGAATCTACACCGCAAAAGACTTCATCCCGGCGATTAAGGAATCCATTGATCAACTCGTCCACGCAGATGCGGCATCCGTCGTTGCCTATCATCGGTCAAGGGGACATATGGTGCCGCTATCTTTGACAACGGCGACGAAAGCGGTTGTCGAGTCTCCAACCCTTGAACTCATCGGAGCCCAGCCGTTCGCGGGTGCCCGCTCAGAGTTTCGTGCCGATTCTCCCGACAAGCAAAAGTTTACGGCCGCGGCGCTTCAAGTAAGTGATTTAAGCTTAAGACCGATGACTCCCAGTGAAGTTATCGGAACTGTAACGGGTGGCGGAACGGGAGATATGTCGAAGGTTGAACTTGAGAATAGGATCTTGGCAAACGATTCCCGGACAAACATGGTTCGGGTTCGCCCGATCATTCACCTTTGGTTGGCCTCAGATCCGGTTCTTCCAACTCCTGCACAGGCCCGTGACGCGGTTCTTCAAACCATCCTAAAGATTCCCTACAAAGACCCGTATTTTGGCCTTAAAGACGTTGTGATGCCCGGCACTCCTAACTAATAGTCTTCGGGAGGTTGTGCGGCGATATGCCTGAGGAAGCCTCGGCATGCGGATTCAAGCATGTCGACGACTTCCTCGAAGTCGGCATAGGTGCCGTAGTACGGATCGGGAACTTCAGTGCTCGAAGCTGACAAATCGAAAGACCGAATCAGGTGGACCTTTTCAGGCTTGCTTTCGGGCCAGCGATAGAGATTCTGAAGGTTGCTGTGATCCATAGCCAAAATCCAGTCAAACTCTTCGAAATCTGAGGAGCGAATTTGGCAGGCTACCATTGTCATTTGACAGCCGCAAGCCTCGCCAGCGCGAATCGCACGAGGATCGGGGCGATCTCCCACGTGCCAGTCGCCGGTACCAGCAGAATCAATCTCTAATTCCAGCCCGCACTCCACAGCTTGCCTTCGTAAAATGCCTTCTGCGATTGGACTTCGACAGATGTTTCCTAAGCAAACACAAAGAACTCGCACAGTCATTAGAGGATACCGAGAGACTACTCGGATCATTCGCGTGAAACAGCAGGTTCTAGGCTAGGTGTTTCCGGGATGGAGTCGACTTCCTTCAAGAGTAATGAAGGCTCCGAACTTCCACCAATTTTCGATGCAGTTACGATCGCGATGGAGGCCACTGCGACAATGTTAAACATCGACAGAACCTCGAAATTAGTTCCAAATCCACACGCTACCAGAGCAAAGCCGTTGTACCAATGAAGGGTCTTGCGGGCATATCGGCGGCTCTTCCAGAGCGAATAGATGAACACTCCGTAAAAGAGGAAGATCCCAATGACGCCTTCTTCGTAAACAATTGTGACCGGCGTGTCGTCGGCGGTACCGAATCCGCCGTCTTCCGTTTTCGCAATCCAACCAGCCGTCCACGATCCGTGTCCAAAAAGGACCTGAAGTGGATTTGAGTGCTCGGTGACTTGCTGAATGAGCATCTTGGAGTTATTAGCACGAAGCACAACGTTCGCATCACTTCCGCTCGACCCAGAACTTGATGCAAGACCAAGTCGCTCTTCCCAAACCATGACATGGGGCTCTTGCGTTAGCGCATCACCTGCGATGACAACGACCAAGGCAAAGGCCCCGACAATCGATCCCATTGCGATCCAGAATTTCCTTGTGTAAACCAGCGAACAGCCAATCATCAGTACGATGAGGCATAGACCGATTGTCCTGGAAATGGTCGCCGCCGCTCCACCAAGGAGGAGAGCAATAATCAAAAACCTAAGGATGCTGGATCGAAGCTCAAACACAAATGGAATACACACGCCCATCAAGATGGACATGAAAATGGGGTTCCCCATTGTTCCGGATGCCCGGAAGAAGTCGACTCCAATGCCAGAACTGGAGTCAGTATCGACTCCCGCAGCCATCGCCGCTTCTGCAAATTTCTGATAGATTGGGATTCGCCCGACGGCAATTTCTCCAATTGCCAACACGGCCGCATAGCAGCCACCAATGAGAATCGTTCTCGTCATCCATCGATAACCGTAGCGCTCGACGAGATACACGAAAATCACATAGTTGACGACAAATACGAAATACATTCGCAGGTCGTGAGACATCGCAATGAATGCGTCGGGAGCTTGGAATACCTCAACTACTAGTAGCAGGATGAAAACGGAAAAGAGGGCTGCAAACGGCTTTCGAAAGCCCTGAAACACCTTTCCCCTGGAGGTGTACCAAATGATGATGAATGAGAAAAGTGATGCCGCGATCGACGGAGATATGGTCTTTCCTAGGTTCAACCCCGGGACTCCAAGGTCGAGAGGTAACGCGATATGGAGGAATATCAAAATCGACGCAACCACCGTATCAACATTCACGATAAATCGCTTATGTTCGACAGGAGCCGTTAGGGTAGTGGCGTCAGATTGGTTCATCGCAGGGTTCACATTCATCTAGAAACGGCTACCGTTGTTTAATCCAACCATTGTCGCTTCGACGATAACCTTTTAGTAAGAGACTCGCAACGCGCTTCCTCTTCTCAAAGTTAACCCAACTCATCACGAGTTTCCGAATGAGTGGATTCGGGCCGTAAAGGGTTTGAAGTCGTTTATCTTCCGCGTCTCTCGCGGCCCAAGCGACCGGGTTTCGATTGGCAATCGTGGTTAACTGCTCAGGGTGATGTCGATAGTCAGACACATATTTATTCACCCTTGAAAACTTAAGACCCGCAAGCTGTAAGCGGAAGATCCAGTCTGCATCTCCGGTGTACTTAAGGCTCTCATTGAAAAACAGATCGTGCTTCAACATCAGTTCGGTTTTCGCAAACAGGGAACAATGCCGAATATTTAAGCTGTATTGAAGCGTCCAATAAGGGAATTTTTGAGGATATTGGAAAGGGAAGTGCTCTCCTTCTTCATCAATGATGTGAGTGATTCCGTGAATCACGTCCGCATCGGGATGCTTCCTCGCATGGTCCACGATGCGTTCGATCGCATACTTATCGTGGTATCGATCGTCCTGGCCATTTGCGGTAACCCACACTCCTTTCGCCTCGCGGAAAAGTTCGTTTTGAGTTGCGTATTGCCCAATGTTCGGGCGACTCCACCATCTTAGATGGGGATATTTCTTGAGAATAGCGACGGACTTCCCGCCATCTGTCGACCCGTCGTCAATGATGACGTGCTCGATGTTGGGATAGGTTTGCTCGCGAGCAGACTCAATCATTTCCTCAAGGAATTGAGAGCCATTGTAAACCGGAGTTACTATCGAAACTAAGGGCTGATTGTCCATACGTTTATGCTTTACCGCGCCTAATAATTTTCTCGAGTGACGACTTAGGAAGAATCCCGAGCACCATTGACAGGCCGAGATAGATCACCGCCGACAGGGTGCCAAGAACCATAAGACTCACCAAGGCTTCAAGTCGATTGTGCGCCTGGGGGACGTTTTTAGAAATGAAGAAGACTAAACCGGAACATGCGACCACCAAGCAAATGAACTTTCGGGCATTTGAGGTTGCTTCGCTTGGCAGGTCTACTACTCGATGCAGGAAGAAGGTGAATGCAACCGCAGATATTGCCCATGTCGAACCAGAAGCAATGACCGTTCCAATGGGGCCCAGCCAAATGACAAGGCCTATGGTCAGCAAAATATTGCCAACTAGATTGATCACGACATAAGACGTCTCGACCCAAACCTTACCGATCGCACGACAAATGGCTGTTCCGGGCCCAGTGAGTATAACCGCAAAGGCATTTCCGGCAAGGAGAATGAGAATCATGATCCCGGTTTCGG
This sequence comes from uncultured Armatimonadota bacterium, assembly GCA_903899015.1. GTDB lineage: Bacteria > Armatimonadota > Fimbriimonadia > Fimbriimonadales > Fimbriimonadaceae > Fimbriimonas. The sequence continues at coordinate 22,564 of CAIUHP010000018.1, read as the reverse complement.
GAATTGCCTTCCCAAACCACAGCATGACCACGCGTTCGTGTAGGCCCGCAACGATAACCGTGACGGTGCCAGCGACGCACCCGACCATCATGATCATGTTGGAATAGATTCTTCTGACGCCGCCCCAGTTGTCGGCCGCGTGCATGGCGCCCGCAGCAGTCAGCAAGGGCATATAGAAGAATCGGGCCACTTCCATGACCAGCGAGGCAAGGCGACCGGCGACACCGTATTGGCCAACCCAAACCTGACTGGCATACCGCGCCAGGACGAGTTTATCGGTCTGATCGCGCAAGGCAGTCGAACTAAAGCCAACAAAGAGTAAAGCCGAATAACGGCTCATTTCGTGAAGCTCGTGTTTTGTGGGGATGGCTGGGATGAGCGATAGGCCACTTACGTTCTTCCGGCTAATGAAGAAGTAACAACAAGAACCAGCCAGGGCACCGGTAATCAAACCGAAGATGTTGCCTTTCAGCCCAAAGCCGTTGACAATGAATAGGATCGCGGTTGTGTAGTTCACAACCAACGTCACTGCCTGGACGATGGTTACAATGCCGGTTTTTTGGCTGCCAGCGATAGACATCCCAACGACATCATTGATGCCAAACAGGATGGTCGCTCCCACCACACTTGGGACAATCCACACTGCCTGTTGGACGTACCGATCTGGCACGTTAAAGAAGTGAACCAGTCCATTCGATGCGAGCCAGATAATGGGTGTGATAACGACCGATAAGAAGAGAATCGCGGTGACGCCAAGTCGAACCATGCGTCGGATCGTGTCGAGATCGTTGATTCCATGGGCCTGGCTAATCTTCCAAAGAAGCGTGCCACCCACCGACTGTTGGAACATTCCGCAAATCGCGGCGATCGCCATGATTGCTTCCCAAGTGCCATAGCCATCCATTCCCAGTCGTGAGACCATGAATGGCACTGCGAGAAGGGAAGTGGTTGCCGTTACTACACGGCAACCCATAATGAGGCCACTATTTTTGAATAGCCTCTTCCTTATTGCAGAATCAGATGCGTGCTCTTCTTTAGGTTGCGGTTCCATCCGGTCCTGTTAGCGATGCTTTCTTGGCTGATCGTCTGCTGCGGATATTTAGGATCGCGGCGCCGACGAAAAAGCCGCCTAAAGCTCCCATAAATGGGTTTCGAGCGTATCGCTTGTTTGTCGGTTTATCTTCGATGTAGGGAGGCTCTAGAACTGCCCACTTGACTTGGTCGACCTGTGCGGCAACTTTAGCTTCTTCCCACTTAGCCCGAAGGGAACTGGATACATTTCCGACAATCACAACTTCTCGAGCTAAGCGAGCCAATTGAACGGCCTCGTCAGGAGCCTTCGAAGCAAGATCTTTAACAATGTCCAACTGATACGAGATAGTAAGTTTCTGAGCCTGCAACTTCGCAGTCTGTGGATCTAGGTTGATCGCAACGCTTTGAAGGTACCGAGCAATTTCGTCGTTCAAAGTCTTCTTTGCGACTTCAATGTTTCGTTTCAGAGAAACGACCTTTGGTGCCGCCGGGCCAAAAGAGGTCTCAGCGACCTGCAACTCATATTCGAGTTGAATCAATTTGTCTCGATAGAACTCGGTAGTAGGCACCAGCGAAGGTAGATTTGGATTGGTCGGTAAAAGGTTTGCTTGAGAAGCTGCGAGTTTGAGCTGAGCATTTACTTGCCCAAGTTCCATCTCTAAATCCTTTTTCTCTTTAAGGTAGGCACCCACAGAAGTTGGGTCCGTTGGATTGAGAGGAGCCTTCATGTGCTTCTCAAAGTCCGCGAGAGTCTGTTCGGCATCGCGGAGCTTCTGATCTTGCTCATGAACCGAATCTTCTAAATACTTGGCCTGCAGTGCAGCTGAGGAAAATTCGATCTCGTGTTGGAGCATGGTTGCTCCGTCCACTCCCCCCTTCACGATTGCAAGGGCTCTTTTCTTGTCGGTGTCTTCCCATGACAAGGTTATCAGCGCTTTTTTATTCTGACGGTCAACCTTGAATCCGTTCTCTAGATCGCGTCGACCTACGTGAGTGCGGCTGATAATTAAATCGAAGGACCTTCTACTAGTAATCACACCTTCCAAGACCTGCAATGGGTCAGGTGCGCTCGGGCTCAGGGCTGCGGCAAGGGAAGTGCCAGCGGAACCGTTAAGATCCGACGGTAGAACGGTAAGGATCGTAACATCGGCTTTCCATTGGGCAGGAATGATGATGGTATAGGCCAAAACTGCAATCGCGCCACCGATTGTAAAGGACCACATGAACTTTTTCTTGCCTTTGAGAGGAACAAGAAATGCACGAAGGTCAATCTCGTTTGAATTCGTTTCTGATGGCATCTGTTTTTAATGTGTCGTTTAATTCAGTTGGGTCAGTCAACTTTTCGAGTTGACTGACCCTAGCAACTACTTGACCAGCGCGTGGACAACCGCGATGAGAAGTCCAGCATTCGTGATCTGAGCCAACGAGTTTGTGAAGTCAGATGACTTATCGTGGAGGTGATCCACTTCAACCTTAGTTGGGATAAAGATCGTGTCGCCTAGTTCAAGTCGAGTGCTCATGCTTGCCTTCAGAAGGTTGCCTGAAGTTCGGATCACGATGATCTGATCTTTCGCCGCATCATTCGTGAATCCACCCGCACGGTTGATGTAGTAGGCAAGACTCTTGCCTGGCTCAAACTTAACCGCAGACGGTGCAATGACCGCTCCCGACAGGGTTATCGACACCGGCGTTTGAGGAATGAAGATCGTGTCGCCATCTCTCAAAATCACGTCGTCGCTTCCGCCCGGATGGCGAAGAGCATTCTCGATGCTAATGTTCAAGTTTCCGCCCGGTGCCAGGTCGGCAGGAAGAAGCGGTCTTGCTGGGGTTACTGCTGGCAGCGAGCCTAACTGATTCGCACCTGCGGTTGGATTGCTTGTCGTCGGGACAGGACTTCCTGTAGCAGACAAGTTCACCGATGGCTGACCTTGCTTGCTAGCATCTGCAATCGCTCGCATCTTATCGACTTCACTTCGGGCAACTGCTCGCTTGTATTCGTCCGCTTGTACCTTCGATAGTACGTCGAGAACTCTTGGCGCGAGTCGCGTTTGTGCGTCCGTCGTGAGGAATTCTGGCTTACGTAGGAACGATGCTCCCTTAGCAAATCCTTCTGGAAGCAGCCCGCCTGCTCGTCTCAGGAGCGACGAAAGGTGCTCGTGAGTTGATGAAACGAGATAGGGTCCTGGATTGGCAACATTTCCTGCAATGGTAACCATCATCGGAGCTTCCATGATGCGAGCATCTTCTGGAATGGCAACGATATCGCCGTCCTCGATTTTTATGTTGTTACCGGCTGGTCCCATCATATCTTGCAAAGCGAATCGCTGAATGAGTGTTCCTTGAGGAACGCGGGCTTTAGCAATCTCAAGTCGATCACTGGCTCGAGGAGTCGGTCCACCTGCCAATCGGAGTAGATCTTGGAGCGTCATTCCTTCCGCTCGTGGATAAGATGCTGGCTTCTGGACGGCGCCACTGATCGTAACCGTCTGTACGGGACGATAGGCAACTTGATCCTTCGTATAAACATTGAGCTTGTCGCCGGGTTTGAGCTCAATATCGTTCGCAGGGTCGAGCATCAACACCTTATCGATGTTGATGATCTTCATTTCACCAAACGTACCGTCCAGGTTCAATCGTTGAAGGAAGGCGCGCTCAGTAGTGGCGGTAGGAAGGGTCTTGCCTGCCAGGTAAAGCAGGTCATGGACTCGCATGCCTTCAGAGAGCACATACTCGTTTGGAGTCTGAACAGCTCCAATAATGTTGACAACCTGTTTTGGTCGGAAGTCCTGTTGATCCTTCGTGTAGACGCTGATTTGGTCTTTCGAGAACAGCGTTGGGTTATCCGAAGGCAATCCCTGAAGGGCCTTCATCAAATTGAAGGTGATTAGAGGGCCAGGAGTTCCATCCAAGTTCGTTCGTTGAATGAATGCCGCGGTGACGTTTGCAGTTGGAAGCAGGCTGCCGGACAGCAAGATCGCATCTCGAGCCGTCATACCTGGGCTCAGCGGGAATGTGCCTGGCTTTTGGACGGCACCCTTAATTGAAACTGTTTGGTCCGCAATAAAGCTTGCTTCTTGTACCGTGAAGATCGTGAGAACGTCCCGATCTTGGAAAACAATGTTGTGCTGAGGGTCGTTGGCTTGAGCCTTCATCAAGTTGATCTTGAAGAGCGGTCCAACCGTGCCGTCCAGATTAGTTCGCTGAAGGAATGCAAGTTGTGGATAAGCCGCCGGCGCCAAACCACCAGCCTGCAAGAGGATGTCGCGAACAGAAAGGTTGTCCGCTCGATAGAACGTGCCACCTTTATTTACCGCACCCTTAACTTCAACTTTGCGATCACCCATCCACTGAATCGCATCTTGTCGGTAGATGACCAATCGGTCGTCTTCTTTGAGGACAAGGTTTGCAGAAGGATCGCGCTTGAGTGCTTTCTGAAGATCGATTCGAATCAACTTATGAGTGTCGTCGTCGTTCCTTCGGAAAAGGTCTGCTCTCTCACCATAAGCTTCTGGAAGGAGGCCGCGTGACATGTCAATAAGGTCAGCAACGGTCATTCCGTTCTTGAGACCGTAGTGGTGAGGTTGGTCGACAGGTCCTTCGATGATGACTTCGTTAACGAGTTCCTTTCGGATGCTGTAGACGGTTACGTCGTCTCCGTCGTGCAAGACTGGGTTGTTTTGCTTGTCATTGATGACTGAGTCAACGTCAATTAGCTGTCGCTCCGTACCGCTAACCGTCTTTTCGATCGAAATCTTCTGGCCGACGCCGCTTGGCTTGATCCCGCTTCCCCAGTGGAGAAGGTCGTGGAAGGTTTCTCCCTTCTTAAGTTCGTAAATGGCGGGCTGAGTCACTTCTCCGCCGAGAGAGATTCGATCACCAGCATGGAGAATCGTAATAACATCTCCTGGCTGTAGTGGGACATCCTGGTTTCGATCCCCATCGACCATCAGTTTATAAAGGTCATATTCGTGGATCGTTCCGTTTGTTCGGCGAAGCTGAATTCGGCGCATACTTCCGTTTTCATTTGGACCACCCGACATGTAGATCGCATTAAAGAGCGACATGATCGAAGGCATTTGGTAAGTACCTGGAGCGAACGACTCGCCAAAGATATAAACCGTCATGCTTCGTAGTTCTTTAAGCTGAAGCGTAACCGTTGCGTCGCGTAGTCCTCGGCGAACTGCAGTTTTTAGCGTTCCCTCAAGCTGAGCAAGGGTCTGACCGCGAACGACTACTTTGTCACCGGTTTCCGGAACGGTTACCGAACCCAATGAGTCCACAACCATGTCGTGGGACACCGCTTCTTGGGTTGGGCTTGCGACTCGCATCGTAAAGGAATCGCCTGGGCCAAGTTGGTAGCGCTCTGGCGTCGGGTTGTTGATGCTGGCCGTACCGAGAACTGTCGGGCCGACTGGTCCAATTGTCGGGTTCAAAGAGTTAAGGTAGGTCGGGTTGTTGATGGATGCCTGTCGGGCGGCAACACCGGTTCGCGCACTCTCAAAGTTCGAATAACCAAAGAGCGGGAAGTCATGAGCTCCCGTGAATTTGTGGGTTGAAAGGATCTTGGCTACTTCGGATGCAGGAGCAATTGGAAGCTGAGGATTAGGGTTTGTTTGAGTCCCCGGCTGATTACCCGTATTAATAATGAGAGGCGTTTGAGCTCCCGTGGTACCCGCGCCACCCGCACCTTGAGCCGCGGCCGGACTGATTCCACCGCCCGCGCCTGGTCCGCCAGTGGGCGCTCCCGCAGATGTTCCAGTTGTAACTCCGCCTGCCGTTCCAGCCGTGCCACCTCCAGAAACGACGGTCGGTGGTGGCGTACCCGTCGTACCAGTAGTGCCCTTATCCTTGGTTTTGTCATCCAAGCCACCAGTTGTCTGGCCGCCAATTCCGCCTTCAGCAAGTCCACTTCCAAAGATGAAAGCGCCGAGCACAAGGACGGTGGTGACACCGAGGATACGACGAGAAGTGAGGCCTAGCCTACGATGCGTCTTAGAGGTCTTCATGGGTAATGGAATTCGTGAAACGCGACTTTGAAGCCGCCTAATAATACCTGCCAGGGTCTCGCTAATTTGCCAGGACGCTATAGATCGTGACGATGAGTCTGGGAATCTCTCTCGAGAGTGTTATTTGGGTTCGGTCTCACTATGAATTGTAATGCCGATTCGAACAAAGTCTTTGGGCCGAATGGCCTCTTTTTCATGGAATCAAGGGAACCAACAATTCCAAGACCGGAATGGTTCCCTTTACGGGTCTATCTCTGTCCGTGAAAAACCGTGCCTGTCTTGATCGAAAATCCTCAAGTCAAAACAGGTCACGGTTCGAATGAACGATTACTTCAGTCGCTCAAGAAGGGCGGTAGCCCTTACACGGAGAGCTTCTGCTTTCTGACTGTCGGTTTCATCCTGCCAAGGGCTAGCTCCCGACCGACCATTTGCCAAATCGTTCACTTCCGCCAAGATTGCGTTGGCGTCGTTCTCAAGGGTAGTGTGCCTTGAACGAGTAGCGAGAGTTTTGAACAGTTGAACATCCCACAGTCCATCGCGAATGGCTTCCCAGTGGAGACTCGTCGCGAGATGGCTGCCTAAGTAAAGGGGACTGTAGCTGTGTCGAATAGAAGCATCTTCCGCCCAAGCGTCCTGGTTCGGTCCCACATCCGTAAACGACCAGTAGACGATTCCTTTTGCTTGGTTTGCGAAGGCTCGCCATGCAAAGAGCCGATAGTAGTCAGTAGGGTCAAGCTCCTTGGGGTCTGGAACGGTGTCATAAAGCCACAGTTCCTTTCCGCTGGCAGCTTGAACGTACTGGCTGATGAGGTCGGGATACCTCTTCATGATGTAAGTCTGATTCAGGCACAGCATGTCGCAGAGACCGAGTGCTGTCTTGATGGCGGGATCCGATAGGTTTGTGAAGAAGGGATCTTCGTAAATAAGAACTTCATTGGTTGCGGCCTTGATCGCTGTGGCCCACGAGGTGATGATCTCAGCCTGTTTCGTGGTTGAAGGTTCGTCTACCAACAGCACACCAAACTTGCAGTTTGGATCCTTTGCGTGTACATGGTTTCCAACTGCTTTAGCCCAGGCACCAACTTTCTGCGAAAACTCGGGGCTTCCCATCGCTGCACCTGCGAAGTTTTCTCGAGCATTCAGAAAGAACATTCGGTACTTGAGGCCCGGTGTCAATCCGATCCATCGGTCGATTCGGGCGAAATCGAGGCCATTAACGGTAGCACCAGCAAACTGCTCGGCTTTGGGGGTTGGGAGACTCGTTGGGTGAAGCCAGTCCACCGTAATAGGGATGTCCTTAACCATATTCCAGAATTCGGTTTCCGAAATAGGAAGCAAGCCTCTTTCTTTGCCGAATACGTCGATATAGTCGAAGCTGCCTAAGGCCATCGTTGGGGTGCCAATATCTACCGGCGAAACGCTAATGGCAACTGGAACTGTTCCAATAGTGGCTGACTTTGTGCTGACCGATAGTTGTAGGTTAGTCTTACCGATTGGGACGAGAGAACCATCTACCTCGACCCAAACTCGGGTAGTTGAACCTGGTTCGACATCAAATGTCCATTCTCCGTTTTGTGCTGCTTGGTAGGGAAGAGCATCTGAAATTTCCTGCCCTCCAAACGTAGCCGTCCAAGGGCATGCTGCAATACGGAGGAACCTTGGCTCCGAAGCCGACGATCCTGCTTTAATCCGGATGGTTGAAGGCGTTTCGAGAGAATTTGAGATGAGGAACGCATCGCCTCGTTTTTCGCCTTTAAATAGGCGAACGGAAACCTTAGCTGCCTGCTCATTGGATCCTGGAAAATCATGAATTCCAAGCGGAGCCATTCGATCCTTCTTCCAGAGTTTGAAATCTCCAAACCCTTTTGCATGAGCAATTTGAGCCCAAAGTGGATTTGGGTTCGCGAGGTGATTGGGGTGACTTGCCTTAAACTGTTCGCCAATCGAACCTAGAGAAGCAATCTGCCCCGCTACACGGGTTCGAGATAGGTGCTTCGCTAGCGCAAGAGGAAGGTCTTTTGCGACATCAGTGATGGTCGGTTGAATCGGGTGAGACCCACTGGCTGCGCCAAAAACGTGAATCTCATCCGTGAAAAAGTAGTAATCACCGGCGGAAGCAACGGCAAACCTCACGTAGCGGCAGGTTTTGGCGATGTTCGACAATGTGTACAACACCCTCTGATAGGACGTGGGTGTTTGAGTCCCAGGGGGTAAGGATAAACCTCCGAGGCGTTCCCAGTTCTGGTTATCGTTGCTACCGTAGGCCTCAATTCCTCGGGGAAGCTTGACGCCGGCTTCGCCACCGGCAGACGTCATGTCTAAAGAATCAATTTCTTGAGGAATCCCAAGGTCGATCGACAAGAAGACCGGCGTGACGTTTGACCAACCAACTGTCAGCTTGCTATGCCACATGGTTGTGGGAGCAATTTGACCGTCCGTCAACTTCATTGGGTCATCTGGGCTCGTTGTTAGCCGGTAGTTTGGCGCTGGCGAGTAAACCATGGGTCTACCCGCAGCGAGATTGTTCGCTTGAACGGGTGGAGGTGCACAGGAGGCTAACATCGAGGTTGCTAAAAGCAACCTAATGGACAAAGGATAGGAAAGATTGACGCTGGCGGAAGGTTCTGTCGTCACTTTCATGGAATGCAAATTCCCTTGGTGCGCAGAGTATGCGGCAAAACCGGGTGAAGCTTGAACAAACGTATGCATTACGATGCCCATCGCGACCAGGTAAAGCTTTGTATGATTTGGCCGAGTAGCTCTGCCTCTTTGGTTGGTCCACTTATTTGTTAACGTCTGCATAGGGTTTCACTTCAAGGCTAATTCTGCGGAGCAGTTCGCTCGACAACATGTCATGCGACTAGTTCTGGTCGAACCAGTCCCATCTTCTACGATTTTATTGAACCTTGTGAACACGCGAGTGTTCCTTGAACCGGTTGGATAGTCATCTTTCTTTGAAAACTCACAGCATCACCGGAAGAGACTTGGGCCTATTGACCTGTCCTTCGGGAGTTGGATGATGCAATACAGTTGAGTGGTCACAAATTTGTCTTCAGAATTCACGTGATTCGATGAACTCCGTTTGGTAACAAACTTAGGCAGCAAAAAGACACACTCAGAATTGCCTTTTCTAGGGCATCTGAATCATTGCGGACTTACCGAGCAGGGAACTCGAATCGGGTGAGGTACAACTCACCAACTGTATGGCAAGCTCAACGTCAAATAACTCCTCAACAAAGGGTCGAACACTGATTTTCTACACGGGGGCTTATCCGTGTGCGGTGAATACCGCTCCATTTGTTGAGCGCGAGATGGAGACTTTGATGGCAACGTTTGACCGGGTCATCGTTGTCCCGATCGCCACAAAAGTAGAAGACAATGTGGTTTGCCCACACGGTGCGGAAGTTCTAAGTGCTCCTGCCAGGCTCTATGCGTCTCCGGCTGGGAAGTGCTTTCTCTTCACAATTGGCCTCTTCTATCTTCCATTTTTGATTCCGGACATTCAGCGAGCGAAAGTTCTTGGACAAAAGGTACGTGTTCCTGATAGCCCTCGAGGCACCCTAAGATCGATTATCACCATCGGATTTGACTTGATGGTAGCAAAGCATCTGAAAAAGATGGTTCCTGCGGGAAGCAAAGCGCTGGTCTACCACTTTTGGCTTTTTGCGATTGGATATGTCGCTGACCGAAATCTCCGAAAGAGCGGTCGAATCGGCTCGATCGTGGCTCGCGCTCACGGACACGATTTGTTCTCAGAGGAACGAGGCAATCAGTTGGCCCTGATGCGCTATCCGTATATTAATATGCTAGATGAGATCTGGACCGTCTGCGATGCAGGCACGGACTTCCTGATCGACGACGTCAAGGTTCCAGCTACAAAGGTGAAAACACTCTTGCTGGGTGGACCAGATTACGGTGCGCTCGAGTCTCGTCCGGAGAGCGACGACGAACTTTCGATCGTTTCATGTAGCTACGTGAGCGACTATAAACGAGTGACTCTTGTCGGGCAGGTTTGCAAGATGCTCTCGGAACATCCTGAAATCAAGTCGGTCAAGTGGACTCATATCGGTGACGGACCCGAGCTGCCGAAGTTGAAGGAGCAATTTGCCCAAGCCAATCCTAAACTTAAAGTGACCTTCACAGGCTGGGTTGCAGCGTCAGAAGTACGAGGCGAAATTGCGAAGACTCGGCCCCACCTGTTCCTTCACCTAGCCAAATGGGAAGGACTGCCTATCGCCGTTCTTGAGGCGCTATCGATGGGATTACCGTGTGTGGCAGCAGGGGCAAGCGGAACGGCTGACGTCGTCGACTCATCGGTCGGTTGCCTGTTGTCAACGGACGATCCGGCCGAGAAGGCAGTAGATGCCGTAATTGATGTGTTCAAGCGCATTACGAGTGATTCAGGCGAAGCCTTAAGAATGGCGGCCAGGAAGCGATTCTTAGATCACTTTAGCCTGAGTGCAACTCTTCCGATGCTGGTTGAGGAGTTAAACGAAGCTTGGGATTTTGGACAGACCCGAACCCACAACTAATCGGTTCAGTTGCGTCATCTAGGAACGGGCAAAAAACGACTTTCCTGACTCATTGATTGATAAAGTAGCGCCCTGCAGCATGATGGGACTTACGGCATTTTTACTGTGACTTAACAGGAAGTAGGCCCCTACCTGTGTCAGAATTGAGCCTCATGGGAGATTCGATTAGTAAGATTTGCGTTGTTGGGCTAGGTTATATAGGTCTCCCCACCGCATCTCTGTTGGCATCCAACGGATATTTCGTTCACGGCGTCGACATTAATGAACACGCAGTAAACGAAATCAATCAGGGGAAAATTCATATTGATGAGCCAGATCTGGACAGTTATGTTCGATCTGCGGTCAGCAAAGGAACTCTCAAGGCGTCGCTAAAGCCTGAAGCCGCCGATGTTTTCATTCTTTGCGTGCCTACTCCTTTTCACAACGATACGGACCCGCCCCGGCCAAATGTCGACTTAGTTGTGCAGGCTGCTCAATCGATTGCTCCCTTCGTACAGCCAGGCAACATCGTTATTTTAGAGTCGACTTCGCCCGTTGGAACGACCCATCTCGTTGCTGAAACACTTGCAGCTGCCGGTGTCGACACCTCGACGTTGTCCATTGCGTACTGCCCGGAGCGGGTGCTTCCGGGGAAGATCATGACGGAGCTTGTCCAAAACGACCGAATCGTAGGTGGAGCAACTCCGGAAGCAACCGAACGAATCAAGTCGTTTTACGAGACATTCATTAACGGGACAGTTCTAGGAACTGATTGCAAGACGGCGGAGATGGCGAAACTCGTCGAGAATAGCTATCGAGACGTCAACATCGCATTTGCCAATGAGCTATCTATGCTTTGCGACGAGGCGGGAATTGATGTTTGGAAGCTTATTGAACTTGCGAATCGACATCCGAGGGTAAAGATTCTCCAGCCTGGTTCAGGTGTTGGTGGGCATTGCATCGCGGTGGACCCCTGGTTCATCGTTCACCAAAATCCTCCCCTTGCTCGCATGATAAGGACGGCTCGGGAGGTCAACGATAGCAAGCAAGTTTGGGTTGCTAATCAGATTTCTCAGCGAGCGAAAGAGTTCGAAGCTACAAATGGACGCGTTCCAGTGATTGCCTGTCTTGGCCTTGCTTTCAAGCCAGATATTGGCGATTTACGAGAATCTCCGTCTCTTGAAATTGTAGAGTCACTCTTGCATGACGGTCACAGCGTTCTCGCGGTTGAACCGAATATCGAATCGCACCCACGCATTCCACTGTCGTCTCTCAATCAGGCGCTTACAAGTGCGGACATCGTTGTCATTCTCGTCAAGCATAAACAATTTCGGAACATCGAATTGTCAGGTAAACCCGTTCTTGATTACTGTGGGCTGAATGTTTCGTGAGCTCCGAGACATGTGAAGTTTTGACTCGATAGAGTCAAAACGGCATGATTTCGGTTGCTGATTTTCGATTGATCCGTCTGGTCGCACTGAGCGCCTAGAACCTATTTTCTCATTTATGAAGCAGATTCTCCAAAACCTTGGCAACGGTGAAACAATCCTTGCCGACATCCCTGTACCGACGCCTGGTCGCGGTTTTCTTTTAATTCGTTCGGAGAGAAGCCTCGTCTCAATTGGAACGGAGAAGATGCTCGTAGATTTCGGTCGTGCCAATTTTCTCGATAAGGCTCGGCAACAACCCGCAAAGGTTGCCCAAGTCATCGCGAAAGTGAAGACCGATGGATTGATGCCAACGATCGAAGCGGTTCGTTCCAAGCTTGACCAACCAATTCCATTGGGATATTCCAATGCGGGAACGGTTGTTGAAGTAGGCGCGGGTGTCCACGGATTCAAGGTCGGCGACAGAGTGATCTCGAACGGACCTCATTCTGAGTACGTTGTCGTTCCTGAGAATCTGTGCGCAGTCATTCCTGAGAACGTTTCATTTGACGAAGCCGCCTTTACCGTCGTCGCGTCGATTGCGTTACAAGGAACGCGCTTAGTCAACCCAACTTTCGGGGAGACGTTCGTCGTAACTGGCCTAGGCTTGATCGGCCTCATCACGACTCAAATCTTGCTGGCTCAGGGCTGTAACGTGATTGGCATTGATTACAGTTCCGAGAAGTGTGAACGCGCGGCATCCTACGGAGCCTCCGTCGTAGACCTTTCAGCGGGCGGTGATCCGGTTGCTGCTGCCCTCGGAGCTACTCACGGTCACGGAGTTGATGGAGTGATCATCACTGCTTCGACCAAGAGCAACGAGCCTGTTCACCAAGCTGCACTCATGTGTCGAAAACGAGGACGCATCATTCTGGTCGGTGTGACGGGACTGGAGCTATCCCGAGAGGACTTCTACGAAAAAGAACTCTCTTTTCAAGTCTCCTGCTCTTATGGTCCGGGGCGATACGACGAAACTTACGAAATTCAAGGTGTGGATTATCCGATTGGATTTGTCCGCTGGACCGAGCAAAGGAACTTCCAAGCCATTCTTCAAAGCGTAAGTGCGGGTCGGCTCGATCTGAAGAGTCTCATAACCCATCGATACTCTTTCGATAATGCGGTCGAGGCTTACGGTGCGGGTGCTAAAGGAACAATGGGACTTGTTCTGGAATATAAGTCTTCCGAGACTGGCATTCTGGACCGAACCGTTTCTCTTCCGAAACCTGAGAATCCTCCTTCCGTTCCCGATGTTTCAGTCGGATTAATCGGAGCAGGTGGTTTCACCGGTCTTGTTATGTTGCCCGCCTTGAAGGCGGCGGGAGCTCGACTTAGAACGATTGCTTCTAGTAAGGGAATAACCAGCACGCATCTGGGTAAGAAATTCGGGTTTGAGCGTTCGACAACTAAGCTTGACGAACTCTTCGATGACTCTGAAACGAACACGATCTTTATCACGACAAGGCATGACACTCATGCCCAATTTGTTCAGCGAGCGCTGAAAGCGGGCAAACGAGTTTTCGTTGAAAAGCCACTCGTAATCACACGAGAAGAATTGTCTACTCTCCAGGAGCTAGTAGGTAGCTTGCCCTCTCCCTATGTCATGGTCGGATTTAATCGAAGGTTTTCTCCTCTTTCGATCAAGATGCGCCAAATGCTCTCTGCGACAACGAGTCCAAAGAGTGTCGTTATGACTATCAATTCGGGTGCCTTACCTAGAAATCACTGGACTCACGATCCCGCGGTTGGCGGAGGTCGAATTATTGGTGAAGGCTGTCACTTTGTCGATCTCGTCCGATACTTAGTTGGCCAGCCCATTGTTGGAGTAACTGCCACTAGCACGCGCGACCAATCGGGCGTTCCAATTGACGACGAAGTTACGATCACGCTTCGATTTAGCGATGGTTCGATGGGTACCGTCCACTACCTTTCCTCCGGACACAAATCGCTATCAAAAGAGCGAGTCGAGGTCTACGTGGATGGCAAGGTGCTCCAAATGGATAACTTCCGATCCTTAACAGGATATGGTTGGGCGGGGCTGAATACCATGAAGCTCAGTAAACAAGATAAGGGTCACAATGCGGAGGTTGCCGCGGTTATCCAAAGTGTGAAAGCCGGCACGGGATCACCGATTCCTTGGAATGAAATTGTCGAAGTCACCAACGCGGTTTTTGATGCTGTTGACCAGATCCAGCTTTCTAAATAACTCAGAATGGCAATCGTCTTAAAGCGAATCAATCGAATTAAGAAGCTGGTTCCGGTTTTGGCAGCTTTAGGAGCGCCAAGCTTAGTTCGATTTGGAATTCACAAATACCGACTGCGAACCGGGTTTTACGTCAAGTCCTCTCCGGTTGGAGAATGGAAAGATGTCTCAGTTCCAGACGTTGCCCTGATTCGGAACCCGTTTTCTCAAATTAGCATCGGTGAAGTTCAAAGGGCGATTGCTGATCCGAACGAAGCAATTGCGGCCGGCGATCGGATCTTGCAAAGGGAGGTTCTCTACTTCTCTCATTATTGGAAGAAAGTTCCCCCGACTTGGCGAGAGAATCCATTCACCAATTTTGAGACACCAAGCGTTCACTGGAGTAAGGTCCCCGACTTTGATCTCAACCAGGGAGACGTCAAGTGGATTTGGGAGCCGTCCCGGTTTGATTGGGTGTATGGTCTGGCTCGAGCCTATGCTGCGTCGCGTGATGAAAAGTACGTCGAAGGTTTCTGGAGTCTTTTGGACGACTGGCGACTTCACAATCCTCCTAATACCGGTGTTAATTGGAAGTGCGGGCAGGAGTCATCCTTCAAAATGTTCGCGCTTGCTTTTGCTGCGGGAGCATTTCGTGACGCTAAATGCTCAACTCCAGAACGAATGGGCAAGCTCTGGCAGACCTTCCGCAAACTTACGGATCGGGTTCTGATTGCGATTGATTACGCGCTGTCCCAAAGGAATAACCACGGAATTAGCGAAGCGGTCGCGCTCTATCTGGCCGGCAAAGCCTTACCTTCCGAGGTTGGTGCCTCCCAATGGGCCACCAAAGGCAGAACCCTTTTCGAACAACAGATTCAAGACCAGTTCTTTACGGATGGGGCCTACATCCAGCACTCATTTATATATGAGAGACTCGCGATTCGAGATGCGCTCATCTTCTTGTATGCGGAGAAGTCTTGCGGTGAGACTTGTGCTCCGGAGACGATCAAGCGATTACAATCGGCATCACAATTTTTGGCACAAGTGACTGATCCTGCATCTGGGTTCGTTCCAAACTATGGGGCTAATGACGGAGCAAATATCTTCGCGTTGAATGGTTGTGGATACTTGGACTTTCGACCAGTCGTTCAGGCTTTTGCGGTGGTTGTTTCGGATTCGCGCTATTACGATGCGGGCCCGTGGGATGAAGAGTTGGCTTGGCTCGGTCTTAAACCCCAGAAAAGAGCTCATGCTCCTGCTGTTCTCGAAGCGAAGAAAAGCGGTTATTTTGGTCTAAGAGGGACAAATAGCTTTGGATTAGTTCGATGTCACACCTTCAATACTCGACCGAATCATGCAGACATGCTGGCATTGGATCTCTGGGTCAACGGCGAAAATGTTTTTCCTGACGCAGGAACGTTTCAATACTATGATCCTAAAGACACCGGCAATTATCTGAAGAGCACGCCTGCCCACAGCACGATTGAAGTAAACGGTCACAGTCAAATGACAAAGGGAAGTCGATTCCTTTGGCTGGATTGGACGAAGTCGAAGCTGATTCGATTTGACTCGGCTGGAAATCGTTTTGCAGGCGAACATTACGGATACTCTTTGAACGATGGAGTCGTTCATCGTCGAGAAATCATCGTGTCCGGAGACGAGTGGTTGGTAGTAGATGACCTACTACTTTCAGCGGGCCAAACAACACAATTTGCCTTGCGCTGGAGACTCAACCAAGGCGGTCACTGGAATTCCAAAGATTTAGTTGCTTATTCAGATCGGTTCAACCTTCGCGTATCGGTTGCTTGTTCAGTTCCGATGAGTGGAGGTTTGATTCCAGGAAACTTAGACAATTTGGAAACCGTTGCGAGCCTGTTTTACGGCGAAGTTGTTCCGATTGACCTTTTGAAGTTTACGACTGAGAGCGCGACTAGTTTCCGATGGATCACGACGGTTGGAAATACACCGCTCGCAGTTGACGGTAACGACAACTACACTTGGAATGGATTTCGTATCGCAAAGAGCGCTGGAACTCCGATTGAAACGGCATGAAGATTCTTTACTTCCACCAACACTTCACGACTCGGTCCGGAGCTACAGGAACTCGGTCTTATGAAATGGCGCGCCGCTTGATCGCGCGGGGCCATGAAGTGACGATCGTTTGCGCCTCGAATAGTATCGCGAATTCCGGAATAACGTCCGAGTTTCAGAACGGAGTCCGTTCAGGAATGGTGGACGGAATCCATGTCATCGAATACCAGATGACCTACTCGAATAAGCTTTCATTTCCCAAGAGGGTGATGGTTTTTGCCAGATATGCCGCGCGAAGTACGACTCTCGCGATCAAACTCGATTACGATCTTCTTTTTGCGACTTCAGCGCCGCTTACGGCTGCGATTCCTGGGATCGCCATGAAAGTATTTCGGCTCCGGAAGAAACCTTTCGTGTTTGAAATTAGAGACCCATGGCCCGAGTCACCGAAGTCGATGGGAATCATCAAAAACCCAGTGGTTTTAGGCTTGATCGGGTTTCTTGAAACCTTAGCCTATCGGGCTGCAGATCGCTATATCGCATTGTCCCCTGGAATGGTAGATGCTTTCACGAAGAAGAAAGTGCCTGCAAATCTCATCGCGATGATTCCAAATGGAAGCGATAACGAGATGGTTCAACCTTCGGATACAAGGAACTTCGATCTTGAAGGCATTGAACCTGGAAGTTTTGTCGCGGCGTTTACCGGCGCGCATGGATATGCGAACGGACTGGATAGTTTGGTTGATGCGGCAAGTACGCTTCAATCGAGAGGATTGGATCACATTCGAATCGTTCTCATCGGTGAAGGGGCAAAAAAAGCCGCTATCCAAAAGCGTGTATCCGATGAAGGATTATCGAACATCGTTCGTTTCTACAGTCCAATTCCCAAGAATCGACTTCAGGAGTTGATGACCCAGGCAGATCTCGGATTGATGATCCTTGATGATATTCCCTGTTTCTATTACGGTAGCTCACCAAACAAGTTCTTCGACTATCTGTCTTACGGCATCCCGGTATTGGTGAACCACCAAGGTTGGGTGCGAGACCTTATCGACGAATCGGGCTGTGGGGCATTTGCAGATCCTAAAACCCCATCCTCATTAGCTGATCAAATCGAGGCGATTTCACGGTTGAGCCCAGAAGAAAGATTAGAGATGGGGCGACGATCTCGAAAGTTAGCAGAATCTAAGTTTGATCGTCGGCTTTTAGCCGATCAGTTCGTTGACCATATTGAATTGGCTAATAATTCGTGGTCAAAGAGATAATCGGACGGTTGGCTATCAACCGTTCATGCTGATTCGTCTTTTGCATTCAGCCTTTGGTAAAAATTACGGGTAATCGTAGGTTAGCGGACGATTAAGATAAACTTTGTAATCGGCAAGTTGTCTATTAGGGATATGGTCCCGTTTGCCGTAAGATGGCCAAACAGGGTGTATACTCCATTCATCGGTCCCGGAGAGGGAGAAATTCCGACGTATTTCACTTGCGTCTCGACCCGGCAGTGCGGCTAGCGAGAGGATTAAGTGCTTTTTTTAGAACGAAGGAAAAAAATGACAAAAGAGCAACCCGGTTTAGCTAGAAACCGCTGGATCGATATCGCTTTAAGGTGCTTTGCTGATGCACTCATGCTGAATTCGGCTATCTTCGCCGGTTTGGTAAGTAGCATCTTAGTGCAGGAAGCCGGTTCTAAGCCAACTTCATCTGGTGCTTTCGCACAGCTTCTCGGTCACTACGCGCCATGGTCACCACTGATAACACTGCTTGCGCTAGGTATTTTCTACGTTTTTGGCTTCTACACTAGGGGCCGCGGCTATCGAGGCAAGTACAAGGTTGCCATCGTAGCACAGGCAGTTACCGTCGTTTTCTTGATCGTCGCCGCGTTGTCGTACTTCTTCCCAACCGCAATGGTTCTACCTAGAAGTGCGCTCCTAACCTCCTACTTCGTAGCGGTTGCGATGCTTGCAGGATCTCGAGTTTGGTCAACAATCTGGAAAGCTATTCTCGATAACGAGCGAGTTCAGGAAAACTCTTTGCCATCCGTGCTCGAAGCACCAAAGGTCTTGGTAATCGGCGGTGCAGGCTATGTTGGTTCTGCTCTCCTACCAAAGCTTCTTGAGCGTGGCCACAAAGTTCGACTGTTCGATCTATTCATGTACGGCGAAGAGCCAGTAGCTGATCTCCTGAATCACGAGAATCTCGAAGTTATTCGAGGGGACTTCAGGCAGCTCGATAAGGTCGTTAAGGCAATGGACGGCGTGGATGCAGTTATTCACATCGGGGCAATTGTAGGCGACCCTGCATGCGCTCTTGATGAAAATTTCACGATCGAAGTCAACTTGACTGCTACTCGAATGATTGCTGAAGTCGCAAAAGCTCGCGGAGTTCAGCGCTTTATCTTTGCTAGCACGTGCAGCGTTTACGGCGCAAGTGACGAGATTCTCGACGAAAGATCGGCACTCAATCCAGTGTCTCTCTACGCCAGAAGCAAGATCGAATCCGAGAAGGTTCTCAGCGCTTTCAACAGCGATCGATTCGCAACCACGATTCTTCGATTCGGAACCGTCTATGGTTTGTCTGGACGAACTCGGTTCGATCTCGTTGTCAACTTGTTGACTGCGAAGGCAATCGTCGATGGCAAGATCACCGTTTTCGGTGCTGATCAGTGGAGACCGTTCGTTCACGTCGATGACACCGCCTCCTCCATCCTTGCAGTCCTCGAAGCTCCGATCGACATCGTCCGTGGTCAGATCTTCAACGTAGGTTCGGAAGAACAGAATAAGACTCTGGGTGAACTCGGAGTGATGATTCAGCGACAAGTTCCAACCGCAGAGTGCATTTGCAGTCTCGGTGATAAGGATCGCAGAAACTACCGAGTTCGATTCACTAAGATCGCTCAGCGCTTGAACTACAAGCCACAGTGGACACTCGAAGCCGGTATTGCTCAGGTTATCAAAGCGTTCCAAGACGGTCTGGTTTCTGACTATCGAGACGACCGCTACAGCAACGTTCAGTTCCTTACTAACAAGGAAGGTCAGAAGTACTTGACGACCGATGTTGCTTGGCTCAAGTCACTCATCGAGAACAGCTACCATGAGGCGCAGCCTCAGCCCACGCAGGACCAGGTCACCGTTAGGTGAAATCGGGCGACGTAATATTCATTGGCGGCGGGATAGTTGGACTATCCGCCGCCTTTCGATTTGCGAACCGATATCCTCACAAAAAGATCATTCTTCTTGAAAAAGAGAAAGACATTTGTCTCCACCAGACCGGAAGGAATTCGGGAGTCATTCACTCTGGCATTTACTACAAGCCAGGGTCACTTAAAGCCATCACCTGCCGAACGGGTCGTTTACAGCTAGAGGCATTCTGTGAAGAGCACGGGGTCAAATTCGAGCGTTGCGGAAAAGTAATCGTCGCCATTGACGATTCGCAGGTGGGGCGACTCACAAACATTTACGAGCGGGGAAGAGACAACGGCATTGCGTGCCGGTTAATCGATCGAACGGAATTACTTGAGCATGAACCCCATGTCGCAGGTATCAAAGCTATTTTTGTTCCTGAGACGGGCATTGTTGACTATGTGGGCATGTGTCGAGTTCTAGTCCAACAGTTGCTGAACCGTGGTCACGAAATCGTTTTTGACGCGATGGTGACAGGAGTGAAAGAGTCGGAACAGGATGTGACTGTCACCTCAACTATTGGAGATTTCAGCGCTCCCGTCGTGGTGAACTGCGCAGGGCTACACTCGGATAGATTGGTTCGGAGTTCGGGCCAAGTTCCACAAGCCATGATCGTCCCATTTCGCGGGGAGTATTTTGAATTAAAACCGGAAGCAGAGCACTACTGCAAGCATCTTATCTATCCAGTTCCAGATCCTTCGTTCCCATTCCTGGGGGTTCACTTTACGCGCATGGTTCTTGGTGGTGTTGAGTGCGGTCCCAATGCGGTTCTAGCTTTTGCGAGAGAAGGCTATAAGAAAACCGACTTGAATGTCGCCGATCTAATGGAGACCCTTGGTTACAGCGGGTTCCGTAAACTCGCTGGCAAGCACATGAAAATGGGCCTTCAAGAGATGATGAGATCGGCAAGCAAATCTCTATTTGTTCGATCGCTTCAACAACTCATTCCTGAGATTAAAGCGGGGGATATCGTTCCTGCTCCAGCCGGGATTCGAGCTCAAGCAGTTGCTCCCGACGGCGCACTGGTAGATGATTTCAGTTTCACCGAATCGAAGAGGGTTCTCCACGTGGTGAATGCTCCTTCACCCGCAGCGACCGCTTCGCTTGCGATTGGAGACCATATCATCCAGAAGCTTGAGCCCCATCTCGGCTAGTCGAGGATGAAGATATCTGGGATACACTCAGCATCAATGAGTGATCCAAGTCCCGCTCGGAAGACCCCGGCGCTCTTTCTCGACCGTGACGGGGTGCTGATAGAGAACCGGCCCGGCTATGTGAAGTCGTGGGATGATGTTGAGATTATTCCAAGTTCGGTAACTGCGGGACGCATCCTTACCGAAGCTGGAGTTCCGATGGTGATTGTTTCAAACCAAGCGGGCATCGGTAGACGAGTGGTCTCCTTCGAAGTCGCCAGGAAGCTTTACGATCAGATGATTGACGCATATCGCGACCAAGGAGTTGCGATCGTCGCGGGATATATGTGTCCCCATGCTCCAGAAGAAGGCTGTACCTGCCGGAAGCCGTTACCGGGGATGCTCGTGCAGGCTGCATTAGAACATCATCTCGACTTGGCCAGTTCAGTGATGGTCGGGGATGCTCTGAGGGACCTACAGGCTGCGGATGCGGCGGGGGCCACAGGTATGCTTGTCCGGTCAGGAATGGGTGCCGAGCAGGAACAACAAGTCGTGTCGCTCGGCGCAGGACGCTGGAAAGTATTCGATAACTTGCTCGAAGCGGTGCCTGCAATTCTAACTCACGTAAAGGGGATTCGATAATGCGAGTATTGGTGACCGGTGGGGCCGGATTCATTGGTAGTGTGATTGCGACAAGTCTGGTCGAAGAAGGGCATGATGTTGTCGTCGTAGACGATTTGCGATACGGTCACGAAGCCGCGGTTCCTGCGAGGGCACGATTCATCGAAGCAAACATTGTCGATGCGAGCAAGGTACTTGCTATCTTTCAGGCTGAACAGTTTGATGCGGTCGTTCATCTTGCCGCCGAAGCAGCGGTCGGAGAATCTGTAATCGACCCAGGAAAGTTTTATTCGGTCAATGTTCAGGGTGGCATCAACCTCTTAGAGGGAATGCGGTTAACAGGCGTAAGCAGAATGATCTTTTCATCGACTGCAGCCGTCTTTGGTGAGCCCGATCGTATTCCAATTACGGAGACCAACACTCAAAGGCCGGTGAACAGCTACGGCGAAACGAAATTGGCGTTTGAGAAAGCTTTGACCTGGTATCGCAAAGCCTTTGGACTCAAACACGTTTCCTTCCGATATTTCAACGCCTGCGGAGCAACTTCTACCCAAGGGGAGGATCGAGCAAAGGAAACACATTTGATTCCCTTGCTTCTTCAAGTTGTCCAAGGTCGACGTAAAGATCTCACTTTATTTGGAACGGACTATCCCACGAAAGACGGAACTTGTATTCGAGATTACGTTCATATTTCTGACATTGCCCAGGCTCACTTGCTTGGACTTAAGAAGATCGATCAATTGGAATCAGCGGCATTCAATCTTGGAAGTGGCACGGGAAATTCGAATTTAGAAGTCATTGAAACCGCTCGAAAGGTGACTGGTCATCCCATCCCTATCGTATCCGGAGAACGTCGCCCAGGAGATCCTGCGGTGCTCGTGGCCAGCTCTGAATTAGCCAAGAGCATTCTAGGCTGGGATCCTCAATTTACGGATCTAGAATCTATGGTTCAAAGCGCCTGGGATTGGAGGAAGTCGTTTCCTAACGGCTATACGAAGTAAATTACTTCTTGCTCGCCTTTGTCTTTCAAGCGTGCTGCAACGCTCAAATACCGTTAAACGAATATCAATATCATGATGAACAGCCTGATTTTCGAAACCCAAGGAACTTGGGATACCACGACCCTTTTTAATAATGGAGAAGAGGTTTTTGCAAGCCGACTCTTTGTGAGCCTTAAGCGCGCAAGAGGCTGGCTTGGCAACGATCAAGGTGGGGAACTAACTGCTTACGTCACTCTGCAAGACAGTCCTGCTGAAGAAATCGGAATTTTCCCAGGCTCACTCGAAATTCGAGTCCCACGACATAACCTCCTCATTGTTAATCGTGACCCTCACTTTGCGTTCGAGAGCACCCAGATTTACTATCAAGAGGTCGAAGTCACGATGAGCATGGCTGAACTCTACTTAGAGATTGACGCCGACGACAATATCGTTCAGTGCTATATT
>CAIUHP010000017.1 GCA_903899015.1 uncultured Armatimonadota bacterium | reverse complement strand
CTTCACGAGATGTCCGTAGGGAACATTGAATCCACCGGACTTGTTGACCCGGTAGAGGCCGTTAAAGCAAGTTCGATTCAGGAATAAGAACCATGCCGCTCGGTCTGGGGAATTGAGCGGAGGCTCGTGTTTGCGCACTGAGTTGAAGTGCGTGTTTCGGGGGCATTTCTTCCTTTCTTCGCCATGGCAGTGCGCACCACACTGCTTTTTCTTCAGGTGGGTGACAATGTGCTCTTCGTAAGTGGCAAGAAAGAGTTTGAATGAACCATCGGAACTCCCGAGCGTGCGATACAGGTTGATGAGATCGGGATTGATGTCATTAATCCGCATCCGCTTGGCAAACTTCAATCCACCACGGCGAATCAGTTCGATCCCCACGGCTCCTGCACCAAAAAAGGGCTCGTAGTACGTACATCTTCCTTCGAGGAATCCTTCTGGGGTGGCGTTCATGATCTCAGGCAAGAGTCGACGCTTCCCACCGGCCCAACGTAATAATGGCCCAGAAACCTTCTCGTATCGACCTTTTGCCACCCCTCCATTCTGCCCATCGGATATGACAAACAAGGTGACGCTTCAAAGATTTGTTGGCCTCGACAGCGGGTTGGAAGCAAGACGCTCCTAATTCGGCCACGGGCAATTGATGAGGATTGTCAAAACTTGCGTACGTGAACTTCATGATCGCAGAGAATGAGTGACGGGAATAAAACTAGGCCCGGGTTAATTATCTGTCTGACTTAACGTCTTTCGGTCGTGTCATACCTACTGTGTACTATCTTGTCATGAAGCTAAAGACAGTATCTGGAGCCAATTTGCCAGCCGTCTTTGAGTTTCTGTTCGACCTGGGCGTCAAGATCATTGAAGATAAAAGCGAAACGCAAACTGTCCTTATTACTCTTCCTACTTTGAGGTATGCATCACAGTTTCTAGGACTAGGCGTTCTAAGTGCCCTCCATCAAAAGGGAGTGTTTCTCGACAGAACGCCACCATCCGAACTCACAGTTGGTCAAATGGTTACTTGGTTGAATGCAAATAAAAATGAACTGAAGTGTGGCACTTTTCATGGAATGGTGAATGACGGTCCGCGGAAGGGCTATTTTGAGCTGACACAGGCAGGCTCGAACGCCAGAACATTTCGCCACGTGGGGAAGTTTGACGAATTCTGCTTCGCCCCGTATGAGGGTCCATCATTCATTCAGGACCGTAAACTAAGTGCCAATCCACAACTCATTGAAGAGTTTTTCAATGGCGATGTAACTGGCATGACGTCACAAAGTCGTAGCGAACTTTGTTTGGTTGGAGAACCAAGACTTCGTTCCGAGCTTCTGGAGAAAACCTTTTCGATTGATGGTCTACGCGGATGTGGCGATGATCTCTTGAGGGTTGAGGGGCTATTCGATGTACGTGAGTCACCCCATTTCCTCAGCCAGTTTGTGAAAACAATGTCGACACCGTCCGAGACAGTCGATTCCCAATACGCCATTTTTGATGGTGCGGCAGCTTTTCTCCGTCATCAGAGTTATATGACAGCACAGACAAAATTCGTTCTATTGGATCGATGGGAAAGAGGCAGCGAGCAGGTTGTGACGAAATTGAACTCAAAACGGGCCAGGTCAAAAGTCACCCCAATCAAGCTCGGAAAAATAAAGGCGCAAAAGGGTGTTGAACTTCTAGCGTGGTCTGCCAATGGAAAGTAATCCTTTAGAGAGTCCGCTTGCGCTCTACGAGACGCGCAATACTGCGAAATTCTCATTCGTCGATGTTGAGCAGCCCCTCGTTCAACAAATTTGGTCCAAGGTGAATTCACTTCGGTTGGCAATTCGACGCGATGGAAACTCCGAGGATGACCTAAACAACATTCTTTATCCGCTGTACCGGGTCCGCAATAACATCGCTGAGCTTCCTCATCGTTTTGATTCACCGGTTATTGGCATAGAGGAAGTAGTGAAGTCCGCTACTGCAGCGATCATGGGTAAGTCGGAAACGAGCGAAGTTCACAGAACAGCTAGCAATGTGCTCAAGCTGCTTGAGGCCATTCTTGACCTAGAAAATCCCATTTCGGGAATTCTGCAAAAAGTCGTCTCACCCAAAAGCCTTATCGTCGTCAAGGATCATCACAAAGTGGCGGAGTTAAGTCACTACGCCAGCGAGCACTTCAAATCAGCGAATGAGATTATTGCGGTCAAGAGTTTGAGCAAAGTTTCGCCGGCGGAACATATTGTCTATCTGGGGTCACCTATGAGGCTTGCGAGTAGCTTCGGCGGCGGTCTCGACACGCGATTCTTGCTCGACCCACGCGCTCGTTTAAACACATTCATCATGTACCCCTTCAGCAAGATTCCGAAGATTGATGGCTTGGTCGAGGGCTCAAACATTGCTCCATCCCTAAGCGGACATTCGAAATTCATCACCGGATTGAAGGCTGACGATGGCGACGGAATAACCGATTGGGATCTAATCGGCGCGCAAATCAAGCGACCCAGAGATTCTGCCGAGTTACACGGAAAGGCGCGCTTTATTGGGCTTGCGGGAAAACACTATGTCTGGGCAGAGTCCACAGCAACGAGTCGGTGTCGCGTCTTGACGATGGATTCAAAGGGCTCGCTGGATATCGAGATTATGCCTCTGAGCGAACTTGCACCAGATCACTACATTGTCGAACGAACTACGAGTTCTAGTGGTTCGATGATTGATCAGCTTGCTGATTCCCTCGGTGCAGCGAAGTTGCGTAAATCTCAGTTGGCTTTCAAAGACCTCCTTCGTGAACAAGCTTCAATTTCGGGCGGATTCTCGAAATTTGAGCGCGCACTGAAAACAGTCGCAAAGGTGACCACCACGAATATCCGTCACTGGGCCTACGACCCTCGATCAATCGGGCCCCAAAAGGAGATGGATTTCATGAAAATAATGAACCACCTTGGCGAGTCGGATCAAGCGGTACAAATATGGAAAGACTTCAAAGAAATCCGTAGATTGCACCTCAAAGCCGGCATGGAAATTCTCGCCCGGCTTCGGGAGGCGCTGATGGCGCAGGACGTTATCCCACAGCTCACAAAGGACGGTTTTGTGCTAGTCACCGTTCCTTCATGTGGCACCTTGGGAGCATTCCGGGTAGAGCATGTGAGTGATGAAGTGATTGACATTCCAGTTAGTTCGATTGATGTGATTCAAAAAGAAGACGGAGCCCTCTAATGGCCACAATGCTTCCCCCTTGGCTCCCACACGACGTCGTTCCTGGAGAACGAAAGGTTTTTGAAGAGCTTCGAGACAATCCAATTTCAAAAGATTGGATTGTTCTTCATAGTTATTGCCTATCTCGACACCTCTATCAGGAGCGAGGGGAAATTGATTTCGTGGTAATCGCACCGGGACTTGGTGTAATGGTTGTTGAGGTCAAGTCGCACCGGTCTGTGAGGTACGACGGCTTGTGGTTTCTCGGACAAGACCCCCCGACGGCGAAGAGTCCATTCGACCAAGCGAAAAACAATATGTACAGCATCAAAAACTTGATCCTCGACGCTGGTCGGCAGATACCTGCGATTGATTACTGCGTCACCTTTCCACTTGCTCGTTTCGACCATCGCTCACCGGAGTGGCATGACTGGCAACTTGTCGATAGCACCAAGGCGGAAGCTAGGGGGCTCACTTCGTGCATCCGTGCTGCGTTTACGGGCCATTTTTCTGCATCAGGAACATCGGAAGAGTATGTTCGTCAGAATTTCACGTTGGAAAATGCTCGTTCCCTCGTGGAGTTTCTGAGGCCCCGATTTGAACTTTCGGAAAGTCTGGCGTCAAGGAATAACGCCCTCAATCGCGAGTACAAAGTCTTCCTAGAAGAGCAGTTTGAGGCGCTCGATCAACTCGACACCAATGAACAGATGCTGTTCGAAGGTGCCGCCGGCACTGGAAAGACGCTGCTCGCGCTCGAGGCCGCACGCAGAGCGCTGCTTACGGATCAGAAAGTTTTAGTCCTGTGCTTTAATCGCCAACTGGGTAAGTTCCTCAATTCTGAGCTCGGGGAAAACCCGAACCTCGTCTTTTGTGGGACGGTGGCAGCCCTAATGCACCGCTTGACAAAGAAGAGTCAAGAGTCACCGGCTATTGATTTCTCGGCCTTGGTAGCAGACTCCATAGAAGTGCTTTCGGAGGGCATGCCTCCTGAGCTGAATTTCGACGTTCTGATTGTTGATGAAATCCAAGACATTGCATCTGGTGATTCAATGGACTTCCTGGAGTTTCTGATTGAGACTGCTGGTGCTCCAAAGTTACGATTCTTTGGTGATCTTGAATATCAGAAGCTCTATTTCAATCAAGCTGGCTCCCGGGATTTGCTCTTTCAAAGGTTTCCGCACCTGGTGCCCTTCCATCTATGGTCCAACTGCCGTAATCGCCCGGAGCTTGAGAATCTCATTGAGGGTCTCTGCGACTTCAAGGACCTTTATAGGCGATTTCGCCTACCTTCAACTGGCCCGATCATGAACTATGCAGCGTTCCGTGATGAAAGCGAAAAAATATCGCAGATGGAGGGCGCTCTCGAGGCGCTCTTGAGAGACTTTCTCCCCGGTGAGATTGTGGTCATTGGAGAGGAACTTTTTCAAGGGCGTCGCTCGTTTTCTCAGTCGCTTGCTGGACGCTTCTACGAGAGCGACGAGATAGTTGTTGAGAGAACAAAAATCCTTTCAACAACCATCAGGAAATTCAAGGGCCTAGAGGCTAAAGCAGTGTTGATCCATGACTTCAATGCGTCAATGGATGCAGAGCTTCTCTATGCAGCGATAACCCGAGCGATTGAAAAAATCGCATTTATCGGTCGCGCCGAAGAGACCATGTTGGTTGCCAGCAAGCTTTTACCCCGTTGAGTAAGTTGAAATTTATGAAAGATCATGGACGCAGTGTCATAGTTGACGAGCTAAAGAGAGAATTAGTTGGGCCCGACCCCTGTGGAACAGGCGTAGATCTGACAGCAGAGATTGCGTTTCCCGACCTACTGACGGCCAAAGGCGCCTTCGTTGATGTCACCAATGGCGAAGAAATCTTGACCGCCGGCATCGAACCCCGTCGTCGATACGCAACCGGCGTTCTTTTCCCAGATGGTGAGAACGTTCGCTCTCAATCAGTGCAAGCCCCGACTCTCTTTGATGAATTGGACCTAGAGGATGACAACGAAAATGAGGAGTTCGGTGAACTCAATGGCAACCTCATTAATGAGACGCTGGATGATGATTTTGAGCTTTCTCCGGTGAACGACCGCGACCCAAGTTCAGCCGCATTGACATTCGTCATTCCACAGAGTGCATCAAAGATCAGACTGAAGTTAACCGGGGGTCGCTACGAAACGAAACTTGTGAGAGTCATCAAGTCGGGTTTAGCTGCCGATGGGACAGAGCCTGATGAGTTGTTTCTTGATAAGAAGGGAACAAAATGGACTTGGTGGAGTCGTAAACCCGTAAACATGGTTTTTGAAATATCTGTCCCCGATTCACCATGCGGGTTTCAGAAGTTGTCTTTGACTGACGGTGACTTTGGGTCCCTATCAATTGACAGTCTTCTTCTTGTTCGCGAGCAGACGGAGTCGGGGGATCGATTTTGCACGTTGGTGGTTCGCAACACTTCAACCGAATCATCTGAGCGTCATTGTTTGTTCCAGTCTGAATTCACCGTAACCGCAGCATCATCAGACGGTCATTCGGTGAACTTCTCGCCTTATCCGGACAGGACAATCGATGCCCTTAAGGAAAGTGACATTGAGGTTGCGGTTCTCGACCTTCTATATCGAGATCAAAAAACTTATGCAGTTGGACATGGCTGCTCCGGCGACTGGATCTTAAGTGGGGGGCTTTGCCAAGAGGTTAGAGGGACGTACTTCCCAACTTTTGAGGCGCCGAGTATTACCCCGTTGATAGCGAGTGCAGATGGTCGAAGCCTTGCAATCAAAATGTCAGACCTCACCGACTGCAGCTCAGCTGGCCCGGGATTCCAACAACTTGAGAACTTGGTGCAGGAATATGCCAAGTGGATTGACGAGATTGAGCTTCGTGCAGCCATGCTCTCACCCTCGTATGGTCGTGCAGCAAATGTAAATATTGATGCGTGCAGAAATGCGCTTCGACGAATGCAGAATGGTCTGAATCTCTTGCGTGACAACGAGACTGTTCGCCGAGCCTTTGAACTGGCAAACGAGGCCGTCCTTTATCAGCAGGCTAACGTGCCTCGAACGACAAGAGAAGTCACTTACGAGAAGGCCTCCAAGAAATACCGAATTGATGAGCCCACGAGGAATGATCCAAATACTTATGGCTCGTGGCGACCGTTTCAAATCGGATATGTCCTTTCGGCGTTGAGCTCAACCCTTGATCCTGCCGACCTAGACCGCGAGGTAGTTGATCTGATCTTCTTTCCCACTGGTGGTGGAAAGACTGAGGCATACCAAGCGCTCATTGCAATCTCACTGTTCCATTCGAAACTGAGTGGCAAATCGACCGGCGTTGAAGTAATAATGCGCTACACCTTGCGGCTTCTCACTGCCCAACAGTTTCTGAGGGCAGCGTCACTGATTGCGTGCATGGAGGTCATCAGACAGAAATATGGCATTGCCGGCAAACGCTTTTCGATCGGAATCTGGGTTGGCAAGGCAACT
>CAIUHP010000016.1 GCA_903899015.1 uncultured Armatimonadota bacterium | reverse complement strand
TGGCCGGATCAGAAACGCTGTTTTCCTCTGATTTGAACCTGCGCATGGGCACTAGAGGTTCAAATCAGAGGAAGAACAGCGCCACTCAAATGCGATTGCCCACACAGAAGTTCATAGAGCCCATTTTTGCGCCAGACAATTTTATATGCCGAATAATCGTGCAAATAGTATTACTATCAGGGGGATGGGGAGTTCCGACGACAAGCCCGTAAAACGCATTAGAGAGGTTCATCATTCTCTAAAAATTGCGGGCGTGATCGTGGCTGAAGTAGTGCTTCTGGGCATCATCGGACTCTCCTTCTGGTTTCAAGACTTACGCTATTCCCTTCCCACTCCGCGACCAAATGGATGGAAGGCACCTAAGATTGGAACCAATCTCTCGGCCGGTTTAAATTCCAGTCAGGTTGGAAATGGGCGTCCCACGTTATTCAACTTCTACAACTGTGATTGCCCTTGCTCTCGGTTTAACCTCGACCATGTCCGACAACTGTCAAAGCAATTTGGTCAGAACATTAAGTTTGTTATCGTCCTAGAGAGTGGAACAGTCAAAGAGGAACAGGAAGTTTTTAAGGGACTCAAGCTACGCGCCACTCCCTATTTTGATTCCGATGGCAAGCTTGCTCGTTCACTGGGAGTTTATGCAACCCCGCAAGCGGTGTTAACCGACTCTCACGAGCGACTAGTCTATCGAGGCAACTATAACGTAAGTCGCTATTGCAATGATCCGCGAACCGAATTTGTTCGCTTGGCGCTTGAGAGCGTGACAGCAGGCCAGCCCCTGCCTGCTTTGGTGAAGTCGTCGATTCCAGCGTATGGTTGCGCCATTCCGACCTTGATGGATCCCAAAAACGAGGGCAAATCCTAAAGTGATTGCCACTCCTGCCGACACGACTTTTGGCTTTAGCAGCGCAGAAGTCCACGACATTCTCGAGGAACAGTACGGTCGAATCGATCTGCTAATGGAGCGATTTCTCATCATCCATTCGGCCATCGCATTCGCTCTGGCGTTTGTCTATTCCACGTGGCTGATTACAGTGCCTGTCGCGGCGTCGGCCCTTCTCATGTTCGCAATCTCACGCAGGTTCATGCCGCGAACTCTTTTCACGCGCTCAATCGCAGGGATCGCATTGCAAGCATTCGTCGCGTTGCATATCTATCAGCTTCACGGCTTACCAGAAATGCACTTCTTCTTCTTCACCGCGCAGACGATGATGATCCTGTACTACGATGCCCGGGCCTTTTGGCCTGGGACACTTCTCATCATCGTGCAGCACATCTTGTTTTCCGCCCTCAACAACGCGGGATATCAACTCTATTTCTTCCCAGATAGCTACGTGACGGTTACGAAACAGTTTTTCCACTACTCCATCGCGGTTGGACAAGTTGGCGTGTGCGCCTATTGGGCTCACAACTTGCGACTAGGATTGCTACGCGACACTCGACAAAGACATGATCTACTGGAATCGAACGCTGCTCTCAATGAAGCCAGAAGCGCAGCCGAACGTGCCAATTCGATCAAATCCCAATTTCTAGCGAATATGAGTCATGAACTTCGAACTCCTCTGAACGGGGTTATCGGAATGTCGGCGCTCCTACAAGAGATGGAGACAGGTAACGCCTGTCGAGAATACGTCGATTGCATCAAGGCTTCTGGTGAGACTCTGCTCTCTCTGATCAACGACATTCTTGATCTTTCAAAAATTGAAGCGGACAAGATTCTTATCCAACCCCGCCAGTTCAACATCGAGGACGCAATAGATGATGTGATGGCGACGATGCAATCCAAAGCCATGGAACAGCCTCTCGAATTTCATGCAATCGTCGACGAGAACGTACCGCGAACTGTTCGAGGTGATCCTGACCGCATCAAGCAGATTTGGATCAACTTAATCGGGAATGCGCTCAAATTCACATCCCATGGCTTCGTCATTCTGCGCGTCGGTTGGCAGCAAGAATCAGATATCTCAGGCAAGCTCATCAGCCACGTTATTGACTCCGGAATCGGCATTCCAAAGAATGCGATTGAAACCGTTTTTGAAAGCTTCTCACAAGTGGGCGAACGCCAATTAAGCGGACGTAGCGGAACTGGCTTGGGACTTGCAATTTCCCGTAAGCTTGCAGACGCGATGGGCGGCTCGTTGACTCTTGAAAGTGAACTGGGCCACGGAAGTAAGTTTACGTTTATTCTTCCGAGTGAAGACTCTACGCAAGGGGACGTCGTCGTCCTCCATCAAGGAAGTTGCCTTATCTGCGGCGAAAGCGCCTATGCGTCAGACTCCCTTGCTGCAATGGTCAAAGCTTCTGGCTATTCCTGCTCTTCTCTGCTGAATGTTCAAATCGGCAACCTAAGCGACACGGTTTGGCATACGATCTTTGTCAACGACAATTGGCTTGAGCGCTTCGGTTCTTCTGCGTTGGAGCCCTTTAGATATCAAAACTTGGTCGTAACAACCACCGACCCAATAAGAAGTACCACCGGAATTTCCTACCTCCGAAAACCGTTCCGATTTTCACAGGTCCGACTTTTACTAACAGGAGTCAGCCGGATCAAACCGGCAAGTAATTCGCCCCTCAAGAGGCTAGCTGGGCGTAAGTTCTTGGTAGTGGAAGACAATCCAATTAATCAAATGATCCTTTCCGAAATGCTTATTCGGCAAGGTGCGGAGGTTGATCTAGCTTCCAACGGCGAAATCGGACTTACTGCAATGCAAGAACACAACTACGACATCGTGTTTATGGATTGCCAAATGCCTGTAATGGATGGCTTCGAATGCACTCGCCAAATTAGGCAAATTGAACGTGAATCGGGCGGCCACCGAAGAATGATTGCCACTACTGCAAACGCCATGAGCGACGATCGCGAAAAGTGCCTCCAGAGCGGTCTTGACGACTACATCTCCAAACCCATTACGCTTGACACACTCCTTAAAGCCGTAGAAACTCAGCTCGAACATCTAACCGATACGTCTTCCGTGGCTTTATGACTGGGTGATCTTAAGCAAGGAGCGGGGTGATCACTTCTCCGTGCACGTCGGTTAGTCGACGGAAACTGCCGTTGTGATAGTAAGTGAGTTTCTTGTGATCAATTCCAAGGAGCCTAAGTACGGTTGCATGGAAGTCGTAGATGGTGCAGACATCTTTAACAGCTTGGTAACCAAATTCGTCTGTTTCTCCGTAGGAGAAGCCTGATTTCACTCCCGCACCCGCCATCCAGGCGGTGAATCCCATTGGATTGTGGTCTCGGCCTTCGCTTCCGGTTTGGTGAGTGGGCATCCGACCAAACTCGGTGGTCCAAAGAACGAGCGTATCTTCGAGTAGTCCTCGCCGCTTGAGATCATGTAACAATGCCGCGGTCGGTTGATCCATGATCGGAGCGTGACGCTCGTAGTCCTTCTTCAGCGTTTTGTGCGCGTCCCAATTAAGGTTTCCATCGACCGCCGAGGCATGAGCACCACAATACAACTGGACAAATCTCACCCCTCGCTCGAGTAAGCGTCTCGCGAGGATACAGTTCTTTGCGTAGCCGGCTCGGATGACGTCACTGCTATCGGCCCCATAAAGTTTCAGCGTCTCGGGAGTCTCACGGGAAAGATCGGTCGCTTCGGGTGCAGACAGTTGCATCCGTGCCGCTAATTCATAGGCTCCAATTCGGGCCGAAAGTTCACTTTGCCCAGGATGATGCTTGAGATGATCTTGGTTTAATTCTTCCAGATATTGGCGAAGTTCACGCTCGCTCTTGGAATCCGTTCCCGCAGGTGACTTCAAATTAGCGATGGGTTGATCGTTGCTAAACGGCGTGCCTTGAAAGGTGGCGGGCAGAAATCCTGCGCTCCAATTTGCGGGACCGTTGGGTGGCATTCCGCGCGGATCGGGAATCGCGACAAATGCAGGAAGGTCCTTGTTGAGCGTGCCGAGCGCGTAAGTCGTCCAGGCACCCATGCTAGGAAACCCTTCTAAGATGAACCCGGTATTCATCTGCAGCATAGCAGGGCCATGAGTATTGCTCTTGGCGGTCAGCGAATGAATGAACGCCATGTCGTCCACGCATCCGGCAAGGTGCGGCAATAAGTCTGAAACCCACTTCCCACTCTGTCCATGCTGCTTCCATCCCCAAGGACTCTTCATCAAGGCGCCGTTGCCGCCTTGAAACGTAACCAATTTTTCTTGTCCCGGCATTGCTTGTCCATGGCGCAAGATGAGTTCCGGCTTGTAGTCAAAAGTGTCTAGTTGGCTTACTGCGCCGGGACAGAAGATTTGAATAATTCGCTTTGCTTTGGCTGGGTATTGAAGTTGCCTGGGTGCCCATTCGGACTGCATGGATGCTGAAGCCTCCTCTGCCAGCAGGCATGCCAGGGCGATGCCACCCAGCCCGGTTCCCATTTGGCTTAAGAACTGACGCCGACTTAAAAAGTCGTCGTGAGTCAACGGGTTAAGGTCGACATGGGGTGGTTTAGTAGTAAAGGAACTCATTGGCATTCATCAGTGCGCGACAAAAACTTGGCATACCTAACTTCCTAGCAACGTTCGTGGCTGTTTTCACTTCTGCTGGACGGGGCACTCTTCCAAAAGCAAGCTGAAAAGCCCGAGCCGTTTGAGCTTCCAATTTTGGCCCTGCTTCTGACCTGACTCGATTCGCGAAGTAGTGAGCTTGATCTACAAGGAATTTCCCGTTCAGAAGGCTCAACGCTTGCAGAGCGGTCGTTGTCATTTCACGTTTTGGCGCTCGCTGTGCATTTTCGGGACAGTCGAAGTTCTCCAACAGATCGTCGCGAATCGATCGTGCCGAGACCCGATAGATACTTCGCCTCCAAGTGTCGGGGCCATATTGATCAAGTGGGTCGTAAATCGCTACGTTGACTTCGCTGTACTTAAACAGTCGGAACCCTGGCCCGCCCATGCGCCGATCCAATTTCCCACTGGTCGCCAGAATTGCGTCACGTATCGACTCGGCTTCCATGCGATGGAGAGGCATGCGCCAAAGTAACCGGTTCCCTGCGTCCAGTTTCAACCCATTTGAATCGGCGGCCCCAGACTGGCAGAAGGTATAGGAGAGCACAATCATTTTTTGCAGTCGCTTAATGCGCCAGCCGTGAGTCATAAAATCGTTTGCCAGCCAGTCGAGTAGTTCCGGATGGGACGGTTTTTCACCGTTTCTTCCAAAGTCGCTGGGGGTGCCAACAAGCCCCACGCCGAAGTGATACTGCCAAATTCGGTTGACAATTACTCGGGCCGTGAGTGGATTCTTGTCATTACTAATCCAACTAGCCAAAGCCTGTCGGCGAATCGTGTCGGGAGCATCTGGTGCGTCGCACAGGTTAGAAGGCAAACTCGAAATTTGCGAAAGGGCTCCGGGAGAAACTTCTTCGCCTCGCTGCATAACGTCGCCTCTGCGCAACACGAAAGTCGGATCGGGTTTTGTAAACTGCCCCGCATACGCCGTACCGAACGCATCCAAAGCTTCTCTCTTTCGAGTGAGATCTTGCAACGCCTTTTGGAGCGCAACTCGCCGAGACCTTTCGGCTAGATTCATCACTTTGATTAGGGCATCCGGATGAACGTAGTCACGACCCGCTCGGTCCGACCTGCCCGCCTCCGTCGATACGGTCTTCCAAGTTTTCCCGTCAAGGGAAACCTCAATGCGATAGGCAGTAGGGAGTCGATCATCGAATCGAGCAATTTCGGCCCCGTCTCGGCTCCAAACGACGCGGCTAATTCTTTGGGTCTTCCCTAAGTCAATCTGTGCCCAACCAGTGCCTCGCGTTTGACTGATCCAGCTATATTCGTTCCCCAGACGACCATCATTCAAGTGATTGATCTTGTGAAACTCGTTCCCTGGGTAAACACTTGAAGCGCTGGCTACTGCTCCGTTTGAGGCGAGCGCAAGGTCCTTCTGATTATCTGGGCCGTAGACTTGTAATTCATCGAGGCAAGGCTCCGATCCGTCCCGTGTTGCCAGCACATTAAACCGGACCCACCGCGCCACAACAGGTGCAAACGAGTCGACGTTGCGACGTGCGTTCACAGCGGAGCGAGCTTTCCCGGGAATAGCAGGGGTTGGTATCACTCGATGGCGTGCCGAATCGTCCAATTCATTGAGTGAGTTGATCGCTACGAATGCTTGACTGGCAATTTTTTCCTTCTCGAAAAGCGTGTGGGAGAGCACATCCCCCGAGGCGATCGTCCGTTCTCCAAAGTGAACCCCCGCAAATGAACTCGCCAAGCGATAGAAATCCCTTTGTGGAATGGGATCGAATTTATGATCATGGCATCGGGCGCATCCCACCGTGATCGCCAAGAATGAAGCGCATGTTGTGGACGTAATGTCTTCGAGGTCACTAATCCTTTGCTGACGTGTTCCCTCTTCCGTCGCATTTCCAACCGTATCGTGGATGCCAGCAACTAGGAATCCGGTCGCTGCTTCGACGTTTGGATCGCCTTTTCCAATCGTATCACCCGCAATTTGCTCGGTAATGAATCTCGTAAATGGCAAATCCTGATTGAAAGCTCGAATGACGTAATCCCGATAGGGCCACGCATTGGGCCTCAAAATATTCCGCTCGTACCCATCGCTTTCGCCATAACGAACGACGTCGAGCCAATGTCGCGCCCAACGCTCGCCATAGGCTGGAGAAGCAAGCAGGCGGTCGACGACTTTTTCGTATGCCTTTGGAGACTGATCTTTGACGAATGAATCAATCTCTTGAGTCGTGGGCGGGAGTCCGGTAAGGTCCACGGTAACTCGCCGAAGTAGGGTCAACTTGTCTGCCGGTTGCGACGGATGGAGACCGCTCGAAGCTAATTTTTCAAAAACAAAATGATCGATTGGGTTTCGGGCAAGTTTGTCGAACGGCGTCTGACGGATGACCTGCGGTTGAACCGGTTGAAAGGACCACAGCGGCATCATGGCCGGGTTGATGGCAATCAACTTTTCAACTGGGTAGCTGGCTCCGTGACTTATCCATTCCCGTAGAATGTCGATATTGGCATCTGAAAGACGCCCGGTTGGCGGCATTTGACCACTGGCAACCTGCTGGATGAGCCGACTCTTTGCGAGATCTCGATCATTGAGAGCAGTAGTCGAGATTGAGAGGGCCCGGGTTGAAAGGTCGATTCCTGCAGTTTTCCTACTGGAATCATGGCAGCGAATACAGTTGGCTTGAAGGATGGCAACCGCTTGCTTGGAAATAGTTTCTTTATCCGCCGTCCCTTGCCCACCAAATCCGGCACCAACCATCAAGGTAGACGTGATCGCCAATGCAACGTTGCCGGGCCTCATGGCGACATTATAATGCGACGGCCCATTCATAACTGAGTCGAGCTTGCAATTTGGACCTTAGCAGCGTAAAACGGCAGATAGGATTCCTGAACGATGGATAAAGTCGCGATATTTGGAAACGCAGGCGCAGGCAAATCCACGCTTGCAAGAAGGCTGTCTGAATTGACAGGACTTCCCCTGTATTCCATCGACATCATGCAATTTCCAGATGGTCGAAGCCTTCCTCACGACCAATATTTGAAAGAGCATGCCGAAGTTCTCGGTCAAGAGAAATGGATCATCGACGGATACGGTTGCTCAATATCCATCTGGGAGCGCTTAGCGGCTGCAGACACTTTGATTTACATTGATCTACCACTGATCAACCACTATCTTTGGGTGACCAAACGGCTCGTGAAGGGCATGTTTATCACTCCGGAGGGTTGGCCCCCCAATAGCCCCATTTGGAGAAGCTCGATGGCTGGATATCGTGTGATCTCCTTGTGCCATCGAAACCTTACACCGAGATATCGCCAATATGTCTCCGAAGTCAAGACATCCAAGGAGATTCACCATCTGACTTCGCCTCGGCAAATTCGGGCATTTCTGAAACAAGTGAGTAGCAACCAAGGCTAACAAATTGCTACTCAAATGTTGAGTTACGTTTTATATCAAGGGCGGGCTACCACTTGTACGGGTCGTCTCCGCGAGCCCAGCAGTAGCTGATGAGCTGCCCGACGTGATAGAACTCATGCTCGGCGACATTTCGAAAGTGCTCTCCCCTAGGACCCGGCTTGGGCCAATATGCGCCGTAAAATTGGGGCACAATGATTTCCTCCGCAAGGTCAGCTTCGCTCAGTGTTTGGAGGTAGGCAAGCGTCCCCTCTCGTACTTCGGTCAGAGCTCGTTTGAGACCATCGAGAGTGGTCACATCGCCAATAAGGGCCGCCAACTCTTCGTCGGATAAGGTCTTCCCGCTGGTTAGAACCGGAACCAGCTGGGCCTCAACCTCAATTATCTCGACAAGCTGTCCCGCGAAGGTGCGCATTCCCTCCGTCGGAGCAGTAGGAAGCATCTCGTCCGTGATTCTCGGTAAGACGCTGCCGAGCCAATTGCGAGCATTCTTTAAACGTCCAGTAATTATTTCTTGTTGTGTCATAGCAATATTCTATCGGACGATCTCCCCATCGTTCCGTACCAGGCGGAACGACCGAGGGACTCTGCCGATAATCCTAAAAGGTTCTGGTCATTCCCCCTCGCGGCTTTCTTTGAGGGAGCATTGATGGTGCTCAATGCATCGACGAATTGATTTAACTTGATGTGCTATCCCTCGTCGAAGAAAATCTCCCGAACTTCGACAGGTCTTCTACACGCAGTAGCTCCTTTGCGGGCCCATGCGAGCGCTTCATCCATACTTTCGGCTTTGAAGATCAAGAAGCCTCCGATGTGCTCTTTGGTCTCGAGGTAAGGCCCATCGGTGATCAAGTACTTCCCTTCGGGTTGGGCTTGAACGATTTTTGCCAGGTTGACAGGCTGAAGTCCGCAGGCGAAAACCATGGCACCCGCAGCTTCTAGTTCTCCATTAAGCGCGTGGATTTCTCGTCCAATCGCTTCGTCTTCTGCAGAAGGAACGTAATCGTCGGGCATATGAACACTTGCCAAAAACATCATGATTCTTACTCCTTGGACCGAGGTCGAAAAGGTCGACTTCACCGCTTACAGACTCAAGTCGAATGGCGATTTTGGGATTCGACATGATTTCCAGAAAAAGTCACAGGAACTGGAATTTTCATTAACCCGAGCTACCTAGTTCCATCTCCGCAGTCTTTCGCCCCTCAAACCGACGCAATCCATTTCCCAAAATGCATCGGGATAGACAAGCTGCCCCGTCATCCAAGATTCGTACTTGGGCAATTTTACAAATTGAAATGCAGGTTCGGGGATACGTACCGAGGGTCGAATGAAGTCCGCTTCCTTTCCTGGAAGAAACCCGAGGCGTGAATAGAATCTTGGATCCCCTTCCAGAAAGATGAGTGGCTCGGCTCGCGTAGCAAGCATTTCTAGCGCAGTAAGGATAAGGTGCGTCCCTATTCCTTGTCGTTGGTGACTTGGCAAAACCGAAACGGGGCTAAGGATAAGAACTTCAACGATTTCATCTGGCGCATCCAGCCATCCACGAGTGAATGAAATGTGGCCGACCAACTCACCGCCAACTTCGGCGACAAACGAGAGCCCTAACCAAGCGTTCGAATCGCGTAACGCTTGAAGGAGATCCGGTGTTTTATCGTTTCCGAAAGCATCTCCCACAATGCGACTGATCGTCGCCACTTCGTCTGGAGCTTCTAGCCTAATGTGTGTCTTCATTACATGCTGAAAGGGCAAACAGAACTTCCAAGATTGAAACTATAAGTTGGCGAGGAACCATTTCACGGCTGAAAGGAGCCCAGGTGCGAATGTCTTGCCGTCGTGGCCGCCACCCGGTACGATCTCCAGTTTGTGCTTGACGTGGTGCTTCTCCAGTTCTAAATCCAACAGCTTAGATTGCTGATTGGGAACGAGCGTGTCAGAATCGCCATGCACGAGAAGTGTTGTCGGGAAATGATCTGTAACGGTATGCACCGGCGAAAGGTCGAGCAGAATGCTGTTCACCTTCTCAGCAGGCATCTGAGGCGTAATTTCATAAACTGTTAGCAGTGAAGCGAGCACCTTGTCTTCCACCAGGCTCCGATGAGGCTTGTCCCAGTTGAGAAAATCAGTCGGAGGCGCGATGGCGACGGCAGCCTTCAAAACACTACTCTCCCTTTCCACCAGATCCTTCGCGTTCGGATCACCGGCATCCCCGGTCCCGGCGAGCATTAACGTCAAATGGCCGCCAGAACTGATTCCGACAATCCCTAAGCGATTTGGATCGACGCGATATTGGCTAGCTACCGAATGTACAAATCGGACTGCATGACGAACCTGCGGCAGAATGTCAGAAATGGTGTACTTCGGCTGAGATCCATGAACGACTTCGAAAACGGTGAGACCTTGATCGGTGAAGAGCTTGGCCACATCAGGATCGATCCTTTAATGGTCTGAGAAATAACCTCCGCTGACCATATAGATCACGCCCGCCCCATTTGGCTTGGCGGGCATGAAAATGTCCATCGTGTAGGCAATGCCCCCCTTTTTTAGATAGATCACATCTTGAGCTCGAGACTGAGCAAAAGTCGTTGCTACCAAGCCCAAGGCAAAGAACCACCCCATCAACCGTTTCATGTTCGCCAGTATAGCGAAGGCGCTCAACATTCCTGAATTTGGATGCGATTAAAGAGAGTTTTTCGCTGATCTTAGTGAGGAAGAAGTGTCCACTTCCCTTCGGAAACGACCTCGACAACGCCGCCAGTTACCTTGATCGCGGTTTGGTCGTCGATGGCATACATGGATGCAGGCACCTTGGGGCACCACTTCTTCACGTTCTCAAGGGAATTCTCGGGGAACCTCTCGTGATCAACGTGGGGAATCAAAGCAAAATCAACCAATCCCAAACCAGGTGCAACGGCAAGCGTCACGTCTAGGTTTTCTCCTTCGGGAGTTTGAAGAACGATGCTTTCCGAAGTGATGTCGGCGTCGCTCGGTGGTTTGCTGTGAGTGTAAGTCTCGCCAATTTGGGAGGTCACCACCATACTTCCAGCACTGATGCCAACGTAAAGCATCTCTGGGCGCAAGGACGCAAAGAGCTTCGCCAGTCCGGATTGATGCATCCAATGCCTGAGAAACAGAACATCACCGCCGAAGACCAGGAAAGCATCTGCTTCTTGTACGACCTTCGTCCAAACCTCTTCGTCAATACTGGGCAAGGCCGTAAGTTCTAAAACGCCCAACGACTTCCAACCTAAGCCGCACATCGGAGAGTTGGTGAGCCCTGCGATGAACTTGTAAGCCATTACGGGTCCGACAGAAAAGGGATAAATGGCGGTGGGAATACATAGTGCATTCGCCTCAGAAATCGGTTTGCCTAGAAGATCAACGAGAGCATCCTGAATACTCGGATTACTGATTCCAGAGGAGGTGAGTAGGAAATTCATGGCGTTTCGTCACCCCATTATACGGAGCTAATGGTTCGGCGAGTGTTCCGAAAAACTCTCTATTTGGTCGGTTTGATCCTCAAGGAATTGGCTACCTGATCGGCGATGGAGTTGATCGTTTCTACTCCCTCTTCGGTAACAAATCTTAGGGAGTAAATATCTCCTCCGTCGACGATTACGTAGCTGATTTGATGCAGTGAACCTCCGTCCCGCATCTCATTGTCGGCTATGCATTTAACGGCTTTCCCGATCGGCAACGTAACTTCGAACATTTTCGGCTTGAAAGCATAGTGCTCGCGCTCAATGTTTATGGCGTCGTCCCGTGAAAGCGATCCCCCCTGATGCTTGACTTTGACATAGAATCGAGTCCGCTTCTCGCCTGGGATCGGCTTCGACCCGTTGATCACATTCAAAACAACGCCCTTTTTGGTAAGAGCGGCAAGTCCGTCCGCTTCTTCTTGCTTGTTCTTGGCGTCCATGTCTGCAGCCATTTTCTGCATTTCTTGACCGAAGGCAGAGTTGTCTCCGCCCTGGGTTCCATTGTTGGGCGACCCCAAATCAGAAGTCATATCCGCAAGACTATTTGCCCCGGTGTCGACCCCAACGCGCCATCCTCCCGGAACACCAACGGAAACCGAGCCATCTGATGTTTGAGCCGTAGACCACCCGACCGGCAGGACTGCTGGCGCTGCCACGCTCACATGCAACTCTGGACCGGACTTGCAACCCGTCAAAGCAAACGCAAGAATCCCAACCCCAACTCCGAAGCGAACGTGTATCTTTGCCACATTCATTAGTTTAAGCCGACCAGGCAACTAAAGGCAAGTTCACTACAGGTGGAATGCCATGTGTATATTCTTAGCTAATGTCAAAATTGCGTTAGAGACTCTAGAAGTAGAGATTTGCGTACTGCCTACCGTCGCACTCACGCTGGAACGTAGACCAACCGAATGACATCCTCACCGATTCGTTCACTATCGACGAGCCGAAGCTTTGGTTGAGGACTTACGAAAAAGGGCTGTCCATTGCCGAGCACGATGGGGTGGAGGTAGATGTGATACTCGTCAATGAGCCCAAGATTCGTTAAGCTTCCCGCCAATTGGGGTCCGGCAACGTCAATTTCACCGTCCAGTTGGTCTTTCAACTCTTCAATCGCCGACCGCAAGTTGTCTTTGATGAGAGTCACATTTGGCCCCGCCTCGGTTAGCGTACGGGACACGACCCATTTCTTCTGATTCTGCCACATGGCCGCAAAGTCGCGGTCTTGATCGTCCCAATCCGGACTGACGACAAACCCAAGTTCAAAAGGGCTGGTACTCCGAACGGGATTCGAACCCGCGATCTTCGCCGTGAGAGGGCGATGTCCTAAACCGCTAGACGACCGGAGCAAACGATCAAGGATATTACCACATGAATGGGCTAAATCGAGTGTGAATGGCAAAGTCGCGAGGGGGCAAAACCGTATGATATCCGTCATAGACGCCCCTGAAATCACTGACTAATCTAGAGAGGACTGAGGGAATTCTTGGTCAGGATTGAACATATATGTCTACTCTTTACGAAAAGTTAGGCGGCTCAGCCGCCGTCGACGCGGCCGTCGACAAGTTTTACCGACGCGTTTTGGGCGATGATCGCATTTCGCGATTCTTTGAAGGCGTCGACATGGAACAGCAAGCGGCAAAGCAGAAGTCATTTTTAACCATGGCCTTTGGCGGTCCGAACAATTACTCTGCCCTCGACATGAAGACCGGCCACGTTCACCTCGTCGCTGAAGGATTGGATGACAGCCACTTCGACGCAGTCGTAGAAGATTTGGGCGCCACTTTGGCTGAAATGGGCGTACCAGCGGAACTCATCACCGAAGTTGCCGCGGTTGCTGAAACGACTCGCGAATCGGTGCTTGGCCGAATATAAATGACGTCGTTCACCTTTGAAGGAAGAACGATCGAAGCTGAGGACGGAGAAACCGTCCTCAGTGCTTTGCTAAGAGGCGGCCATGAAATCTCGAATGGTTGCCAAGCGGGAGCGTGTCAGGCCTGCTTGCTTAGAAGTGGCGACTCCGTACCGAGAGCAGCCCAAAACGGTCTCGACGACACGCTGATTGAGCGTGGAATCTTCCTTAGCTGTCAAGCCAAGGCTTCCGATATTCAATCCGCAGAGCGGCTCGATAATGAAGTGTTCCCTCGCTTCGCGGCAAAGCTCGTTGACAAGCAATGGGTTACCGATGACGTGATTATCGCGAGTCTGAAGGTAGACGGATGGCAGGGCTCACCAGGACGGTTCATTCGCTTACATTCGTCGGACGGCGTTTCCCGGCCATACAGCTTGGCCGCGCCCGCGTGGATGGAACCTGAGTTTGTTCAGCTCCATATCCGATACATCCCGGGCGGAGCCATGAGTGAATCACTTAAAAGCGCGACGGTTGGCAACGCGTTCGAAATCGAAGGGCCATTTGGAAAGTGCTGCTACCGCACGACAGACCAGCAAGAGCCCATCCTATTGATAGGTTCAGGAACGGGTCTTGCCCCCCTCTACGGAATCGTCACCGATGCTTTAAGAAAGGGGCACGA
Source organism: uncultured Armatimonadota bacterium (assembly GCA_903899015.1). Lineage (GTDB taxonomy): Bacteria > Armatimonadota > Fimbriimonadia > Fimbriimonadales > Fimbriimonadaceae > Fimbriimonas. The sequence goes on along the minus strand of CAIUHP010000016.1, from coordinate 27,100 downwards.
GGGTCCGATTTCCTTGCACTTTGGAGCGGCAACGTCTTCCCGGCTTTACTTCCAATTAGAGCTCAAGAAACTCACCGATCAGCATCCGAACTTTCAGTTCCACACGTATGCAGATTCCGAAGTGCTCGAAAATGACCGAGTCGGATCACCTCTCGATGGAGCGCTTAAAGAGCACGCAAAACTAGATGGATACAAAGTCTATCTTTGCGGGCATCCCAACTTGGTGAAGGCCGGGCAGCGCAAATGCTTTCTTGCCGGAGCCAGCCTCAAAGACATCTTCGCAGATGCCTTTGTCGCTGCGTAACGTTTATTTCTCGGGAAGTTGAATACTTCGGGAAGCGCCGGGTTCGAGGTCGAGGTCGACTGAAAACCCGGTTATTCCCTTCCCTTCAAAAACGGTTCTCACTCTCGCCTTCAAACGCGTCGTGTTGGTTAATTGCACTTCCTTGGGGCCAACCCAATCCGCGACAATGTGATCGAAATTCCAAATGCGGTGCCGCGAAACATCCACATAAATACCCGGCAAATCGGTGCAAGTTAGCATGATGGCGACTTCACACCATGAAACGGAGCTATCGCCGACCGCTCCTACTCCGCCAGAACCTTCCCAGTCGCTCGTATTGACTCGTTCATTCACGTAACCGTCTCGATTGGTACCGATCGGTCGGTCTTTTCGTGACATGAACTCAAGAATGTTGTGGGCGATGTCTTGAAGCAAGTCCAGGTAGATCGGGTCGCCAGTTGCTCGATAGAGGGTGAGCAGGCAGTCACCCGACGCCGAACAGATACCTGGCGCAGCATGCTTGTTTTGAATACTTGCCCAAACCGCGCCGGTGCTTCGAGCATCGACTCTGCCTAGCTCACTACGCTTGGGAAAAGGAAAGTCATACGCCATCACCCATGAAGAGCAGAGCGCAGCCGCTTTCCTGGCCTCCGTGAGCCACTCGCGTTTTCCAGTTGCTTGATACAGAACGGTTAAGGACTCGAGAAGTCCAAACGCTGATTCACTGTCGGGGCATTGAAGAATCTCACCTGGGCCACCGGTGGTGTAGCCCTTATCGAGATCTCTTCGGCACATCATCCGGACGGATTCTTCGGCGACCTTTAAATACTTCGGATCGCACAGTGTTTTGCTGGCCAAGGTCAATGCGGCCGGTACAATCGCGCCCGCGGTTGATCCGCCAACCGAAATGTCTCCCGTTTTCACGTTGACCAACTGACCGAACTGGTGGTATCGATTCCACATGACGACAAACGCATCGGCCCACTTCCGGGCAGAGACCGTCCATTCTGGGCGCACATCTCCCTTTGGCAAGATCGCCATCTGCTTCAATAAATAGTAAAGTCCATCGCCGTTCTTTCGCACCATCGCGATTTCGGGCTTCTTTAGGTTGTCATCGAAGTTGTCGCCATACAACGTTCCGTTTTTGTACATGCCATACAGGAAGCCAGATGGAGCGGCCAATCGCATGAGGGTTGTGTTGATACTCGTGAGCGCACGAGAGCGGCCAGGTTCACTTCCCTGCTTCAGAATAGGATAAGTTGACATGAGCCCACCGACCCAACCAAGCTGAATATGGCCGAATGGACTGTCGCCATTTCCGTTCTTAAAGTAGCCACCTAGTTCAAACCAACGGAGGTCGTTTTGAAGGTCAATCTCGTCTTTTAGTGCGACGCTGTACGGCGTAGTCTGTCGCTGATGGTTGTTCTCTACCATCTCCTTGCGATGGCGCATAAAGGTTTCAAGCAGATCGGTTGGTCCCTTAGCTTCGAACTCGTAGACACGGCACTTCATCTCGACCTTCTCGCCTGCCAGAAACATCGCGCCCTTGTCCGAACTTGGGTTCAAGTGCATTCCACTGTATTGAAGTCGCCGAATTCCCGGTGCCGAGAGAACGAGAACCGCTTCCTTTCGGTCAAACGACTCCTGAATTGTTATTCCTGTCTGCCCCAAGCCTGAGCGATCTGGGAACAGGAACAGAATGGCCTTCTTTCGCTTGGGCATGTAGATGCCAACAGCGGGACATGTGGTGGAGCTGCTGAGCAACTCGATCTGAGAAGTTCCCTGATTGAGGTTCAGCCTTGGCATGTCCGTGATGGTGAGCGGCACGTCGGGGCGGCGATCCTCGGGAGGAAAAACCGGAGCGTATTCCACTGGCAGGCATCGGAACCGATTGCCGTTATATGCGGCTCCCGGGATAAAAACGTAGTTGTCTTTCGACCAATCATCAAATCGGAATCCCATCGAAACCGAGGCTGGTCTCGACTGGTCGGTCGAACATTCAAATCGAGTTGTGAAGTCCCTTGATCCGGCAGTCTTCGCCGTGATGCTCGTCAATATATTCCATCCCGAAAGAAGCTCCGACTGAAGCTTCGTGCCGTCAAACGAGGCTGCAAATGGCACGAATGAGATGTGGATTTTCTTCGATACTTGCTCACCATGGCCGCTGCTGGTTCTAATCTCAGCGCTTCGCACGGTGGCGAGCCAATCGTTCGCGTCTAACCCCGGACCGGCAGTAAGCAGATGTGCGAGAAGGAGTGATGACACCAGCGGCATAGCCACTATTATGGGGGCCAATGAACCATCCGTACAGTCCGACAGTGGGCGAGACCTATAATGTGCGTAATGACGTTTCCTCTAGCAACGCTGCTCTTGATTCTCGCCCTTATGGCAACCTCAATGATGGTTGCGGCTCAAGAACCGGGGCATGGAGATTCGCTATATCGCATGGCCGATGTTCAAACCCGATGGGTCAGTCCTGAAAATCCAACTGGGGAGAAAGGAGGAGGCGGGAAAACCAATCATGGTGCCAAAGGAAACGCATTCATCTCGGTGAAGCCTGGAGCAACTCTTGTCCTAGCTGACCTTAAGGGAGCCGGAATCATTCACCGGATGTGGCTAAGCGGAACGATCCCGCGTAGCCATGAGCAGTGTCGGTCCGTCAAGCTAGAGATGTTCTGGGATGGAGCAACTAAGCCAGCGGTTGATTGTCCCATCGGAGACTTTTTTGGAGCGGGCTTGGGCGTTGTCAAACCTTTTGAAAGCGCACTTTTCTCCAACCCCGAAGGTAGGTCATTCAACTTTACGATCCCGATGCCCTACCGGCACGGGGCCAAAATCCAGATCGTCAACGAATCGGATACCTATGTGCTGATCTGGTACGACATCAACCTAAGCGTCGTAAAATCGCTCCCCAGCGATGCACTATATTTCCATGCCGCTTGGCATCGAGACGCACATACCAAGCTCGGCGTGGACTTCCAGATTTTGCCCCACATCGTTGGCAGGGGTCGGTACTTGGGGACTCATGTCGGAGTGATTGGAAGTCCAGAATATATGGGGACTTGGTTCGGAGAGGGTGAAGTTAAGGTCTTCCTTGATGGAGACAAACAGCATCCGACTTTGATCGGCACGGGAACCGAGGATTACATCGGATCCGGTTGGGGCCAAGGCGTTTACCACGCAAAGTACTTTGGATCGCTGGTCTCTGATTCTGAACACGACCTCTACAGCTTTTACCGATACCACCTAGACGATCCGGTGTACTTCCACAAGGATTGCCGCGTTACGCTCCAGCAGATAGGCAACACGTCAAGTGAGCATGTCCGTGAAATGCTTGCTAAGGGAGTTGAAGTTCAACCGGTGGGAGTGCTTGATGCCCATGACGAGGATGTGCTCAACATCCGTTTTCATGAGCCGACGTTCTACCGACTCTTTGACGAAAAGAACTTGCCTGCTTTCTCCGATCCCAAGCACCCAAATGGAGGGACGAACTTCTATCGTCGAGACGATGTCTCAGCAACCGTGTATTTCTACCTTGATCGTCCTGAGAGCAACTTGCCTCCCCTGGCTTCAAAACTTGATCGGATGCAAGAAATGAACTTAAAGGTCTGGAGCAAGCTCAAACAGTAGGAAGCCATGAAACTCGTGCGCGTAATCGTCTGGACTCTGGTCAGCCTTTGCGTGATCGCATTCGTCTTCCTTTTCTTCCTTCCTGACTTCGGCCGGTTCGCTTCATTGCCATCGGAACACGACCCTAATTTGGTCGGCGCTTGGGATGGTCATTTCTACAATTACTACTCCAACAACAGACCGGATCAAAAGGTCTACTTCTTTGCCGATGGAACCGGAACAAGTCAGGGACGTGGTCGGTTTTGGTGGGGGTCGCAAGCTGGTGAGATCCACGTGAAGTACATTGCGACCGACTACTGGGCGAACCGGAGTTACCCCTATCAGATCGATGCCTCAACTCACCGCGTAACCTTTGCCGTCAAAAGCTGGGCCATCGTGCCTAAGTCGATGACACGAGAACGAGTCCCGAATCCAATAAGAACAAAGCTTGGACTCCACTCCTCCGATCAGACGGCCATGAGCCTTGCTCAACAAAGACTCAATCTGTTTCGGGCGGTTTTGAAGCAGCCAAATTCGGGATTTCGGTATGGAGGCCCTGGTTCAAGACACTGGGTGCTCTTCCCATCTCATGTTTCCTATGCGCTTTACTTCGTTGACTTCAATACTATTGACGGGACTGAGACATTTACTCGTTGGGTAGAAGGCAAGCTCTCTCCGCTTTCAAGGATTCAAGTGTCAACGACTGTAAGTGATCATTGGTATGACAAGCCATCGTTCTCAAACAATCGATCGATCTACCTGCTGTGCAAGGAACTGGATGGTTTGCCTCTCAAACCTCGAGCCGAGGAGAATGATCGAGGAAATGACTCTACCGGTCCCGATTTTGAAATCCCATCCCTGCTCGTCGCAGTTGAACTAAGCGAACAACCTGGATCAACAACTCCTTTGCTCGTTCAACGGATCGAGCCGCTCGCTGGCAAATCTGAAATTCCGATTCATGTCCTGTTAGAAGGAACCATTCCTGTCGTCATCGGAGAGAATCTTTGGGTTACTGCTCCCTCGAAAGAATCACCGCAACCCTAACCCGAAAGGTCCAGATTGACCTTCTCGTTCGTCCGAACTAGCATATGGGCCGATTGGTATCTGCAATCCTTGTCATTGGAATCATCGGTGGATTCACTTGGTACGTCAAGAAATTGGCGAGAGATATCCAAATGCCGACCACAAGGGACAAGAAACTCATCGGCCACTGGATCGGAAAGAAAACCGAGAAGCCGGCTCCCCGTTTCAAAGACATTCAACTCTTATCCAACGGAACAGCCATCGTCCCCGGCATGAGCCAGATCCGATGGGGCACCGCGGATGGGGTTCTTCATCTGGTCGGTCGAGCAGCTGGCACTGATTGGATCAGCGGAGTCTATCCTTACAAGTTCGGTCCGAAGAATCGATCGCTTAAGTTCAACGTTCAGCCCTTGACGATGTTGCCGATCGAGTGGGTTAGACACTAGGTCATTGATCGAAGCCGAACCTACTTCCAACCTTTGATGTCGATCGACTTCAGATTTCCGCCTTCAATTTTGACGGTGTTACCGAGGAACTTAGGATCGATTTTGTTGTCATGCACTTGTACGTCTTCGCATCCAATCAGAGTCATCCCAGGAGCCTTGGGGTGAAACGCCTTATAGGTATTGGACTGATGGACGGTGTTCCCTAAGAATTTCAGATTGCCCACCGATAACGCCCACAATATCGGCGCATCGAAGGCATTGAAAGTGTTCCCTTCAATCGTAATTCCATGATGAAATGGGCTCGTACCTAACTTGGGAATCTCAGGGTGGATGCTGATCACTGCATCACCAAACTGGTAGTTACTTGAATTGCAGTTCTCAAACCGATTACGCCGAATGGTGATATCGTTGACGGCTCCGGATTCAAACCAGCCATTTGCATCACCGGAGATTAATATAGCGGCACCGCTTGATCGGAAGATGCAGTCTTCGACGACAACTTTTCTCGGAGTCGAAACGAGGAGCCCACGGGCTCGCACGCAACCAAATTCGGAATGGCGGATGGTCGCGGAAGGCGTCCAAGTTAAGTTCTCAAGTGCATCACCCACATTTAAACTTCCCGGTACCGGTTCCGCCAATTCGACCGTGAAATCTTCGGGCGTTAGGTGTTTGACGCCGACAATCTTGCCTTTCCCTCGCGAAAGCATCGATTCGTGGTCAAGGTAGGACACGGTATCGCCCGAATCGCCGAACCGCAATCCGACACTTTGGCCATGCATGAATCGGCATTTCAACTTGGTTGGACCTAGTTTTTCAACCACTTGAACGGAGGTGCCGTGAATATTGATCGGGTCATCCATGAGCCCTTCAAAGTGGCAATTCTCGACCGTAATGTGGCCTTTGCAATTTGAGAAATGAAAACCGTCATCGTGGCCGGCAAACACACGATCCGTCATTGGCTCGGGGGCAACGTCTACGTGATTGAACGACAGGTTCTCGGTGTACTGACACAGGACGCCAAGGCCCGAGGTGTGCCGATAGAAGACATTTGAGATTTCGACATTCTTCGAGTCAGCAATGAATGTTCCTGCGTGGTCTCGCACCCCATGCCGAGCTACAAGGATATTGCCCACTCTTGGAAAACGAGTGCACTTGTAGTCGAAATGTACAATTCCTGGCTGTGGTTCGGTGACGGAGGCATTCGACCAATCGCCATTCGTAAACCCGCTGTCACCCGTTCCATAGGCAACACCTCGTGTTTCATGATCGAACTCCATGAAGGCCCAAACGCGACGCTTCCAGGTCGTATCTGTGAAGACCAGATGACCCGATTCGATGGTGAACGGATATTTCCGTTTATCGATGTCGAGGGAAAACCCATTGGGGCCAGATTGGACAACCGTGCCCTGAGACATCAACGGACGCTCCCAATCGATCGTGAACCCATCAAGGGAGATCTTCTCACTGTTCAAGATCGCGACCGGCATGATCCGATCATGGAAAATAAGTCGCGTTCCGTGCCCCTTGAGATGGAGATCCTTACGGCCTTCCAGCAAGATCGCTATTTTGCGAGGATTCGCGACATCTGAGTTTGATAGAAACAGATCGCGCTCGATTCCATTTTCTCGGTAGAAGTGATACTCACCTTGGCTGAATTCAATGGTGGTACCTGGTTTGGCGGCTGCGATTGCTTTGGCAACACCAGCAGTCGAGTCGGCAATGGAATTGGGTTTGGCCCCAAAATCATCGACAGTGATGGAGTGCGAAGCGGCTGTCATAGCGGCTAGAAATAGGCTCAGAAGCACATCACGATCATACCAAGTCAGCCGAAAATCAACCTTAAATCAAGCCACTACAGCGGGTGCTCTTTTGCATTCCAGCCGTAGGACACGTAAGTTGCCTTTAGATCGTGGGCGGTGACGTCATAAACCATAAAACCTTCTGGATGAACACCCAATCGCCAGCCCTTCCACCAATCTCCGCACACAGCTCCTCCAGTTATGTATCTCGTTTCTAGGTAACTGCAGTCCTCGACAACATGGGTGTGGCCCTGGAGAACGGCCTTCACCTTGTATTTGTGGCAAAGCTGTTGGACTTCTTTGCCGTTGGCTAGTACAAGAGTGTCTGCTGGGGCGACAGTTGTGCCGTCGGTGTATTGAGTAAACAAGGTCATCACTGGGAAGTGGGATAGCAAGATCTTGTTTTTGTCTCCTGCCCTTTCCAAGTCTGAAGCAAGCCACGACAGCTGTTCGTCATCAATCGCGCCTCGCCAGCCAATCTTTGGTTCTGGCTGAACGCCATCTAAAAGCGTAAAGTGCCAATTTCCAAAGTCAAAAGATCGATAGGCGGGTTGCCCAAGGAATCGTTCTTCGACCATTTTCTTTCCGTAGGCGGCATCTGACTTTTGAATGTCGCTACTTCCCCACCCGAAAACGTCGTGATTGCCGATCACTCCGTGAATGGGTAGCTCAAGTGGCTTGAGCGCTTCGGTCAGGGCGTTAAATTCTTCGTCGGCGCGCCGATGAGTTACCTTAAGAAGGTCCATGACATGATCGCCGCCCGTCAGGACAAAATCTGGCCGAGGATGAAGCTCCATCAGCTTCTTGACTGCCTGCGAGACGCCGTCCTTCGCGCCCAATTCAGGCTGGATATGCAAATCGGAGAAGTGAACGAACCGAAAGCTATTTCGCCCAGTCGTCAACGATTCAAGTGATATGAGAAGGGGTGACGCAACGACGGCGGCACCGGCTTGAAAGAGATCTCGACGAGTAATGGACATATAATCGCTCCCAGTCTGAGTTTAGCTAAGACTGGGAGCGCTTGGATGTTAAGGATCGATGAGATTAGGGCCGCAGCAGGAAAACCGAGTAGGGTTCGGCAACAACTTGATGGAGCGAAGTGCTACCTAGCATTAACCGATGTATTACCCCATGACCTTGAGCACCCATGATGAGGACGTCAGCTTCCGATTCAGACATGGCTTGTGAGAGAATCTCGTTAACGTGGCCGTTCATCAGCTTGCCGGCGCTCGAGTAACCTGCCTCCCGAAGCTTGCTCGCTGTCTCCTCGGTTTTATACTTCGCTTCAGTCCAGAGTGAATCTTCTACTGCCACTGCTGCATACATGGGATCTGGCTGGTCAATGGGGATATGACTCCCCATGTGAAGTACCGAGACAACATCAATCTTCGTCAGCCCTTAAGGCTTCATTGCGATGAGCTTATCGAGTGCCTGGTTCGCGTAACCAGAATGGTCAGTTGCAAAGATCGCCTTAATGCTTCCCCGTTCGGCAATTTCCCCTTTTGAAATGAGAATGCTCTGATGGGCAGATATGGCGAGTCCTCGACTTACACTTCCCAAAAAGAAGGAACCGAGCCTTCCTTTACGGTCGGAATGGACCGCGACAACGTCGGCATGAACTTCGTCGGCGTACTGCGCAAGAGCCACCGCGGGACTGCCTGCTAATAAAAGTGATTCCGCATCGTAACCATGAGCGCTGGCAAAGCCTTTAGCTTCATCAATGGCATTCTCGGCGGCGACGTTTGCAAGCTGAACATATTCCGCTCTGTAGGCGGCCTCGGCTGCGCTACCATAGGCAGCAATCGGAACTTTAACCTCAACACTGTTCGCTAGGATTTAATGAGGTTCCAGGAACTTCATTCTTGCCGCTAAGTTTATGACGGCTTGGTAATGCCGCGCAGTGTCTACTCCAACCAGAATCTTCATATCTGCTCCTTGCTGGCGATCATTGACAGCAGGTACAGACTAAGTGTGAGCGCTCTAGGCCCTTGCGACTAGTCGCCAATTCAAAGTCAGTCGAAGGGTGTCATGAGAAGCAGGGACAAGCAAACGCCTTATTTTCTACTTGCTTCGAATTTTTCTATGACACCTGATTTCGCGGGTTGGCGTTCACCGCAAATGACCATAACGTCGTCATCTGCTTCGGTCGCGGTCAAAGCGATATCCATGTCTAACTGAGTGCCATCTTTACAAAGGCCCCTAATTGGAGGATGGTAACCCATTTGCCGTTTCCTTGTATTCATCATGAAGGCAAGTCGAAAAGCAGGATGGTTTTTCTTGAGGTCTGCTGGAACAAGGTCTTCGACCGTGAGATTCGCCATTTCGTAGCTGGAGTATCCAAACATCTCACATGCTTTGAGATTGGATTCCTTGATTTGCCCACTTCGACCATCAATGATCAACACCGCTTGAGGCAAGATCTCCATCAACGCATTTAAGCGGGATTTCAACGCCAGATTCTGCCCCTCTGCTCTTAGTTTCAGGGCTCTTTCATAGTGTCTGCCAGCATCGTCGGATTCAACTTGCGCTCGAAGCTGGATTCGTTTGACTTACCGATGAAGTGCCGATTCGCTAATCTTCAACTGCCGGCAGACCTCACGATCGCTTATGCCTTGAATCAACAATTGCAAAACATCTTGATCAGGCTTACTGAGTCCCTTCATAAGTAGTTCCTGTCAATACTTAACATATCTTGGACGAACAATTGGATGTGATTATTTCAACATTTCCTTGATTAGTTCCTAGACATCTAGCAGATATCGTATCATACACTCGCGATGCACGAAGCAAGGAACGATCCCAAACTGTCCCCCCGGGAGCAACAACTCATTAACTTCGCATCAGAAGGTTTGACTGATTCCGCTATTGCCCTAAGACTTGGCATCAGTGAAGCAACGGTTGGAACCTATTGGGGGAGGGTACGCATTAAATTCGGTCCATTTAGTCGCACGGAGCTCGTCGCAATCATGATGCGAAGCGAGCGAGAGGCTGCCGTTGAAGCTCTAAGAAAAGAGAACGAGCAGTTGGTAAGAGAGTTGCAGGTTCGAGTAGCTTCAGGCTCAGCTTCGATCTACCGTGAGCTTTTAGAAAACGCTCCCGATGCGATGCTCCTCGTCAAACAAAATGGCACGATTGAGCACGCTAATTTGGCCGCTCTCGAACTATTTGGTTACGAAAGGGAGGAACTCCAAGGAGTTGAAATCACTCAGTTGATCCCTCAAAGGTATCGCGAGCAGCACACCTTACATCGAGAGGATTACATTCGAGACCCCATGCGGCGTGAAATGGGTAGCCACTTGGAAACTCCTGCCCTTCACAAAGACGGTACCGAGTTCTTGGTGCGAGCCTCACTCTCTGCTCTGTCTACTCCGACTGGAACACTGGTCACTTGTGCGTTGCGAGCAATTTCTTAGGGTCCACACCCTTCCGACTTGATTAGGTTGCAAATCAGTGGAAATCGGGACAGGAATCTCTGACGCTGATGCGTTAATCTGACATCAAGTCAGATACTTTTGGCTTGGCCAAAGAAATGCAACCTGAGCGACCGGTTCCGAACCTTTCCCCTCGCGAGCACCAACTGCTGGATCTCGCCGCCGAGGGACTTACCGATCTCGCGATCGCAGAACGTCTTGGCATCAGTGAAGCGACAGTTGGCACCTATTGGGGACGAGTTCGCATCAAATTTGGCCCGTATAACCGAACGGAGCTCGTCGCCTTAATGATGCGCGCTCAACGCGATCTAGAAGTCAAGCACCTTCAGGATGCCAACGCCTCGCTCGTCCACGAGATTCAAATCGATATTCCCGATGGAAACGTTCTCACATACCGAGAAATCATCGAAGAAGCACCCGAAGCGATCCTCGTCGTTTCAGAGGCTGGATTGATTGAATTTGCGAACCAGGCGGTTGCCGAAATTTTTGGGTATTCAACCCAAGAGCTTATCGGCCGTGATCATCGCTTTTTGGTGCCAGAAAGTTATCGCGAAGTCCATGACACTCATGTGCAAAGTTACTTAGGCGACCCCAAAAGGCATCTTATGGGTGATCACGTTGATACGCCAGCACTTAAAAAGGATGGAACAGAGTCCCTAATTAGGGCTTCACTGTCCGTACTTCACTCGAATAGCGAACGCCTAGTCATCTGTTTTGTTCGGGAAGTCACGGATATCGAAAGAAGCACAATCGGTTAAAGCAATCCATATTGACGTTGGATTCCTTGTCATTCATTCTTATGACGTATTAATTCTCGACTTGTTGACCAATTATTGCGGACGTATCATTTACCCACACGAGGCAACGGACGCCTTGACCGGAGGAAACATGATCACACAATGGCCAACAGAGCGACTCAACAGTTGCCACCCCTTTGACAAAATGATGGCTGACGTTTTTGGTTGTGCATGCGACGAAAGCGCACCTAAAGTCGAAGTTACCGAGAGCAGCACCGAGCTACAAATTACAGCCCAATTGCGGGGCCTGAATCGCCAGGACGTTCACATCGAATTAACTGGTCAATTCCTAACCATCCGAGCTAAGAAATCAGGAAGCACACTCAATGATGCCTACAGTCTCGATCACTTGTGCTCTTCCCTTCATCGAACTTTTCCAATCGATTTTCCGGTTGCCTCCAAAGGATTTTCCGCTACTTTCCAGAATGGATGCCTAAGGGTTTCGATACCCAAGGCCACAGCTGCAAATGCCATCCGAATTCCAGTTCAGATGAATTAAGCACCCCCCTTCACTCTCAACCACCACACCGTCAAACCGACTTAGCCTTAGCCCTAAGTCGGTTTGTTTGCGCTTAAAATCACTCCCAACTTCAGTCGGCGAGAAGCGGCAAGATTAGCCTTAAACGCATTCCAATTGAGGTCTACGATTCCACTATCAAAGTTCAAACGGACTGCCTACAGACGCGTTTTACACGATCGCAATGGGGCATGCACCACTGCATTAAGCTCATAGACTAAGTCAAATATGGTCTGAAGATTTACTCTGCCGACTCGACCGTGCGACCAACGGTTCACGTCTAGATCTCCAAGTATTTGGGCAAGTATTAAACCACAGGTGGTCGAGCATCCGATGCTATAGAATGAGCACGCCCATAACTTTCATTGGCATTTTTTGCGACACACAGCCACGACTCTAAGTGCTCTCGCTGCGTCACTTTTTCATTTCAACACCAAGGGAATTCTCTCTACTAAACTTCCTTAACTCATATTTAATAGTTCGCCTTCCTGTTACTTCTAATTCGTTTCTTGAATAGTGGCTATTGATTTACATTGGCTTCCTTATTTGGGAGCACACTGAGACCAAAAGAGGAGCGTTTACCAAAAGATCTGGGAACAATCACACGAAAACCTGATCAACAAGATAAACGTTTCCTGTAACAGACGAAAAACTCTAATCTGTCACGTCTCGTTTGCGGTATTCAGCTTGCTTTGAACTAAGCCCGTTGGCTTTAATGACGGTTTTATAGAGCTCAGCGAATGGGAGAAATAATTGGGTGAAGGCCCCATTTCGATTCCAACATTCCATTCAAAAAGATGCAACCTAACAGCTGCACTGGTGAAGTTACCAGTTACGGTTTTCCCACAAAATCTGTTAACCGTTTGCTAACAATTGAGCGATCCAATTGAAGCCCCATTTAGACGTCGAAACGAACTGAAAGATGCGTTCCAAATCGAACTAGTTTTCCGCAATATTTGGTTAGCCAAAATACCCATTGGCGTTGCAATTGCACTGTCCGAAAAACCACGGAATGTAGTAAAATAGGGCGTGCCTGATTGGGCGATAGAGCGCCCGACGTAGGCTTTGAACACGATAAGATTGCCATTATCTCTTTTCGCGCAGAACCGTTGGATACAACCCCATGAGAAAAGCCTTTACCCTCATTGAACTTCTTGTTGTGATTGCCATCATCGCAATCTTGGCCGCCATTCTATTTCCGGTCTTTGCGCAAGCTAAAGCGGCCGCAAAGAAGACTCAAGCCCTCAGCAACGTGAAGCAACTCGTCACTGGTACGACGTTGTACATTCAGGACACAGATGGTGTCTATTACGAGCTTGCTCAAGGAATGTCAACAGGAAACCAGGGCCCCACTTCCCTCATCTGGAATGGTTACCTTCAGCCGTACATGAAGAGCACCAAGCTGGCTCTTGACCCGGCGGCAAACAATCCGCAATCATCATTTGGTGGTTCGAATTTCACCGGCATGTACTACGTTCCGGTTGACTACAAGCAATTGTCAATCGGCCAGAACGTTTACTTCACTTCCGAATTCACATACAGTTGTTCGCAGGACTTCTCTTCGGGAACTCCAGCCTGCCAAACGTTCTTCAGTGAAGGTCAATTCCCATTCCCTTCTCAACAGGTTGTTTACGGAAACAGCGCCCAGCGCAATCCAGATCAAACCGGTAATGGCTTCTATATCAGCCCTTATCACAACCTGAATGCTGACGGCGGAATGTCGGACCGACACACAGGTTTCAACACCATCGCTTTCATGGACAGCCACGCGAAAGCAATCAAGGCTCGATCAATGCTGGTTGCAGACCAGGTTGTTGAGCTTGATCCAAACGCAAGCGGCCAGTGTGTTAACTACGATTCCGCAAACGTTTATTGGGATCCAAGCGCTCCACTCCCAACGGACCAGCCTCTCTGCGAAGGCCACGGCATCCGCTAATTCCGATCCATCTGATCGTCCAAATCCCCTAGCCAAAGTTGCTAGGGGATTTTTTTGTTCCTTAGTTTAGGTTCAAAACGCCTCCAAACACGCGGGGTTCATTCCGCCCTATCCGCTGGACTTCGGTCTAGGCCTCTTCCAGCGATTTCGGTCCAGTCCGATTGCAATGGCAGGATCGACTGAACAAGTGAAGGTTTCGGAAACTGGAAGTCGGCTCGATGAGTTTAGATCGCCGGCCACAATCAAAATCCCGGATCGCTATCCTGTTGCTGCAAGCCACGCGTGCAATATTCGTATGCAGATTTCCCCAGTGCTTCCAGGGCGCTCAGACTGAAGTACGACTGAGAGGGCGCATTGAATTACGCCTTACAGGGTGTTTCATTGAGCTCGAATTCACTGAAATGGACGGCGAGATTTTCAGGATCTCTTCGATAAGTCGCTCCGTCTAAAGGCGCTCGGGACCGTCACAAACAACAAGGCCCCGGTCTTCCAAAGGAAGTCCGGGGCCTTGAGTAAGGTTCAACTTACAGAGTAACGGCGAAGGCTGTCTTGATCGTGGTTCCGTTAACCGAAACGGTGATGTTGACAACAGTTCGTACGCTGACTGCATGAGTTGGGATTGGGAACGTTCCAGAGGTTGCACCTGCTGGGATCGTTACCGTTGTAGCAGGAGTTGCAGTGGCCTTATCGGAAGCTACGGTAATTACGTAGCCGCCTGCAGGTGCTGCTCCTGTCAGAGTGATTTTTCCAGTTGCATTCTGTCCGCCAACCGTATTCGCAGGTGCGATCGTGAAGAGGGAGAGAGTTGGAGCTGTTACTGTGACCGTTCCAGTTACCGAAACCGAATTCGCAGTCGCTGTTACCGTGACCGGTGTTGCGGTTTGAACTGGGATCGAAGTGAATGAGAAGGTTGCAGTTGTTGCACCGCCTACCACTGTTACTGTCGCAGGAACTGTTCCTGCTGCAGTGTTTCCGGAAGTCAGGCTCACAATGAATCCGCCAGTTGGAGCTGGGCTGGAGAGTGTGACCGTTCCAGTTGAGAGGTTTCCACCGATGACGGAGCTTGGGCTGAACGCGAGTCCAGTTACCGTTGGGGCCTTGAGCGTGAGAGCAGCCGAGGCTGTTCCGTTCGCAGTAGCCGAAACGTTTGCCGTTCCATCAACTCCGACCGCCGTTGTTGTAACGGTAAACGTAGCGGTGGTTGCGCCTGCAGCGACTGTAACTGATGAAGGTACAGTTGCCGATGCATTATCCGACAGAAGAGCTACTGAAGTTCCACCTGTTGGTGCAGGACCGGTTAGAGTCACTGTTCCAGTGGAAGGGTTGCCGCCTACGACGGATGTTGGGTTGAGCGATACCGATGTAACACCGGCAGTCGTCACCGCGAGCGACGCGCTTGCGGTTGAAGTATCAGCACCCGTTGCGCTGATGTGAGCAGTTGCGTTGGCATTGACTGCAGTTGTTGTTACCGTGAATGTGGCCGTGGTTGCGCCAGCGGTTACTGTTACCGAAGCCGGTACAGTTGCCGATGCGTTGTCCGAAGCCAGGTTTACAACCGTTCCGCCAGCAGGTGCTGCGGAGCTAATTGTGACCGTTCCGGTCGAGGACGTTCCACCGATAACCGATGTTGGGCTAACTGAAACTCCAGCAACCGTCTGAGCCTTGACTGCAAGAGTTGCAGTGTAGTTCGTCGAGTTCGCAGCAAGTGTGATCGTGACCGATGCGTCAGCAGCGATCTTGGCACTTGTTACGGTGAACGTTCCAGTTGTAGCGCCAGCAGCGACTGTAACGGTTCCAGGAACTGTTGCAGCCGATGTGTTGCTTGAGGATGCGGTGAGCGTGAAGCCACCTGTTGGAGCTGGGCTCGATAGCGTGACCGTTCCAGTCGAGTTCGCAATTCCGCCAACCACTGTAGTTGGGTTCAGAGCGAGCGTCGTTACTGTTGGAGCCGTGACTCCAAGGGTTGCAGTCTTGCTTGTCGTTCCAGTCGTTCCGGTGATCGTTGCTGTTACGTTTGAAGCAACCGCTACCGTTGTGGCAGTGAACGTTGCCGTCTTGGATCCAGCAGCAACCGTTACGGATGCTGGAACAGTTGTCGACGCATCGCTCGATGCGAGGGTAACTGCAAGTCCGCCGGTAGGAGCATTTGCGTTCAAGGTGACGGTTCCGGTAGAGGAATTGCCACCAACCAACGAGGTTGGGCTCATCGTGACTGCGCTAATTGTAGGAACAACCACCGTAAGTCGCGCAGTGCTTGTGGCACCACCCAAGGATGCTGTGATCGTAACGATTTGCTGAGTAGAAACAGCAGTCGTCGTGACCGTGAACGCGGGGCTAACCGTAGCGCCTGCAGCGATTGTGACGCTTGCAGGAACCGTTACAGCTGCGTTGTTAGAAGAAAGGTTAATAACCGTTCCACCAGCAGGAGCAGCTGAGTATAGCGTTACGGTGTTGTTGCCGAAGGACAAGCCTCCAACAATTCCACCACCAGCGAGCTTCAACGTGATCGTTGCTCCAGCATTGACAGTCAGAGTCGCCGTCTGCGAAACCGAGTTTGCAGATGCCGTGATTGTCGATGTTGAGTTTGTTGCAAGGTTCAGTGATGTAGCTGTGAAGGTTGCAGTGGTTGCACCAGCGGCTACTGTTACAGATGCAGGAACTGTTGCGGCTGAAGTGTTGCTCGATGAGAGCGCGACTACAAAACCATCAGCAGGAGCTGCACTGCTAAGAGTGACCGTACCAGTCGAAGTGGTCGCACCGGTAACCGTTGTTGGGTTCAAGGTAAGGCCAGTAAGAGTTGGAGCGGTTACTGCGAGGGTCGCAGTTGAAGTTGCTCCACCACCAGCGGCTGAGATTGTCGCGGTGGCATTGGTTGCTACCGCTACAGATGTCACGGTGAAGGTGGCTGTTGTTGCTCCCGATGGAATGGTTACGGACGCTGGAACCGTAGCAGCAGCGTTGTTTGAAGTCAACGTTACTACCAAGCCATTTGGCCCGGCTGCGCTACTGATCGTTACAGTTCCTGTCGAAGGAGTTCCACCGACGACGGATGTTGGGTTGAGCGTCAGACCCGTTACAGCAGGAGGATTGACCGTTAACGTCGCAGTCTTGCTGGTCGCGCCAGTCGTTCCTGTGATCGTAACTGAGGTTGCGGCTGCGACACCGACCGTCGTTGCGGTGAATGTTGCAGTCTTGGATCCGGCAGCAACTGATACCGATGCCGGCACTGTTGTTGAAGCGTCACTCGAAGCTAGCGTTACGGTGATTCCACCGGTAGGCGCATTCGCGTTAAGTGTGACCGTTCCAGTTGAGGAAAGGCCGCCAGCAACTGCTGTTGGGCTCATTGCGACGGAGCTGATCGTTGGAACGACAACCGTAAGTTGAGCGGTGGAAGTTCCGCCGTTCAGACTTGCAGTGATGGTAACAACCTGTTGGGTTGCAACTGGTGTCGTTGTTACGGTGAACGCTGGGCTAACCGTTTGGCCCGCCGCCACTGTTACGCTTGCTGGCACTGTGACCGCTGCATTATTGGAGGAAAGTGCGACCACTGTTCCACCTTCAGGAGATGCGGTGCTGAGAGTAACGGTGTTGTTGCCGAATGACAAGCCGCCGACGATATCGCCGCCAGCGAGGTAAAGAGTCACAGTCGACGAAGAAGTCACTGCAAGGCTGGCAGTCTGAGAGACTCCGTTAGCAGCGGCAGTAATCGTTGAAGTGGTGTTGGTAGCTACGGCGAGCGAAGTTACCGAGAATGTGCCAGTTGTTGCGCCAGCAGCGATTGTTGTCGTTGCAGGAACCGTAGCAGCTGACGTGTTGCTCGAAGTGAGCGTTACAGGGAATCCAGCGGCAGGTGCTGGGCTGCTTAGCGTGATGGTGGCGACTGAGGCCGTTCCACCCGTAACTGAAGCAGGGTTCAGCGAAAGTCCTGTGATCGTTGGAGCTGTAATGGTGAGCGATGCAGTTGAAGTCGCGCTGTTTGCAGTTGCCGAAATCGTTGCGGTCGCGTTGGACCCAACGGCTACGGTTGTAACTGAGAACGTTGCAGAAGTTGCACCGGCTGCAACACTTACGGTTGCAGGAACAGTTGCGGCTGCGTTGTTCGAAGCGAGAGTAACGGTAAGGCCGCCGGCTGGGGCTGCGCTACTGATTGTCACCGTGCCAGTTGAACTGTTTCCACCGACCAAGCTAGTTGGATTCAATGAGAGAGCAGTGACTGCTGGAGGAGCAACGGTGATTGTTCCGGTTGCACTGTTTGAACCAGTGGTCGCGGTAACCGTAACTGACGTCGATGACAGGACCGCATTGGTCGTTGCCGTGAACGTTGCCGTTGTAGCACCGGCCGCAACACTAACGGAAGCAGGAACTACTACGGCTGCGTTATTTGAAGCCAGAGTGACTGTTGTCGTGCTGCCTGCAGCGACTGGACCGTTCAGCGTGACAGTACCGGTTGACGATGTGCCACCAGCGACTGTTGAAGGGCTGAGAGCCACTGTCTTAATGTAAGCAGGAACAACCGTGAGGGTTGCCTTCGAAGTTGCACCACCGAGAGTAGCCGTGATCGTTACAACCTGATTGGAAGTAACACCAACGGTGCTCACTGTGAAGCCAGGGGTTACTGTCGCACCGGCTGGAACTGTGACCGTTGAAGGAACAGTTACGGCAGCATTGTTGGTGCTGAGGTTAATGACCGTCCCACCTGCTGGAGCAGCCGAGCTAATGGTCACTGTGTTATTGCCGAAGGACAAGCCTCCAACAATTCCACCACCAGCAAGCTTCAACGTAACTGCAGATCCTGCATTCACTGAAAGCGATGCTGTCTGAGAAACGCCGTTCGCAGCTGCAGTGATTGTTGAAGTTGCATTGCTGACAACTGTAACCGTGGAAACCGTAAAGGTCGCGGTTGTAGCACCTGCTGCGACTGATACTGTTGCTGGAACAGTTGCGGCCGCGGTGTTGCTGGATGTCAGGGTGACTGCAAAGCCAGCTGCTGGAGCAGCACTGCTGAGTGTAACCGTACCGGTTGAAGACACACCACCCGTAACCGAAGTTGGGTTGAGGGAGACGCCAGTGATAGTTGGAGCAGTGATCGCGAGGGTCGCTGTTGGCGATTGGCCGTTAGCGGTTCCCGTGATCGTTGCTGAAGCGTTGGCACCCACTGCTGTAGTTGTTACAGTGAAGGTTCCAGAAGTTGCACCACCTGCAACGGTAGCAGTCGCAGGAACTGTGGCCGCAGCATTGTTAGATGCTAGCGAAACCACAAAGCCACTTGCAGGGGCTGCGCTTGTAAGTGTAATGGTGCCTGTCGAGCTGATTCCACCAACTACGGTTGTCGGATTGAGCGAGAAGGCGCTAATCGTTGGAGCCGTAAGTGCAAGGGAAGCAGTTTGGCTCGAGCCATTTGACGAAGCTGTAATTGTTGCGTTTGCGTTTGCACCAACTGCCACTGTCGTAACAGTGAAAGTACCGGTGGTAGCGCCCGCTGCGATGGTTGCGGTTGCTGGAACAGTTGCAGATGCGTTATTTGATGCAAGAGCGACTGACAGTCCACCTGCTGGTGCAGCTGAACTAATCGTAATGGTTCCAGTAGAGCTCACTCCGCCCAACACTGATGTTGGATTGAGGGTGAGAGTAGTAACAGTTGGTCCGGCGACCGATAGCGTCGCAGTTTGCGAAGTGCTATTAGCAGCGGCTGTAATCGTAGCCGTCAAGTTGGCAGCAACTGCTACCGTTGTAACGTTAAAGTTTGCAGTAGTAGCTCCAGCAGGAATAACTACTGTTGCAGGGACCGTTACCGATGCGTTGTTTGAACTGAGCGCGATTGTGTCGCCGCCAGTCGGAGCAGCACTTGAGATCTTGACCGTTCCAACTGAACCGCTACCACCCAATAGAGTTGTAGGATTCAAGGAGAGTGAGGTGACCGTTGGTGCCGTAATCGTGAGAGCGGAAGAAACCTTGGTCGTACCAACAGTTCCTGAAATATTGGCTGTGACGCCAGTGGTAATACCAGACGTTGTGACAGTGAAGTTGGCTGAAGAACCGCCAGCTGGAATCGTAATCGATCCAGGAACCTGTGCTGCCGCATTGTCGGAACCAAGCGTGACAACAACGCCGCCAGTCGGAGCAGCACCCGTAAGGGTTACTTTCGCTGAGGAGCTTGCGCCGCCAAGAACAGATGTTGGGTTAAGCGTTACCGAATTAGGAACCGGAGGAATAACTGGAAGGGCCCATGGGAACGAAGCGCCAAAAGCGCTTGCACTAAGGTTGGCCGTTATCTTACTGGTCACCGGCGTCGCCGTGATCGTAAAGGTTCCAGTGGTTGCTCCTGACGGTACCGTGGCTGTTGCCGGGACGGTCACTTGCGAAGGAAGGTCAGAAGAAAGGTTCACTCTAAAGCCAGCTGGCGGTGCCGCTGCGCTAATCGTGAGAGTTCCTGTGATCGTTCCACCACCGTAAGCAGGGCTTGGGGCAACTGAGAATCCAGTCAAAGCGATTGGATTGATCGTCAGGTTAGCCGTTTGCGAACTGCTATTCGCTGAAGCGGTGATTGTCGCAGTGACGCTCGTAGCTCCTTGCTGCGACGTTGCAACCGTGAAGTTTGCAGTCGTCGCGCCTGCAGCAACCGTCACATTAGAGACAGTAGCTGAAG
The DNA here is from genome assembly GCA_903899015.1 of uncultured Armatimonadota bacterium. Taxonomy (GTDB): domain Bacteria; phylum Armatimonadota; class Fimbriimonadia; order Fimbriimonadales; family Fimbriimonadaceae; genus Fimbriimonas. The sequence goes on along the minus strand of CAIUHP010000016.1, from coordinate 6,613 downwards.
TGGAGTTTGAGCCCAGAGTGACAACCAATCCACCGGCAGGTGCGGCGGCAGACAGTGTAACTGTTCCAGTGCTGGAATAGCCCGCATTGACCGTCGTTGGATTGAGTGCGAGAGACTTGACTGTTTGAGCTGATCCAATTGCTGGCAGCAACAGCGCAAGTAGCAATAAAATTAATTGTATCGGCGGCCTAAACGCCCGCCGAGGTTTCGAAATATGTTCCGTGTGTGGCATCGATGTTCCCCAGACCAGGATTCGTGTATCACATGTCCGTGCATCACGATAGCCGACCCGACAAGTAAGTCGTTACTATCCAAGAAGCAAGGCCAAGACGTACAAGAACGTCTGGTGCCAGAATACACCCAAATCTCAAAAAACTAAAGAGCATGTTGAACGCTTAACATCGCTCAAGGGAACTTAATCAGGTTCATCGGCGTACCTGCTATTTCTACCAGCATCAGGTTAGTTCTATCAGTAAGTTTCCTAGGCTGATATGGCTCAGCTGCACGATCGTTCGAAGCCTAGTGGTTCCCTGACGTCTAGAATTTGTGCCACTTCCCGCATCAAACCGATAGGTCCAAATGCCCATCTGAAACAGGCAGCGAACGAAAACACGTCTTTAGACCCTCTCAAACCCCTTTTCATCAAAGCTATGTGTGCGCTTCGATAGGCAAGATTCAGTCCGAATCAGTCGAGACTCGTTCAAGAGAGTTAACCAAATTCTTGCCCGGGTAGGTGGGCACAAATCAGTTTAGTCCGAACCAATCTTAATCAAAAATTGGTCATCACAAGTTCAATTCTGCGTGATCTAGAACTCGTCAGCCTAAAATATGTGACTTCTTGTCTTGAGATACTGCTTCGAAATTCTGAGTTAACCTATTGATCGCTGATTTACAACAACTAGGAAAGTAGTCACGCGTAGATTGAGACTTACGTCGAAGGCCTAATTCAGTAACTAACATGCTTACATTGTTTTGGGTTGCGGGCTTAACCGGTTGAAGGCTGAGTGTTAAGAAGAATTCCTTAAAACTCAACCTTTCCGTAGATCTTTTCGCACCGGAGAACTGCCGTTATGGCTCTGTAAAGACTTGAATACTAGCGAGAAGTTTGAGGACGTCACGATTCACCCACTGTTGATCGTGAAACTCTCTTCCCCACTCAAGTGCCGTCACCTGATGGTAGGTATGGAGTGATTCATCCTCCACAAACCGAAGGGCTTTGCTAAGGGATGCTCGAATTTGAGTATCAGCACCATGATCAAGCAACTTACGAGCGAAATAATCATCGTTCCTCAAGTTCGTCGCGGCAGTTTGGCAAACGACCGCATTGAAGAGAGGGGTATGCCCGGTTTCGTTACTACCGTTAACGGAGTCACGTGCATTGGGCGACGCTCCATGATCAAGGAGCCAGTCGAATATCTCAACTTCATCGTAGTCAATAGCCATGTGGAGCAAAGTCCCTCCTCCCAACGGCGTGCCACAGAGGGCGAGCGTCTCATCAGAGCTGCATCCCAAATCATCGGGGAAGATCTCACGATGCGTAAACGTCCGAGACAACATCCCAGGATCACGAGCAAGGCATGCTTCGAGCAAGTCAATCCTCCCTCGATGCATTCCAAAAACGGGCGAATCGGGAAGATGAATTCCCTGTCGAGCCGCCAGTTCAAGACATCCGTGTTTCCCCTTCGGACTCCTGCAATAGGTTTGAAGGATCATGCCTACTGGAGCCAATCGGTCTCCACTTTCATCACAAAACTCTGCGCCGTGCTCCAGAAGGAACTTCAACCCTTCGGCGTTGAGAGTCTCACAAGGCCCCATGACTGCACCCCGTCGGGGGCTTCCTCCGAGTTCAGAAAGTAATTCAGCGGTTGCAAGTCTTCCTTGCAAGCAAGCGCGCTCAAAAGCGAATTGAACGTCCTCAGCTCCAAGATCGAAGCACATCCTGACGATCTCATCTCGTCCGACAGTTGCTGCGTAGGACATCGGCCGCCCCCAGTTACCTTCCACCCCTCGAGCGTCTTCAAAAATCAGTTTGGGATTCTCTAGGAGGAGTTTCTTTACAGTAACTCGGTCGTCTTGCCAAATGGCGTGGGTCAGGTGGCAGGCGACCACAAGCCTTGGCCAACTGGGCAATCCATAAATGCGGGCAAGAAGAAACTGAGCATCTGCCAACTTCGCTTGGCCTGCAACTTTCCGAGATTGAAATAGCTCGGTAAAGTCGGCAATTGCAAAAGGATCTTCTGCGTGAAGCTGTCTCAGTAACTCCTTGGCTTGATGCTTGAGTTGGACTAGATTCGGTCGAACCGGAAAGTGACGATGGGTCATGACAAACCTCCTCAGGTTTATGCCCGGCGTCCGCAAGTCTGGGCGAAAGGAGATTCGAAAGGAACCTGCGCCGAAAAATAACCAGGTGGACTCAGTCCTGTCCGCGGACGGGAGGCGCCCTGCACGCCTCCACAAGTTTAACTCCAACTGTCCATTTGCAGCTACTCTGCCAGAAGTCACCTGGGAATGAGTCTCTTTCTTACACGGTATTAATTCTCCGATTTTGCAAGGTAGAACCAATGCATGGCCGCTTTTGATCGCTACAACGACGGTAGCAACAATCCTCCTCGCCTCCAAATTCAACATTCCCTCTGGTCACTCATCGGTTTGCCCATGAACGCTGAAACCGAGTGGACGCTCGACGAGAAGCTTCAGCGAGTTAAGGCGGCCGGGTTTGAGGGCGTCGAGTGCTGGCTTTCTGACGCAGATGAATCCAAGCATAAAGCGGCGTTGGATCAGCATAGTCTTCGCTTGACGCTCGGACATCATCCCCATACGCTCGACGATGTACGACAAACGGTTGATCGAGCCAAGAGGCTCGGGGCCGATTTCGTTTTTGCGCAACCGTTGAACCCTTTCGTTCCCATTCGCGAAGCAGTTGTGTTTCTCAAAGAAGCAAGGAAAACTGCCAATGAGGAGGGACTTTGTTTTTGGGTTGAAACACACCGAAACAACATTCCGGAAAGCCTCAATCAAGCACTAGAGCTCGTCAATGCCGACCCAGAAATTCGCTTCACGGGAGATTTCTCACACTTTGTCGTTGTCAGCGAATTTTACGGTTTGGAATATGAAAAGGCGATCGACCGTATGATGCCGATCCTTTCGCGAACTTCGCACCTTCACGGACGCATTTCTAATGGAGAGCAGGTTCAGGTGGACGTTGGAGACGGTAGCGGTCAGACGGCTCAGTTCTTCGTGCAGATCTGGACTACAGTTATGAGAGAGTGGCGAAAAAGCGCAGGACCAGGAGACGTTTTTCCTTTTGCTAGTGAACTCGGTCCACCACGCTACGCAATTACGACACCAGACGGAAAGGAATTCAGCGATCGATGGGAGCAAAGCCTGGTCATGAAGAAGCTTGCCCAACAAGCATGGGATCAATCGGCTTAAACATCCCTAACCTTAACAAAGCCTGAATGCTGACACTTTGTTCACTAATAAGGTAGCGTCCTACTCACTGCCTATTGGCAACGGTCCCGCAATCAGATTCTGAATTGAATGAGATCTCAAATATGAAGTCAAGACTATTGAGCGCAGCGGCTCTCCTCCCTCTCTTTGTCGTCGTTAATGCGAGTTCGAATACGAAGACTCCGCAAGCACCCGCCATCGATTTCACCAAGTACGCGCCTTACACAGCGACATCGAATGAGGGAGACTACATCATTGCTCCTGAGTACAAAGATGCCCCAGAACTGAAGGTCCGTAATGACGTTCCGAAAGGAAAGGTCTACCACTTCGTGATGAAGTCTGAGGACAGCAAGATTTACCCGGGAATTGCAAAAGGCGTTCTTGGCAAGATCGTCCCTTACACTCGGCGAGTTTCAGTCTACGTTCCCAGTCAATATGTTCCAGGAACGAAAGCTCCGTTCTTTGTAGCTCAGGATAGTCTTGCTCAGGGTGAATGCCCGACGATTCTGGACAACATGATCGCAGATCATCGTCTTCCAGCAATGATCGCGATCTTCATCGATTCCGGCGGCAGTGATGCTCAAGGTAGTGAGCGGGGCCTTGAGTACGATACGATGTCCGGTTGGTACGCTCAATTCATTGAGTCAGAAGTGCTTCCAAGAGCTGCTTCAGAATGCAACGTTGAATTCACGAAAGATCCCAATGGCCGCATGACTATGGGCGGAAGTTCAGGCGCTGCCTGCGCACTGACGATGGCATGGTATCGTCCAGACCTTTTCCGACGCGTCCTTTCCTATTCAGGCACATTCGTCAATCAAGCTTGGCCGCCCAACCCTGAGACCCTTCATGGTGCTTGGGAATACCATGACGGCCTTATTCAGAATTCGAAGAATAAGCCGCTAAGAATCTGGATGGAAGTGGGCGAACACGATCTTCGCTATAACGACGATGTTTCGACGTATCACAACTGGGTTCTTGCCAACAACCGAACTGCCGCGGTTTTGAAGGCAAAGCACTACCATTATCAGTATGTCTTTGCTCGAGACGCGAATCACGTTGATGGACGAGTGGTCCGACAAACCCTTCCTCAAGCCCTAGAGTGGGTCTGGAGAGGCTATCCGATCAAACACTAAGTAAGGCCTCCAAGTGGAGTGGAAAGAGGTTCCAGGTCGTTCGACTTTGGAGCCTCTTTTTTGTTTGTGCAGTTCCAAAGTTCAACTCATTCGGTCGTAAGCAAATTAATAAGCGTCATTCTTAAACCTTGCAACGGACGGACCTGAAGCGTTTCAAACCAGTACACTCAGTTCATGTCGAACACTGAACTCATTCGCCATCATGTCGGACTCGTCGGACGTCCGACGCAACCGGGCGATCGCGAAATTTACCATGAGGATGTCGTGATGACGCTCATGTACTCACCCGAAGGCCATACCCACACGTTAAATGGTCCAGATACGATTCTTAAGTTCATGGCTCGGATCGAAGAGTTCTTTGAAATTGTCAGTCGCCCCGAACCGCGCATTGTCGAGACAACGACGGGCGCGATTGCTGAATACCAGGGAGATATGATCTGCCGCGAGAATAACAATGCCTACCACCAGGATTACGTTGCGATAGCGGAGATCGTCGATGGAAAGATCAAAGCCGTCCGCGAGTATTACGACCCGATTCGAGTTCTGAAAGCTTTCGGCGAGATGTAATGGCACCTCATGCGTTCAGAGCGCCAAGAATTACGTTACGTTTACGAAGGCTGGGAAGGTTATAACCTCAGCCTTATTCATGCCGTTCGGGACTTGACGTTCGATCAATTTGCCTTTCGTTCAGTTCCAGGAATGCGATCGGTTGGCGAACTTGCGTGGCACATTGCGGACGGTCGTGTCGATTGGTTTCAGCGCATTTCACCTGAAAGATGTGCTCCACTTCGCAACCAAATTGACCTAAGAAATGGACAGCCACCCTCCCACTTTTCTAGTGAAAGCTTAGCCGGTTGGCTGCAAGCAACTTGGGCAATGATCGATGAAACCATCGGGCAATGGACAGTCGATGATCTTGGCGAAACGTATTCTCACGTTTATCATGGTCACGTCTACGTAGTGTCCCGTCAGTGGACAATCTGGCGCATCATGGCTCACGATATCCATCATGGTGGGCAATTGAGCGAACTACTCGCCATGCAGGATATCTTCCCTACTGACTTGACGCTTCTGGGTGGTCATCTCACGGAACCACCCAAAGTCGCATCTTAAGTTCCTGCGTAATAGATTGGATTTGTGCGCCAATCGTTGTCGATGTCAAACGCCATTTCCTTGACCCTCGGTCGACGTTCTCGAAGTCGCACTGACTCTATCAGCAAGCTCGATCCACACGAAAGGTGATTCTTTCCGACGCATTCCAAACGAAGCGTGTAAGTTCCCGGCTCGGGCCAAAAATCGAGGAAATGATACTCGCGAGCTTCAATATTGGGTGAGTAGAAATCCATCTGCTCGCCCATCTTTACTCCACCCAAGGTCACTTCATAAACGCCCAGGTTCGGACCCTTCGCGACATTGATCAGCAAGCGAAGTGGCTCTCGTTCGTGAACTTCGAAAGGGATCTCAAGGGAGTTGGGTTCCGCTTCGGGTGCAGGAACAAAGAGTAAATTGTGATCGAACAACTCGGGGAATCTCTGAACCTCCTTCTCCTTGCTTTCTTTAATTTTTCGACCGTCGTATTCCAACCGCGGCAGTTCGTCGGTTGCCAGCGAATTCTTTTGTCCGTAATCGAGATCTGATACGACCACGACTAAGCGCTCGATATTGGGAAGGGTTCGCTCTTTAGCGTGAGGCGCACGCGCTTTGAATGTAGGTGTGCCAGTTTGGTACCAAAATGCAACGCTCGCATAGTCATCTTCGCGGGGATTCCAACTCATGGCACGCTTATGAACGCTCTCGTCAGGTGCAATCCATCCGAACGTTTCAAATTGAACTTTGATGGAAGTGTTGAACAAGAACGGATCGTTGATATGCCATCGATATGCGCTTGTATGTCCGCCCACGATTCCCCATTGATCAAAGTAAGGAACTCCAAAATACGGTGTGAGAACCTTTTCTAGTCCCCAAGCACACAAGAAGGGCTCTATGAGATTTTGTGTGGATGGAGTTCAAGTTTTCCCAGGAAGAATAGG
>CAIUHP010000015.1 GCA_903899015.1 uncultured Armatimonadota bacterium | reverse complement strand
CTTCGTTGTCTTCATCAGGCAACGAGGAGTATTGTAGCGTCATAGACGACCCGTTTGTCAACCCTTCGTTAACAAACCAATGAAAAGTTGACGCTTTTCACCAACCTCATTCGTCTTGAATCCTCTTGGAGATTAACGGAAGTCTTCTTTCTCGAAAAGTCAAGGGGAACGCTTCAGAAAGTCCTGCTTTTCTCTCACGATTTTCCTGAATTCCCGTCTTCTCTTTCATATCCAGCCAATCACGGGCCGGATCACCCTTCCCCGTTTTAGAGGCCCTCCTAAGCCACGGATCACGAGCGTTGGCTCAAACCATGTCGTTCTTCTCGCCGAATGTGTCCACGGACACGGTTCGTGCCGTGAATTTTTCGTATCCACCTGATGCTAGCCGGCTCTCTTCGAGACATTTCTGACCCGTTGCGATCCGAAATCAACGTTCTTAATCGCATTAGGGCCAAAATACAATTCTTATCGCCAAATGGCCGCATCCCTAAGATGCAAAGGTTGAACTCATCTTGCGCATTCTTTACACGTTTACCATCTTTCTAAGTTCGGCACTGCTTTTCTTAATTCAGCCGATGGTAGCGAGAATCATCCTTCCCGCCTTTGGAGGATCACCCGCCGTGTGGACCACAAGCATGGTCTTTTTCCAGGCCGTACTCTTGGCCGGATACGCCTATGCGCACTTCTCCAACGCGAAACTTGGCCCCAAACGACAATCGCTCATTCATATACCGCTGATGTTGGTTGCGATTGCGACCTTGCCGTTTGCAACCCACATCGCTGGGGGAGCCACTGGCAGCGAAACCCCGTTCCTAGGTGTATTAGGAGCGCTTGGTTCGATGGTCGGCGCAGTTTTCTTCTGCGTCTCAGCAGGCGCTCCGATCTTACAGAGATGGTTTGCCGCGACCGACGACAAGGACGCCAAGGATCCTTATTTCCTCTACAGTGCAAGCAACTTGGGCAGCATGATTGCTTTGCTTGGCTACCCAGTGTTTATGGAGCCGCGCTATAAACTGTCCGAGCAGACCCATGCTTGGATGGTGGGCTACTTTGCGTTGGTAGCCCTCATGACCGCGACCGCTGTTGTGGCGTGGACCAAGAAGCCTAGCGATCGCTCATCAGAAACGTCAGCGCTGGTCTCAAAGATAACAAGCCGTCAGAGATGCATGTGGGTTTTGCTAGGCGCGGTTCCTTCTAGCTTGCTCTTAGGGGTTACCGCTTACCTGACCACGAACGTGGCGCCGATCCCTTTACTTTGGGTCGTTCCCCTCGCCCTGTACCTACTTACATTCATCTTTGCCTTTGCTAACAAGCGGCTCGCATCTTCTTCGGGACTTGCGAGGTTCTTACCGCTACTGCTCACACCACTTGCTCTCGCAGTCATCTTAGAGTCCTCCACGCCGCTGGTTCCTCTGGCGATTTTCCACCTCGCGACCTTCTTTGTGGCAGCATGGATGTGCCACGCAAGGCTGAGCGAGTCGCGCCCCGATCCCGCTCACCTCACCGAGTTCTATCTCTGGATGTCGGTGGGTGGTGTTTTGGGTGGCATCTTCAATGCCGCACTCGCTCCGCTAGTTTTCACCACGCTGATCGAGTATCCCATTGCGCTGGTGGCCGCCTGCTTCTTACGGACTCCTCGCAAACCAGAAAATGATGGATTCACAAGTGCGGATGCGGTCTATCCGGTTGTACTCGGGTTTGCGACATTCCTAATAACTGCCGTGGCGAAGGTTCTAAACTTTGAACCCTCCCCCGGTCGAACCATGGTTGCGATTGGAGTGCCCGCCATTGCATGCTTTGTTGCGGTCGATCGCCCCAAGCGATATGCGCTTTCACTTGCGGCCGTTTTTGCAGCGGCTTTCATGATGCACACCTCTTCGGGTGGCACTGTGCTCTACACCGCACGAAGCTTCTTTGGCGTTCACCGGGTGGTTGGAACCGGTGAACATTACTCCATGCACGAGTTGGTCCACGGCACCACCACTCATGGGAAACAGGACAGCAAAAGACCAGGGGAACCGCTTACCTACTACACCCGCTCGGGCCCCATTGGGCGTGTGTTTAACGAATTCCACGGGGCCAAGGCAAAAGCCCGACTCGCATTCGTTGGACTAGGGGTTGGTTCCTTAGCTGCTTACGGCGAGCCTGGCCAGGACCTGACATTCTTTGAGATCGATCCAGTTGTGCGAGATATTGCCTCTAACCCCAAATACTTCTCCTACCTCCACGACTCCAAGGCTAATGTCCAACTGGTGATGGGAGACGCTCGACTCACGCTCGCTCAGCAACCTGCCGGCCAATTCGGGATCATTGTCCTCGATGCATTCAGTTCGGATGCCATCCCGATTCACTTGCTCACAGAAGATGCAGTGAAAATGTACTTAACAAAGCTAGAGGATCATGGAATTCTGGCTTTCCACGTCAGTAACCGGTATCTCACTCTCTCGCCGATGATGGGTGCCATTGCACGAGATCTTCATCTTGCGGTGCTTGAAAACGACGATGGAATTTTAACGGACGAAGAAACCAATGAAGGGAAAACCCCTTCCATTTGGGTGATCATGGCGCGCGACAAGAAGGATTTCGGCAAGTTGACCAAGCAGTCAGCCTGGTCAGATATCCCTGTCACCGACAAGCAACAAGCTTGGACGGATGATTTCTCGAACATTCTTAGTGCGTTTAAAGTGGGTTCTGAAGAACCCTAATTACTTTTCGAGGTCGACACGGCGGGCTTGCTCTTCATACATGGCGCTCCAAACTTGGAGATAAGCCTGCCGACGATCGCTGTCTTCAACTGCCGATTCAAATGCATCGTAATGGACGTCTTTCACGACTGTGGCGATACGATTGGCTACCCGATCACGAGGAACCGTTGCTTGAAATCGAAAATCAGCGCCAGGTCTTTCAAACACTTCGGCCTCAGGAAATAGTGCCTCGACGTCTCCCGAAATCCGACCTCGGACCACGAGGAAGCGGTTGTCTTGCGGATGATCGACAATAGACACGAACGCGTTTCGAGTAAAGATCAACATGGTGGATTGAGACCGACTCTTGAAGTCTACCGACTTCCCTCAGAATTGCCAACAATTAGCCATTAAGAGAGGGTTGAAATCTTGTGAATCACCCGAATAGAACCTCAACATCGGCTCGTGCATTCTTTAAATCGTCACCGGGTTGAACACGAAGGCATAAAAATAGCCCGGCAACTAAAAAAGTTGCCGGGCTACTGACGATGCTCGTGGTTACTTGAATCGGTAGACGATTCGGCCCATGGTGAGGTCATAGGGGCTAAGTTCAACTCGGACACGGTCACCAGGAAGGATTCGAATGTAGTTCATTCTCATCTTTCCACTCACGTGTGCCAGGATCTCCACTTCGCCTTCATCCAGCTTAACGCGGAACCGTGCGTTGGGCAGGTTCTCTAGAACGATGCCTTCAACTTCGATTCCTTTTTCTTTATCCTGTTGGGGCTTATACGGAGGTCTTTTGCGAGCCATTGACAACAGTTTACCGCGTACGCGCAAGTGGGCGACAATTAGCGCCTTTCGAACGTGTTGCGATGGCTACCTTACCCGGTGAGTTGAACCCTACTCCACCGTCAAAATTTCGACGCCGTCTCGGGTAATTGCGATGGCATGCTCAAAGTGGGCCGAGAGCTTTCCGTCTTCAGTCACGAGAGTCCACTTATCTGGAAGAGTCACCACTTTGTACGTTCCTTGGTTCACCATCGGCTCAATACAGATGGTGAGTCCGCTCTTGATCAGCTCGCCTTCCCCTGCCCGTCCAAAGTTGGGAACCGACGACGGCTCTTCGTGAAGATGTCTCCCGATTCCATGTCCCACCAAATCTCGAACAACCGAATAGCCGTTGCTTTCGACGTATTTTTGAACGGCATGTGCGATATCGCCGATTCGATTGCCGACTTTGGCCTTGGAGATGCCTTGAAAGAGCGCTTCTCGCGTGACATTCAACAACCGTTTGGCATCTTGAGAAACGGTCCCTACCGGGTAGGTCCAAGCTCCGTCAGCATGCCAACCGTCGAGTTCTACACCCATGTCCAAACTCACGATGTCCCCTTCCTCAAGAGGAGTCGCAGTAGGAATGCCGTGAACAACAACATTGTTCACGGATATACAAGTATTGGCAGGGAAACCTCTATAGTTCAGAAAACTTGGGACGCCGCCCGCCTCAGCTACTATCCGAGCAGCGAGTGCATCAAGATCGGCGGGAGAGGTCTTGCCGGGCACAATCGATTCGGACATGATCCGAAGTGAACGCGCAACGACTCGGCCAGCCGCCCGCATTTTCGCAATATTCTCTTTTGACTTGTATTCAATCATGCCGTGATGCCAGCGAGGATCTCTTGATAGGTCTCCTCAGGTCCAACACTACCATCTACACGTAGCAAGGTTCCGGTCTTCTCGTAGTAACCGATGACAGGTTCGGTGGTCTCTTTGAAGACGCGCAATCGCTCTAAAATTGTTTGGGGTTGATCGTCCGTTCGCACGAAAAGTGGTCCATTGCACTTGTCGCACAGGCCCTCGCGCATGGGCGGTTTATTGCGGCTGTGATAGATTTCTCCGCACTTTGTGCATCCCATTCTTCCAGCGAGACGGTGAAGAATCGTTTCTTCCGGAACTTCAATGGATATGACCTTGTCTAGGCCCATATCCATCTCGAACAGGATTTCATCGAGAGCCTCTGCTTGTCGGTCGGTTCGGGGGAAACCATCGAGCACAAATCCTTTCTTGCGAGTGTCTTCGTCACGAAGGCGCTTCGCCATCATTTCAATCGTGACTCCATTCGGCACCAACTCGCCGTGCTGGATATAGCGTTGAGCCATGCGCCCAAGATCGGTTTCTGCCTCAATTTCTTTTCGGAAGATATCACCCGATGACATGGTCTTCAGGCCAAGCCTTGCATGCAATAAGGCGCTTTGGGTTCCCTTTCCGACTCCGGGAGGGCCGATTAATATAAGTCTCGTACTCATAAACTAGGATGCCGTCCAACTAGGACGGCATGAAAACAGATCTTTCCAGATCAAGGTAGAACAGGCCTTAGACGTATAGCGTCTAAGGCTGTTCCGCTATTGGCCGTACTGCTTCATCAGCAGGTTGGCTTCGATCTGGCGCATCGTGTCCAGAGCGACACTGACCATGATCAAAAGTGTCGTGCCACCGATGATGCTGATTTTTACACCCGATGGGATGCCTGAAAGTCGTGGCGCGAGCCACTGAACCAAAGCAACCACTGAGATGAATCCGGCACCAACGATCGTGACGCGTGAGATCACTCCGTCTAAGAAGTCTTTGGTTTGCTTACCAGGGCGAACACCTGGGATAAACGAACCGCCGCGCTTCAAGTTGTTGCTGATATCTTCCACGTTGTACTGGATTGCGGTCCAGAAGTAGGTGAAGAAGAAGATCAGAACAGTGTAAGCAATCGAACCGGTAAGCGCCTGGAGGGGATCTTGTGAGCTTGGGCTTAAGTAAGCGGCAAGCGTCTCCAAGAATCGACCGATAGGCGATTTCTGGCCGCCAAACATGATGCTGAACTGGTAGGGCAACCCGATAAGGGAAACCGCAAAGATGATAGGCATAACGCCCGCCATATTTACGGATAGCGGAAGATAGCTGGTTTGACCACCCATCATTCGCGTTCCAACCATTCGCCGCATATGCTGGATAGGAATCCTGCGTTGTGCAGTCGTGAAGTACACGATGATCCAAGTCGTTCCAAGGAACAGAATTCCGAGGATGACAAAGCTCCACCAGTGGATCGCGCCGTTCTTATAGTTGACCATGAGCGTGTCGAACTGATTAGGCAACGCGAGAATAATTCCCGCGAAGATCATCAGTGATACGCCGTTGCCGATTCCCTTTTCAGAAATCTGCTCACCGAGCCATAGAACAAACATGGCTCCCGCAGTCCAGAACAGAACGATCATGGCGTCTTGCTGAACCGAAAGGTTTCGGATCGCAGGAGCCATCGACATAATCTTGAGTAGCCCCCAGCCCTGAATAAGGCAGAGTGCAATCGTCAAACCACGAGTCTTCTTGTTTTGCTGCTTTCGAGCGTACTCGCCGCCTTCCTGCAGTTCCTTCTTCCACTGCGGAACCGCAGTGTAGAGAATTTGCATGATGATCGAAGCCGTGATGTACGGGTTCAAGCCCAATGCAAAGATCGAGAGTCTTCTCAACGCTCCGCCGCTCATTGAGTTAAGCAGCTGCAGCGCCGGAAGATTCTCCAAAGACTTCATAACGTCTGACGACGACAGGCCAGGCACCGGAACGGGGATGTGAACACCGAGGGTGAACACCGAGAACATCGTGATCACGAAAATAATTCGTCCACGAAGCTCTTCGTCCGCCCATGCTAGCCGCAGCGTTTCGAGCAAAGGCATGGAGAGACCCTTGTCACCCTTGCTCGAGTAGCTGCCGCCACCGCCACCAAAACCTGCAGGCAGGCTCACAGAGTTACCGCCTCACCGCCCTTTGCCGCGATTGCTTCGGCGGCCGCCTTGCTGAACTTATGTGCGTGAACCGTGAGCTTCTTGGTGAGCTCTCCGAACGCTAAGATCTTCACTCCGTCCTTAATGCCAGAAATGACGCCCGCTTTGATAAGCGCTTCTGGTGTGACCTCGGCTCCGGTCTCGAACAGTGTTTCCAGGTCATCCAGGTTCACAATTGCGAACTCCTTATGGTTGATGTTTCGGAAACCCTTCTTTACCGGAAGTCGGCGATGGATCGGTGACTGACCACCCTCGAAATTAGGGTGGATCTGTCGACGAGCCTTCTGGCCCTTGGTACCGCGAGTTGCGGTCTTACCCATTCCCGAACCGATACCGCGTCCTACGCGTCGCTTCGGAAATGAGCTTCCCTCATTTGGATGAAAATTGTTTAGACTCACTTGTCGTCACCCTCCTTTTTAGCACGCGGCTTCTTGGCTGGCTTTGGAGCGGACTCCTCTGCTGCAAGTGCGGATGCAGCCTTGTCGGCTACTACCTTTGCTGCGTTGATCTTCTTGGGCGTCTGCTTTGCTGCAACCGTTGTTTCGATATCTTCAACGAGAAGCATGTGCTTCACGTGATGAATCATTCCTCGGATTGTCGGCGTGTCATCGTGCTCAACGACCTGCTGTAACTTGCGAAGTCCTAGCGCCTGAACGGTCGCTCGGTTGCGAGTATTGTTGCCGATAGGACTTTTGACTAGCTTAATACGCAGCATCCGCTTCCTCCTTTCTTGCCTTCTCGATCCACGGAGTCAACTGCTTGACTTCGAGACCGCGGGCGGCGGCAACGGCTTCTGGCGATGTCAGACCCTTGAAAGCTTCGATCGTGGCGTAGGCCATGTTGATCGCGTTTCGGCTTCCAAGTGACTTGGCAAGCACGTCATGAATGCCGCAGGCTTCCAGACAGGCTCGGACTGCGCCACCGGCTTTAACGCCAGTTCCTGCAGCCGCTGGGCGAAGGATAACTTTTGCGGTTCCTGACATGGCTACGATCTCGTGAGGGATCGTGGTGCCAATCATTGGAACGGCAAACATGGACTTACGTGCAGCTTCTTCAGCCTTTCGGATTGCGTCCGGAATGCCTCGAGCCTTACCTAGGCCAACGCCAACCTGACCCTTGTTGTCGCCAACGACGACCAAGATGGACCAGGAAGCGGTCTTACCACCCTTGTGAGTTTTGAAAACTTTGTTGGTGCGCACAACTCGAACGTCAAACTGCGGGCCATCCGTAGCTCGACTCTCGCGCTTACCACTGAGACGGTTCATCATTTTCATGGCTAGAACTCCAACCCTGCTTCTCGTGCACCGTCCGCAAGGGACGCCACACGACCGTGGTATCTGAAGCCTCCACGATCGAAAACAACAAGGCTGATGCCTTTCTCTTTGGCTCGCTCGGCAAGCTTGGTGCCAACAATCTTGGCTCCAGCAGCGTTACCGGTTGCTTCGATACCTTTCTCGACCGAGCTTGCGGCTACGAGAGTGATACCGGTTGTATCGTCAATAATTTGTGCACTGATGTGCTTCAGGCTGCGGTGAACGGCAAGTCGCGGGCGCTCTGGGGTTCCAGAAACCTTCTTGCGAAGTCGCTTGTGCCGCGCAGCGCGCAACTCTTCTCTAAATTTGGTTGCCACGTTTGGTTAACTCCTTACTTCTTCGCGGCCGCTCTCTTACCGGCCTTCAATTTAACAACTTCGCCCTTGTATCGAATACCCTTGCCCTTGTATGGCTCTGGCTTTCGGACCTTTCGGATATCGGCAGCGACCTGGCCGACAGCGGCCTTATCGATTCCGTTTACGAGGACTTGCTTGGTTCGTGTCTTTTCATCGGCTTTTACTTCGAAGCTGATGCCTTCCGGCGCTTCGATTCGAACCGGGTGCGAATAACCCATATTGAGGAGCAAATTCTTGCCTTCAAGGGTTACGCGATAACCGACACCGAGGACTTCCAGGGTCTTGGAGTGACCTTTCGTCACGCCTTCAACCATGTTGTTGACTAGAGTTCGAGCCAAACCGTGCTGGCTTCGAGCCTCTCGAAGATTATTGGGTCGAGCAAGTTGCAGCTTTCCGTCTTCCTGCTCGAGAGTGAGCAGTCGGGAAATTGGCTGAACGAGTTCGCCCTTGGGACCCTTTACGGTGACTACGTTAGTTGCCGAATCGACACTAACAGTAACGCCGGAGGGCACAGTGATGGGTGCTTTACCGATACGTGACATTAATAGACCTCGCAGATGACTTCGCCGCCGATCTTACGCCGTCGCGCTTCGCGGTCTGTCATGAGTCCGGCACTCGTACTGATGATTCGAGTGGTTAAACCGCTTCGAATTGGCCTCAGATCGCTGACCGGCTTGTATACACGAAGACCGGGTTTGCTAACGCGTGCGATGTGGTTAATAAGGGCCTTTCGCTTGTTATCGTAGCGAAGATGGACCTTGATGATTGGAAATTTGGATTCGGTCGAAATCTCGTGGCCGGTTACATAACCTTCTGCCTCAAGAATCTTCACGATTTCTACTTTGATATTGCTGTGCGGAACGTTGACGGTATCGAGATGCGCGTGTACGCCGTTTCGAATACGTGTCAGAAGGTCCGCGATTGGATCGCTATGCATTTCTTAGAACCTCCCGTCCTTACCAGCTCGACTTCTTTACGCCGGGCAATTCGCCACGATGCGCTTTTTCCCGCAGACAGATGCGGCAGATGCCGAAAAATCGAAAGTAACCGCTGTCGCGTCCGCAAAGGGCGCATCGGTTGTAAGCTCGAACTTTAAATTTCGGCTTCTTTCTCTGCTTTTCAATAAGAGATTGTTTTGCCATTCTTACTCCCGCCGTTCCCGAGTTGGTTCATGAAATTCCTTGGCTAGGAATCCACGCCTTGCTCGTGGCTTGGCTGTGATATGTCGGACCTTTGGTCCAGCAACCGCATATCATACCTGAATAGCAAAGTTTTGAATCTTTTGCGCAACGTGGCCCGTCTCACAAGCCCGAACTTGTGAGAGGCGAAAGCGCCACTGTGCCACTAGTAAAACTAGTCGCGAATCTTTTCGCTTTCTTTCTGAACGATTTTGAAGAAAGCGTAACCCGCAAAGCCAACCAATAGAGCCGTTGTTAAGAACCACGGCCATGAAGTCTTACCAAGCCTCCACGTGTGAGCCGCCCAATAGGCGGTAACGATTCCGAGGATGGAGTTGACGACCGCAAGCACCTTTAAATAAGGAGTTGCAAATTCATCTTGGAGGTAATGCGGTACCCCTGGTGCTTTGTCATCGCAATATTCGTCGACAAGACGATAAGCTTCACCAGGTGGAAAACCAAGCTTTGCGGTTACTTGCTGGCCAAGACGCTGGCGAGAAGTGGGAATTCGATCAAAGTCGGCCTTTGCGATCTCAGTCGCGATTAGTTCAATAGCCTTGTCTCGTGGCGTTGATCCTTCATCAAAGTTTGGCATCGACAATTCTCCTCTCCTCAGTATAGGACAGATATAGCGATCAATAGAACCAATGCATTAACAGGTTTTAACACAGAGCGCTTATCTTATCGCGCTGAGACCAGGAGAAAACGGCGACATACCTTGCGGTTCAATCGGCCGGACCATGCCCAAAGCAACAAGGTCAATCAAACGTGCACCAAGCTGCATGGGGTTCAGTAAATCCCCACAGTGGAGTTCTTTGCCGTCCAAATAAAGGACTTCCGAGGTGACCTCGAAGCAGTTTCTTGTCTTTTTCTGTACGGCGAGCATGATATCAGACTACAAATCCTTCCTAAAGTCGCGTAGTCACAGAAATGTGTGCGACGCTATTCCACTACAGGTCTCGATCGATTGACTAGGCCGCCCTCTTTGCCAGTTCAATCGGTCGAATCATCCCGAGTTTCACAAGTTGGCTCGACAGGCTCCCAAGGTCTGAGTCGGCAATCGTTTCACCCCGAATAAGCGTGCGACCAAGCACGTACAATACGTCCGAGAGAACCTCGAAGCAGTTGCCGAAATCTTGATCGCGTCGCATATTTTGTATGACGTCGTCTCCTCGAATTCCGTTTAGTGGTCTAGGCCTATTGGTTGGAAACTTTTCGTCGGCTACTCCACCGACCGTATCAAATCAAAGTTGGCCATACTTGTCGCGATGTTCATCGGACATGCAGCGGCCCTTTTATCGATCATCACCCCTAGTTTTGTCGAGAAAAACTACCATAGAGCTGTCGCTATCACGATAGATGATCTGCCTTACGTTGGGGCATCTAAAGACTTCAAGCTCGTGATGAGCAACACAATCAAACTCCTAGATCCGCTGCGAAAAGCAAAGATTCCGGTAACTGGCTTTGTGATTGGGGGTGGTTTTGATTCTTTTACACCGGATCAGAAGCATCAACTTTATCGGGTATGGCTCTCTTCTGGCGCTCAATTAGGCAACCACACTTGGACTCATGCTAACCTCGACCAAGTCGGGTTGGAAAAATATGAGGAAGAGATCCTCCGAACGGATGCAGACTTAAAGAAGTTCGCTGGCCAGTCCTCCAATCGATATTTTCGGGCGCCATATCTTAACGATGGCAAAGACCTAGCAACCAAGTCCGCTCTTAAAACATTCCTGACTCAACATCAGTTTGTTGAAGCACCCGTCACGTTGGATAGTGATGAGTACAAGTTCGCGGGACCTTACGATGACGCCTTAAATGCTCACAATGAGTTGCTTGCTAAGAGAATTGAAGAAGCCTATGTCCCATATTGGCGCTCGCTCGTTATTGGGTTTGAAAAGGGGTCAAAAAAGTTGTTCGGTCACGAGTGTGCCCAGATTTACTTGATCCACGCGAATCGTTTGACCGCCAACACGATTCCTCGGTTGATTCAAATGTTCCACGATCGAGGCTATCAATTCATCAGCCTGAATCAGGCCCTCAAAGACCCGGTCTACCGCACCCCCGACCTATACGTTGGTAGCGGCGGCTACTCCTGGCTTTATCGTTGGTTGAATCAAAAGGGAATTCAGCCGGGTCCGTGGATCGAGCCGCCGAGTTGGCTTAGAAAGTAAGTCCGATAGATGTTCAAATGGCAAATGGGTTCCTCAAAAATTACCTCGGAAGGCTATTCTATCCCTGTGATCTCTGTGAAGGAACTTGAGGAATATCTACGTTTCCACATCCCCATCAGCGCGTACATGGGTGTACAGGTTTTGGATGCGAATTTCGATCACATCCAATTAAAATTTCCGCTGGAACCCAATATCAATCATCGTCAATCCGTCTTTGGAGGCAGTGAATCCTCAGCGGCGATACTTTCCGCGTGGTCACTTCTTTGGGTTCGATTCAAATTGAACGGGATCTCGGCAAAACTGGTCATTCAAGAAAACACGATGGAATACTCCATCCCGATCACTGGCGAATTCATTGCGGAAACCGATCCAATAACGGATGTCGCATGGAGAAAATTCACGACCAACTTCGACCGACGAGGTATCGCCCGCATAGAAATCGCTGCTCACCTAATCTCACAAGGAAAACTCTGTGCACGTTTTTCAGGAACCTTCGTCGCGATACGCATCGAGAGTTAATTCGAGCCATCAACGCCGGCATACGCACGGTTACTGCTCCTCGTCAAGCATGCTCGCTAAACATTCGGTTGTGCGTCAGTCGCGACCTATTAAGTGATTGGCGACGAGAATGCCAGCCCCATAAAAATGAAAACGCAGCCCATTCGGACACCGTTTGAACCTAAAACTTGGTCGAGGCGGGGAGAGTTGAATTTGCCGCCCATTGGTTTCTAGGTTCAACCGAGTAGGTTAAAACAACGGGATTACCTTCGCCAGAACAGGTAGACGGATGGCGATGACAACAGGGCTGCCTGTTGTCAATTTGCAGAGTCCGAATCTCTTCCTGTCTAATGAGATCTGAGTCGTTTCTGCGCCAGACTCTTCCCTTTTACCCCCCTAAATTCGAATAACCACCTCGTTCCATGTGCTAGGACACGGATCAAATATGGCTGTGGCAAGGAGTGAATCCAGTGGCGAGAACATCGAAGCGGGTCGCGTAGAAAGCGGCCAAAGCCCTCCCAAGTCCGAAGACACCGGCGAAATATAAGCCGGAGATTGGGAGCACGTTGAGACAGCGACGAAAGTAAGCACGGGGCCTGGTTGTGGCAACGGACGGGATCGGGCTGCCGGTATCTTTGAGTTCATTTTCTCCCGGTTGGCCTCGTGAATGCGTGCAGGAGCTTCGAAGTGGTCAACTCTTCATCTAGACGCAGGCGAAGTACTTCACGAATCTTTCATCTCAATGCGCAGCGAGTGAGCTCCGCTCGAACGATGCTCCAGTCAAGAGTTGACGCTTTGGCTTGCAAGGACTCAGGCTTACCGCTAAGCAAACTCATAAGCTCCTGCTCACTCAGAGAGGCCGCCGAGGGCCAACTTAATCCCACCGATTCGATCATGGCAACATAGTCTGAGGCTGTGCCTATGCCAATCTTGCACGCCGCAGCAGTCTGACGAACACCGGCCGCGCAACTCGGGCGCATCCGAACGACTTCACGTATCTTCTTCATCTCTAATGGTCTCCTGGGCACCCCAAACTCCTTACTCCGATTAGATTCGGAGTCATGGGGCGGGACGAGGAAAACCTATGGTAAGAAGCTCAAATACAGGTGTTCGATTTCGCGCCACTCATGTTCGGTTTCGACGCCACTAGCGTTCGGTTTGCGGAAGATTCTGCACGGTGTTCGCTTATTACGCAAACTCCGTCCGTTTAAAACGCAAATGACGTCCGCTTTCGGCGCAAACACTGTCCGCTTAAAACGCAACTCGCGTCCGCTTTCGCGAGAATGCGCAGTTCAGCGGGTCATAGATCTGTGAAAGGATTGTTCCGTCAACGTATTTCGTCTGCGTTAGGTTACTGGCGTTGTCGTACACGAGCGTCTTAACTCTTGAGGTGCCATCGATGATCGAAACCGTTCGCCCGTTGGCGTCGTATGCCGTCGTGGTGCCATAGGCAATCTCATTGAAGATCGCACTCTGCCGACCGGCTAGATCGTAAACCATCGTTATCCAATTCCCAAGGGCGTTCTGACGCCCGATGTTCTGACCAGCAAGATCATAAGCTTGCGTCGTCCAGTAACCCATGGGATCAATGCTTCCTCGGATCTGGAAACATGCTCGGTTCTATCCGCGCATTTGTCCTTTCGTCTTGCAGAGGCCGGATTAGGTCGGCGGCTGCCGCTCGCACAGGACCACCAAAATCAGATTAAAGAGGTGCCTTGAAGACCGCGCACAGAACCAACAAGAACACCATCAGAATTCCTTCAGGTATGGATAAAAATCCGTAAAGCTCCTGAGGATCTCTCTTCTCTAGGTGAGGTGCACCAAATACTGCTAGAAAAACAGCGATCCAAGCGGATACCTGTAAGGCGATCGCCGCTTTTGTAAATGCATGCAGGATACATTTTGGTATAGAGAACGCATTTCTCTTCCGAAGGATCTCAGCGCTCACAAAATATGCGCAGGTTAATGCGAACGGCAGTATGAGATATCCGGCTGGACTGTATGCAAGCCAAAATATAACTGAAAGGCAGTAGAGGAAACCATTTAAAATGTATCTCATATATTCCTAGCAGGATATTGAAAGAACGTAATTGAAGTTATTGATACATGATCGGCCTTCCTGAGTGCACGACGCCACTCATAGGAAAAGTAGATCCTCCTCCTTGTTCAGGCCCTCCATTTGACCCGGAAGATCCGCACCCGTAAGGGCTTGGGACATGCTTGTCAAGGGGGTGACGACTACACTCACTTCCCCAATTGATAACCGAATATTTATGCCAGAGGTTAGGCAGAACGCAATTGCAACGAAAAACAGACGGGTTGAAGAGATAAGTCGCTATTTTATCGAATGTATATGTAATTGTGTCGACTGCCCACCAACATCCTGAAGGCGACGGAGAATTCTCGCAACAGTCCTTAACATCCTGGAAAATGTCGGCTGCACAGTTAGCAAGTCCAGCATCGCAACAGCCGTGGGCCTCTGGTCCAGACAAGCCAGCTCCATATTGCGCTTCTAGGCAACGATCATGTTGTTGGCAACATTGGTCGATGCAATCTTGAGGTAGTACATTCCAGGCTGGGTTCTGTTGGACACTTGATCCACAATACGCGCCATAGTTCCACCCGCCAACGAATGAACCGCGATTTGGCGGAATGTGATGAGGCTTTGGCGTTCTTCTACCTGTTAAGCTCTTATTTGACGTTGGATAAGTCTTAGATTCCTTGCGTATTTTCCGTTGACTACGGGTAAGTGCAGGAGTAAGCCAGTCTGCATCGATGACGCTGTATGTCATTGCGTATACTGACAATCCAGCGTGAGGGCGGCTCGTGCTCAGAAAGCCGTTTGAGCCCATCCATCCAAAGGACTGTTTCGGACCCGTAAAGGCCAAGATATCTCCAAGAGGTTTGTATCTTGCACTAGATTTGACTGCCTGGGTCTGATCTACCGTCGCGACAACACTCCCAAGCGCATCAGTCAAATAATCGATCCGGCTCTGCCCCACCGTGTGCTCTCCTGACCTGTTCCCCTTAGGCTGACCCACTTGAAGTGTGAATTCCGTCTGGAATCACATCGATGAGAAAAGGCAAGCGTTACACAGAGGACGAGATCCTCAAAGTGCTCAAGGAAATCGAGGCTGGCGGCGCCATTGCGTCGGTGGCCAGGG
>CAIUHP010000014.1 GCA_903899015.1 uncultured Armatimonadota bacterium | reverse complement strand
TCAGCTTCGGGCTTTACGAGTAAAACCGTCGAGTTCAAACCTCCCGTGTACCCGTAGACCGGGGATGGTTTGTGCCCCGGTTTTGCTTTCGGGAGGCTGAATCTCCGTAGATCGGCTTCGGGCTTTACGATTAAAACCGGGGCACAACCCATCCCCGGTCTACAGTAATTTGGACGGTCCGTGCCAATCCGCCGAGCACGAGGCTTTGGGAAGATGAATCTCCGTAGTTATGCTTCGTGCTTTACGAGTAAATCCGTCGAGCGCAAACCTCGCGATTACCTGTAGACCGGGGATGGTTTGTGCCCCGGTTTCGCTTCTAAAGCCGGACTCTCCGTTGGTTGGCACAAACCAAGACAAGTAAAACCGGGGCACAACCCATCCCCGGTCTACAGTATTTTGGACGGGTCGTGCCAATCCACCGAGCACGAATCTTCCAAAGCCGGACTCTTCGTAGGTTGGCACAAACCACAACAAACAAAACCGGGGCACAACCCATCCCCGGTCTACAGTATTTTGGACGGGTCGTGCGATTCCTCCGAGCGAAACACTTGTCCCCAAATTCATCCCATAAATTGGCAATCGATCACGACATCTTTGATGTCTGACTTCTGCTTGAGGATGCGGCCGATGTGTTCCATCTCGGTTCGGAGGTCCTTGATAACCGCGCCTCGAGCGATGGAAACGGCTCCTTTGATATAGAGAACCCCGTGATGCATTCGCACATCACAGCGAGTCGTATCCACGCCTCGCTTACCCAACTCAGTCCGAGCCATTTTTAGCCCACGTACGTCTTTGATGTCGGCCAATTATTCACCTGTCCTGTTCCCCCAGTGTAGTCCTACTTGAGGAATAACCATAGGGGAAAAGTGGATTATCTTTACGCATAGGACGAATCTCGCTATTCAAGGTTCAAACGACTCGATCGACAAACAAAAAAAGCCTGGTCTCCAAGTTTCCTTAAAGACCAGGCTTGTCGAGGCAGGGAACTTAACTTTCGTTAGGTTCTTCGGTTTCTACCACAGCATCCGATTCTGGCTCGTCAACCGTCAGTCGCTTCTTGCTCGAAGGAGCAGGAATAGCGGCCGCAGCTTCAGACGCCTTTCGAGCATCGAACTCGGCTTGCTGACTGGTCGCTTTGCTCAACTCAGAAGACATCGATCCTTGCTTGGAGATGTAGATTGAGATGGCGAGTGCGCCAACCGCAACCAGCGTGATCATGATCAGTGTGGGTGCCTTGAGCGGGAGGATAACCACGCCCGCCAACAGAAGCGCGACGAGGTTCATAACCTTGATCAGCGGGTTCAGTGCCGGACCAGCCGTGTCCTTGAATGGGTCGCCAACGGTATCGCAGACAACGCCCGCCTTGTGAGCGTCCGTTCCCTTTCCACCATAGAGTCCATCTTCGATGAGCTTCTTCGCGTTGTCCCACATTCCGCCAGAGTTCGCAAGCAGAACAGCGAGTAGCTGACCACTAGCAATGGTGCCCGCGAGGAATCCGCCAAGTGCTTCCGCACCCACCAGGTTGTACTCGTGACCTCCAATCATCGTCGTCGGCTTGCCAATCGAGAAGCCGAAGGCAACTGCTGCCGGAAGCGCGATTGCCAAGATTCCTGGGGCGAGCAGTTCCTTCTGAGCGGCTGCGGTGACGATTGCCACGCAGCGAGCATAGTCCGGCTTGCTTGTGCCAGCCATGATGCCCGGATCTTCTCGGAACTGTCGTCGCACTTCGTTGATCAACTGGAAGGACGCGCGTCCAACCGCATTGATCGTGGATGAAGCGAACAGGTAAGGAGCGGCTGCACCGATGAGCATTCCGAGGAAGATCTCCGGAACGTCGAGTCGCAGACCAATTGTGTCAAGCTTCGCGCTTTCCAGGTAGCTGTGGAATAGAGCAACTGCAGCAACAACCGCGGTCGCAATCGCAAAGCCCTTCGTGAGAGCCTTAGTCGTATTGCCAGCCGCATCCAAGCGCTGAACAGCCTTCATTCCGTACTCGTTGTCGTGGCCCTCGCCGCTCATCTCGTAAACGCCTTGAGCGTTGTCAGAGATCGGACCGAACGTGTCCATCGCAAGCACGTAACCAGTGGTTGTAAGAAGTCCCAAACCAACGAGTGCGATGCCGTAGAAGCTCAGAATGTATCCGCCGTAAGTCGCGGGATTGAAGAGTGCCAGCGGCACCATCAGCGCGAGTACGATAGCAACCACCATGAACACGCTAGACTCAGCTGCGTAAGCGAAGCCTTGAATGATCATTGGCGCAGGACCTGCGTTCGAAACACCAGCGACTTCTTGAGTCGGCTTTTTGTGAGTCGATACGTAGTAGTCGGTCAGCATCTCGATTGCGAATGCCATCACGATTCCAAATGAGATTGCGATAGCGAATAAGTACCAGGGAACATCCTGCTGCTTGGCAACTGCCATCTGCATCGTCTCGGCGGGAGGAAGCTTTGCTTGCTTGGCAAGCAAATCGTCAATCTGCTTATTAGACAATTTCTGATAGCTGAAGCCCTGCTTGGAGATTTGGTCGACTCGGTCCATCTGCTCAGGCAGACCCAAAATCAAATCGCCATCGGCGTTCGCATAAAGAGTAACCGGCTCTTTCTCCAAGATTTCAATCTTGGAACCAGCTGGCATACGAGCTTTGAAGTTCGTGATGTCGGTGTCGAATTGAGATTCCTTGTTCGGACCCTGCCAAGCCACGATGTCTTCATGGGTTGGAGGAGTTGCTGGTCGAGCAGGAGTCGTCGGAGTAGCTGGCTGCTCTGGCGCGCCCGGAATGTCGGTAACGACATGGAACTTGGCCATCATCAGCTTATCTTTGCCGCCACCGCCAAACAGTGAACCGACAGAGTAGCGAGGAGGAGGAAGGTTAGGATTCTGAGAATCAGATGCAAACCCTGGCTGAACGGCATAGCTCAGAATCGGGTTATTGGTATCCGTAAAGTTGGTAACCGGAGAGTAACCCTTCGGTGCCTTCGTCTCAGGAATGTCGCCTGACTTCGATGAAATGATTTGAGGAAGAAGCTGATCCTTCGCATCCTTGAAACCGAGTTCAATGACTCGGCTGTCTGCGACGAGATCTTCTGGCTTGACCTCATAGTAAGGGATCTTTTTGTTCTTCGCGATTTCGTCTCGAACGCCCTGCAGAACGACCACATCCTTTCGGAAAATGTTCGCCTGAGGAACGAGGTTCGTTGCCTTAATCTTGTTGGATGATCCACCCATCGTGATATAAGCAAGAGCGAAGGTTCCGATAGCTGCGATTGCAGCTGACTTATAGAATCCTTGTCGAATACAGGCCAATGGATCTGCATCGATATCGTCGTTGCCCTTGACGGATAGAATTCCGTAAATGGAAGCAACAACGCCGACACCACGTGCCATCAAGGCGAAGAGAACCAATCTCATCCAAGTGGATTGGTCAAAAATCTGAGCCGTTGCCGCGCCGAGAACGATCGCAGCAACAAGAGTGACTTCGTAAGACTCGAAGATGTCTGCGGCCATACCGGCACAGTCACCAACGTTGTCTCCGACGTTGTCCGCAATCGTCGCCGGGTTGCGAGGGTCATCTTCAGGGATGCCTGCTTCAACCTTACCAACGAGGTCGGCTCCAACGTCAGCAGCTTTGGTGAAGATTCCACCACCGACACGCATAAAGAGTGCCGCAAGCGAACCACCGAAGCCAAATCCGATGAGCAACGTCATCGCCTTGTCGCCGGCGAAGAGAAGAATCAGCGAAGCGCCGATAAGTCCCATGGCAACTGTGACCATACCGGCCACCGCACCGCTTCGGAAGGCAACTTCAAGAGATCGCTTGTAGCTCGTTAGAGCCGCATTTGCCGTTCTCATGTTGCCATCAACGGCTGTGAGCATGCCCGCGTAACCCGCAGCATACGATGCAGCCACGCCGAAAATAAAACAGACTGCAACGGCAATGGCGGTTTGTGGACCTTCAGTCCACTTCAGTGCCATCAAGCCAATCGCAAGAACGACTACAAAGTAAAGCATCGTTCGGACTTGCTGACTAAGGTAGGCAAGTGCGCCTTCCTTAATTGCTTTGCCGACGCTTTGCATCTTTTCGCTGCCAGGCGATTGAGCCATGACATTGGTGCGTAAGAAGTAGCCGAAGGCTAAGGCAACAAAACCGAGGAATAGAGAGACATAGAGATAGATGCGGTCGCCAGAAGTAAACGCCAGTTTGACGTTGTCTCCTTCGGCCGCAAATGCCGCTGTAGGAATAAGACTCGCAACAACTGCTATTACTAGCAATCGTATGGCTCGGAGCGACATCAGGCTCCTAGCCTGCATCGTCGCGTGCTGAAGCAACTTCATGTTGTGTGGACAACCCCCTGAGGTGTTTCACGCTTCCGTGCAATGGTGCACTTGGCCGCTTGGCTAACGGCCTAAATTATAACAGGTTCGAAGCTGAATCCGAAATGACGGGAGGTAAACGACCAACCTAACAGCAAACTATGCTGTAAATCCACCTAACTATGTAGTAAAGGTAAGTTGGAATCGGGGAGATTCCAAAACAGAATGCTCCAATTTCAAAACGTTACTAAGGTTTACGGCGAAGGGGAACAGCGGGTTTCAGCCCTAAGAGGCATCGACTTAGAAGTAGATGCCGGCGAGTTTATCGCGATCACCGGTCCAAGCGGATGCGGCAAATCCACGCTCCTCCACCTTGCTTGCGGACTCGATCTGCCAACATCCGGAACCGTAAACGTTAACGGACGCAAAACACTTGAGATGTCGGATGACAACCTCACCATCATGCGTCGACACGAAATCGGGCTCGTGTTTCAATCCTTCAACCTTATTCCAACGTTAACGGCACTTGAGAATATCGTCTTGCCCTCAACTCTCGAAGGACGAAGTTTTGCCTCTCTGCAAGACCGAGGCCGAGAACTACTCAAGCAAGTGAAACTTGCAGGACGTGAAGATCACTACCCCGACCAGTTATCCGGTGGAGAAGCACAGAGGGTAGCGATTGCTCGGTCCCTCATCATGGAGCCCACGATCTTGCTTGCCGACGAACCGACTGGCAACCTCGATAGCGAAAGTGGCCAATCGATTATGGACCTCCTGATGGAATTCGGCAATCAAGAAATCGTCACTTCGAATGGCCCCGTGAAGCGGACCACCCTGATCGTGACGCACGACGAAGGAATTGCCAATCGAGCAAGACGGCGCATTCGGCTGAAGGATGGCAAGATCCTTTGAGGGCACTTCTGTTTCGCTACTCCCTCAAACATCACCTCGTTCATCGCTTCCGTTTGGCGATGGTTGTCTTGTCGCTTGCCCTTGGCGTCGCCATATTTGTTTCCTCTTACGAATCTGTCATTGCCGCGCAAGATTCCATTACCGCCAGCGCCAAAACGATGGTGGGAAAGACCCAGTGGCAAGTCTCGCGGGGAAGTAGCCAAGCCGTTCCTGAGACGTTAGTGGGTGCGATTCGCAAACTCCCCAATGCCATCGCCGCCCCGATTGTAGAGTCAACCGTCACAACCGGACCTCCAGAAAGCCATAGTTTCCTTCTTTTCGGTTTAGATCTCGACTCCGACGCGACTGCAAAACTTTATGGCGGTGACGTTGGAAAAGATTTAGGAACCTTCCTTGCACTCAAATTCTCGAACGGCGGCATCGTTGTCTCGAAAACCTTCGCCGAAAGACACGGACTCAAGGTTGGGCAATCCATTCCTCTCCAAGCCCGATCCAGTGTAGTGAAAGTGCCCATCGCCGCCATCACTCAAGATCCCCGAATTTCTGCTGCCGGATCGGGATACGTGGGATTCATGGAGTTACATGCCGCTCAGGCAATTCTAGAAACCCCCGGATTGGTGGACCGAATTGATGTGTCCGGAGTCTCAAAGTCGGACTTAGCGACAATCTGCCCTTCCTGTGAGGTGGAGGCGCCCGGCAAGCTAAGCTCCGCCGCGCAAGACGCCTTGGGACGCATACACTCACTTCTCGGGGTGTCCGTAATCGCTCTCCTCGTAGGTGTCTTGCTCATCTACAATTCCGTCCAAGTATCCGTTCTTGAGCGACTCAAAGATATCGCGATTATCCGAGCTATCGGCGCAACTCGCATTCAAGTTTTCAGCTTCCTTCTCGCCGAATGGCTTGTTATTGGCATCCTTGGCTCCTCACTCGGGTTGGGTCTAGGTCTACTTCTTGCCTATGCCTTGCTGGAGTACACCAAACGAACGATCAACACCATGCTCCCATTGATGGGGGAAGCCCACGTAAGCGCGACTCCACTATTGTTGCTCGCCGGACTCCTCGTCGGGGTCACGACGACACTCGTTGCTGCCTATTTCCCCGTCCAAACTGCGTCCCGAGTCCGCCCCTTAGAAATCCTACGCCCCTACACATTTCGGAGGGCTCACCGCTATCACGTTGCCTTCATCGTCGGAGTCGTCCTCTGCATCGTCGGCAATTTCGCGATCGCCAAGCTAAGCCTTTCGATCGCGCTCGGGCTCTGCGTGACCGGCATCGTCTTTCTAGGTGTCGCACTCCTGTTCCCTCAAATCGTTTTAGTGGTCGCGAATCTGGGGCGTCCGCTACTGAGAAAACTAAAGAAGCCCGAACCGTACTTAGCGCTCGATGGACTCATCAAAACTCCTCATCGCACTGCCTTCACGATGATGACCTTTGGTTGCGCATTAGCAATGACGGTCGCAACTGAAACGCTGGTCGAAGGCTTTCGAGTCACTACTGGCCAGTGGATGAACTCAGCTTTTCCCTTCGATATCTCCGTCA
Source organism: uncultured Armatimonadota bacterium (assembly GCA_903899015.1). Lineage (GTDB taxonomy): Bacteria > Armatimonadota > Fimbriimonadia > Fimbriimonadales > Fimbriimonadaceae > Fimbriimonas. Next base: position 46,287 of record CAIUHP010000014.1, on the reverse strand, counting down.
TGGGTAACGACTTGGCTGCCAATGTTTACGGCAATCAGGTTCTCCCAACCTCCGTTGTCCAGCAGGTGGAATCCATTCCCGGAGTCCAAAACGCGTACGGTGTCCGAAAATTGCTCACTCCGTTCAAAGGGAGCGACGTGATGATGATTGGCTTCGACATTGAACGGTATCAAGCGGCCAGAAAGGGCAAGTACATGGGGGATTGGCCGCCTCATTTTTCCGACCCGAGCAAGTATTCGAAATTTAAGGAAGGGAAGGGCATCTACATCTCGACGAATTTCGAAAGCCTCTACCAAGTCCACCCCGGAGACACCATCTCCATGCAAGCTCCTTTGACGACGGTTCAAGTTCAAGTCTTAGGTGCGGTAGACGACCTCTCCTGGCCACATGGTGCGCTCATTGTTAATCGTGAACTGATTCAGTCCGCCTGGAAAGACAACATGGTCAGCTATGTGGATATGTCGGTCAAACCTGGTTTCAAGCTGGCAGAAGTGAAGCAAGCCGTTATCGCAAAGGTTGGAAAAGACCGCTCTGCCTTCGCCTTTGATCGGCAAGAGATTCGAGACGTAACCGACTCCGTCTTAGAGCAAGCGGTGCAAATGGCAAACTTGCAAGCCGCAATCGCGGTATTCATCGGCTTGCTCGGCATCGTCAACGCGATCTGGATCGGCGTGATGAACCGAAGAAAAGAGATCGCCTTGTGGCGATCAATCGGTGTCACACGCCAGCAAATTGTCAAAATCATCCTCTACGAAGGCTTCTTCGTTTCAGTAGTGGCCGGCTTAATCGGAACCATTGGCGGGCTGTATGGCGGGTGGGTGCCCCTAAGATCCTTCAGCTTTGACGTCACCGGATACCTTTATCCAATCGCGGTGCCGTGGGTTCACGTGATCGTCGTCGGATGCATGGCAATCGTCCTCGGAGTCCTCGCCGGATTGCTACCAGCCCTTCATGCCGCCAAACTTCCGATTCTCGAGAGCATTGGATACGAATAAGACGGGAGGTAATAAAGTTGTTGGTTGACGTCCAATTTCCAAACACCACCACACCCCGTAGCCGACGGTTCCGTGCCGTTGTTGACTTGGAAGTTGCAGACCGGAGATGGATTGTGCTCCGGTTTCGCTTTTGGATGGGTGAATCTCGGTAGATAGGCTCACGGCTTTACAAGTAAAACCTTGGGGAAAGGATGCAAACCCGGCGGTTTGAAATTTTCGTCAGTAATAACCCTCTCGTAATTTCTTGTAGGCCGGAGATAGTTTGTGCTCCGGTTTCGCTTCCAAAGCCCGAATCTCGGTAGGTTGGCACAAACCACGACAAGTAAAACCTCGGCACAACCCATCCACGGTCTACGAGAGCTTGGTGAAAGGATGCAAACCCGGCGGTTTGAAATTGGTGCGAGTAAGTGCCAACTCGTAAATTCTTGTGCTCCGGTTTCGCTTCCAAGGCCCGAATCTCGGTAGGTTGGCACAAAATACGACAATTTAGACCGCGGCACAAACCATCCGCGGTCTAAAAATGTTTGGACGGTCTCGGCACTCAGAAACCTAGCGTCGAACTTCTTCCATCGGATGGAATTCGACTTCACCTTCGTACAGACCAAGCTGTGCTTTGAGCATCTCGGCTTTCTTTCGAGTGATGCCGGTTAGAACCGTTACCGGCAACTCAGCCAACATCTGCTTGACCTGACCTCGGTTGAGAGCCAAGATGTGCTGAAGGGCACCGATGAGCTCTTCTTCCTTGTGCTTTCCGTGACCCGTGAGTTGCAACTCGTACATGGCCTCGTCATCCACCACCACAAACGCGGCGGGAATCGTTTTGCGAGGCGCGCCCGATTCGTCATGGGCGATGGGAATCTCGTGATTGCAGCTTTCGCAAAGCAAAACTTCCGTCTTCTCAGAATAGAAGTTCAACTCGTTGCAGAATCCGCATCGGACCTGGGAAACCGGAACTGTCTTGCCGTCGATGACGGGAATCATACGATTACAGGTTGTACACGGAAGATCTTCGGTTGGAGCAGCGACCAGAACGTTCGGAGATTCGCAGTAAGGACATTTCAGGTCGTGAGTCGTTACCTTTCTTACTTGAAGTCCGCAGAAAATGGCGAAAATGATACAGCCAACTCCAGCAACCATCAAAGTGATCGCAAGGCCGGAAAGCATGCCGTCTCCGCGGTATCTCCAAAGAAGTCCCGCAAACGCTAGCGAGACGATCCCCGCAAAAGCGTAGGAGATCGACCTCTCAGAGAATATTTCGATAACGTCGGAAGCTCGCGGAACCCTTGGCATTAAATCTGTACTCCAGTTCTTGATAAGTATAACAAGGACGAACTAGCAATCCTATCCTACAGTCACACGGATTGTTAAATAGCGTGCTATCCACCTATTTTTTGATCTCTAATACCGCCGCCGGTACCCGTTCCAGTTCCGACTCCTGATTTATCGACGGCTGGCACCACTAAAATGCTGCCGTCGTTTTGGTCAATCGGCGTAAAGGCATACTTGCGACCAAGGTCTCTTAGCATGTCCATCGCAGTCATGTTCTGATAATTCACTTCGACGTTTGGATTAGGCATTCCAGGAGCAGGAACGATCTTGGTTCCCGTAATTTCCGCCATCATCTGCAAGACCGTGAGAAGCGGAGAGCCGTCAACTCGAAGAATCGTCGGTTTTAACGCTGCTTCACTCTTCAGCCCTTTTACGACCGGATCACTCTCGGTCGCTTGAGGTGCAATCACAGTGGGTGTTTGCTCGACCGTCGTCTGAGGTTTGGGCGGGTCATTATGCCGGATCGCAGGAAGGTCTTCCTTGTGCAATCTCGGCTCGGGGGCCATAAATGTGGTGACAGTGAAAGCCGCCGCCGCAATCGCAGCAAGAACCAGTCCCCCTACCAATACCATCGGTCCACGACTTTGAATCGGGGTCGTCTTGGGCTCGCGAGGTACAAAACGTGGAATACTGGCCGTCGGCGCAGTCCCCACCCCTTTCTCACTTCGAAGCCCTTTCACCATATTGATTCGGTGAACCAACTCGGTGCGCATTTCAGGGTGGCGCGATCCGAATTCATCGATTGCGCGCTCATTGCCTTCTTCGGCAAGTGTCCACATTAGGCTTTCCAACTCAGGTGCAATGCGCTGCTTCATGGTTGAGCCTCATACAAGACACGAAATCTTTCGCGCGCTCGATATAGTCGCGTTTTTGCAGCATTGACGCCGCAACCAATGCTGTCCGCGATATCCTGCAAACTTAATTCTTCCCAGTAGAACAACACCAGTAACGCTCGATCAGCGGGCGCAAGTTTCAGCATGATCGCGTGAACCTTAGGATCGGTGGTATCCGTTTCCTCGGGAGCCGCTTTCGATGTTGCTTCCGTAAGTTCTACGGTTCGGGAGCGGTATCGGGTGCGTCTAGCCTCCTGAATACTGCGATTTACTGCGACGCGAAAAAGCCACGTGCTGAACCTCGAGCGTCGGTCAAATCGACCCAAGTGCCGATAGACCAGGGTGAAAATCTCTTGAACCGCATCGGCGGCCTCGTCCGAATCCATCAAAACACCGCGCGCAATGGCAAAGACCTTCTCGTAATACTTCGAGTACAAGTCTTCAAATGCGCGTCTATCGCCAGCAAGAAACCTTTCTACAACAACTAGGTCCTCGTCAAACGATCCGCTTTTAGTCTTATCTATAACCGCCGACACCACTCAAATTTATTGGACGCGAAGTAAACGTCTCCCGTTACTCACTTAGCAAAAGGTCTGCCTAATTGATGCAGACCGTCATCGTATCTCAGAATGTTCACTCTACAGATGGTTTCTTGGTAAACAGAACCGAATTATCCTGTCGAGGGAACGCGCTTAGAATTCATTCGAACCAGAATCAGTTGGCTCACGCCTAACTAGATACAACTTCCAGAAAGATGTTCCACCGCAAGGTCTCTCTTATGGGTCGGTAAAGCACTCGCTCCTAATAAGTGTATGAATGGTGCTCTTCAACTTGCAAACGTGGTTACGACGACTTGAGGTTTAGCCCGTAAGAATACGGGCTAAGGCATTTGGCTTGCCGCTTCAATTCGTTTCGCAAATTCATCAGGCAACTTAGAAAGCGCCATCACATTCACTCCCAACAGGATAATCGCAAGCGCTGGCAATGCAAACTGGCTACGCTTACTCAGTAACTGGTGGAGCCCAACCCCGAAACCGCATGCAATCGGACCCATCGCAGGGAACAGGTACCGAGCTTGGGCCTGGAAATACTGCATGTTGAAACGGATGAACAAAGCTAAGACCACAACAAAGAAAGCCGTATTCACAATTTGGACCGCTTTGCCTTCTGACCAGTCTGGCTTGCTAAGGGCTAGAACCCACCCAAGGAAACAAAGTGCCGTTCCAGCCAACAATAGTCGGTAAAGAGTGTTCGGGGCCGCGCCTTTGGATGACACACCCGTAAACGACGTGCCACGTTCATTCATCCAAATGTCCATGTAGCCAAAAACCCCGAAGAACGAGCGAGCGGTCCACCAACCCACCCAGTCCTTCCAGTAAGTCATCTCGCTGGAACCACCCGGATCAGTTGCTTCAATTCCAGCTACGATCTGAGCTTTTTGGGCTGAACCTTTGAAGGCATCGTTGAATGCCTTAATCGCAAAAGGATCATGGTACAGGCTCTGGTTACGCGCCCACCAAGGTCCCGCCATTCCACAAGCGATGACGGCTGCCGCGCCGATCATAGCCATTGAGGGGAAGGGCAGTGCTTGATGAGTACCATCAGGGTTCGCAGGCATTTTTTTAGCAAGTAAGCCCGCACCAAGCAGAACAGGTACCAGTGCGAGAGCAGTTGTTTTTGTTAGGAACGCTAAACCAGTTAGGATGCCGATTACGGCGACGCGCTTCCAAGTCCAACCGTCTTTCAAGCAAAGAGCCGTAATGGCTAAAACCCAAGTGCAAAGCAAAATCAAAAGCGGGTCGTTGCTAACGGCACCGGCCAGAGCCGTGAACATCGGAAGAAATGCCGTGAAAGCCGCTGCCGTAAGTGCCACCTCAGGCTTTCGGAAACCCCAGAACGCAAGGAAGAAAACGCCCGCAACGGTTCCTGCCCCCAAGACAACATTGAGAGCCCGAAGCTTCAATCCATCGTCCTTCTTCGTAAGGTCAGAAACTCCCAGTGCCTTGGACCATGCCGCTCCTAGCAGATAGAAAATCGGCGGTTGGTGGCTTTGATAGGTTTCATCAAGGTGCGGATCGGTTGGGGAGAAAACTGGGAAGCCCTTGCCCTCAAGGAGGTGAATCACGTAGTTCACATGTTGGCGCTCGTCAGGCGCGCCGATATCGAGAACCTTCTGAGGTTGCCCCAGCCCAAGCAATACTCCTGACTGACAATAAGGTGTCATCGAAGCAAAAGTAGCGGCGATAGCGATGTGCGCAACAATCAGCGCGATTAAAATTCCGAGCGTCACGTTACGCGACATTTGCGGCTACCTTACCACCAAGCTAGAGTTCGATTCTTGATTCCTTGGACTTCTCAACATGCACTTGTCGAAACACCAAGGATGCAAATCAAGTTCCGAGTCCGAAGTAAATTGAAGCTCAGGCGCAAAACGCAAGAGATATTCATCTTGATTTCCAACTTTCTCCGTTAAAATACGGTCAGTAAATCGGAAATTATAGGAGATTCGAATTGCGCAAACCCATCCTGTTTCTTGCCGGAACCGCTCTCGTTGCCGTTGCTCTCGCTCAAGTTAGCACGAGCACGCTATTAACCAGCTTTGGAAAAGCAATCAATGACGCTAAGTCCGTTCAATCGGACTACACGTTCCAAACCATTCACGCCGGAGGAGCTGAAGAATACTCAGTCACTCTGAAGAAGCCAAACCTCGTTCGCGTTGAAACTCCCACTCAAATCGTGGTTGCCGATGGTAAGGACATCACTACCTTCGACAAGCTAGAGAAGACCTATTTCAAAAAGCCTCAAACTGCGGCGGACGTAAAGCAAATCTTTGCTCCCGAGGAACTGCATCTCTGGGCAGGATTCTTCGATGCCAATGCTTATAAGCCGTATCGAAGCAAGGATCTCGGAACCAAGTCCGTGAAGGGCGGCATGCTTAACGCTGTCGAAGCTGCCTACGATGCGCAAGACCGCAAAGTAGTGACCTACCTTCTGAACCCAGAAGATAAAGTTGCTCGTAAGGCTCAGATTGAACTTGATAAGAAGGACCCAAGCCGCAGCATGTCCATGGTCATTGACACCAAGTCCCTGACTTTGAACGGCGACGTCAGCAAAGACGCATTTGTCTTTACGCCTCCAGCTGATGCCAAGGAAATGACCCTCGAAGAGATGAACGCCACCAAGTGGTATTACGATCTCGATCAGGCAAAGAAGATTGCCGCTGCCACTGGCAAGAAGATCTTTGTTGACTTCTACGCCACATGGTGCGGTCCATGCAAGAAGCTAGAGCACGACTGCTTCGGAACTGAAGAGTTCAAGAAATTCGGAAGCAAACTCGTCTTCTGCCGAATTGATGTTGACGATCAAAAGTCCGTCGCAGAAGCCTACAACATCACTGCGATGCCAACTCAAGACATTCTGGATAAGGACGGCACCGTCCTCAACCAGACCGTTGGTTACGGCGATCCAGCCAGCTTCTTCAGCTTCCTCCGAAGCTCAACGGGCGGCTAATTTGGTCTGGGATGGGGTGTAACCCATTCCAGAATTCTGTAGACCGGGGATCGGTTGCACCCATCCCCGGTTTTACTTTTGGTGGGTTTGGGCATTGTAGATCGACCTCAGCCTCTGCCAGTAAATCCGGAGCACAATCCTTCTCCGGCTAAAGATTATTGGGGACGATTAGGCGTATGCCTCGCGCATCCAATCCTCCGAACACAACTTTTCATCTTTACACGACGTAGATCATCTGTATTGAAACTCGAGGCAGTGATCTTAAAAGAGTCTAAAATTGGTGGCTTGTAACGACCGCTTTGGGCCAGTTGGGACGTTCTGCGTCGGGTAATCTTTACCAATTAATCCAGTTTGGAGAATTCATTTTTGAGCCGCAATTCTGGCACGGTAACAGCTAACAAGGCAACGGTAACCTCGGATGTCCCCCAATTGAGACCACGTGATCTTCTAACGAAGGATGATTGTCTGGAATTATTCAGACAACTCTATCTCGCTCGATATTTTGACGTGCGTCTCATCAAGGAGAAGCGACTGGGGCACCTCACCGGAACCCTTTATTCTTCCCACAATCAAGAAGCGATTCTGGTTGGATCCTTGTTTGGCTTAAAACCAAACGACTGGATTTCACCTATCCATCGCGATATGCCTGCTTTCTTTCTGAAGGACATCAAGTTCGATTGGGAAAATCCTGAACGAATGGGAATGAGCATTGAGCAAGTGTGTTCTCAAGTGTGGGGTCGCGTCGATTCACCTGGCCGTGCTCGTGACAACTGGTCTCACATCGGTAGCAAATCGAAGCACATCATCCACTCAACATCGATGCTCGCTGGCACGATCCCGGTAGCGGCAGGTGTGGTTTATGCAGATCGATTAAATGGTGGCGACGCTGTTTGCATCACCTTTAACGGTGAGGGATCTACCGCCCAAGGAATTTTCCACGAAGCGATCAACTACGCCGCAGTTCACAAACTGCCCGTAGTTACTGTCATCGAGAACAACCAGTGGGCTTATGGAACACCCGTTGACCTTGAGTGTCCGACAAACGACGTTGCGGATCGTGCAAAAGGCTTTGGCATTCCAGGACTTGTGGCCGACGGTCAAGACGTGTTCGACGTTTACGATAAAGTCATGACCGCAGTCGAATATGCACGCGCTGGTAAAGGGCCAAGTATCGTCGAATGCAAGACGTTCCGAGCCTATGGCCATGGCGATCACGACGATGATCGCGCTAATCGATATCGACCCAAGGAAGAGATTGAGGCGGGCCGTACCCGTGACCCCATTTCCATCTGTCGCAATAACCTCGTTGCGCTGGGCTACCTCAGTGCAGAAGAAGCCGAGAAGCATCGAGCCGATGGAAAGAACGCCACCGAAGCTAAGAACGAAGATTTTCCACCCGAAGTGGTTGCCTATCTCAGCAAAGGAATTGATTTCGCTTTGAAATCGCCGCTCCCCGCTGCTGAAGAAGGTGCCAAATGGGTATTCCGGGAGCCCCAATGAGCGCAGTAGCCGATCCAAATGTGCTGGTGAAAAAGAATTACGTCACCGCCCTGAAAGAAGCCCTTTTCGAAGAGATGGCAAGCAACCCTGACCTCATTTGTCAGGGAGAAGATATTGGAATCCTTGGTGGCGCGTTCGGCGTAACCGAAGGACTCCAGGCTCAATACGGAAACGCGCGCGTCGTGGATATGCCGATCTCTGAAGCCTGCATCGTGGGTTCAGCGGTTGGCATGGCCCTCGCCGGCAAAACCGTGATGGCCGAAATGCAGTTTATCGACTTCATTTCATGTGGTTTCGACCAGATCGTCAATATGATGGCGACCTACCACTACCGAACCGCTGGCGAAGTCAACATGCCCATCGTAGTACGAGGTCCTGCCGGAGCCTATGGTGGTGGTGCGCTCTACCACAGTCAGATGAATGAAGCATGGTTCTGCAACGCACCCGGTCTTCGAGTCATCTGCCCGAGCACCCCGTACGATGCCAAAGGCCTTCTCAAAGCTGCTTTGCGCGATGGGAATCCGTGTATCTTCTTCGAGATCAAGGAGTTGTACCGAAAGCGTGAGATCATGGAATTCCTTCCCGAGGAAGACTATGCGATTCCTCTTGGTAAAGCCGTTATCCGACGAGAGGGAAGTGACATCACATTCGTGAGTTACGGCCAAAACGTTTACCACTGCCTTCAAGCTGCCGTCGAGTTGGAGAAACTCGGAGTCAGAGCGGAAGTTATCGATATTCGCACGCTTGTCCCACTAGATGAAGACACCATCTTTACCTCTATCGCCAAAACAAGCCGACTCATCGTCGTAAACGAAGCCCCAATGACATGTGGATTCGCGGGAGAAATCGTCGCTCGAGTGTCGGAGAAAGCCTTCGAATACCTCGACGCCCCTCCCATGCGCATCACCCGTCTCGACACCCCCGTGCCTTGGGCCAAACCCTTGGAACTCCACGTCCTCCCCTCAGTCGAGAAACTCGTAAACGCTGCCCTCAAATCCGTCAAATTCTGAGGGCCGCGGATAATTCGTAGTCATCATCAGCCTCGGTATTCAACCATGCCCGTCGAACCTTTGCCGATGGCCTCCTTTCCCCGTTCAAAAAAGCCCCTGTAGCCGGAGGTGGTTCGTGCCTCCGAACAAATTCGTAGGCATCATGAGCCTCGGAATTCAACCATGACCGTCGAGCCTTTGCCGATGGCCTCCTTCCCCCGTTAAAAGAAGCCCCTGTAACCGGAGGTGGTTCGTGCCTCCGAGCAGCCCCGCAGGCATCACAAAACCCGGAATTCAACACGAATTGGGTCGTTGACTTCCGAGGTGTAAACGCTCGCGAATGGGTATGCGGAGGCACGAACCACCTCCGGCAACAGGAGCTCTGGTGGTAGAAAGGAGGTGGCCATACATAAGGTCACGACGGCATTGTTTCGGGATTTTTGCCTGAACCTAACCCCACCATGCGGTATCAAGCACCATCTCTTTTAGATCGCATCCGATGGAGCCCGTATATGGATAATCCCAAACGTCATTTACTAATCCAGCCCTTTTAGGGTTTTGCAGTATGTAGAAGACCTGGTTTCGCCAATCATGCGAAGCGCGAATAACATGATCGTGATAGCTGAACTGCATTGATTCGGACAAATTCTTGGCGCAAAGCAACTCACCGCTCTTCTTTTTGAATCCGTCGAACGCGCTCTTTGCATCAGACCGATACGATCGGCCAACCGTAATCACATGCAGATGGTCCGGCATAAAGCAGTAGATTGGAATGATCAACTCGTGGCGGTGGCATTGAACCTTAAGTATTTCAACGAATTCATTTACGATATCGCGTTCCACAAACAGCTTTCGTCGCTCATCGACGCAACATGTGAACGCGACCCTAACTTGACCAACATAGTCTTCGCGTGAGAGTCGATGTTTACGTGCGCGGGGACGGTCCACATGAGAATATTAACATACGAAAACGTCACGACAAGGTTCATGTCAATGTCGTAGCCGTGCCTCCGAGCAGACCGGTAGGTGCCACAAAACCCGGATATCAACCCGAATTTGGTCGTTGATTTCCGTGTAGATCCTATGCCGATGGCCTCCTTCCCCCGTTAAAAGTAGCCCCTGTAGCCGGAGGTGGTTCGTGCCTCCGAGCAGCCCCGTAGGCATCACAAAACCCGGAATTCAAGACGAATTTCGTCGTTGAATTCCGGGAGGTAATCGTTTGCGAATGGGTATGCGGAGGCACGAACCACCTCCGTCTACAGGGGCTCTGGTGGATGGAAGGAGGTGACCATCGACCCGATTTGATTGGACAAAAACGAAAGGGAGCAGGTTCCGAAAAACCTGCTCCCTTCGACTCACGGCCCTAAACGGCTTCGCCGAGATACGCGGCGATGACTTTCGGATCGTTCCGAATGGCGCTTGGTGGACCAGACGCGATTTCTTCGCCATGGTCCAGAACGACGATCTTCTCACACAGGTTCATCACGAACCGCATGTCGTGCTCAATGAGCAAAACGGTCATGCCGTGTTCGTCCCGGATCTTCTTGACCATCACCAGAAGTTCTTCCTTTTCGAGCGGATTCATACCGGCGGCTGGCTCGTCAAGCAGCAGCAACTCGGGCTGAGTCGCCATGGCACGAGCGATTTCCAACCGGCGTTGCATGCCGTATGAAAGATCTGCGCTACGCACGTCTGCCACGTGAGCCAAATTAACTACCTTCAAAAGCTCCATCGCTTCGGCTTTTAATCGATTGGTTTCGTTAATCGAAGGAGGTAAGTATGCGAGCGCGCTCATGAGGCCCGTGTTGTGTCGAAGATAACCACCGACAACGACGTTCTCCAGCACCGAAAGGGCTTTGAAGAGTCGAATGTTCTGGAACGTACGAGCGATTCCGAGCGACGCGATCTTGTTAGAAGGAGTGCCTCCAATACTTCGACCTTTGAAGGTGATTGTTCCTGACGTTGGTTTATACACGCCCGTCACAATGTTAAACGTCGTTGTCTTTCCCGCACCATTCGGTCCAATGAGTCCAAACAGGTCACCCTTGTTCAGCTCAAACGAAACCGCATTGACGGCAACCAAGCCACCAAACTTAATCGTCGCTGCGTCGAGTTTAAGGAGGCTCATGCTGCCACCTCCTTTTTAGGCTCGCGAAGTTTCGAAAGCCAGGTCCAACTGAACTCGTGGTGAGCAAATACACCCTGAGGTCTTAATAGCATCAGAACGATCAGCGTCACTGCAAAGATGACCATACGAAGCTGGTTGATAACGATTTGCTTCTCATGCATAGGGCCAATTTTGTTGAGCGCCACGCTGGCAATAATCTGAACGATCACCGCGCCAATCAAAGCCCCAAAGGTCCAGAGAAGTCGATTTATCTTGGTTCGACCACCGTCTTGGTACACATGTCGAATAACTGCTACCGCGACAACGACAGCGACCATGTAGGCGACAACCGTTGCCCCAGTTAGCGTCAGAGGGCCGCCTGAAGCGCTCTTCAGGCCTCGAAGATATTCGGGCAAGAGCGACAGGAAGATTGCCGAAACAACCGATCCTGTAATCGATCCAGTTCCACCCAGAACCACCATTGTTAAGATGATGAAGCTGACGTCCATGCCGAATGTGGCTGGTGTGATGAAGCCTTCAAAGCTCGCAAGAAGGGCACCTGCGCCGCCCGCAAAAGCCGAACCGAGGACGAATGCAGAAACCTTTGCACGAGTGACGTTGACGCCCATCGCAGAACTAGCGACTTCGTCTTCTCGAACCGCAAGGAAGGAAAGACCCGTCGCCGTCTTCAACAGGTTGCGGCAGATAGCGATGCAGAGAATGGCGAGCAACCAAACCACCGCAATTGAGGTGATCTTGGGCTCAACGTTCATTCCATAGGAACCGCCGAGAGCGGGTGTGTTCTGAACCTGAATTCGGATGATCTCTCCAAATCCAAGCGTTACGATCGCGAGATAATCTCCCTTCAATCGCAAAGATGGCAGACCCACAACAAACCCTGCAATCGCAGCTCCCGCCGCACCGGCGATAAGCGTGACGATCAGCCAGGGAATCGGTGGAAGCCCGCTGGTGTGGAAGAAGCGAACCGAAAGGAAGCCTCCTAAATAGGCTCCAACTTGATAAAACGCCGCGTGGCCAATCGAGAACTGACCGGTAATACCGTTGATAAGGTTCAGGCTGACTGAGAGCGTGACGTAGAGCCCCGCAAGAGTCAACAATCGTTGCACATAGTCGGACTGGCTGCCAGCGGCAACCTGCAATCCAACGCAGCCAAGAATGGCCACCGCAACGGAAAGGAGTCGGATAAGCCAGAACTTCATACCTTCTCCACCTTCGACGAACCGAGCAAGCCACCGGGCTTGAACAGGAGAACAATGATCAGAATGACGAACGCAATCGCGTCCTTATATTCGCTGTAGCCGGCCCAGATAACGAGTGTCTCGGCAACACCCATCAAGATTCCACCAAGCACCGCTCCGGGAATGTTTCCAATGCCACCCAGAACCGCTGCAACAAACGCCTTTACGCCCGGTAAAAGGCCGTAGAAGGTCGTCAGCGGGGTCCCTTGGAACGTTGCAATCATCATCGCTCCCGCACCCGCAAGAGACGATCCGAGAACGAATGTGAAGGTGATAATCGAATTGACGTTGATCCCCATCAATCCGGCCGAGTCAAAGTCGTGAGACACCGCCCGCATGGCTCGCCCTGCGCTGGTGTACATAACCAAGTAGGTTAAGACACCCATGAGGACGATGACCATCACCAACATGATGATTCGGCTTTGCTGCACCGTAATGCTGACGCCTGCTGAGTCTTCCTTGCGCTTAGCGTCGTTATAGGTTGCTGCCGCGGCTTGGGCCGCGTCCCGAATCTTTTCGCCCTCAGGTGGCAGACTAAATTCTGACGCATGGGTTGTAGCCATGTAGTCGTCAAACGTCTTCTTCGTTGAGAGATAGGCTGGTTCAGCTTGGGCAACCGCTAAGTGCAAAGCCTTAGGCGCGGGCCAAAGATGCGCCGTAATCGTCTGTCGATACGGATTGATATTCTCGGCGATGCTTGGAGGTGGGCTGTTGGGTAAGAAAAGAGCTCCACCGTTCTGTAAAAGCATCGAAACACCGATCGCCGTAATCAGCGATGCAATACGTGAGTGCGCACGCATCGGCCGATAGGCGAATCGTTCAATGAGAATGCCAACGACCGAACAGATCGTCATGCTGGCAAGCAGCATGATAACAATGTTGAGTGCTTGTGGTTGAAACTTACCGACGAGTGCGGCTAACAACCCAAGAACTACAAGTGCCCAACCAACCGCCTTCACCACTGCGGGAAGGGAAGGGACTTTGAAGGCGGCGATTGCCATAATCGCGCCAATGATCAATCCACCCAGGCCCATCGCAAAGACAGTATTGGCAGCGATGATCGGGTGAGGGTCGGCTCCTAAAGCTGCTCCTGGTCCATAACCGAGTAGGTACGAACCGAACAAAGCAACGTATGCTCCGAGCATATAGACTTCGCCGTGGGCGAAGTTAATAAGTCTCAAAATGCCATAGACCATCGTGTAGCCTAAGGCCATAAGCGCGTAGATGGCCCCCAAAAGGAGGCCATTTACTAGCTGGTCCGGCAACGTCTGAAAGTTCAGCGTTGCCAGAGGTAAGTGCTCAAGTAATCCCATTCGTTACTTGGGCAGTCCTGTAGCTTCGTCGTAGTCGTAAGCCTTGGCGAATTCCTGACCGTTCTTTGTCAGCTGGACAACCAATGCTCGCTTGGGAGGGTTTCCGCCCTTGCCCTTCAAAGTGATCGATCCCGATACACCCTTGAAGTCAACTGTGTTTTCGATCGCTTCTTGAAGTCCCTTCGCATCCTTGGTCTTAGCTCGCTTCAAAGCATCGCAGGCGAGCATGGTTGCGTCGTATGCGAGTGCGCCCATCGTTGTAGCAGGGTAGGCACAGTCATATCGAGCGCCCCATTTCTGAAGGAACGTCTTAACTTCCGGTCGATCTTCCTTGTTGTTGTAGTGATTGCAGAAGAAGCTGCCAAGAATAGCGTCGCCGCCAGACTTCAGAATCTCGCTGCTGTCCCAACCGTCGCCACCGAGCATCTTCACGTTCAATCCGGCATCTTTAGCCTGTCGAGCAATCGGACCAGTCTCGCTGAAGTAACCGCTCATGAACAGACCGTCAGGATTCTTTGCCTTGAGGTTGGTGAGCTGGCCAGTGAAGGTCGTGTTACCACCCTCATAGAACTGCTCGTCAACAATCTTTCCACCAAGCTTGGTGAAGTAAGCACGGAAGCTGTCGCTCAATCCGGTCGAGTAGGGCTGCTTTTTGTCGGTCATAAGAGCGACGTTCTTTAGCTTGAGTTGCTCGTAAGCGAACTTCGCCATAACTGGACCCTGGAAAGCGTCTGTGTAGCAAACTCGGAAGAGGTTTGGCTGACCCTTTGTGAGGTCCGTTCGAGTGGCGCCGACTGCGATGAGAGGCACATTCTTCTCTTTGGCAACCGCACCCATCTGGGCGGTGATGCCTGAGGCAACTTCGCCGATAAGGCAGATAACCTTGTCGTCGGAAGTGAGCTTCTCGGCCGCACTCTTACCAACTTCTGGCTTCGAGTTGCTGTCCTCAATGAAGAGGCTGACTTTCTTGCCGTCCACGCCACCGGCTGCGTTGAATTCTTCAACTGCAAGCTTCGCGCCTCGAGCACTGTCTTCGCCCCATGGCTTAAGGTCGCCATTTTGGCTGGCAACTAAGCCAAGAGGAATGCCGTCCTTGACCACTGGGTCTGGAGCGGGAGTCGCATTAGGCGTACAGCCTGCGATTTTCGTTGAATCAGTAGACGTGGCCGCTGGCGTGGTGCCACCGGCTGGAGCATTAGTTGCTGTCTTATCGTCTCCGCCATTGCATCCGCTGCCGAAAACGGCACCTGCGGCAAGAATTGCTATGCCAAATTTAAAGGAGAACCTATTCTTAATAATCATCATGTTGGTCCCACCACCATCCCGATCAAAGTTGTCCGAGAACGAGGTTCGCGGTGGACGTAGTATACAGAATACGGAACCCGGATGCCACGCTTGAAGATGCTCTCCTGACCACTAGATAGCACGGTAAACTCACTCTTACCCCTTATCTATGTCTAATGATCGTTCCAAGCCGTTAATTGATGAGGCCATTAAGGCCTTAAAAAAGGGTGATTATTCTGAGTCACTCTCCATTTTGGATAAAGCGGCTGAGCTTAATCCCGAAAATTCTGAGATCTACGAGATTCGTGGTGTGGCCTATGCTAAGCTTGGCCGTGCCGAGGCGGCCATTGAATCCCTTCGCAAAGCGACCGTTTTGGCTCCAACGGCGAAGAATTTTTATAACTTAGCCTTTCATCTTGCAGAAATGGGTGAGCAGAGCCAATCGGTGGATATGGCAACCGAAGCGCTCAAAATTGACCCTAAGCATGTCAAGTCAAAAGAACTCATAAAAAAGCTTCGGGGAACGTCTGCGCCGGTTGGCAAAGGCGGGCAAACTCCCACGAAGCCATTGCGTACGACGCTTTATGGCTTTAAGGGCAAACACCTTTTCAAAGACATTGGCGACCACCAAAAAGAATGGATGGCGCTTGGCTGGACGATCGTTGGCCTGTCCGTCGTGGCCACGATCTTGATCAAGTTCAATTTCCCGTTTGCGGCCCCCAAGAGTCCAGATTTCAAAAATCCCTTCCTCGGCTACAAACCAATTCGAAGCCCAATGGCAGCGGGAACCATTGGCTTTTTCGTAACAATGATTCTCGCGAGCATGATATGGACCTCCGTTGACCTCATCGATAGACGGGGCCGAGCCATCTGGATGGTTCCGATGATGATCTGCTGCTTCCTGTTCATGCCGTTCCTACCCCAAGCCTTCTACATGTTTGCGGGCAGAAAAGACTAGATTTGCCAGAAAAGGGCAACACCCGACAATTCGATTGCGTATAGAATCTAAATCCACCTTCGGAGCAGCCTTGCGTCCGAGGTCGGTTTGACCTTCTAACATGCCTTTACTGTCCTCACTGATCCTATTCACTGCTCTCCAAGCCCCGATTGAAGTTCCCTTCAAGGTTGGAGAAGACGCCCTCATTCTGGATGCTGCCGTAAATGGCCGCAAAGTGTCGGTCATGTTCGACACCGGGTTTGGAGGCGCAGTTGACCTGTCGAATACGATCAACGTTGGGGAACCCACTGGTTCAATTACGCTTCGCGACTTCGTCGGAGAGATCCAAGCTCCAACGGTAAAAATCAATTCGCTCAAGATTGGAAACAAGGTAGTGGACCCAACTGGCATGGAAGCGGTCATGTCTCCTCCCGAGGACTACTCCTTTATCTACGGAACCCATTGCGACGGAATCATGGGTTTTGAAGTGATTAAGAACAATATCACCGAGATTAATTTCGAGAAGCAGAAGTTTATTTTCTATCCAAACTCGTTTGATATCACCAAACGAGTGCCCGACAACAAGAAAACGTTCCTCGTGAAGATGTTACCCATCGGGCACAACGCGGTCGAGATGTCGGTTGCTACGAAAGCCGGTAAAAAGCTCATTATGGCCTTGGACACCGGCAACTCATTCTTCGCGACATCGCACCGAGACTCGCTCGAACGGGTAGAGCTTTGGGACACGAATAAAGAACCCAAATTCACATCGCTCGCCGGAGTTGCATCCGGTGCCGTCGTGAGCTGGAATAAGAAGTTGGACGACATGACCATTTTTGGCGTTCCAGTCCCTACCAGCACCTGGGACATCATCGATCTGCCATCTAGCTCGGCGGATTCAGATGGCACGATTGGATTTCAGTTCCTCAAGAACTTCAATATCGTCATCGACTACGCTCGACGAAGGGTCTGGCTAGAGAATTGGACGAACAAGGTGGACAACGACCCTCCTGGCGACCTCGGACTATCCGCTGTATATTCGAGCGCAGGAAAGAAGGTCGTGATCTACAACGTTTCTCCTGGAACTCCTGCCGATATTGCGGGAATTAAGAAAGGGGACGAGTTGCTTTCTATCGATGCAACGGACCTGAGCGGAATTGTCTCGTTCAAGAAACTGCGCAAAATGCTTGCCGGCCCGGCTGGATCGAAGGTGAAATTGGCAACTTCGCATCAAGGAAACCTGCAGCGCTACGAACTCGAAAGAAAAGCACTTGTTAACGACTAAGTGCGATTCGCCTCGAGCCAAATCTTAATCGCCTGATCGAGCATCTCCTCGGTTAGGCGGCCGGTGAATGTGTTCTGCTGGCTAGGGTGATAGGAACCAACAATCACGGAACCATTGCTCAAGCAATTCGTGACTCCATGCCCAAACTTCGGCACTCGTTGACCAAGTGTTCGGTGAACGGCCCCCCAAGCGATTCCACCAAGACACAGAATGGACTCCCAAGGACGGTCGTTGAGAATTCGAAGCAAGTAAGCGTTACAGTTCTCGATCTCGGAAGGCAAGGGTTTGTTGTCGGGTGGTGCGCAATGACAGGTAGCCGCCATCAAAGCGCCCGTGAGCTTCAAACCGTCCGAGGTGTCGATTGATTGAGGTTGATTGGCAACTCCTGCTCGATGGAGTGCGGCAAAGAGCCAGTCTCCGCTCCGGTCTCCCGTGAACATCCTTCCCGTTCGATTGGCACCGTGAGCTGCCGGTGCAAGACCTACAATGAGCCTCGTTGCCTGATGATCGCCAAAATAGGGAACCGCGCGGGCCCAATACTCCTGATCTGCAAAAGACTTCCGCCTCTCACGTCCAATCAGCTCTCGCCATTCCACCAGCCGGGGACAGAGCCGGCATGCGATGATCTCTCGGTTGTAAGTCTCAATTCGGTCCATGGTTCGCCTTTCGCTCAAGCCATGATTGTGCCTTGTTTAGGGGAATCAAATGGAAATCGATCGGCACTGCTTCGCTGGCTTCGGATGAAGAATCGTGAACGACTCTTCACCATGTAAACTTCAGCTATGCCGGTTTACGAATACGAGCCAAAGAACCACGACTGTCTCATGTGTGATGGTCGAGTAGACGTAATCCAAAGCGTTCACGATGAGCCGCTCATCTATTGCCCATCTTGCGGGCTAGAAGTCCGCCGAGTCATCAGTCGTGCCACATTCAAATTGTCTGGTTCAACTCCCAATGACAAAGCAGGTCGCAAAGGGTTCACTACTTTCCGAAAGGCTGAGAAGGGGGTTTGGGAAAAAGTCGGCGGGGAAGGACCTGATATCTTGGCCGGGACCAAGGAAGATATCGCTGCTGTTGAAGCCGAAAAGGCACCCGCAAAAAAGGTCCTGGATCTCGACAATCTGCCCGATTAATTAATTCCGAGCGACTCTTCGAATCCGCACATCACATTCATGGCGTGGATCCCTTGGGCAGCCCCGCATTTCCCGTCTTGGGATGCTAGAACCCGAATAGTCAAAAGACTTGTCGGTTCATCGATCGCAAGTCCCAGCCGGTAAAGGGCAAACGGCTGGCCAATTACCAAGTTTCGATCCCAGACCGAGCCTTGATCCTTTCGAACGTAAAAGGATCGCTCATACCGTTCGTCAAAAAGACCGAACAAATCCTCACGTTCTACGGAGGAGGGGATGGCCACCATCACGGTTGCCGCGAGCACTCCATCCAATTCCACCGGTTCAGAATGGAGAGCAAAGCCGCCTGACCAACCCACCCGCAACAAGGCAGACTCTAATTCTGCTTCGTCTGCGACTGTGTTCACTATGATTGCAGGAGATTCTGCGATCAAACCTGCCTGAGCTAGAGGAGCCAGTGCAATCAGCGCCAAGGTGGCTGCCGGACTTGGGATTGACAACGCGTCAGCACAAACCAACGGATTGTTATCCATGATTTCAACCAGGCCATACAACTCCTGGGTAGCGTCACCCACCAAGACTCTACGATTCCAGGCCCCAATGCTAAATTGGATCCCTGTTTCGTCACTTTTGGTGACTGATTGAATCCGAGGGTGGCTTTCCAGTAACCGTAGGATGGCTGGGGAACCGCTCGACGCTATCACTGCTGGTGCCGATTCGCTCAACTTCGAGTCATCTTTGAAAAGATTCGAATGAGACTTCTTTCGCCGCCAGTCATGCTGAGCTTGAAGTCGTTGGTGTAGAGCGTTCCATCTTTAACCAGCAAAGTCATCGTTCCACTACCTTGAGCAAAACCGCTGAGCTGGTAGGTGATCACCGCAACTTGATTTCCGTTTGAATTCTTCAAGCCCTGGAACCGGTAAACACCGTTCAAAACTGCCATCGAACCACCAATATTGAACGGGCGAGAATCGTGCCAGGATGTTCCTATCTGAATTGCATTCTCAGGAAGCGTTGTCCCTATGTTCTGTTTCTGGTCGCTTGCTCCCCGGTTGCGTGAGTCTAGATTAACAAGCGTTGACTGCTCAGGCTGAACAACCGTGGATCCAACTTTCATCGCACCCATGGTCAACTTGATCGAGGAAGTACCCTTCTTCTTGTCTAACACAACCAGGGTAATAGGAACCTTTACCGTCGTACCAGCGGCCGCATTGCCTTTGTTGTCAACACCGCTCACGGTTGAAAACCGAAGCACTTGCCCCTTTTGGTAGTTGACTCGGAACTTATATCCCGAGCCAACTTTTGTGATCTGCGCATGAGAGATGGAGGCTAAACCAACTCCGAAGACAATTGCGTAACCAATTTTTGTGAGATTCAAATGGAATTCCTACTTGATACTTACTAGATGGACGCTGTAAGTCACAACGTTCGCGCGAAGCTTCTCGTTTTGCAAAGTCATGGTTAAGCCTGGTGGAACGCGAACAGTTCGTTCACCGCCCACTTTCATACCAACCAGAGCAAGGTCGAAGCCCCGGACGTTCGTCTGGTCCGCTCCAATCTTGAACGACAAAGGCTTTCCAAGGTCTTTAGTGGTCTCTTGCACCGCGCCGTTTGCCTTCGCTTCGTATTCAACCGATACGGTGTCGCCCTTCTTTGCCTCTCTGCCGGTTCCCTCTTTCACGTCCGAAGCGGAAACAACGTCGGCATCCTTGGCTTTGAGCATGTCGACGAGTTCAACATCAAAGAACAGGTCCGAATATGGCTTGATCTTGCCCATGTCGTGATCGGCATAACCCAAGCTGTATGGAATTTCTAGGTGGCGCTTACCACCGAGCTTCATCCCAACCAGTCCTTGATCCCAACCTTTAATGACACTGCCCATTCCAACGGTTACGTGAAAGGTTTCGGGCTTCTTTTCGTTGCTATCGAAGACGGTGCCGTCTGCAAGTTTGCCGGTGTACCGGACCCAAACTTCGTCGCCTGGGCCAACTGTTTCGCCCTTGCCTGCGACGACGTCTTTGATCCCGAGCTTTTCGAGATGTTTAACGGTCGTTTTAGGTCCTGATGTATTATCTGCTGAAGCTTGGGAGCCAGAATTGCATCCTGCCGCAACGATCCCTGCCGCGGCGATCAGAAACGCAAATTGAAATCGCATTGTTCAAATCTACCTTTTTGAAGTGATTTGAGGCACTATTCGCCTCATGCCAGACAACAGGTTCCCGCGAAAAGAAGTTCCCGAGCAGTCGTTCCCCGTGGAATCACCGGCTCGGAGAACCTTGTCACGGTAAACTCAAATCCTGATGGCAGCTAAAGGAGACAAAAAGAAAAGTGAAGCTCCGCACTCGATCCAGAATCGACGTGCGAGGTTCGACTACAACATCTTGGAATCTCATGAGGCCGGGCTCGCCCTCTTGGGTTCTGAAGTTAAGAGCCTGTACTTAGGCAAGGGACACCTTACCGATGCTTATTGCCGCGTTACAAACGGTGAGCTTTGGCTGATGAATGCCGACATCGAACCTTACGAGAAAGCAAGCGTTTTCCAGCACGAACGCCGTCGAGATCGCAAGCTTCTGATGCACAGAAAAGAGATCAACGTTTTGGAAAGGAAGTCCCTCGAAAAGGGGCTAGCCCTCATCCCGCTTGCTCTCTATTTTAAAGCCGGGAGAGTAAAGGTTGAAGTCGGATTGGGCCGAGGTAAAGCCGCTTACGATAAACGAGACAAAATCGCTAAAGACGACGAACGTCGAGAAATCGAGCGCGCAAAGTCGTTGCGATTCTAGAGACTCACTGGCCGCTAACTGCGGCCAATGAACCATGAAAACATCAAGCTTCGATTGTGCCTTCGAAGACAGTTTCGGCCGGGCCGGTCATCATGACTTTGCCATCTTCTTGATATTCGATGTTGAGGATGCCACCGGGTAGCTTGATTTCCACATTTCGGTCAGATCGACCCGTAACGAAGGCGGCTACTGCGCTCGCACAGGCTCCGGTGCCGCAAGCGAGGGTAATTCCTGCTCCTCGCTCCCAGGTTCGCTGAATCAAATGACTGCGATCAACCACTTGGATAAAGTGAACATTGGTCTTCTTCGGAAATTCAGGCGAATGCTCCAGTATGGGGCCCACCACCTCAAGATTCACTTTGCTAACATCGTCAACGAAGATTACAAGGTGTGGATTACCCATGGAGACCGCGGTCCCCTTGAAACCTTCAGCGACTGGCTGCTCGGTAAAAGATTCATCCGCATTTCCTGTCATTCCGATCGTGCCACGAGTCAGCCTTGCGTGGCCCATATCGACTCGAAACTTATCGTCTCCCACAAGATCAAGTTGAAGAATGCCGGCTCCGGTCTCAACTTTTACGCTCGTGCCGTCCAAGTGACCATGATCGTGAAGCAGCCTTCCAAAACATCGGATGCCGTTGCCACACATCTCGCTTTCGGAACCGTCCGGGTTAAACATTCGCATCCGGAAAGGAGCTTCATCGCCTTTCTCAAGCAAAATCAATCCGTCGCCGCCTATCCCAAAACGGCGATCATTCACTTTCTGCGAAAGTGCGGCGAGGTCAGCTGGCAACTGAGAATCCTGAATGCAGTCCACGACTACGAAGTCGTTGCCAATCCCCTGCATCTTAGTAAATTGAATCGTGCTCATATTTTCGATAACCTGTCACCGGGTCCGCGGAATTTATTCCGCATAAGGCTCCCGGAATTCATTCCGGAAACCACCCAGGTGTCGGATTAAAATCCTTACTTAGCCACAAAGCTTTCGACTATTTTGTAGACCGGGGATGGTTCATGCCCCGATTTTGCTTGCGATCTGTTGAAACTTCGTAAATCGGCGTCAAGCTTTACAAACAAAACCGCGGCGCAAACCATCCACGGTCTACAAATACTTGGGGATATGATACTTTCCCGACTACCTTTTGCTTCGTAATCTGGCTTCGAGATTTTAAAACAAAACCGCGGCATGAACCATCCGCGGTTGACAAATTGCTTAGGCAAGTCTCGGCCAGCGAAACTCGCCCCTTTCGTCTAATGCTCTTCAGTGCCGTCTGGTGCTCGATAGGAGCTAATCGGCTTGTTGGGCACGATACTCGCGACTGCATGTTTGTAAACGAGTTGAGTAGGTTTTCCAGGTGCGTCCAACAGAACTGTGAACGCATCAAAACCCCGAACTTGACCCCTCAACTGAACACTGTTAGTGAGGTAGATCGTCACGCCGATCCCCTCTTTTCTAACCTGATTCAGGAACATGTCCTGGAGGTTAATCGCTTTTGCCATTCTTAATCATCACTTCCTTAAAACATTGCATTACAAATTTTGATGCTCCCAATAGAGCGTCATTCGCATCGAGGACAACCAAATTCGGCTCCGAACGAAGCCATGTTCGCTGTCTCTTTGCATATTTTCTCGTATCAGCGATCGTTGTCGCTTCAACTTCACTTAACTCCATTTCACCGTTCAGATACTGCCAAATGGGCTTATAACCAAGTGCACGCATTCCCGGATCATTTGGAGAAAAACCAGCTTCGATGAGGCGTTGGACCTCGTCGATCCAACCATTTTGCATCATCTCATGAACTCTACGTGTAATTCGGTCCGACGTTTCGAAAGTATCAGGAATCACAGCAAGTTTCAATTTTGAGTAAGGTGGAAGTTCTACCGTCACAGACGGCCTTGGACAATGTAACCGTTCGACTGCGCGCTGTACCCGAACGCGATTTCTGTGATCTATACGTGCGAAAGCGTCTGAATCGCTCCGTTCAAGCTCAGAAAGTAACGATTCGAGAGATCTTTGGTTTAACTCGGTTCGTAAATTCGGATCGGGCGCTGCCGACATCCCGGAATACTCTTCGAAAAGAGCTCGAACATAAAGTCCTGAACCTCCGACAACAATGACGTTCCGCTGGCTTTCCCACATTTCAGCCAACACGGACTGAGCGAGCGCCACATATTCACCGACTCCAAAATCTTCCGAAGGGTCCTTAATATCGATAAGGTGGTAGCGGTCTTTGTTGACCGGTTTGGCTGTTCCAATGTCCATCCCTCGGTAGACCTGGAAAGCATCTCCGTTGATGAGGCAAGCGTCAAACTTGTCTGCCAGAGCCTCTGCAAGACTCGTCTTGCCGGATGCTGTTGGACCCATGACTGCCAACAGAAACGGTTTTCGGTTCGATGGAGGGGATGCCAAAAGATTTACTACCGACCTAACTTCCAAAAGTAAAGGAATTCCGCTTATACGGCCAACAATCCCGAAACTTGCGCTTCAGGGACCTCAAAACAAAACTGCCCACGTTCCACCGGGAACACAGGCAGTCGATGAGGTTTAGAATTCGAGCAAGGCGTGAATGGGATAGCCGAGAAGATTCTCTCGCCCCCCTAAGAATCCGAGTTCGATCATAAACCCAAATCCGCAGACTACGCCGCCTAGTCGCTCGACCAATCGAACCGCTGCCGCGGCCGTTCCGCCTGTCGCGAGTAGGTCGTCTACGATGTATGCCTTCTGACCCGGTTTGAGTGCATCGACGTGCATCTCGACGGTATTCGTACCGTATTCCAGAGCATATTCCTCTGTAATTCGGTCGTAGGGAAGCTTGCCAAGTTTGCGCGCCATGACAAAGGGAACTCCCAGTTCCAGAGCGACGGGCACCCCAAAAATGAAACCTCGACTTTCAATTCCGACGATGGCTTCGGCCCCATTGGCTTTCGCATCGGCTGCAATCAAATCGCAGACTTGTTGGAAAGCAGCAGGGTGTTCCAAAACCGGTGTAATGTCCTTAAAAAGGATGCCCGGCTTCGGAAAATCAGGTACGTCGCGAATTAAATCGCGTGCAAGGAGATCGCTCATGACTGGGCGAGGATACCCGTCTGGAGGCAGTCTCGAAGCTGGTAATCGAGCTAGCGGCTAGAAATCGCCACCGCCGCCAGAATCAAATCCGCCTGAACTGCTGTCGAATCCAGAGTCCCCACCCATAAAATCGTTGCCGCCGCCAAAAGCGTTTCCGCTTGAGAAATCATTACCGCCAAATCCGGAATTTTGATTGTCGAAGTATTGGCCCTGATTGGACATCATTGCACCCTCAACTGCGCCAAAAGCGATATCTGAGGCAATATCCGCCGCTACCATGCCCGCAATGAGGGGAGTGTCATCTTCAACAATAACGACACCGGGCTCAACATAGGTCGGTCCTGGTTGGTAATAAGTCTGCCGGTTATTCGTGGCAGCCCAGACTATCAGCGCAATAAGTGCCACAAAAATCAAAACCATTACAAGAAAAACCGTGCTCATACAATCTCTATAACGTTTAACCAACCCAAAGGGTGGCAAAAATCAAAGTTCAGACCCACTAAAAGCTGGCGAGAGGACAAGTGATTCCATGCTCGGAGTGCGTTTGTCCTCTCGGCCCGTCTCATTTACGCCTAAGGTTCGAGTTCTGCGCCTGGATCCCAGCCTTTCTCGCTGGCACGCATCAACACTTCCAACTCCATATCTCGATCGACTCGAATTTGGCAGGAAAGACGGAACTGTCCAAGGACTCCATCCTCATCTAGGCTCTGTCGTTCGGTTTCACCCATCGCCGGCTCTTCGCCTTTGATCGAGACTCGACAAGTTGTGCACTTTGCTTGACCGCCACAGCGGTGACTGACATCTACGCCGTTCTGCTCAAGTGCAAGTGCTAATTTGGTTCCTTCTGGGACTTCAAAGGCCTCAAAGCCGGTTGCCTGAATCTTAAATGATTTCATCTCGGCAAGGTTACTTGAAGCAAATGAGTTTTTAAAGCTCTCCGTAGTAAACACTAGAATCATGGCAACCCTACACGAGTATCCAGTCGAAGTCGCTTGGAGCGGCGGAAGAGAAGGCAACGGAACCATTAGTTATGGCAACAGCGGGACATCGGTCGCAATTGCAGTCCCGCCTGAGTTTCAAGGACCAGGAGGCGCATCCAACCCTGAGGAATTATTAACAAGTGCGATCGCAGGCTGCTACAGCATCACATTTGGAATCATTGCTGCCAATCGTAAACTGCCGATTACAAATCTCAAGGTGAATGCAACCGGAGCGGTCGAGCAGAACGGAGCGTCGCTCATTTACACTCAAATTACGATCAAGCCCGCCATCACATTGGCTGCTGACGCAACCGATGCTCAGGTAGCGGCGACGTTGGACATGGCGCACAAGGCAGATAACTATTGCATCGTAACCAATGCTGTACGAGGCAAAGTCCAAGTGACTATCGAACCTACTGTGGAACGAGAATAGCGTTCTTTAAGCGCGTTTTTTAACAACGTGTAAACGTTTGCCGACACAAGACTACTCG
Source organism: uncultured Armatimonadota bacterium (assembly GCA_903899015.1). Taxonomy (GTDB): domain Bacteria; phylum Armatimonadota; class Fimbriimonadia; order Fimbriimonadales; family Fimbriimonadaceae; genus Fimbriimonas. Next base: position 20,498 of record CAIUHP010000014.1, on the reverse strand, counting down.
GACGGGTAAAACCTATACTCATGCGAAAAAAGCTTGTTGTCGGCAACTGGAAGATGAATATGACTCGCACGCAGGCAACTGCAGCAATTGAGTCGCTTGTTCTACTCGTCGACCCTAAAACCGAAGTCGATGTTGCTATTTGCCCACCGTATCTCACCATTGAGACCGTGACGAGGCTCCTTCACCAAAGCCATTTCCGAGTCGGTGCTCAAGATGTCTTTTGGATGGGTGCTGGCGCATTTACTGGCAATGTAAGCGCTTCTATGTTGGCAGACGCCGGGTGCGCATTCTGCATCGTCGGTCACAGCGAAACTAGAGGCCGTTTTGGCAAACTTGAAGTGACTGCTTCAACGATCCCTTACTTCAGCGAAACAGACGAAACGGTTAACCTTAAAATTAAGGCTCTCCTATACCAATCGATTCACCCGATCCTCTGCGTAGGCGAAACTTTAGACGAGCGCAACGCTGAGCAAACGGACGCAGTCATTGCTGCCCAGTTGAAGGGTGCATTTGAAGGAATTGAAGGGGCCGAGTTCTATAACGGAGTTGTCGCTTACGAACCGGTATGGGCGATTGGAACGGGTAAGACTTGCGATTCTGCAGAAGCTAGCCGAGTTTGTGGATTCATTCGAGCCCAACTTCGCGAGATCTTAGACGCGGATGCAGCAGATTCCATCCGAATTTTATATGGCGGAAGCGTCAAGGCGTCCAACGCTAAAGAACTCTTCACCATGCCTGACATTGACGGCGGGCTGGTGGGCGGCGCAAGCCTCGATCCAGAAGAGTTCAGTGAAGTCGTACGGAGTGCGTGAGCATTCTTGAATAGCTCCGCAAAGAGCGTATCGTCTACTCGGACAGAGATGTCTGAAGTCATGCAGCCCCAGGACGCAAACTTCCTGGGGAAGGTCTTCGGAGGCGCGATCCTTTCTAAGATCGACCTTTGTGCTTATGCGACGGCCTCCCGTTTCGCGGGGACGATCTGCGTAACTGCGAGTTTTGATCGAGTTGATTTCCACGAGCCCATTGAAGTTGGCGAACTCGTCACTTTCGTCGGACTCGTCTCGTTTGTCGGACGCACAAGCGTCGAGGTGACCATCGAGATTTTCGCAGAGAATGTGATGCTTGGTACAAGAAGGCACACTAACACCGCTAGGGTCACGATGGTAGCAATGAAGGAAGGGAAGTCAGCGGTTGTTCCACGCTTGCTCTGTGAGACGCGCGACGATAAAATCCGATTCTTAGAAGGCAAGCTTCGACGAGAATTGCGGGCAAAACACACCGAAGAGCGGAAAAAAATCTACGCTCAGTTCAACCTAGCAACTGACGAAGAGTTGGATCAACTCCTCGTACTTGAGAAACTCGCTTAGCCGGTTCATCAACCATTCTGCGCCCTGAACGCGGTAAAGATTTGATGGCCGTGCCCCTCTCCATGAGTGCATTCAGTGAGGCTGACGAGCTTCACTGCACGTCGAGCTAATTGTGAGGAAAGGGAACGGACTAGGTTGAAACGGCGTGCTTCCTCTTGTCCTCAGGTGCATGAGGCTAATCAAAGTGAAAATAGGTTCAGCATAAACTAAAATGGCCCGTTCACAAGGAACGAACCAACTCAGCGCAACCGTTTTACCGACCACTATACAGTAAGCGGGGAAACCCGCTGTTCAACTGCTTTTGTTGGAGCAGTCGACCATTTTCTAATCCATGGATATAATGTTGCATGGGTAAACCAAATGTCAAGTCCTTATCACCTTATATCATTGGGTTAGACCTAGGAAGTAACTCCGTTGGCTACAGTGCGGTTCAGACTCAAGGCTGGGAGCAACTCGAAGACCCCACCAAATTTGGGATTTTCCTCACGGGTAGTCATGTTTTTGAAGAAGCGGGTCAAGACGACAATGGTAAGCGGACCCTCAACAACCAGGAGAGAAGGAGGCATCGCCTTGGGAGAAGAACTCTACGTCGTCGAATTCAGCGACGAGATGATCTCTATTCCATCTTCGCCAACATCAAAGCACTGCCAACAGACGAAGCCGAACGTGATGCGGTCCTGACCAGGCACACCCATCAGGGTAGAAATGTTCAACCGTTGGTTTTGCGAACCCGAGCTTTGGATGAAGCACTTACTTTGGAGGAATTTGCAAAAGCGATCTGCCACCTGAATCGTTGTCGTGGCTATTTAAGCACGCGTGATCTCATGGCAAACGACATTCCAGCGGCGTACCGCAAGGAATCGCAGTATGCCGATGCGGACGAAGAAGACGAGCAAGATGAAGAAGATGGTGAAAAACTCGGCATCGTGCTGGGAGGAATCAAGGCGTCTTACAAGGCCATAAGGGATGGTGAAGCCAGAACTTATGGCGAGCTTATGACCAAAGTGGCTGAAAATGGTGTGTATACACGTCACTACACCAAACGCTTCTCCAAACCGGCAAAGAATGAGACCGGGCGAATTCCAGAGCCGGATACCAAAAAGCTCCCTTACCGATCCGATCGAGCGCTAATCAAAGCCGAATTCCATCGTATTTTCGACAAGCAATCCCATTATCATCCTGGGATTTTGACTCAGGAACTAAGGGTGAAACTAGAACGCATCATCTTTGGTCAATTGCCTCTCCAAGACACCGAAAGCCTTCGAAAAACCTGCCCAGCATATGAAGGCAGCTACTGCGCGCCCAAGACTTCTGATGCGTTCCAACGTAGCCGCATTCTTCAAGACCTGTTCAATAACTTCGTTGTTGGTACAAGGCCAAAGAAGTCGAAGGCAAATGGGCCTGTCTTCGAAGTTCAGAATACGTTTACAGAAGCTCAACTGGCAAACCTTTTGCCAGACCTTATGGACGGAATTGATCTCACGATTGAGGAGATCCTCAAACGAGTTGGTCTTCCTGAGGGCGAAATGACGGTAACGAAAAAATCGGGCGTCGCGAAGCGGGGCAAGGTGTTTGGACATCAGACGCGGAGGCTGTTAAGAGAACTCACGAACGATGCTTACTCCGAATGGTCAGCGGAGGATAAAGCAAAGGTTCAGGACATCATTAATAGTGCGCCGTGGCCAAACGATGCTTATAACGGGCTGGTTAGGCTCGGAATCATGGAGGATCGCACTTGCGCGAAGATTGCGCTTGCTCCGTTTCCAGCCGGCTACGGCGAATACAGCACTAAGTTTCTTAACAAGATTTCAGAGCGGATGATTCAGACGGGCGAATACGAGGCCATTGCGAAGCAAAAGCTATTTGTTCCGATTCGTGAAGAGCGCGCAAAGCGATTAAAGGAGCAGGATTTGAACCCGGATGCCGATGTGGAGATTAAGTCCAGCCTCATCAAACTTCCAAAGGACCTCGGACTCCGAAACCCGATTGTTGAACGTGGAATACGACGAGCAGTTTGGGTGCTTAATCAGTTGATTTACCGCTACGGGATTCCAGAGAAGATTCGAGTCGAGCTTCCTCGAGACTTAACACTATCGGCGGATAAAAAGAAGAAAATCGAAGACGAAATAGAAAAGCACCGTCAGAGCCGGGAAAAGACCATCACGAGACTCAAAGGTTTAGGGATTGAGCCGACAGACATCAATGTAAAGAAAGCACGGCTATTGGAGGAATGCGACTATACCCTTCTGTACGAAAATGAGAAGACTTCGTATGCCCATCTGGACGAGCTTGAAATTGACCACGCTTATCCTCGGTCACGCCTATATGTAAACGACAACCGCAATCTCGTTTTGTGCCGAAAGAGTACCAACGCAACGAAGGGGAACCAGTTGCTCTGGGACTTCCTGGGAGACGATTTTGCGAGGTTTCAAACTCGTGTCAAACAGTGTAAGAACATGAGCCGAGGGAAGCAAAGCTGGCTCTGCAAGACGGAGGAGCCAGATGAAGAGTGGTTGGCAAGTCAGCTTGCGGCGACCGGCTACATCGCTAGAGAACTCACCTCGATTCTCACTCAGCTTGGTGTCAAGGTGGAGATCAGCTCGGGTAAGGCGACGGCATTGCTACGCTACCATTGGGGTTTAGAAAAGTTGTTCCCTGACTGGATTGGTTACGCGAAGCATATCAAGAAAAACAAGAAGGATGGAGTAGACGAGGAGTTCCGTCAGGACTCCCGGACGAAGAATCGATCCGACCACCGGCACCATGCCATTGACGCTTTGGTGGTTGCTTTGACGGATATCAGCACCTTTCAGCAGATTAGCAGGGCGCATCGGGATTTGGCGCCCGGTGAGTATAAAGTTGATTGGAACCAGACGTGCCCCATCAGGGAGCTTCGCAAGTTCATGAAAGCTCATTTAGATGATATTGTTGTTACAAGCCATACCATCAAGAAGGTGACCGGCGAATTACATAAGCAGATGCCACAGAGAGAGGACCTAAAGAACCTGCCCGATCATCTGAAAGTAGGGTTGCCGAAGTCTGCAATAACTGCAAATGGCAAGCTGATTCGGTACGACCGTGACGGAAAGGCGGCACAGGTTTATCCACTAGGGAACAACCATCACCTGACTATCTATCGCAGTTTGGAGATAGATAAGAAAGGTGAATACGACTTCCATGCCGAAATTACGACTATGATCGAAGTTGCCCGGCGATTCCGCAAGAAAGAACCAGTTTACCAAGCAAGTGGAGACTTGCTTCGCCGAGGCTATGCCAAGTGGGTAACTCTTGAAAAGGGTGAAGTCGTGGAGTTTGAGGATAAACCAGGTGTATTTTATCGTGTGTCGGCATTGTCTGCAGGCTCCAGTTTTGAGGCTGTGTTCCAGCTACTCTCAGTCGCTACAATGGATGCAGGCCTTAGAAACCAGAAATGGAATGGTCACGAGCCTATCTTGAGATTTCAAAGTTTGAAAGGAGTTTTGCAGATCACAAGGAAAGTCCGACTCAACGCTTTTGGTGAAGTGGTCCACGAGGTCAATCCAAATGAAAACCCGCAATTTCACTAGGTTAAATGCTTTGATATTGCTTTACCATCTATAGGTGGTAAAGCGATCTGTCGCTATTAGTACACCAGGATTCTTAAGCATTAAGAACCGCCAACTCGTGCAAGAGCGGGATAGGCAGGTCGTGAATACCGCACCGCTAGAAGACCTCGCGTTGATAGTGGTCGACACTCCCGAGGCTTGTTGGACGAGTGCTTTGCTCTCAGAGTGCGCAGATCAGGGTATAGCAATCGTATTCTGCGGCCCCAAGCATCTACCGACCGGCATCTTGGTGCCGACAGTCGGGAATCACCTGATGGCTTATACCCACCGCAAACAGCTTGAAGCAAAGCTACCCACCAAAAAGCGGATTTGGCGAACGGTTATCACGGCTAAAGTCCAAGCACAGGCTCAAGTTCTTCGAGACAATAACCTGGACGATCGGGCCGTGCGAGCCGTTCTAGTAAAGATCAAGAGTGGAGACACAACAAATATGGAAGGCGTTGCGGCCGCGCGCTATTTTCCGGCGCTATTCGGGGCTGATTTCACTCGAGACGCCGACGCGGCTGGCATCAATTCTCGGCTGAACTATGGCTACGCCGTTCTTCGGGCGGCGGTAGTTCGGGCCGTGGTCTTAAGTGGTCTGGACCCGAGCGTAGGTATTTGGCACCACAACCGATTCAATCCATTCGCCTTGGCCGATGACCTCATCGAACCACTCCGCCCAATGGTTGACCAAAACGTAATATCCAGTCTGCAAGCGTTTCCCGAGGAAGAGGCAGAACTAACGCCAACGATCAAACGATACTTACTACACTGCCTTGCCGCCGAAGTCGGGTGGGACGGTGACCGATTTCCGCTTGATACTGCTTTGCAGCGCTACTGCGCTCAAGTGCGAGACGCGCTAGTAGATGGAGGAGTCGATGTCCAATGTCCGACCCTGTAAACGTCAACTCCAATCAAGGTTTCAAAGTAGATCGCAAGGCCTACCGAATGAGCTATGGCGGGGTTCGTAATATGTGGGTGGTAGCCATGTTTGACCTCCCCGTTGAAACAAAGGAAATGCGAAGTTGTTATCGAAAATTCCGGGACTTTCTACTCAATGACGGTTTCATAATGATGCAATTCAGCGTGTACGCAAGATTCTGTCCGAATCGTGAGAATGCCGAAATACACTCGAACCGCATTGAAGCCAAGGTCCCCGCCGACGGTCAAGTGAGAGTCATTACGCTTACGGAGCTCCAATTCCAAAGAATGAAGATTTTTTCTGGAAATTCGCGAAGTGAACCTGAGGAAGCTCCTAATCAGCTAAGTTTTTGGTAAAAATTGCCGCTACGCGGGTCCCTTGGCCCAGGTTCGCTGGACTAAGGGGGCGTAGTTTACCGGATTAGAAAATGGCCGATTGCCCCAACCCACCGAGCAGCCTGGTCAGGGATGAAGTAAGTTTACCGGATTAGAAAATGGCCGATTGCCCCAACGGAAAGAGGCGTTCACGATCCCGATATCGAAGTTTACCGGATTAGAAAATGGCCGATTGCCCCAACATCAAGCTTACGACGGCCCCACGCAAACTTAGTTTACCGGATTAGAAAATGGCCGATTGCCCCAACCAACGGGATCTCGCAGCCGAACACTTCGGAAGTTTACCGGATTAGAAAATGGCCGATTGCCCCAACAGGTTCTTAACCTACTCAAAACCGGTTTGAAGTTTACCGGATTAGAAAATGGCCGATTGCCCCAACACGGTTATACTATCCTTAGTTACGGTTAAGAGTTTACCGGATTAGAAAATGGCCGATTGCCCCAACGACCCTTGAGCGCTTGGCAGGTGTGACCCTAGTTTACCGGATTAGAAAATGGCCGATTGCCCCAACACATGACAGTCGATGTATCTCTTTTCCCTAAGTTTACCGGATTAGAAAATGGCCGATTGCCCCAACATGTATGGGCTCGACATTTGCCCGTGTCGGAGTTTACCGGATTAGAAAATGGCCGATTGCCCCAACCATGCTCCATGAGGCGCCATGCTCCATGAGAGTTTACCGGATTAGAAAATGGCCGATTGCCCCAACTGGATTCGGGCGGCTAATCTTAGACAACCGAGTTTACCGGATTAGAAAATGGCCGATTGCCCCAACGTTCTCTTCGGCAATGGCCGGGAGTCTAATAGTTTACCGGATTAGAAAATGGCCGATTGCCCCAACCAGACGGTTAGGAGGAAATCTACCACTTGAAGTTTACCGGATTAGAAAATGGCCGATTGCCCCAACAAACGAACTTCGAGGGACTTAACCGTTTCAAGTTTACCGGATTAGAAAATGGCCGATTGCCCCAACATGATGATAATGATGATAATTCCATCCCCGAGTTTACCGGATTAGAAAATGGCCGATTGCCCCAACCGATCGAAGCAGGCAAGCTGGGAAGCCAGGAGTTTACCGGATTAGAAAATGGCCGATTGCCCCAACATTCACCTTCATTACCTCTCTCGGTTCTTGAGTTTACCGGATTAGAAAATGGCCGATTGCCCCAACCTGGGATTGGCTAATAAGCATTTCGGACACAGTTTACCGGATTAGAAAATGGCCGATTGCCCCAACGGACTGCTGACTGGGACGGTGGCTGGACAAAGTTTACCGGATTAGAAAATGGCCGATTGCCCTAACACGCAATTAGCGTATAAGCCGCATATATCGAGTTTACCGGATTAGAAAATGGCCGATTGCCCCAACTTAGAACTCGCACGATCGGGCCAGGGCGGCAGTTTACCGGATTAGAAAATGGCCGATTGCCCCAACCTTCCCGTGCCAGGATGTTAGTGCAGCTGGAGTTTACCGGATTAGAAAATGGCCGATTGCCCCAACTGGTAGCGACTTTGGGTTCTGGCCGATCGAAGTTTACCGGATTAGAAAATGGCCGATTGCCCCAACAGCCAGGCGGTCTAACTACGATGAGAAACGTGGCTCGAGCTATTCTTTCGAATGACCGCCCAAAAAAGTGAAGGTAGGCGTATCATAGTTGCATGGAACCGTCCCGTCCAGTTCGTCCGATGCGATATGGAATACTTTCCTTTGCACTTGTCATCTGTATGCTAGTCGGATTCGAGTACAAGGCCATTGCGGAGCGTAATTCGCATGAACTCAGTGCGAACTACGTATTAGGCTTTCCGCAACCTCCTAAGGGATGGAAAGAGATTCCTCACGGCCCACAGACTCTTTTTCTATACCGACAGGCCGACACCAGGGTGCTCATTAATGGTGGGATCAATCAAATGGTAGCGGAAGCAAATCCAACGCCCGAACTAGGCACCGAGCAATTGGCTGACCGCTTGATTGAAATGACACGTAGAAATATGCCCGGCTGGGCTGCCGAAAAGATGGGAGAAGTTACCGCGGACGGTGCCAAGTTCCGCCTAGTTCGGCGGTCTCAAAAGCTGCTGACGGTCATAACTGCATTCGCCGTGAGGGGAAACACAACTATTCTGATCTCACTTTCGGGGCGAGACACCCACGTTTCTGATGTTGAGAAGGATATGGATCAGTTTCGTCAGTTTCTTTCGAGTGTGAAACTGACGAGAACAGACCTAAGCAACCTTTAAGTGCCTTATTTGAGCGCTTCGGCGCCGCCAACGACTTCCAAGATCTCCTTGGTAATCGATGCTTGACGCTCGCGGTTTGCCTTGAGAGTCAACTGTTGAATCATTTTGCCCGCGTTGTCGGTCGCAGATGTCATTGCTGTCATTCGCGAACCAAACTCACTAGCAGTTGCTTCAAGCAGCGACTGCCAGATCAAAGTCTGGAAGTAGCGGGGAAGGAGTGAGTTCAAAAGCTCGGCCGGATTCGGCTCGAACTGAAACGGAATCGTCTTGGACCCACCTGCGACTACTGGAGCTTCGATTGGCAGTAGCTGAACAATCTGCGGAACCTGTCGGATCGCGGAATAGAACTTGGAGTAGCAGACATAAATCGCGTCTACTTCACCTGATTCAAACAGTTGTCGCGAAATTCGAGTCACTTCAACCGCGTCTTGCACTCGGGCGCCGCTGCTGGGAACCTGAAGTGATTGAACGACTTCGTAGTTCCTCTTTCCAAAGAACTGAGTTCCTTTCTTTCCGACTGTCAACAGTGCACAGTTGAATTGAGCTTCCTTAATGAAGTCAGTGGCCTTGCGGATGAGAGCCGTGTTATAGCCACCAGCTAGACCACGGTCCGAAGTAAGGACGATGATGCAAGCCTTCTTGACCTCTCTCTTTTCCATGAGAGGGTGGGAAGGTAACTCGCCAGCAGCCGCCAGCGAGCCCATCAATTCCTTCATCTTATCCGCGTACGGCCGAGCCTCAAGAACACGGTCCGTCGCCCTTTTAAGGCGAGCGGCCGCAACCAGCTTCATCGCTTTCGTGATCTGCTGGATGTTCTTAGCGGCCTTAATGCGCGCTCGGATCTCTTTTAGTGTCGCCATGCTTAACTACTAGCCCTTGAACTGACCGGCAAACTCCTGGACTGCCTTCTTAAGCGTCTCTTCGACGTCCTTGCCAAGCGCCTTCGTCGTTCGAATGGTTTCAACCACGTCAGGATATTTATCCTTTACGTACTTGAGGAGACCGGATTCAAACGCCTTAACTTGCTGGTTTGTCAAAACGTCAAGTACGCCCTGGCTTCCTGCGTAGATCGATAGAACCTGATCCACAACGCTCATCGGGCTAGCCAAGTCCTGCTTGAGAAGCTCCGTCAGACGCTGACCTCGAATGAGCTGATTCTGAGTGGCTTTATCCAAGTCAGAAGCAAACTGACTGAAGGCAGCAACGTCGCGGTATTGAGCCATTTCGAGCTTCAGCTTTCCAGCGACGCTCTTCATAGCCTTGATCTGGGCGTTTCCACCAACGCGGCTAACCGAGATACCTACGTCGATAGCAGGTCGGACACCGGCGAAGAAGAGGTCAGGAACGAGATAAATCTGTCCGTCCGTAATCGAAATTACGTTCGTTGGAATATACGCCGAAACGTCGCCCGACTGAGTTTCGATGATTGGTAGCGCAGTAAGCGAACCGCCACCCTTCTCATCTGAAAGCTTAGCGGCACGCTCGAGCAAGCGACTGTGAAGATAGAAAACGTCACCTGGATAGGCTTCTCGTCCTGGCGGACGTCGAAGGAGTAGGGAAAGAGCACGATAGGCTTGCGCGTGCTTGGAAAGGTCATCGTAAATAACCAATGCATGCTTGCCGTTGTCTCGGAAATACTCGCCAATTGCAGCGCCTGCGAACGGTGCGAGATATTGCATCGCGTTCGAGTCGGCAGCTGAAGCGGCAACGATTGTTGTGTACTCCATCGCGCCCAACTCAGTAAGAGTCTGGACAACACGTGCCACGTTGGCCATCTTCTGGCCGCAGGCAACGTAGATGCAGTACACCGGATCTCCGCCCGGTTCGTGGGTGGATTTCTGGTTGATGATCGTGTCGATACAAATCGATGTCTTACCGGTCTGTCGATCGCCAATGATCAACTCGCGCTGGCCGCGACCGATCGGGATCATGGCGTCGATAGCCTTAATACCAGTTTGAAGCGGCTCGGTAACTGGCTGTCGATCGACAACGCCAGGAGCATTCATTTCAATTCGGCTGAAGCTCTCGCCGGCGATCGGCCCTTTGTTGTCAATCGGCTGTCCTAGTCCGTTTACAACGCGACCAAGCAGGCCCATTCCAACAGGAAGCTCAATGATGCGTCCGGTCTGTTTGACAGAATCGCCTTCTTTGATCTTTGTGTCGTCGCCAATCAAAACGACGCCAACCGAGTCTTCCTCTAAGTTGAGTGCGAGCCCCATGACGCTTCCGGGGAACTCAAGCAATTCTCCCATTTGGCAGTCGGGAAGTCCGTACACACGGGCAATGCCGTCTCCAACTTGGAGAACGGTTCCGACATGCTCGCTGTCGATCGATTTCTCGAACTTTTCGAGCTCCTGACGGAGGATGTCTGTTATCTCTTCGGGTCTGATGCTGGCCATTTAGGTCTCTCTGTGATTTCCCTTTACCGGGTTTCAGCTATTGCTGTTTGAGCGTGTCATGTCTGAGTTTGTCGCGCAGATTGCTCAATGCTCCGCGAATACTTCCGTCCAAAATATAGTTGCCGTAAGCGACCTTGACTCCACCGATTAAGTTGGAATCAACTTTGAATTCGGCTTCAATCTTCTTACCAAGAACTGTTTCGAGCTTCTTAGTGAGTGCGCTTCTCTGGGAATCGCTCATCGCTTCCGAGGATGTTACCGTTGCAAAAACGACTCCGCCATGCTCGCGGCGCAACTTAACATATTCGTCTCGTACGCCAGCGATCTCTTCCTCACGTCGCTTGACCAACATGACCCTAAGGACCTGCATGGTTAAAGCGGTGATTCGATCCGAGAAAATTCGTTCCAACGTCGCGATCTTCTCGTCTCGTCCCGTGTAGGGAGCAACGACAAAGTCGTTGAACGAATCGTCGGAATTCAAAAGTCCGACGATTAGGTTCAAATCGTCTTCGACGCTTAAGACCGTGTCGTGTGCCTGGGCAGTCGTGAAAAGTGCCTGAGCATATCGACGACAAACGCGATGATCGGCCACGGTTAGGAAGCCACCTCAACGGTCTCGATGAATTCTGCGATGAGTCGTCGATTCTTTTCAGAATCCATGTTCTCGCCAATTACTTTCTGCGCTGCCGCGAGCGTCAAATCAACCACGTGAGTTCGAATAGTAGCGATTGTTTGATTCTTTTCCTGCTCGATTTCAGCTTGGGCTGATCGAATAAGGGCATCCGCTCGATCAGCGGCTTCGCTCATGAGTTGCTGACGCAAATTCTGAGCTTCCTTAATCTGATTCTGAATCGTCTCTCGAGCCTCTGCTTCCGTCTTGATGAGGCGAGCCTCATAGTCCGACTTCAACGTCTGCATCTGAACTCGAAGCTGTTCCGCTTCGGTAAATGTCGATTCCAATTCATGGTTACGTGCATCCATGGCCTCTTTAAGGGGCACATAGAAGTACATGTTGATAACGGGGATGAACAACAAGAAGACGCCAATATTGGTGATCGTCTTTCCAAGGTCCAATTGCAGGCCCGCGAACATCTCCGGACGAGTCCAAGACTGATCCTTGACCACAAAGCCAATGATTATAAAGATTGCTCCGAGACCTAAAAGTGCGAATTTGTTCAAATGTTCACCTCATGGTCCTGAACTGGGTTGGTGTTATTCAAAGATTGCATTCGATATTCCGATCAAGCAGAGAGGCTGATCAGGCTTGAACCTGATCAGCAACATTTGCTTTTTAGTGGATCTTGCCCATGAGCAGGAAGCCCAAAACGAAGGTGAGAAGGAAGACGAGCTCAAGGAAGACGAGCGCGAGCAACATTGAGTTGTTGATCTGCTTTCCTGCTTCAGGCTGTCGAGCCATTCCTTGCAAGCCGCCGTTTGCGGCCAGTCCCTGACCGATACCGACACCAAGACCTGCTATACCAACTGCGAGTCCAATTCCTATTGCGATGTTTTCCATTTAGTTTAAGTTTCTCCTAGTGAGCGATGAAAAGATTTAATTCTTAGGCGTGGGCCTCTGTCAACGCGGGTTGATGACCATGGTCTCCCTCGTGCTCATCGTCGTGACCGTGTGAGGTAGCGATCGACAGATAAGTGCAAGTTAGGATCGTCCAGACAAAAGCCTGGATAAGGCACGTAAAGAACTTGATCGGCAAGAGCAAGCCACCGATCGGCACGCCAGCGATGATTGAATCGAGGCTACTTCGAACGATGTGGCCGCCTTCAATGTTGCCGTAAAGCCTGAGTGAGAGCGAAACGAGCTTCATGCACTCAGAAACGATTTCGACTACAAAAATCAAGCCGCTCACCAAGATCATGAACCCGCCTAATTTGGGACCAGAAAAATGCTTGATGTGGCCCAGAAGGCCGTTTGCCTTGATTCCTTCGTATTGGACGTAGACAACGGTTATAACCGCCATTCCAATGTTCAAGCTCCAGTCAGCAGTTGGAGTTGCCTGAAGGAGCAAACCCATAATGTTGCCGGTGAAAATGAACGTCCAGATCGCCAAAAGAAAGGGGACATATTTCTTTCCATTGGGTCCGATCACGTTGACCGTCATTCCTTCAAGAAAGAGATAAAGGTGTTCGGCTAATCGAGTCGGTAAAGAGGTGAAGACTCGATTCTTAAGATCCTTCTTGGCCAATGTTGCAAAGACGAGAACAATGGCAAAAACCAGACCACTGTAGAAGAAAATGTTCCATCCAATTTCTTTCTCTGCGGCCTCGGCAAGCGGAAGGTTTAATTGCTGAAGTAAGTCCATGAATGCTTCAAGAGGTCAGGCGTTAGAAAACGACCGGAAACCTATTAAAGCAAAGTATACCATCCCAATGGACAGGATAAAGCAACCGATACCCGCCCCCGAGAGGCGAGTTCCGAAGAAAATAAAGACAATGAATAACGGGAATTTGAGAATCCCTACAAGTAACGTACGCTGGACTCCTTCCTTTGGTTCGGGTTTGAATTTAAGAAGTGAACTTGTAAGCCTCCACAAGGAATAGAGGTTGAAAACGGAGAGGCTAACACCGAGAGCAATCCCCAGCAAAGCCTGCCCCCCGCCGGTAATACCGCCGATGACAATCAGGAGCGTCATGGCCATGACAAACAATCCTACGGTTATGCGTTGACCGAGAGTTATTGTTTCGGGCCCTCCTGGTTGATCATCCAAATCGCGGACACAATTCCCAATACGGATCCCAGTAAAGATCCGACAACCATTCCATAGTTGTTGTGGGTGTATTTATCAAACGCCCAGCCCAAGCCAAAGCCAACGACCATGCTGCCAAGAAGGGAGTAAGCCGCGCTCATTCCAATTCCTAACCCACGGTAATTATAAGAGCCGGGTGTACCCGTTACCGTCTTTTTCGCGGGTCGGTTTATGTTCATCTCAGGAACATCGGGCATTCGAGACGCAACGGGCCCCTGAGTTACTTTGTCGATTTTGGCCCGCAGTTCCTTGTCGTCTGGAAGTTCCGGTAGCTCCATATTCTTCAGGTCGTCCCGAATTTTAGAGAAACGAGCCTGGATATCGTCGTCACTCGGTAATTTCGGTTTTTCAGGCTGACTTGAATCATTTGCCATGCCCTCAGGGTACCTGCTGATGGAATTGCCTCTCGGAAGTTGAAATGTTTATCGCTTGAATCGGCTTCCCATTCGCTTGAAGGCTCGGTCCAAGTAATCCGTCTCCGGCATTTTTAGGGCTCGAGTTACGAAGAAGTAAATCCAGCCAATCACGCAGAAGACGAACCCGAAGGTAAAGAATAAGCCGATCTTGGAAATGTGTTGGGGCACGAAGTGGAATATGCCGTAACCCGTACCTGCCATGACTGCGGAACCAAGAGCGCTTTTAATGAGCGTGGAAATGATTCCTGCCTTATCAAGAGTTCCAACTTGCTTCTCAAGTGCAATGAATAGCGAGATCACCAAGGCAATGGCAGCCAAGTTCGTTACTGCCGGTAACCCTAGGAAGCCGATCGAGCTCTGCTCGACACCGAAACATAATCCAATAAACAACGCCGTCATGACGGTCCCGATAATTACTGGACGGGCTGTTTGATGAATTGAGAAGAATCCACGCATCAAAACTGGTTGCATACACCAAGCCCAGATTCCGAGCGAGTAGACCTGTAAGCAGAGCGTAAGATCGCCGAGTTGCATTTCGTGGGCGGCTTTGCCGTAACCGTAAATCAGATTCACGATCTGAGGTGCAAGGGCAAGCATGATCGCACTTGCCGGGACGCTTAGATAGATTGTCGTCCGCAAAGTCTTGGAGACCTCTGCTCGGTAGAGATCCATTCTCTTGTTCGCATAGAATTGCGCGAGAGCTGGGAATGCTGCCAAAGCCAAGGAGTGTCCAAAAATCCCGAGCGGAGCCATCATCAGGTTATTGCCGGAGTTAAGAACGGTATTGATTCCAGTTGAATAGTGAGATCCGAACTTTTGGGTGATAAGTTGGCAGACGCTAGGAAGTGAAAATCCAAGGATGACGGGCAACAAAAGGAGAAAGAACTTCTTGACTCCTGGCGCACGGAAATCGAGGGAAGGTCGGAACCAACCACCCTTGCCGATCATGAAGATTGTTGGGAGAAGAATATTTCCAACGCAAGCTCCGATAAGCGCGCCCCAAGCCATTCCGGCGATACCAATAGATATGCCCGAGCCCACTAGAGCTCCAACAATAATTCCCACGTTATAAACGTTTGGCGCCAATCCGGGTGCGGCAAATTGCTTCCTCGCGTACAGCGTGCCTAACAAGATCGATCCAACGAGAAACGCAAATTGTGCTGGCAGCATGATCCGGCCTAGGTAGGCAACATGGTCAACAAAAAGCGAACCATCCGGCATATATTTCTGATGCCCGGCACTCATGAACGCTGCAATCTGGGGTGCAAAAATCCAAGCGAACGCAATTAATGCTGCTGCTACGATTGAACAGAGCGTGACAACGACACTAAATACTTTCCAAGCGTCCTTTTCGCGGTCCGTGTAGATGAATTCACTGAAGACCGGGATAAAAGCAGAGCTGAGCCCACCGCCCGCAATCAACATGAAAATCATGTCTGGAATTGTTGAGGCGAGCTTGAAGCTGTCCGCGTCGATTTGCAGCCCAAATCTGCTTGCCAAGACCGTATCTCGCAGTAGTCCAAGGACACGGCTGAGGAACAAACTCGCCATCATGATTCCGCCCGCTTTGGCGACAGAATTTCCTCGATTCTTTGTTGTTGTTTCTGAATCAGAGATATCAGACATGGATACCCTTCACTGTCTTGGAGCAAGACGATCGATAACAGAAGGGAAGAATGGGCGAGTGTGCCAAGTCTGATTTCATAAATGTGCGAAGCTACGGGAACGAGACATAAAAAAGGCAGAGGAGATCTCTGTTAACATTCGTCCCACAAGTTCTATGAGTCACATACGTCTCATGGAACCGATAGGATGCAACAACACCCTCTGCCTGATTGAATGGAATCTTAGATCGCTCGGTCAATCAAAGCTGCGATCTGAGCTTTTGGAGCCGCGCCAACCATACGGTCAACTTCCTTGCCATCTTTGAAAACCAAGAGGGCAGGAATGCTCATCACTCCGTACTGCATGGCGAGCTCGCCTTCAGCGTCAACGTCAAGCTTATAAACTTTTGCCTTACCAGCATATTCCGTTGCAAGCGCTTCGATCGAAGGACCAATTGCTTTGCAGGGGCCACACCACTCTGCCCAGAAGTCGACTAGGACAGGTACGTCCGACTTGAGCACGTTCTGCTCGAATTCGCTTGATGTCACCGCAAGATTTGTTGCCATATTAAAATTGTCTCCCAGGAAAAACTCTACGAGGGGTATACCTCAAGGAGTAGCACAGCTTGTTTCGAAAGTCGAGTGACAATTGTGTGACGTTCAGCGGATGGACTGTCGTCTATTGATACTGTCTGAACTCGAAATTAAATCGAGCCTTAGGAGGAATGTTGAAACCGGTGAATATGAGGTGGACAGGATTAGCTTTAGCGCTGGGATTGGCGCTAATCGTTACGACAGATGCACAGGCAGTCAAGCCTAAGCACAAGTCAAAGCCAGCAGCCAAAGCCAAGATGTGGACAGGCGCTGAGAACGGCCTGATTGGCATTAAGCTTTACGACACAGGACTTCGAGTTCTGGACGTTTATGGCACCCCAGACCAGATCGAGCCGCTAAGCGGTGGATCGGTCACTAATGGTGGCAATGGTGGTCCTGGTGCTGGCGGTGGAATGCCCGGCGGTATGCCAGGAGTTCCTGGTGGCGCTCGTGGCAAAACGAGCGGCGGCGGCGGTGCACCTGCTTCAGCATCAAATAGAATGAGCGACTCATTCGACTTCGGTGACACGGTTCTCATGCAGAGACCAGGCGGCGGCATGATGGGTGCCCCCGGTGTTGAAGGTCCTCCTGCAATGGGCGCAGGTGGTCCCGGCGCTGGCCCTGGCGGCTCTGGTGGTCCTGGTCGTGGAGGCCCGGCTGCTGGTGGCGCAGGTGTTCCTGGAGCCAATGGCGGATCGGCTGATCGCGTCACTTTCACTCGATGGGTCTACAACCGAGAGGGAAGCAAGTACGGCTTCATTATCGATAAGCAAGGTCGAGTTGTTCAGATCGAAGCAATCGGTCTCGACAATGCTCGGGTAAAGACCAAGCGCGGAATCGGTTTCGGTGCAACGTTCGCTTCCGTTATGAAAGGCTATCAGCAGCCAGACGGCTATGAAATCGCAGGCGACAACCTCACGGTGAAGTACCTCGTTCATGACAACGTAGCATTCCGACTGTCTCGCCTTGGTACAAAGAAGCCTCAGGTTGTCACCGGCATCGTCGTTGCCGCAGGCAAGTCCTAAGGGAGTTCATTGGCCGACGAGCGAGAAGAAGTACGTTCGCGTATTGATATTGTCGAGCTCGTTGGCCGAGAAGTAAGCCTCACTCAAAGAGGCAAAGATTGGAAGGGTCTCTGTCCATTCCACCAGGACAGGAACCCTTCTTTTACTGTAAATAGGCAGACCGGGCGCTACAAGTGCTGGTCTTGCGGAGAAGCAGGTGACATCTTCACCTGGGTGGAAAAGCGCCAAAACGTCGACTTTGTCGAGGCGCTCCGAATCCTCGCCAAAGAAGCCGGTGTAACCCTCACTAATCGCGGAGACAGCACCCCGCCGTCTGTGCGCCAAGCACAAGAAGAAGTCATGGCGGAGGCTCTATCCTTCTTCCGAGAACATCTTGGCAAAAATTCCGTCGCCAGAGAGTATTGCGAGAGGCGGGGACTCAATCAAGAGATCCTCGATACTTGGGAAATGGGATATGCCCCAGAAGGGGGAGGGGCGCTTGCTGTCCACCTTAAAAAGAAAGGCTTTCAACTTGCTGACTGCAAGAACTTGTTCTTGGTGGATGCCGATTCCTTTGGCGGCTACTACGATAAGTTTAAAGGAAGGCTTATCTTTCCCATACGTGACGAGAAAGGGGCCCTAGTTGCCTTTGGCGGCCGTTTACTCGGCGATGGGCAACCAAAATACATCAACAGCAGCGACACGCCTCTGTATCGAAAAAGCAGAGTTCTCTATGGAATGAACCGTGCTCGTAACCATTTTGGTAAAGCCAAACGCGCTGTTCTTGTTGAAGGATATCTGGACGTCATTGCCTGCCATCGGGCAGGAGTGGAAACGGCTCTCGCTTCTCTAGGGACCTCCCTGTCGGAAGACCACGCAAAACTACTCAAAAGGTGGGTGGAGGAAGTCGTCATCCTCTACGATAGTGACCCTGCCGGTCAGAAAGCTGCCGATCGAGCAGTTGGAATCTTGACGGCCGAAGGATTACGCGTCCGCGTTGCCCTGATGCCGGAGGGGGAAGATCCCGACACACTGCTGAGAAATGCAGGACCAGCCGCTGTGCAGCAAGCAGTTGAGACCGGATTAAGTCCAATGGACTATAAGATGCAGGCGCTCATGCTTAAAGAAGATGCGTCTAGTCAAGAGTTCTGGATCCACGCGGTCCAAATCCTAGCGGAAGCTCCGACCGAAATGGACCTCGACCGGCACATTGTCCACTTGGCAGGAATCCTGCCCGGCATACCCGACGTGATGCAAGCGCAAAAGTCCTTGCGTCGCGAAGTTAACAAGATTCGTCGAGCCGTTTCGCAAAAGAAGGAAGCATTAACACCCACCGCGTTTGATCACAAGCAAATGCAGGGGAAATTGTCTCCCGCAGAACTCGTCATTTTTCTCGCTTTCCTCAGCACCGAATTTCGAGTGAGCGGCTGGATGTTTTCACGCACGAAAGAACTTTTTGCCACTCCGCTTGCAATACGCATCAGTGATGCCGTTTCAACCGTCTTTGCTTTAGGAGCGCCGGAGGGCGAACCTGCTAGGTGGTTGCACAAGATTCAGGATGAAGAATTGCGCCAAATACTGGCTGATTTGCTTCTGGATCTGCGTGCCAATAATTTGACGGAACAGTACATTGCTGACACCGTCGAACGGTTAAGGCAACAACAACAAAAACGAAAATTGGCAGAATTCCGCAAAGGAGGGCTGGATACCGCCAAGCGTCAAGAAATTCTGATGAGACTCAGGGAATTGAACCCTGACACGCTTAAGAAGCAACAGGATGACGATAACTTGTTCAACTGAGATCGATTTCAACGAAAAACGGCAAACTTTACCGGTTTTCTTTGGCTTTGCTTAAAACCTTTTGTATAGTGAATGCGCCTTGGGTTGCAGGGAGAGGGTCCCTTGCGAACAATATGGTAGTAGATTCGAATCAGCAATTCAATAGGCTGATGCCGGGCAGTAAGGAAAGTGAATTTCCTATGACGTACGATACGTCGTGCCCTGCGCGCCAACAGCTTTCGTCAAAGGGGAATGGAAAGACGGTTAAACCTATCTTTAAGGAGTCGGAAGCGACTGAACTAGAGATGGAAGAAGCCCCTGCCATCCTTGAGGTTGAGGGGATGCACATTGAGGACTCTGTCCGCATGTGGCTCAAACGCATTGGGCGTATCCCACTCTTAACTCCTGATCAGGAAGTCGCGCTTGCAAAGCATTCCCGTGTGGGTTGCAGCGAGTGCAAGATGGTTCTCATCGAAGCGAACCTTCGGTTAGTCGTAAGTATTGCAAAGCGATTTATCGGCCGTGGACTTTCGATGCAAGACCTCATTCAAGAAGGCAACATGGGCCTCATCCGAGCGGTAGAGAAGTTCGATCCTGATAAGGGATTTCGCTTTAGCACCTACGCGACGTGGTGGGTCCGTCAAGCAATTTCTCGAGCAATCAGTGATCATGGACGGACCATTCGTGTCCCGGTTCATACACTGGAAGCCGTTAACCGAATGATTAAGGCGACAAGCCACCTCCAGCAAGAGCTTGGAAGGGAAGTCACCACCGCGGAGGTTGGAAGAAGCCTCAATATCGCAGCCGAGAAAGTCGAAGACTTTCATCGAGCGATTGCGGAGCCTTTGTCATTGGATACACCGGTTGGAGAAAGTGAAGATGCTGCGCTCGGCGAGTTCATCGTCGATCGGTCTGGTGAAACGCCAGCCGATGCTGCCCTTCGCTCCGTTATGCGCGGAAAAATCGAAGACATCCTCGACACGCTCAGTGAGCGCGAAAGGGAAGTGATATCGATGCGGTACGGACTCCAAGACGGTCAGCCACATACGCTTGAAGAAGTAGCCCGCTGCTTCCAGGTAACTCGCGAACGCATTCGCCAAATCGAACAGAAGGCGCTTAAAAAGCTTAAGCATCCATCTCGAGCGACTCCGCTCCGAGAACTTCTCGTCTAGTCGCCGCCTAATCTGGGGAAGTAATCCCTCCCCAGATTCGCGGATTTCAATATCTGCGACGCCATCCGCCGTTTCTTCGTGTCTATCCGATCAAATCCGTCGAGCGCAAACCTCGCGAATTCTTGTACACCGGAGATGGTTCTTGCCCCGGTTTCGCTATCGGAAGGATGAATCTCCGTAGGTTGGCTTCGAGCTTTGCGAGTAAAACCGTCGAGCGCAAACCCCTCAAATTCTGGTAGACCGGGGATGGATTGTGCCCCG
>CAIUHP010000013.1 GCA_903899015.1 uncultured Armatimonadota bacterium | reverse complement strand
GGCAGCCTCTTTCATATCCACACTTGTGCTGAAGCAGAGATCAAGCGCCACGATAGGAAGGACAACTTGTAAATTGTGGTGCATCGTCGTCTCGGGTATATGACTTTGGAGACAATTCAGATGATGATTGACAGCTGTCAGGGACTTGAGGACCTCCGTGGAATCCCAATGCCGCGCAACTATGTCAGTGCCAACGTGAGGATGGGGAAAGCGACCAGCATGGATCAGCCAAAGTCGAATCCGCAACGAGCTGATCGACCACTTCAGGTTGTTCACTTTGATCTGTTTGGACCATGCAAGCAACCCTCGTTTGCCGGACATAGGTATTGTGTCGTTCTTGTTGACGACTGCACTCGATATTCGTGGGTATACACAATCGCAAAGAAGTCTGACGTTTTTGATGTTCTTAAAAGATTCTATGCGGATACTGCCATTCTTCGCAGCAAGCACCCACTATGCTGTTTTCATCGAGACAATGCTGGTGAGAACTTCTCTGCTGAGGTAAAGAAGTGGATGACAGATAATGGTATCAAATCCTCGTCTTCGACTCCGCATGAGCCGTGGCAGAATGGCAGGGCCGAAGTGCATATCGGAGTATTGCTCAATATTGCTCGCACTAATATGATAGCCAGCGGTCTGATTGGCAAGTTCTGGGCTCGTGCAGTCTTTTATGCAGCAGATATCTCGAACATGCAATACAGAGTAGAGCTCAAAATGTCCCCTCATGAATCACTGTATGGAACCAAGCCGGACGTCAGCAAGTGTCAACCGTTTGGTACGGAATGCTTCTTATTTGTGAGGGAAGATCAGCGTCAGGACGGAAAATTCGGTGCCAGAGGGGAGCCTGGCATTTATTGTGGGCGATCGACCATGGACAACAGGTCAAGCTATGTTGTGTACGTGCCTGGCCGCCCTCGCCCGACGTTCGTTAGCACCAATAACGTGACGTTCGGTAACAAATGCCCCATGGCAAAGGACTCTCCTGATTTCATCGACAATGGGGAAACAGTTCTAGATTTTCCGCCTGAAGCCAATGTCTCTGATATTAGCTCCTCGAGTGTCGACTCGATTCTGGACCAGACCGAGACACATTATATTTTGCGAATGACAAATGACTCTGTCAAGTCGATGGCTAAGTCTGTGTTTGAGGCTGCGTTCGTCCGTGCTCAAAATGCATCGTGGTCTCAAAGAAACGCCAAGATTATGAATCAAGTCTTCTTTCTTCAGGAAGTCAATGCTCTCACTTCCGACTCCTTCAATGCGGAGTCTGTTCACTTTTCTGACACGGCGAAATATGTCGACCCGACCAGCTATGCTGATGCCATGTCTCGATCCGATGCTAAGTTGTGGCAGGAAGCTTACGACAAGGAAATGAACGGACTCATCGCGCGCAATGTCTTCACGGTAGTTGATCGACCGGTCGATCGTAGTCCTCTCGGAACCACGATGATCTACAAGTACAAGATCGATCACGTCAAGAATACCGTGACTCGCAAGTGCCGTTTGTGCCTTCGTGGAGACTTGCAAAAGGAAGGTGTTGATTTCTTTAAGAACAAGATGTTCAGCGCAGTTCTCAATAGTCGCGAAAATCGTACATTGTACGCATTGGCAGCGGCAAACAATTGGCATATGTTCTCGTCTGACATCACTCAGGCATTTACGTATGGCAAGTTGGACGTGCCTCTGTACTGCTATCCGCCTCCAGGATTCGAGTGTCCAAATAAGACGGTTTTGGGACTTAACTACTCTCTCTATGGCGCCAAGCAGGCTCCAGCTTGTTTCAAGGCTGTGCTCACCGAGTTCATGCTTTCCGAAGGATTTACTGCGTGCAATGATTCTCAGACCGTGTGGGTTAAGCGCCAAAATCAGTCTGTCCTCTACAATGCCACGTTCGTCGATGACGTCCAGCACTGTACCAATGACCTCGCCATGTATCGCTCGTTTCGCAAACGATTTGAAAAGAAGTTTGATCTCAAGTCGGATGATCACATTGATGTGTACCTTGGTAATCGCATTATTCACGACCGCGCGAAGGGAACCGTGACCATGAGCCAGGAACATTATCTCATGGCCTGTCTTGAGAAATTCGGGCTAGCTGACTGCAATGGTGTTGACAAACCTATTTCTTCTCGCATGACTGTCAAGGATCAGCCGGAAGTGATAAATTCCACTGCTCAGGAGCTTTACCGTGGCATGGTCGGCAGCCTGCTGTATCTCGCGTCGTGGACTCGTCCTGACATCGCGTTCGCGGTTTCTGAGCTGTCTCGTTTTGTCTCCAATCCTGGCAAACCGCATCTGGAAGCGGCCAAGCGTGTGTTTCGCTACCTCAAGAAGACCATGAATCTTGGGATCGTCTACCGCTCTTCGCCCTCCGAAATGCCTCCTAACACTTTGTGGGGCTATGTGGACTCGGACTGGGCTGGGTGCCCTGACTCTCGCCGGTCTACTTCGGGCTTCGTATTCATGCTCAACGGCGCTGCCATCTCATGGCGCTCCAAGTGTCAGCCTACCGTCGCTCTGTCCTCAGCCGAAGCGGAATTCATCTCTGCCTCTGCTATGGTTCAGGAGGTGATCTATCTCCGCAAGTTTTTGGCGAATCTTGGCTATCCTCAGACCGAACCGACTCCAGTCTTCGCCGACAACGAGACGTGCATCGCTTGGTCTGAGGGCTCGGTCGGCGGCAGTGAGCGTGCGAAGCACATCGACCTGCGTGTTCACTTTGTGCATGAGGCGCGCACCGCTGGGCATCTGGAGCTTCGCAAGCTAGACAGCAAGGTCAACGCTGCGGACATCCTCACCAAGGCCTCCACGCCTCCCGACGTCTTCGCGGATCTCCGCCGCCGCATCATGGGCCACTGACTCACCCTAAGCGCCCGTGTGTGTCTCAGGAGGTGGAGAGTGTGTTCGCGGCAGAGCGCGTTGGTGATGGGAGCCATCCCTCTGTCGCTTAGGAGGTGTGATGAAGATCTCTGTTGTTGAAGCGACAGGGTCTGGCAGGAGCCGAGCCGAGGACTCGGAGGCGAGAGCTCAAGTTGCCGGCTACGGCGCACGGGCGGGCGGCCGGCCACGGCGCCCGGCCCGGGCAAAGCCGTAACGGCACGTTCGAATAAAAAAGGATTCTCGGGAATGCTTTGTGCGCAGAAGTGATAGTCACTGACGGTCTCTTCTTGCTTGCCTCTTCAGCATACGCATAGATTTATGCTCAATTACATTCATCAGGTTTATGACCCTGCGGAACGCTTTACTGCGGATCTTCGCTCTGTCTAATAACTTGTCCAGTTTCGAACATTCGGAACAGAGTTCGCCCATCGTGCGCTGAACACTCATCATCGCCCATCGTGAGCTGAAGTTGAGATAATTTCGAAGATAATGGCAGAATCAAGCCAACCACCTGTAAAGAAATTCGGTGGAAACTACGAAAATGACTTTCGTCCGGTCATGAATGCGTTGCATACACGCCTTGCCGGAACCAACATCAAACATACAGCTATTGCAGATCATCCTATCAATCTTGAAGGAGTATATATAATGGGACTAATGTCCAACTGTCCAGATAAGGGGGTGAACTGGATAAATGGTTGGAATATGAATGCCATTTGCACTCAACACGAAATCGACCGTCCGGGACCCGACAACGCAAACCATCGAGAGATTCTTGACTCGTTCGAAACTATTTTGTTCGATAACAACGACAAGATGCATGTTATGGCAGTGCTCAATCAGGTGCTAAAAATTGTTCTGGAACATTTCGATGAGGATCTCCCAGAAGTTGGTGAGATCGACCGTCTGGACCCCTTCTGTTTGTTCAGATTTCTCCAAAAGATGAACACTAATTATTTGAATTGGGTTAAGAAAAATTCAACAAAACTTGCCGGTTCTATCATCAACGAAGCACAGAACGGGTGGAAAGGTGGTAACGCTGCAGAGTTCACCCGTCACATGCGCAACATTCGGAAAATGATGGTCGACCTTCCTTCCTCAATTCGTATTTCACTCAGTGAACGATTGATAATCGATATGATAATTACCAGTCTTTCGCAGCATGAGGACCTCAAGGCCATTCACACAATTATTCGCTCCAAGCACAGCGAACAACCGGATTCGGTCACCATGCAGTTTATTGAAGAGCAAGTGACGGCGGTCTTGAACGATGTCAAACCGA
Organism: uncultured Armatimonadota bacterium; assembly: GCA_903899015.1. Classification (GTDB taxonomy): domain Bacteria; phylum Armatimonadota; class Fimbriimonadia; order Fimbriimonadales; family Fimbriimonadaceae; genus Fimbriimonas. Next base: position 1,089 of record CAIUHP010000013.1, on the reverse strand, counting down.
AGGTCGCCACTGTGATTAACAGCAACAGTAACGAAGATGTGGTGGCCTCGATTGCGTCCTTTTTCGCTCAGCAGAAGAATCGACCGGCAACTCGCGGGAAACCTCAGCGTAAGCCACAAGCTCCGCGTTCTCCCATATCTAAGAAGGCATTTCCACGGCTTTCGACTGCCGTTTGGGCAAAAATGTCTCAAGAAGCAAAAGACCAGTTTCTTCAAGAAAAGCGAGAGAACCAAGGTCAACAGCGCGGCGGTCGTGGCGGCCGGGGTCGTGGAGGCCGCAAATCCCAACCGCAACGCAAAGCTGAAGACGAAGCGGAAGCAGATATGGCCGAAGCTGGAAGCATTCAATGTTTCAACCTCGAAATCACCAAAGATCTTTCAGCGATGTCGGAGATAGGCCTTGATCGTGAGGGAGAGGAAGCGGCTACCTCGGAGGAACCGCACGTATTCTTTGCTAATGCGTCAGATCAATCGACAGATTCGGAGGCCACTTCTGATGATCAGAAGCCTGTTGAAAACCCGAAGGTGGAATCTTCCCCTTCCGGTGATTCTCCGAAAATGGAATCTTCTCCGACTGATTCGACACCTCGCTCATCGTGGGGGCCGGTCTGGCTATTCGCTCTCATCACCGTCTTCGTCACTGGTGTAAGCGAAGGCGTTCGTGACCTTTTCTATAGCTGTATCAAGTGGCTGCGAACTACCGGTTTCGTTATTGTCTCGTTCCTCACAAACCTATTGCAGGCGGCTCAATCCGCCACAAGTTGTTCGACGGCCCAATATAAGCCGCACTTTCGGTTTTTTTGGTGGCACATATATGCAGATTGGATTTGGAACGGCTATCATCATTCTGATCGTTGCAGTTCTGCTTCAATGTGGAGCGGCTGCGAGCGTTGGATCTCGTGATTACATCGACGCTAGCAACACGCTTCTGACAGGACAGCGCATATCTCCATTTATGTCTGAGAGCGCGGCCGAATCACTTTTGAACTACAAGGATGGTAACTGGCTCTTCTCTTATCAATTAAACGATCTTGAGGTACATGTGGCCACAGTCCCGAATGCTGATCGCGACTTCAGTTTGGATTGGTGT
>CAIUHP010000012.1 GCA_903899015.1 uncultured Armatimonadota bacterium | reverse complement strand
TGGATTCAACCTATGGTTCTGGCCGGATCAGAAACGCTGTTTTCCTCTGATTTGAACCTGCGCATGGGCACTAGAGGTTCAAATCAGAGGAAGAACAGCGCCACTCAAATGCGATTGCCCACACAGAAGTTCATAGAGCCTGAAGTTCTAACGCGGAGGGGTGTCAATCTATAATTCTCTGTACTCTAGTTGCTTAATAGGCTCTCTACTTCGGAACCTATAGGTGCCCCCTTTAGTCTACGATAAGGTTATTGAATGCCAGTGCCTTCTGTCTGTGTTCTGTGCAATCCCGTGCGTCAATTACTGGGGATTTCTCAATTAGTGGCAATCACCCTTAATAGAGGCTCGCGGTTTTCAATGTTCCCTTCAAAGCCATCGTCTTTTCGACGATCTTCTCGGCACTCAGCCCTGGACGGTGCGGAGGCCAACCGACAGCGGAGCGAAGAGAAGCCGACGTTTTAGATTCAAAATAAGACATCTGGTCAGAAGTAGGCACATTAAACTGCCAGGGCAATTCCACGACCTCATCGACTCCGATCACCTTTGCCTGACTCTTCAATTGCGTCAGGAACGTTCGGAGATTTACCTTTGCGCGAACGTAGGTTTCCTTAGATACTGGCTCTACAAATTCCGGTGAAGACGGAGTCCGACCGCCGTAATAAGGCTTATCCCAATAGTCATGGTGTCGAAACTTGGTTGGGTGACCGACAAAGATGCCGACCCACAGTTGGGGAATCGTTTGCAGCGCCTCCAGAACCCGATCAGAGGCGGCTTGGGCGCGTTTATCGTCAGCCCAATCGTTCTCAGAAATGCTCAGAGCTTGGGGTAGGGCGAGGACGCCATTGAATTGGTGAACTGCATGGTCAGGGAACTGAGTGAGAGCATACACATATGCCGGGATGCCCAGGAATTTCAGAGCTTCGGTGATCTCCGGAGACCACGTGTTGCCAGCTCCTCCCCAAAACGAGGGATTCCTGCCAAATAGCTTCTGGAATTCTTCAAACCCCTTACTCTCTTCTTGAATCGCTGCTTTGCAACCTTCCTCCCAATCAAGGTCGCCAAGTAATTCCATTGTTGTGGGGTGGAACGAATGTCCGTTGGTATGGAGCCCCAGTGAATGGGGACGGTAGGCATTTGCCACATCCGCTCGATCGCGAATCTGAAGCGTTCGGCACTTCTCGCCGGTGAGGCAGAACGAACCTTTAACCCCAACTTCGTCGAAAAGGATGGGGAAGTCGAGGGCTGCGTCGTCGGAGAGCGGATTGATCGGATCTTCGACATCCATAAACACGGAAACTAATTTCATGAAGTGCTCATTGTTTTGGTGCCCCATTTGAACTGATTCGGCACCAGCGATCATCCTCTATAATGGCGCTCAGAGTAAAAGGATTGAAACATTAGCTGTGAAAAGACCTCCTGCACGAAGATGGATAATTGGATGCTCCGTTATCGGAGGGATCGCACTTTGCGGTATCGGTGGAACTTTGCTCTTTTTTGCCGCGAAGTTCGTCGATGTTGGTCAAGCGTCGGGCGAAGCCGAAAAGGCGGCGGTTGCCTATCGTAAGGCGGGCTTTGCTTGGGAGCAAAAGGATCTGACTAAGGGATTTGAGGTCTCTGATTCCGATAATGCGGCTCCCTTGCTCAATGTAGCCATTGCCAATTTTAATGAGAAGAAATTCAATCCCGTCATCAAGCCACTCTTAAGAGCTGCTGACACCAAGAAATATGATGAAGTTGAGACGGGCCTCAAACCATTCAATAAAGGGCTCGACCTAGCCATAGTGGCGAGCAACAAAAAGGGACTCGATTTTCATCGCGACTGGGATATGGGGCCGCAACTTCTCTTTCCGGAATTTGCTACCGCCAAAGGTTTGGTTAAAGGGCTGTGCTTGCGTGCTCAAGTCGAGTTTGGACAGCACCAAATCGACAAAGGCATTGCCGATCTGAGAACGTCATGGAAGATTGGCTCCCTCATAGGCCACGAGCCCACGATCATTTCTCTTCTCGTCCAAATAGCCATCAAAAGAATCGCACTCGATGCCGTCCAAAGATGTGCTTACATCGCCCAAACCGATCGAGCGGCTTTAACGAACCTGGAGAGTTTTTTGAATGAGCCTTCGCCCGCCCCGGATTTCGGTTACGCCTTGAGAGGAGAAGCCTATATGGGGCTGACGGTCGTTCGGAACCTCGATAACTTTGGAGGTTTGTCTCGACTAAGTTCAAGTGGAGATGATGCGCCCATGCCGCCAGTCAAGCCGTCTGACCTCATCCGGACGGGCATCCCCACCGGAATGATGAATCGAGCATTTGCTACGCGACACTTTCAAGCATGGACGAAATCGGCCGAAAGCATGGAGCCTTTTAAAGGGGATCCCATCAAGATGAGCAACGCCATGGAGGCGGTTTCAGAAGAGATCTCGAACAAGAAGACCGTCAGCAATTTGCTCAACATCATCCTATTTCCGGTCTTTTCGCAAGCGGGTATGTCGGTGGTCACGCTCGAAGCGGAATCTCGGGTGACACGAGCACTCCTAGCCGCGATGAAGATTCGGTCGACTACCGGGAAATTCCCATTGGGCCTGTCCGATATTCCTGGGAAATGGGTGGATCCGTTTAACGGTCAGCCAGTTAAGATTCTTCACGACGGAGAATCGTTCCGCGTTTACAGTGTGGGGCCGAACCTTAAGGATGATGGTGGCGTCGTTCGGTCCGAACTGCATCACGACCCATTCACCGCTTACGACATTGCCGCTTGCTTTCCACCTCGAGAACGTTCTCGATAGGGACTAGTTGAAATTGCCCCACAGGTAAGCGGCCGGATTCACTACGGTGACCTGGGTGTCATTGATGGTTGGATTCCAATTTGTGCCCGCCGCCAGCGCTCCTGGTTGCATCGTCTTTACGTGTCCGTCAGTGAACCCAACAATGGACTGACCGTTCTTACGGAGGGAATTCATTCCCGTAAATGCACCTGCCGTTCGATTTCCACGAAGGTACATCGTTGCGTACCAACCTGAACCCCAGCTATCGAGACAGACGGGCGCGATCTCGAGGCAATCAGGTGGCTCGACGGTGAAGGGGGCAATCAAGATCGTTCCCGCACCGAACCAGTAGGTGCCCACCACTTCCGAACTCTTGTTGTGCGTGCCAATCATCACCGTTTCGGCAGGTTTGGGGAGCGACTGAAATGCGGTTGGTTGGCGAACCCAAATGTTGATGCCGCTGCCGCTGGTCGAGATAATGGGGCTTAACGCGGTGTAGTTGTATCCGTATTGGGGATTGTAGGCATACCTAGCAGTGGGCGAGTCGGTCGAAGGAACGGGCTCCTTGTCAGTCTGGGGATCTTGGAAAATCTCGCCGTTCTTCGCGTACTTGACGATCTCCCAACTCCAAGGGCTGTACCGGGTAGCCGCTGAGCCGAGCGAGTAATAAGCGTCTGACTGACCCCAAATACAGTCGATGGGGGCCAAGTCGTCGTAGTCGTTGCCGTACATCAGAATGGCTAGCGAAATCTGCTTTTCGTTGCTGATAGACGCTGCCGCCTTTGCTGCCGCTTTAGCTTGAGCGAAAACGGGGAATAGTATCGCGGCGAGCACCGCTATGATCGCGATTACTACCAGTAGTTCGATCAGGGTAAACGCTGATTTTTTCATTAACGCCTCGGTCCAAAATTTGAACCTTTACTTTATACCAAATAGAAGGAAATAAATCATAAGTCAGTATTTGGCGCTCTTCCGATAGTAAGTGTCAACCGAATAGTCATCCCAATCTTCAATCCCTTTTTGCTATTCTCTACAAACAATGCGAACCTGGACAATCCTTGCTGCGCTATCCCTTTCGACCTTAGTCGCTCAAGCTCAACAACCGGTTGAGTCGGAGCATGGGATGGTGTGTTCGGCCAATCGACTTGCCAGTCAGATTGGGGTGGACATCCTCAAACAAGGGGGTAATGCCGTTGACGCGGCTTGCGCCGTTGGGTTTGCACTGGCAGTGGTTTACCCTGAAGCCGGGAACTTAGGTGGCGGCGGATTTATGCTTATCCGGCTCGCGAATGGTAAGTCAACCGCGATTGATTATCGAGAGACCGCGCCTGCACAGGCAAGTCGAACGATGTATTTGGACGGAACCGGAAAGGTCCTTGCCAACATGTCGTTAGTTGGATATCGGGCAAGTGGTGTCCCCGGAACGGTTGCCGGGCTCGCAATGGCCCAGCGGAAATACGGTCGATTAAGATGGGATCAGGTAGTTTCTCCGGCTCGGCTCTTGGCTCAAGATGGTTACGATCTCAGTGCATCAAGCGCCTCAAATCTTAGACGAGCACTCAATCTTGCTCAGTTTCCTGAAAGTAGGAGGATCTTCCAGAACGATGGGAAGTTCTATAAGGCGGGAGACCGGTTTATCCAGCCTGACTTAGGAGAAACGCTCCAGCGAATAGAAGCAAAAGGGCCGAGTGATTTCTATCGCGGCAAAACCGCTCACATGATTGCCGATGCCATGAAGGGCGCGGGGCTCATCACCCTCAACGACTTGAAGCGATACCAGCCAGTCGAGCGTAAGCCAGTGGTGGGTAGCTACCAAGGGTATCAAGTCATCACCATGCCTCCTCCGAGTTCCGGAGGTATCGCTCTCATCGAGATGCTGAATGTTCTGCAGCACTATTCGCTTTCTCAGCTTGGGTTTGATACTGCGGCTACCGATCACCTGTTAATCGAAACGATGCGAAGAGCATTTGCCGACCGGTCTGAATTTATGGGTGATCCGGATTTCGTAAAGATTCCTCGAAAAGGCCTAACATCCAAGAGGTACGCCGACCTCCTCGCAAGCTCGATCGATCCCGAGAAAGCGAGTCTGAGTTCTTCCGTAGGACATGGCAACCCGAGTGGTTATGAATCCTCGGAAACCACTCACTTCTCAGTCGTTGATGCGGCCGGCAATGCCGTTTCGAATACATACACCTTGAACTTTGGCTATGGAAGTGGTGTAACGATTCCTGGTGCCGGGTTCCTCATGAACGATGAGATGGATGATTTCACAAGTAAGCCAGGTGTCCCAAACGGCTTCGGCTTGATCCAAGGCGAAGCAAACGCGGTTGCGCCGCATAAGAGACCGCTTTCATCCATGACGCCAACGATACTGGTCAAGAATGGCAAACTGGCGATGGTTATTGGCAGCCCAGGTGGACCTACAATCATCACCACCGTACTCCAAGTGATTCTCAACGTGGTCGACCATCACATGAATATCGCCGAGGCGATTGCTGCTCCGAGAATTCACCACCAATGGCTTCCTGACGAGTTGGCAGCCGAGACATCATCGATACCCGACTCTACTTATCAAGCTCTGCTTCGAATGGGGCATAAACTTGATCGTTCGGCCCGGCGCCCTAACAATCGATGGGGAGACGCGGAAGGTATCTGGATCGATCCCAAAACTGGAAAGAGGCAAGGTGCGTCCGATCCTCGATCCAAAGATGCGGCAGCGGTCGGTTACTAGGTAGCCGAGTGCGCCAAACTAGAGGAGTCATGGATTTTCAATCGGTCATAGCGGCCAGACGCGACAATCAAAAGCAGACCCGTGAGCAACTCGAACTCGTTGCAAAGTCGGCCGCAGACGGCACTGTTCCCGATTACCAGTTGACGGCTTGGCTCATGGCGGCTTACCTCAACCCATTGGATCCTGAAGAAACCGCGTGGCTCACATCCGCAATGGCCGATAGCGGTGAGCGGGTAGACCTTACCGGCATCGCAAAGCCTTGGGTCGATAAGCACAGTACCGGCGGTGTTGGAGACAAAACGTCCATCGTTCTGTTACCGGTATTAGCTGCGTGCGGTCTGACCGTCGTTAAAATGAGCGGCCGAGGGTTAGGAATTACGGGCGGTACCGTCGATAAATTAGGCTCCATCCCAGGATTTCGACTCGATCTCACGCCGGACGAATTGAAGGCCCAAGCAGGTCGCATCGGCATTGCTCTTACGGGACAAACTCCTAATTTGGCTCCCGCGGATAAAACCCTTTATGCCTTACGCGATGCGACCGCGACGGTAAGTTCCATTCCTTTGATCGTGTCGAGCATTCTCAGCAAAAAGCTTGCCGGAGGTGCGGAGACGGTGGTTCTTGACGTGAAGTGCGGTTCAGGTGGCTTCATGCCGACATTGGGCCAGGCAACAGAACTCGCCAGTGCTCTTTCTGAAACGGCCAAAAGGTGCGGATTGAACATACGGATTGCTATTTCGGATATGAACCAACCTCTCGGCCGAGCGGTCGGAAACGCTCTGGAAGTTAAAGAAGCCATGGAGACACTTCAAGGTGCTCCGAGCCGGTTCGCCACTCTTTGTGTGGAACTTGCCGCCTTGACTTTGGAGGCAAGCGGTCTGCAACCAAATCGTGAAGCGGGCCGCTTGGCTGCGACAAATGCACTTGGATCTGGCGCAGCCGCTCAAAAGGCAAAAGAGTGGTTCGCCGCACAGGGCGCGACTCAAGACGTCTTTGCGCATCCTGAAGTCTTGCCGCTAGCTCCGGTTATTCGAGAAGTTGAATTTGACGGAACAGATTGTTGGGTTTCCGAAATCAAAGCGAACGTTGTCGGCCATGCCGTTGTCGCCCTTGGGGGCGGCCGCCAGAGAAAAGACTCAGTAATCGACCTATCGGTCGGAGTTGAGATGCACGTAGAAGTTGGTAGCCGCGTAGGTGCTGGAACTCGTTTGTTTACCGTTCACGCGGCAACAGAATCGGCTGCTGATCTAGCGATCAGCAACATTCGAAACTCCATTTCGTTTGATTCCAAACCGACCGAATTTGTTTTCCCAATTCTTCACACCCTTTGATCGAAGATCTATGGGACCGAAGGAACTGAATTTGAGTGGAGCCGATTACTTCTTGGGAGCCGTTTTCGGTGCAGCAAACTTCGCAATCTGATTCCACGAGTGACTGCCGTCTCGCGCGACGGTGTCAAGTTCGACTGAGATTTCTACCTTCTCCCTTGGGAGAACCATGATGATGTAAGGTGTCATGTCCACCTCAAGAGCGGCGGTTCCAAACATGCTCGGCGTTATCTGAATCACTGCAGTTTTGCCTCGAACATCGGTCTTGACGTAATCGTACGCTTGGACATTTGCGTTATGCCCTCCGAAAACAATCAGAACTTCGTTCTCGCCGAAATCAACAACTGGGGTAGGGCTCGAATCGGCATTGACAATGCCGCCACTTGCGCCCGGAATTCCTGAGATGCCTTTGTGGAGAGTCCACAACTGGCCCCACGTTTTTTGGTCCTGAATCATTCGAACCATTGGGTATTCGATGAGCGTATCGTGGCCCTGCAAAACGGCAATGGGCTTGACCTTAGAAGGATCTCCATGCCCCGTCGTATTCAGGATCGCAAGAATACTGGTGGCAACGAGTTTGTATACGATAACCATTGTTCGGCCTCTCAAGAGGGTGCTTTCGATGCACCCCCTCTATTCTATAACTCCTGAAGGAGAACTATACGATACTCTTACGAGAGAATTCTTCTCCATGATTCCGACCAATGGGCTTCACAGAAGCTACGTTGTCTGGTGAGACGTCCAGCAACTGTAGCCAATCTTCCTGAGTATCCCCTTTAGGGAAGATCTCATTTTCTCGGTATTCCTGGTTGACCGCAGCAACGAGGTCCTCCAAAGAGACTCCAGCGAGATGATTGGATTCGGCGATGGCACGCTTGATGGCAGTGTCCTTTGCGCGGTCCACAATACTCTTCAGAAGCGCACCCGAGACAAGATCCTTGAAGTGGAGGGTATCCGTAGAGCCGTTCTTCATGAAGACCTTCAGGAATTCCGTTTCCTTGTTCTTGCGCCAGAGGTGTTCAATGACTCCTTCGATCAGTTCTTTACGTGCGCAATCGACTTCGCCGTGGTTGCTCTTTAGAATTTTTTCATCCAGCGGAATGCCCGAATGAAGATAGATGCTCAAGATCTGGGTCGCAGACTCGCGGTCTGGACGGCCAATTTTTACTTTACGATCGATTCGCTCGGGACGTAAAACCGCCGGGTCGATGTAGTCAGGTCGGTTTGAAGTCAGCATCAGCACAACGTTCTCAAGCGACTGAAGTCCATCGAGTTCCGCACAGAACTGAGGCACGACGGTGTTGCTGATATTGAGGTAGCGGCCGCTCGATCGAGTTCTTAAGACGGACTCCGCTTCATCCATGAAGATGAAGACTAATCGTCCCTCCTTTGCCTTCTCTCTTGCGGTTTTGAATATTTCTCGGACAATTCGCTCCGTCTCGCCAAGCCACATGTTGAGGATCTTGGGGCCACTAATGGCCATGAAATACTCTTTGACTTCCTTACCGGTCCGCTTGGAGTACTCGCGGGTGAGGTTGTAAGCGGTGGCCTTACCAATGAGGGTTTTCCCGCAACCCGGAGGGCCGTATAACAGAATTCCCTTGATCGGCTTCTTCTCGAACCGCTCAAAAATCTCGGGATAGAGAAGCGGCTGCTCGATCGTGTCGCGAATCAACCGGATCGCGTCCTGCTGACCTCCAACCTTCTCCCAAGGCAGGACCGGGACATCCTCTAAGAAATAGTCTCGGCTGTCTTGTTTCTGATAGTGCTCAAGAGCAATTCGACCGGTAGCATCCAACCGAACCTCATCGCCGCTGTTGATCTTCTCATCGCCAAGAGTCGCTCCTCGCAGAATCAAACGACCATCCGATCCAGGAGTATGCGAGCCGATTCGAATTCGACCATCTTCAAGCGCCTCGGAGACCTTGACCATGCTACCGACGCGTGCGGCAGGCAAGGTGCCCACCACAGCGTAAGCATCATTGACCTTGACTCGACTTCCAATTGCTAAAATGCTTTGCTCAACCTTCGGGTCAACCTGGGCTACATATTCTTGGTCTCCAAGAGAAATCAAGGCAAGCTTCTGGACCGCGGGTGGTTCGCCCTCTGGGGACTCGACACCTTCTGCTTCCTGTTCTAACCACTCAAGGAAAACGCCAATCTTGTTGGCAGGCGCGGTGAGCTTGGTATAGGCTTCCTCATACTCGGCCAGCATCTGGCGAGTCTCATCTTGTTCTTTCGAATCTTCTTGGAGGGAAGTCCGCAACGCGGCTAAATAGTTCTGTAATCGCGGATTATCTTTGGGTGCCTGCTCGACAATTTTCTCAAGCAGGTCCAGCGTTCGCGAGTTCTCTCCCGGTGTCATAACAGATAGTACGTTGTCTGGACCCCATGAGTGAACAAGACGAGCAAAAGTGTTTTGAAACTCGTTGCGGAGAGACTATTCGCGTGAGAGTGATTCGACCACTAAGTCGATAAACTGCCGAACATACGCTCGAGCCGTTTCCGATTCGGCGAGATGCGATTTGAAGCTAGAAGCCCGAAGATAGGCGTCTGCCGGTTCGATTCCCGCTGCTCGGGCCACGCTGATTTCTGAAAGACTCGCTTCGTGAAGCATCGTGTACAGAGCTAAATCGGTGCTGGACACCTTGCTGAACTGATCTTTCGACTGCTCGGCGACCTTCAAGATTTTGTGTTTTAAGTCCCAGACCCCGTTGTCGGCAAAGAATGGGTCAAGCAACCCAAAAGCACGCAACGTCGCACTCGGATCGAGCCAGTTGGTGCCCGACAATCGAAGCCGTTTGAGTGCGCCGGCTAAGGTGCGTCCGTTCCCGTACATCTGGTCAGCGATAACTTTGCTTAACCGGGGAGAAAGCACGAGGCCCTCCACGGAACTGAGTTGGTGAAGAAGCAGAAGTCGTTCGGCAGGTTCGGCAGCCCCCATCGTAGCAACCGTCCAGTCCCGAGTAGAGGGAAGTAAGGCTCGCAAAGCCCGGCTGGGTTTGGGAGAGGTGAAGGCGAGGATGGTTGGTTTGCCGCACTTGACACGACGCTCGAGACAAAGTCGCAGAGCCATCTTCATGCGGCTCTTACCGAGCGCTTCCTGAGCATCATCCAAGATCAGGGGATGGGCTGATTCCGACCGGATCGGATTGGAAAGATAGTCCACTACGGTGTACCTTTCGGTTACGATTCCGTGCTCTAGCGATAACCTACTTGCGACGGCGCTCAGGAGATGAGACTTGCCCCAACCGCTAGGTCCAACAAGGGCAACAAATGGGTTGAGCCCAGCCGAAAACATCAAGGCTGCCTCAATGGCCTCAACATTTGAGGGCATGGCGGCGAGGGAATTAAAGGTGGTCTCCCTTCTTTCAAAGAGAACCTTTGAAAGCTTCGGGTACGGAATCTGGGTTTCTGTTTGGTTAACCAATTCCATGTTTGTAGTGTGGTGCGCTTCTTTGATTAGTCCCATCTTAACGAAGCGTTTCCTCTCTTATCAATATTCTCTCTATGACACTCACAGCCGTCAAGAGCCAGTAAGACCGATTTGTCAGGTTAGATGACCATTCAGATGCTCTCATTATCTGCCAGTTTCATCGATTTTCTGAAATTCATTTATTTTTTTTATCCCCAAACCTATCCACAGGTTTTCCCCAATTAGTGTTTGATTTGGGGCCAGTATTTAGTCTTGAAGGTTAAGGCGTTAAAGTTCGGATCTTGCTCCGAAGTGTGGCACGAGAAGCACGGCTTGGAGCCAACCTTGGGCAAAATTGCGGTTCTCGGCATTTTTGTGTGACGCTTTGCGGGACCATGGCAAGACTCACAGCCAACTCCTGCCAATGTGGGAGTCAGCGCTTGTGATCGAAAACCTGATTCTGAGTTTAGGCCGACCACATGGCAGCTCACACAATCGGGATCTTTGGCATGAGTAACCTTCAAAAGTGCTTGCAAGGCATGCGCGTGTTTAGAATGGCTCCATACCTTGTATGCGCTTTGATGACACGACATGCAGGAGGCACTTCCAGCATACGGAGAGGTCTTGGAGCGCGGTAGCTTATCCAAGAGTCCCAGTTGATCGATCTGCTTCAAATAGCTCTGGTAAGTCTTAGACACCGTCGGATCGTCGGAGAATTCGGGCCCTAGCGGGATGACTTGATAACCGCTCATTTGATCGTCATCGAGCGTTAAGCGAACGATCTTTTTTCCTCCCTGCCCAGGGGTTGCTAAGACGGTTTTGCCCACGACAATGGGTGCGAGAGGAACGTCATTTGGGGATCGATAAACGATGAGCCGGATTTCTGGGTTCTGAGATGCAATTTGCTTGGCTTCACTGACAGTCCCATCAAGCATGAGAACCGGTACCTGTCCATTCAATCTGGCATCGTCCTTCAGACTCTTGATCGATTCAGCTAGGGGTATGTAGGGAGACTGCACGGGACGAGCGAGATCTTCTGGATGCGAGGACACGCTTCCGACCAGTAAAGAACCAATCCCCTTTGTCCGAGGCATATTGAGGGGACCGGTTTGCTGGAGGCTACCGGAGATCAAGGCGTCGGGGGCATTGTTTTGAATCGCAAGAATCCCGCTGAAACCGAGTCGAGTGTCTTCGTTTCCAAGTCCAATCACATCGACCCCCATTTCGTGATAAGCGGCCGCGACCGTCTCAGTTTTTATCTGAGACTGGCGTCCTGGACTGGCCACCATCGAGCCACTTGCGAGGACGATCACGTTCGAGGTGGAACGAATCTTCCGAATGAGTGTGGCCTCGCGAAGTAACCCTCCGGTTTGAGGGAAGGTGCATCCGCAGGGTTCAAGGTGACCCAGAAGGTCACCCGTAATGAGAATCGTCGTCGGAGTTTTCGCTTGCCAGCCACTCAAGAGGGCACAAGCAACTCCTGCAATGCCGATGCCGCTAAACAGCCGCTTCATTGCACGATTGCACGCACGGAAACGTACACAATCGGTTGAGATGGGCTCGATGTCTTCACTTTGATCGTGGACAAAATTTCTCCTGGCTTCGCTAGTCCGTCGTAATGAATCGTGAGGAGGTAGTCAGACGAACCTGGTAGTTGGCTGTAACTGGCCTTAAGGTGGGCCGAATTTGATTCTGCCCCCGTAACTTTGAAGTTCAATCCCGGGCCAGAAATAATCACATTGGCTGTGCGAGGAACCTTACCGATTTGACCGAGGGGAACATCTTCTGGTAGCGCAATGATTCCTTTTTGAGCGTACATCGTGTAGGTCAAGTTAGGGAATTCTGAATTGGAGGTCAGCACTTGAAGAGTGCCAAAGGTTCGACCGGATGGAATGGTGTCCTTTATGTTAAAGATGTACTTGTATCCCTTTCTCTCCATTGGGCCTTCGTGCATGTCTGGGTCGGCCAAAACTCCCGAGAATGGCTGAACCGTCACGCTTGCATCCATACCATCAAATTTAAAGGAGACCGGTTCGATATCCGATTTCTTGGCCGGAATAAGATAGAGTGCGACCTTTCTTCCACCCTTGGGCACGACGACCGTATCTCCGGTAGGGCAGATGAAGCGATACCGCGGTTTCAGCGGGATCTTCATCGTTACGACCTTGACCGGTGTCTCAGGGTCATTGGTGTATAGAGTGACGTGCTTCTCGATGTTCGTGATGAACAAGCGCGTATCGACCGCTACCTGCAACATTCGAGTGGATTGAGGATCGACGACGCCGGGATCTGTGACGATCGTGCAACCACAGTCGGGAAACATACTAAACGAGAGGGGGCCGGTTCCTGCGTTTGTAACTTGTAGGTGAAGATCCACGCGGTCACCTTGAAACGCTGGCGCTGCTTCAAGGACAGTCCGATCGAGCAAAAGTCGGGACTTGGCAACGATAAGAGGCGTCTTCGTCTTAATCGCATTGTCGAGTGCGTTTATCGCCGCGAGATTGACGCGTAACGTATTGAATTCCGTACCTGAAATCGATGTTCTGCCAACTCGCGGCAGGTCGGTCGCTCCCATCGTGTACGTATCGTAAATTCCGTCCGCAATGCCGAAGTAAGAGCCGACTGCGTAAGCGACGTCGTCGAAAACATCCAAGACTTCCGCTCCAACGGCTGGTTTGCCTCGCTTGAGGCCCATCACGAAGTCGAGGCGGGGAAGGCTTGGATCTTCACTGAAAAATCCAACATGACTTGCCGGGTAGCCGGTGTCGGGGCGGATGGCAAGAATGGGTTCAAAGCTGAAATGTAATTCCCCTTTGGGACTTGCTTCAAACTTAATTTGAGCCGATTTCTGCTTCCACATTGCGAAGGCTTCATCACGAGCCTTGCGGAATTCAGCGCGGTAGTTTTGGGGAACCTTGCTGTCATCCCACGTGTAGGTAATGGTGGTTTTGGGTAGCAAAGACCATCGCTTCCTTGCCAGTTCAAAATTTTCACTCTGCAGAGCTTCTTCAACTGACAGGGCGGTCGCTTGGAACGACGTACTGCAGGAAGGAGGCAGGATGGGACCCAACTTCTGGAACGAAATAACGGCTAATGCGATGGCTGCTAGCATAGGGGAATTGTCCTAACCTTTCACTCTAACGAAAACTATTCGATAAACGCGTCGTCCGACGGCTTTTGCTTCAAGTACGCCTCAATGAATCCATCGATGTCGCCATCCATGACTCCAGTGACGTTTCCGGTCTCATGTCCCGTTCGATGGTCTTTAACCATTGTATAAGGCTGCATCACGTAGCTTCGAATTTGTCGCCCCCAAGCAGCCGGACCGCCGTCCCCTTTCAATATGTTGATGCGATCTTGCGACTGAGCACGTTCCAATTCGCTGAGGCGCGAAAGAAGTACCGCCATCGCGCTCGCTCGATTTTTGTGCTGGCTCCGCTCGTTTTGGCAGTTCACGACCAGGCCAGTTGGCAAGTGGGTTATTCGAACCGCGCTCTCGGTCTTATTGACGTGCTGACCACCCGCACCACCCGCCCGAAGTGTTTCAACTTTGAGGTCGTCGGGATTGATTTGGACTTCATTTTCCTCAATTTCGGGAAGGACTTCTACCTTAGCGAATGATGTGTGTCGCCTTGCGTTGGCGTCGAAGGGCGAAATGCGCACGAGCCGATGAACACCCTGTTCGGCCTTAAGGTAGCCGTAGGCGTTTTCGCCTGAGATGAGCATTTGAACCGAGCGATAACCCGTAACATCGCCTGGCGTCTCGCTGATGATTTCAACTTTGTAGTTGTGCTCTTCAGCCCACCGGTTATACATGCGAAACAGCATGACTGCCCAGTCACATGCTTCGGAGCCGCCCGCACCTGCGTTCACTTCGAGAAGTGCGTTGCGCGAATCGTGTTCGCCATTCAGCAGAGTTTTGAGCTCAAAGGCATCAAGATCCGCCAGCAAATTGAGTGCCATTTGGTCGGCCTCGGCTTCCGTTTCCGGATCGGGCTCTTCGCGTAGCATCTCGTATAGCTCCGCAACGTCGCGCTCGGCTTTATCTAGGCGTAGAAATGGGTCGGCTATACCTCGCATGCGCGAGAGCCGTTGCAGGGTTCTATTCGCAAATTCTGGATCATTCCAGAAATCAGGTTCTGAAGACCGTGCCTCTAATTCGGTTATTTGGGTTTGCAGTTGAGGCAGGTCAAAGATGACCTCGAATAGCGTCCATTCTCCCTCGAGCTTTGGACAGCGCTTCCTGCCGATCATAGTTCAGCATGGGGCAGATGATACCTTGATCGGAACTCGCCACGGGGGCATTCCGGTCGCGAATTCTATCAGGTTTCTTATAGCGGAGCAGAGGTAAGGATCGCGTGCCCCAATCTTGATCCATTTCGATGAATTTAGGCTGAAATGAAGGGTCAATTTTCGAACATTTCGGGGCATTTGACGTACTAAAAGATGTACACAAATCTTTGAGCGTGGACGGTTCTTTTCTGTCTACAGCTTCCTCGAGGGAGAGATCGAAATGGCGCCACGTTTTAGTTTCAAACTAAGGTCTTTGGCATCCTGGGCTAGAAAGTTGGTCGGTGCTTCAGTTATAGCAGCGACAATCGGACTTGGCTCAATGGCAACGGCCCAGACCACCAAGATGACACAGATTCCGGTTCCTATTCCTAGTGTCATTCAACGGTCGACTTTGGTATCGCACAAGTCTTCTGCGGACGTTCTACACGTAACTGTTAGTTTGCTGCCCCCAAACCCTGGTGCTCTTCAGGCGTTTGCGGATAGCGTAAACGACCCAAAGAGTCCGAATTACCGTAAATTCGCAACTCCGGCTCAGTTGGGACAGATGTTTGGCCAGCCGCAAACCGCCGTTCAGAAGATCGTTGACTATTTGAAGAGCAAAGGCTTCAAAGTTACGCTGGTCGCGGATAGTCGCTTGAGCATCTTGGCTGAAGCTACTGTTGGTCAGGCTGAATCCGCTTTCAACACAACCATCAATAACTACCATTTGGTGAATCCGAAAGAGCCGGGTCGGATCGACTACTACTCGTTTAGTGAGCCGCTTCAACTCCCTCCCACAATTTCATCAACCATCTTGTCGGTAGATGGACTCGATAACACGTCTTTACCGAAGCCACGTTTTAAGAAGGGGTTGAAGAAAGGAATGAAAATGGCCGCCACGCCGTTAACGCCTGACCAAACCCGCGTTGTCTACAATACGGCTCCTCTTTACAACGCTGGTTTGCGAGGGAATACAAAGAACGTTGCCATT
Organism: uncultured Armatimonadota bacterium; assembly: GCA_903899015.1. GTDB lineage: Bacteria > Armatimonadota > Fimbriimonadia > Fimbriimonadales > Fimbriimonadaceae > Fimbriimonas. The sequence goes on along the minus strand of CAIUHP010000012.1, from coordinate 11,005 downwards.
TCGAGTTGGGATGGTTTCCGTCTCTCCAACGTGCCCCTGTATTACTCCCACTTCAATCTTCCGACTCCAGCCGGCGGAGTGGGCAACAACATTAAGGTGGTTACCATCGCAGGCGGGGCGGGATCCGGTACCCCTTCGGGCGAGGGCGATCTGGACATCCAAATGGTGCTTGGAATGGCACCTCTGTGTAACTTCACCATCTACGATGGTGGCGGCAACCTCATTGACGTACTCACCCAAGAGCAAAACGACAATAAGTGCGAAGTCATCAGTGAAAGTTATGGATGGATTCTGAATTCAACCCAGCAGATGGCCGCACACAACGTTCACGTCTTGATGACGGCTCAAGGCATTACTTACATGGCCGCTTCCGGCGACTATGGAACGACCATCGAACCCTATGCTTATCCCGACTATGAGCCAGAGTGCTTACAGGTGGGAGGCACGATTGCAAATGTCGACTCCGTCGGAAATCGCATTTCCGAAGTGGGTTGGAGCGGTAGTGGCGGAGGCTGGACGCCCGAGACAGCTTCCTTCAACACTCTTCCTGTTTGGCAACGCGGAAAGGGAGTACCGACGTCGATTAATGCGCGATTGGTCCCTGACGTCGCTCTAAACGCTGCAGGCGCCACGACGGGTGCGTACCAATTCTATTTCAATGGATCGCTTAGCTTCGATTACGATGGAACAAGCTTTGCTTGTCCTGTCTTTGCCGGATGTCTCGCGGTCACTGAGCAGAAGATCCAGTCTCTCGGCGGGAAACCTCGTTTAGGACGTATAAGCGATTCTTTCTATGCTCAAAATGGTCGATCAGATGTTTGGTTCGATATCACTTCGGGAACCAATGGCATTTTGCCAAACGGAAATCGATCGAGTGCTGGACCGTTTTGGGACTTCGTGACTGGATGGGGACCGATCAACTTTGCAAAGTACGCAGCAACTGCTGCCGTGACGCCTCCAACGGTGTTCAATGTCTCATCGGTAGGCTTGTTTGAAAATACTGGGTTACATCCCGCAGTCGTTGAGGGTGCAAATCCTTCCGGCAGTGCGGCAAATCTCGCTCAGATGGACGGAGCGACCTACTCAGCAAACTCCGTTCTCGAAGGCCAATTAGGAACGATTGTTAGCATGCAAGCAACGATCAACACAACGGTGGATCCAACGAAGGTTGTTTCCCTCTCGGTGACCGTGGGTGGGGCAGCGCCTGCTGTGGGAACGGTGATGGTTTATATCGTCAACCAATCCACCGGGCAGTACGAGTTGCTGAAGAGCTTGAGTGGGACAGCATTCGGATCGCCAACAACGATCACAGTCAATTCGACAAAGTTGAGTAACTACTTTAGCGGATCGAGCTCGTCGCAACTGCTTATTCGTTGCCTCGTCCCTAGGAGCAGAAGTGTTCCGTTGTTTAACTTTGGACTTGATCAAGTTCAAATGAATGTCACTTCGAATCTCAACTAATTGAGTTCAAAGTGAAACGCGGCCGAGTCTTTTTTAAGGCTCGGCCTTTTCGTTTGGCACGAGCAGGAGTGCCAGAACGAGCGAAACGATGACCCATGACAGCGGGACCAAATACATAAGTATCTGAGGGTAATCGGGCGGCGGAGCTTGACGGGCAAATGCCGCGACAAAGGCTTGCTGGATTCGGAGAAACATAAAGATCCCCGTTGCCATCGAGCCCCCTACAAATCCACAAGCTCCTGCCAAACCAAACTTCCGAGAAGAAACCATGCCCAAGATTGCGGCTGGAAGCAGACCGAAAGCACACGAAGTACCTAGTGTCGTTATCCTTTCTGAGTCTTGAAACAGGAGAAATGGCCAAACCGAAAGGATATAACCGCCGATCGAGGTCACGACAAAGCCTGAGCAGCCGAACAACATGACCGTGTCCATGTCGGGTCCCTTCTTCTGGGGATTGTCTACTTTTTCGTCGGTCTCAAGCGGCTCGAAGGCCATGGTTTGTCGTCCTTATCACTGGCCAGCGGGCCGTTTCCCAATCCCTTGCTGCTTCATGAGACTCTCGATTTCGGCAACCGTTCGAGGTGCCCCCGCCGATAAATTCTCAGGCCCCTTGTCGGTTACAAGAATATCATCTTCAATTCGGATGCCGATGTTCCAAAACTTAGGATCGCATTTGCTACCCTCACGAATATAGATGCCGGGCTCAACTGTGAGCACATAACCAGGACGTAACGTGTTGTCCCCATGAGCATCATGAACATCCAAGCCGATATAGTGACTCACGCCGTGCGGGAGGTAGATTCGAGTCTCAGCGGGACTCTTCGTAATCCCCAACTTCATCAGCCCTTCCGTAATGACTCGCTCGGCCGCTCTACCGGCCGCTCCGAAGCTATTCCCAGCCTTGCACTCTTTGATTCCGGCCGTCTGAGCTGCTAAAACGACTTCGTAAACGGCCCGTTGGGTAGGTGAGAATTTCCCGTTGGCGGGGAAGGTGCGGGTGACGTCTGCCGAATATCCGTGATATTCGCCCGCTGCATCCATGCAAATAAGATCGCCGTTTTGGATAAGTCGGCGGTTGTCTTCGTAATGCAGAATGCACCCGTTGGGGCCCGATCCAACAATGGAGTTGTAACCGACCGATTCGCAACCATTTCGGGTGAACAGATACTCGACAGTCGCTTGCAACTCGAATTCTCGATTTCCAGGCTTGACCGATCGCATGACTTCGCGATGGCCCATAGCAGAGGCCTGTGCCGCCTTTCGGAGAAGAGCAAGTTCTTCTGGCGATTTTTGAACTCGGAGTTTCGCCAGCATCGGGAAAACAGACCCTGATGGAGCGGGCCAACCCTTATGCGAGGTTTGCCAATTAGTCCACTTCTGAATCATGCGACCAATATCGCCGGTTGGGTCGGGTGGAACCGATGCGTTCCAAAAATGAAGATTAGGAATCGCCTCAATCGATTTCATGACCGCGTCAAAATTTGCGGATGTGTTTGAAACAACAGACTCCATGCCGAGCAGAGTCTTGGCATCCTTGGAACCCATGCGGTAGCCCAACCACGTGAGCGACATGGGGTCGTTCTCATTCACGAGAAGCACTTCGGTGACCTTCTTTCCATTCAACACAAAGCCTTCCGTGGAAATGATCAAGACCGAGTCAGGCTCTTCAAATCCGGTGAGATAAAGAAAGTTTGAATCTCCACGGAATTTGAAATCGCAGTCGTTGTTTCGGTTCCGCTCGGGATTGGTGAAAAATACGGCAACGCCACCAGGACCAAGTTGACCCTTGATTGCATCCCGCCGAGACTTGAGCTGTTGGATCGGAATCTTATCGTTTTCAAAAACCGGATACGTGACTTCTTGAGCGGACGCTATTGCGACCAGCCCCAAAAGTCCAGCAATCAGTGCTCGGTGGGTGAATTTCATGGTTACGTATACGAAGAGGAAGTCTGGAAATGTGACGAAAAGAAACTAGATATCAAGACCTGCAAACTCTGCATACCGATTGAATAGGTTGTGAGCCGCCGGGTAGCAGGAGTTGGGAGACATAAAATGGGGGAATTCAAACGTAATAATTTTCTCGGCTACATTGGCAGCCGCTTCTAGCTTAAAGCGCAAATATCGCCAATCGGCCGGTGGAAACTTGATCGGCATATCTCGATCGAAGGTCTCAAGGTTCGACCAAATGGTCACGCCATGCTTCTTACCCAGATCCGAAACTCCGGAAATGAATTTTGGTAGTTCCTGATAATGAATCTGACCATCTTGAAACGCGCAGACGTCGAAAGCTCCGTGAGTTTCGTCAAAAATGCGCTCCCAGTGGTCAAGTGACTCTTCAAGCGACATCACCGCTCCTCCGCTAAATTGTTTCGCCCCTTGTGGGAACGGTGAAATGAGGACCGGTACATCCTTTGCTGACTTGCAGTGCTTGCCAATGTGGTTGAAAAGCTCAATGATGTGGGCGTCATTGCGAGACGTTTCGTGACACAGGTACCAACCCTTGAACGAAGCATGGTGTCCATAGCGCTCGACCACCTCATCGATGAATGCTTTGTTAATGTCCACTTCTTTCCACCAACTTCGTCGGTGCCAAAAGAAGCCCGAATCGTAAGTGCCAAAAAACACATTGATGCCAAACTCGTCGGCTAAGCTGAAGAATAACTCGCCCAAGTCGTCGTATATGGGCATCAAATCTGGGATCGATTTGGCTTGGAAAATGCACTTGTTTTGATAGCCAGCCCGGATGATGATGACGGTATCAATCCCGATTTTCGTGTAGAGTTCAAACTCTTTTCGCCACTCTTTGTGGCCCCAATTCTGCGAAGGGATGTCATGGGTGATTTCATCAAGAAATGTCCCCGTAATTCTTGGTGCTGTCGGCATTGGATGCCATGTTACTCCGAAGGAGGAAGAATTCCTTGGGGGACTTCATTCTTACGGCGGTAAGCGGCAAGATCATGGGATTGAACGAGTGGGATTCCCAGCTTGTCCGAAAGAGCTCGTGCAAATTGAGCGCGATCTACTAAGTTGGCTGAGCTACGAACTTGAAATGACTTTAGCCTGCCTCCTTTCCACTTCAAAGTGACGGGAAATGAGTGGCCATATCTACTAGTGAAGATCCCAATTTCTATTGATTGCAGGTCCGAGAAGTCACCCTTCTTAGCTTTTGAGATTCCGAGCAAGCCAGTTTGACGGGCCCATGTTTGATCTTTGAAGTCAATCTCTAGTTGATAGGAATAAAAGGCACTGGCTAACACGCCTAAGAAAGGCAACAACGCGACCCAAATGTATCCACCTGAAATGCCAACGATTGCAAAATTTAACGATGTAATTCCAAAGAATATCGCACACATGATACGGGCACCAGTGCTGATTTCCCCCCATCGAAGATAACGTTGGTCAAGGTCGCCCATTAAGATGGATCCTTAATTCTTGCGTGCAATCAGCCTTTGGAGAGTGGCTTCCATAATCGGGGGTGTTTGGGCTGAGACGGTGAAGACGAGGGCTTCCCGGTAGATTCTCTGCGCAGGGTGGTGGATTGAATTGGCGGCTCCGCTTGAAGTGGTGATGGCGGCATGAGCGCAACGAACGGCGAAGTCGATCGCCCACGCTCGAACTTGGAGTCGTTCTGGAGTTGTGGTTTCGTCGGTGGACTTCTGAGCTTGAGCGGTTGCTATGCGCAAAGCATTTAATTCCGTTTCCAGAGCATTTACTGCGTCTTGAATGAATGGGAATGGCTTCTTTCCCGCGTTCGTTCGAACAACGTCGATTCCAGCCATTGCACAGCCGATCGCAAAGTGCCCTTGAAGAGCGATATTGATCATGTCGCTGTTCTGAATCCAACCCGCTGGTTTGATGAAGGCGACTGCGTCTTCAGGGATAAAGAAATGGTTCAAATCGGCAGTTACCGTCATCGCCATTCCCATTGATGCAAGTTGCATGGGGGCCGAAACGGTAATGCTTCCACAGGGGCCATCTTCTCGGACCTGATGAGAATTCGTGAGCGGAACGATGGCAAAAAGGCATTGACCATCTGGAAGAGTCGCTCCAATCAAGAATTCAGGAAAGAAACTCCAGCCGGTGATCCACGGCACATGGCCCGAGAGCTGATATCCTCCCTCGATAGGTTCAGCCCGCATCAGCGGAGGTCCAGATCGGCGTAATTGGCTAAAGCCAATTCCAACGAGCTTCTCCCCGGATGCCATTTTGGGTAGGTAAGCCTCTTTCAGAGTTTCGTTGTTGGCGTTTGCGAGCATGGATGCCGCACTTTGGTGTTGAGTCGTGAGAAAGGCGAGTGTTCCTGAAGCCCGCGCAGTTTCTTCCTGGTAAATCCTAAATAGAATCTCTGACATCCCAGGTCCGCCATATTTTTCTGGGGACTTAAGTGCAAGCAAATTAAGCTCACCCATGCGGTTTACAACCTTGTGAAGGGCGTCGGTGTCTCGGTCAATTAGTTCGGCAACCGGTGCAACCTCTTCTCGAAGGAACCGCTTGGCCCTCTCGAGCGCTTCCACTTCCAAGCTCATAGCCTATTCTACGCGGCAGGGTCGTTGTGAAGTCGAGGGATACAAACCAAAGTTCGACCGTATAGTCGCCTGCAACGTTATAAGGCAAGCCAAATTTGACGTGAGCCAGCCATTTCAACTACCTGGAAACCTAATCACTGATGGCCCTGAAAGTTAATATGAGGCGATGGCGCTAAATTCCCCGCATCGGCCACGGAGCCAATGCGGAGGTCAAATCAAGGCTCCAACTAGCCCTCGACGACGATTTTCGAGAAATCTCCCGCTTTCAGCAACTGAGCGGAAGCTGCCTGCATCAAAGTGAGGCGGGCGTATCGGACATTCTCGTCTTCTGCCATGACCATGGTGGTTCCGAAGAACTTGTTGATGGGGTCTGCGAGAGAAAGGAGGCAGGTGACGATGGAATCCACGTCTTCTCGAACCTCAGCATCTTTTAGCTGGTCAGCTTGAGCGCTCAACGCCTTGAAAAGCTCGACACCCTCGGCCGAATCAAGGGCTTCTTCTTGAATCAAGCTCAGCGGATCGACTTCGCCAAACGCAATTCCTTTCTTTCGAGCGGCCGCGACAATGTTGATCGGGCGAGTCGCCGTTTGAAGGAACGAGACATCTTTCGTAAGTTGAGCCAGGCACTCGGTGCGAAGCTTAACCGCACGCGGCGTGGAAACGGAAGGTGAATCCGGTGCCAAAATCGCGCCTTCAAGAATGTCGTGGCGAACGTCAGGCAACATCGACGTGTATCGCGATGCAAATACGGTCCGAAGAGCCTTAATTGCAGAGTCGCGGTTTAGTTCGACGCCTTGCTCCTGGTAATAGTCGAGCGCCAGGTTGAAAAATCCTTCATACGAAGGCATGGCGCTTGGCCACATCCAAGCCGCTTCAATCAGAATGGTGCCTGCTCTACGTAGGCCAAACGGATCGGAAGAGCCCGAGGGTTCTTGTCCGATTCCGAGGTATCCAGCCAACTTGTCGAGTTGATCGGCCATGGCAAGCCGTAAAGAAGCACGCTCGCCCGCACAGTCGCCAGGATCTTCATTCTTTGAAATATCGTATTGAGTTTCGATGGCCCAAGCGACCGAACCGAAGACGCCTTGGCGTCTTGCATAGGCACCTCCGATAACGCCCTGTAACGACGACAACTCGCCAACCAATCCGGTACTGAGGTCGGCTTTGGCATATTTGCCCGCGTCTCGAGCAAACTCAATTTCGCGACCGATTGCCCCGGTATGGAGGGCGAGTTGCTCGGACAGCTTGGACAGGCGATCAGCTCGCTTTCGGACGGAACCCAACTTCTCCTGGAAGACGATTCCTTCGGTCTTCTCAAGAAAATAGTCCAGGTCGTGCTTCATATCTTCATCGAAGAAGAATTTGGCATCGTTGAACCGGGCATTAAGGACCCATTGGGCACCATTTCTTACCGTGTCGTCCTCACCTGAATTGCGGATGAAGACAAATTTGTTCGTGAGCTTTCCTTTATCGTCGCGAACCGGGAACATCTTCTCGTGCTTTGCCATCGCGGTGACGAGAACGGCGTCGGGCAATTTCAAAAAGTCTTCTTTAAATTCGCCTTGAATCGCAGTTGGCCACTCCGTAAGGAAGACATTTTCTTCGATGAGGTCCTCAGACATGTCAGGCTTGCCTTCGGCGGACGCGAGAGCCTGTTCAATCAGGCGCGCTCTTCGTGCGTCCGGATCCGGCTCAACCTTACGACTTCGAAGACCTTCCACAAGCTCGGCTAGAGTTGTAGCGGGGAACGGCTCCGGAGCGTAAAATCGGTGCCCTCGGCTGGTCGTCCCGGTGGGTACGCCTTCAATGTCGAACTCAACGACGGACCGATCAAAACTTGCCAGGAGCCAGCGAATCGGGCGTGCAAACCGCATTCGAGTGCTTCCCCAGCGCATGGTTTTGTCAAAGGTCATCGCGCGAATCGCTTTGGGAAGAACTTCAGCCAAGATCTCTGCGGTAGGGCGGCCCGGTATCAGTTTGGTTGCCCACACATATTGCTCGTCTTTGCGAAGGTCTTCGACGGAAACCCCCTGCCCTCGGCAGAAGCCAAGCAACGCTTGAGTGGGTGCGCCATCAGCGTCGTAAGCCCCTTTCAATCCTGGGCCCCGGACTTCTTTTGTCACGTCTTCTTGCCGAGGTTTGAGGTCTGGGAAGGAGACGATTAATCTCCGAGGCGTTCCGAGCGCAGTGCCGGGTTCCAATAACACTCCTGCTTCGGAAAGCGCCTGGGTAACGTTTTGGAGCAGATCGGAATAGGCCTTGCGCACAAACGACGCAGGCAATTCTTCGCAACCGACCTCAAGCAATAGCTCTGGCATAGGCTAAGAGAATACCGCCCCGGCACCCTCCGGCAGGATGCGAAGAGGGTGCAGAAAGCCCTAACTGATTGCAGACTGAGCGACTTCTTCTGCTCGCCAACATGCGGAAAGGTGGGAAACCTCGACTGTCTTCAAGGTAGGTGCCGTTTCACATTGGGCCGTTTTAAGCGGACATCGAGGAGAGAAGGCGCAGCCGACAGGCATTTTGGAGAAGTCAGGTGGGTATCCGCCAATGGCCTCAAGCCTCTCACTATTCGCTCGTGGCAGTGCATTGAGCAATGCGCGGGTGTACGGCATAGCGGGGCGGCGGAGAACTCGCTCTGCTGGACCCGATTCAACAATTTGGCCACCATAGAAGACCGCAATTCTTTGTGAGATTGAAGCGATCGCTCCAATATCGTGTGAGATCATCATGACGGCAGCGCCCTCGGTTTGCTGGAGATCGCGAATCAAGCGAAGGATCTGAGCTTGAGTGGTCACGTCGAGCGCGGTTGTTGGTTCGTCGGCAATCAGCACTTCGGGTTTGCAAGCAAACGCGATCGCGATCACGACGCGCTGTCGTTGTCCACCACTCATCTGATGGGGAAATTTCCTAGCCGCGCCAGACGGATCTGGGACGCCCACTTTCTCAAGCATCTCAATCGCTTTGTTCCATGCCTGCTTGCGATCCATGCCTTGATGAAGTCGAAATGCCTCTCCAATCTGGTCACCGATCCGCATCATGGGATTGAGGCTGGTGAATGGGTCTTGCATCACGAGGGCGATCTGATCGCCACGAATGTCTCGGAGTTGCTTCTCTTTCAGACCGACTAACTCTTTGCCATTAAGTTTGATAGAGCCCGCAGTGATCTTGCCGGGCGCTTGTAGCATGCCCATCACGGCAAAGCCAGTCATGGACTTGCCACAGCCTGATTCACCAACCACCCCCAGAGTTTCCCCGGCTTCCAGGTCAAAAGAGACACCTCGGAGGATTCGGATGTCTCCGAAAGATACTTCAAGGTCACGAACTTCTAAAACAGCCATGGGAATATAAAGGTTACCGGGTTAGTTGACTAGAATAGGAAGTGTGATCCACGGATGAAATGTGTTCAATTTGATGGATCACCAGTATATTGAGTAGGGAGCCCAGACAAATGGCACATTTTTCTCGGAATAACTTGAGAAAGGTCCTCCTCAATACACTCTTACAACCCGCTAGTCATGAACCCTGATATAATCCCCGCCATGCCGAAGAAGATCCGCGTAGTTGTTGCGGACGACGAGGCCTCTTACCGCAAGGCGCTCGAGAAGACACTTGCGCTTATGGCGGATTGTGAGGTTATTGCCGTTTGCAAGGATGGACAGGAGGCGCTCGACTCCTGCCTTTCTGATCCCCCTGACGTTCTCCTAACCGACATCAATATGCCGCGATTAAGCGGAATTGAATTAACTCGAAAGCTCCTTAAGAAAGAGAAGCTTCTGAAGATCGTAATTTTGACCGTCAAAGAAGACGATGACACTGTCTATGAAGCATTCAGAGCAGGCGCCCTCGGTTATCTTCTTAAAACCTCCACCCCTCAAGACGTTATTGAGAGTATTCGTCTCGCCGATAAAGGCGAAGCGAAGATCACTCCTCGCATTGCCACGAAGGTCCTCGAAGACTTTCGCCGCATCAAAGAGGAAGATGAGATTGATGACTCTGAGATGTTCGTCTTGAGCGATCGAGAGCAGGAAATTCTCGATCTCGTCGCCATGGGCCTTAGAAATAAGGAAATCGCCTCTCGCCTGTGCATTGCTGAAAAGACGGTTAAGAACCACGTCAGCAATATTCTCAAAGCTCTGCAGGTCAACAGTCGCACCGAAGCAGCTATGAAGGCTGTTAAATCAAGATTGGTTGAAAAGGGCTGAAATGTCGAGTGCCCCTCCTCCTCGGATGTCCGCGCCTCTGGAGGGGCCCTCAAGCGCTCCTAAGCGTAAAACTCCCACACTCCTGATCATTGGCATCATGCTTGTCGGCGGTTGCGGTGTATGCGCGGTCCTTTTTGCCGCAATCTTGTTCCCGGTATTTGCCGAGGCCCGCAAGGCTGCCCAAAGCAGCCGTTGTATGTCCAATCTGCGGCAGATTGGCATATCGATGGAGATCTATTCAGGTTCGAACGACGACACCCTTCCAATTGCGGACAAATGGATGGATGCGTTCAGTAAAGCGGGCGGTCGTCCTCGACAGCTTCATTGCCCAACCGTAAGCAACTTCCGAAGCTCTCAGTATGGCTTTGCGTTCAATAAGGAACTTTCCAGTAAGAAGACTCACCAGTTGGACCCAAGTCGCGAATTAGTTTTCGACTCGACGTTGATGTCCAAAAATGCTGTTGGCAGCCTTTCGACGCTTCCTCTACCAGGGCGTCACATGAGAGGTGGCCAAACGGTCAACCATATTCTCCACATGGATGGATCGGTTGAAGCTCGCGTGGCTAAGTAACCGAGTCTTTTGCTCGAAGTAACTCTTTGCGCTCCGCAGTAAAGTGCCACCAGGGCCGTGCGGGACCCCCGTTTGTAAAAGGACACGACGGACATAAAAGTGTCGAGCACACAAGGGTCGTGCCTCTTTCCGGTGATCGAGCACAGGTTCTCGAACATCTGAACAGGGTCTTCACCCCTTAGGTTTTCAGGGGCTCGATAGCCCAGCATGTACAAGTCCTTGGCACATGCTGGACCAATATT
>CAIUHP010000011.1 GCA_903899015.1 uncultured Armatimonadota bacterium | reverse complement strand
TACTAAACTTGTCGATCAGGTCTTGAGCGTATGTTTCTTGGAAATCGATTACCCGCGCGAACTCTCCCTTGAACTTTGGATAGTTCTTGTTAAACCGATCAGCAATGAAAACGGCGTGGTCGTGGTTCTTGGCAAACAGGATTGTCTTTCCTAGAGTGTCTCCCCCATCCACCTTCTGACCGCGTTCCATGAGGTGCTTGAGTACCTTATCTACAGTGTCCTCATTGAAGAGCCACTGATTGACGGCAGCTGGCTCAACGCGGCCGCTCGGGAGAATGTCATCAGCCCTATCCTTCCAATCAGTAAGTTCAAACTGCTCCTTCTCTTCATCGGAAAGGAGATCATATGTGATTCCTTGCGTTGGCAGCTTAAGTGGCACTGAGACGGATTTCACAGGGACCAAGTAGCCGTCAGCGACTGCCTCATTAAGGGCGTAGGCATCAGTCGGGACGCCATCCTCTAGTTCAAAGAGCTTGTAGGTGTTTCGGCCAACTTCGTCCTTTGGAGTCGCTGTAAGCCCAACCAGCATGCTGTCGAAGTAGTCAAAAATCGCCCCGTACTTCATGAAGACAGAACGGTGCGCTTCGTCGATGATTACCAAATCAAAATGCCCAACGCCAAATCTTCGTTCAGTGCCTTTAGTCTCGTCAATCAGGCCAAGCATTGTTGGGTAGGTGGAAACATAGACGCGGCCTTCGGTGTTCTTTTCCGTAACCAAGTTCACCGGCGCTGAATCAGGAAGGTGACGTTTGAAGGCGTTTACCGCCTGGTTAACCAGTGCTGTGCGATCAGCGAGAAACAGAATTCGTTTGGCCCAGTTCGCCTTCATCAGGGTGTCGGCTAAGGCGATGACGGTGCGGGTTTTCCCGGCTCCGGTAGCCATCACAAGCAGACTTCGCCGCGAGTGATCCTTCTCAAAGGACTCACCGATTCGCCGAATTGCGCGGGTCTGGTAGTAGCGCTCAACAATCTTGTCGTCAATCTTCGCGGTGGTAAGACTCTTGCGAGTCTGACGGCGCTGAATCATCAACTCCAGTTCTGCTTTCTTGTAGAAGCCTTGAACAGCACGTGGTGGGTACATCTTATCGTCCCAAATCCAATGCTCGTAGCCGTTAGTATAGAAAATGATTGGGCGTTGGCCGAACATGGTTTCTAAGCAATCGGCGTAGAGCTTGGCTTGTTGCTGGCCCACTCGCGCATCGCGGCGAGTCTTCTTAGCCTCGACAACACCAAGAGGCTTGCCATCGTTTCCCCACAGTACGTAATCAACAAATCCCTTCTGTTGGGTGTTTGGCATGCCAGCGACTTCGTATTCACGATCCTCCGGCTGGTCGAGGGGCCATCCAGCCTCTCGGAGTAACAGGTCGATAAAGAGATCTCGTGTCTCAGCCTCGGAATAGTTGTGAGTATCCGGAGTAGCTTCGTTAGCTTTCTTGAGTGCTGCGACTTCTGCCCTTATTCGCTTAAGTTCATCATCGAGAGATTCCTTTTCCGCAAGTGCCGCAAAGAGTTTCTCGCGTTCAGTTGCTAGTTGATCATTAAGCTGCTGTAGTTGCGCTAGCGTTTGCTTCGGGACTGTTGTTGTGACAGGAAGTGAGTTTGGATCAAAGTTTGAACCTGCTTGCGGCTTTTCACCTTTTGCGTAAGTGCGAACGAGCCAATAGCAGACGTGGAAGAGCTCTCGAACAGCCGACACAGACTCCGATACGGTCAGCGGCTTTTGACTATGGACTGCGCTATTGCCAAGGTCTTTGATCGCTCGACACTTGTAGAAAACGGCTTGGCCAACTGTGTTCCGGAAAGTCGCTTCGTGGATCAGGGCACTTAGATCTTCCCGATACGGAAGCTGAAGGACAGAGTCATGTTCATATGCCCAACTGACCGCAAGTTCCAATGCTCGACGGGCGTAGAAGCACGCTGCTCGCGGATCTGAGTTCGCCAAAGCTTCCGCCCTGTGTGCGGCATCGTGCACTTCGGGGAATTCGGATTGAAGAAAGCTAAATTGACTCATGCTCTGGATCCAGATGGTTTGTTGTCGTTGCGAGCGTCAATTGTTATGACATTCTCTTTATCGAGCATATCAAGTTCTTCAAGAATCCCAAACAGTCGGTCTTCTTCTTGCTCAGTAAAGTAGACAATCACCTTTATTCCATTTTTCGTTTCGTTTGCCGCTTCGTAAACTGGCAGCTGATTTTCTAGATTCTGCTTTAGCTTCTTATTGCTTGCTACCTTAAATTCAATCAGCGCCTTGTCATATGAGCCTTGAGAAACCTTGAAATCCACAGGACCACGTCCATTGTTGACTTCAGCGTTGGCATCGAAGGCAGAGCGGAACCATGTGAACTTGAACAGGAGTTGTACATCAGATTCTCGGCGAGGCAATAGCGAATCGTCATCCCAAAACACTTTATAACCATCCTGGCTCTCAATGACCTGCTTTAGAAACAGGGCGCGAGCTAGAGCATTCTCATAGGCATTCCCTTGAAGATCGTAGTAGCCCTTCTCAGAGAGTGAATGAGCAAGATCACGGGCATTTCTGAGAAAGAATTGTCGAACTTCCTCTACGTCAACGTCAGCAAGGCTCT
>CAIUHP010000010.1 GCA_903899015.1 uncultured Armatimonadota bacterium | reverse complement strand
GCTGACGATTCCCATCGCCGGACGGAATGCATGCTCGGGATGCACATAGGTTAGGAGCATCGCCTCGATGAGTTCGCGTGTGTTAGGACCGAACTCGCTCGCCCAACCCAAAAGCCGCTGCGGGGTCCATTGGGCATGCTCGCGATGAGCCTCAGGCATGTGCTCGTCAACGGTCGAGACATGTCGGTAACCCAACCCTCTTTCGTGCCCTGCGATGAGTTTCCCATCCAGGTTGACTTCAACTCGGTAGGTGGTAAGCCGAACGTCCACGGTCTTTCCGCAGTATCGGTGAGGCACGCTGTAGGCGTGGGAACCGAAGCGAACATGGTAGTCCGGGCCAACTTTAGATTTCCTCCACTCGGCGAACAGGTAGCGAGAAGCAGGCAGCGGTTTTAGCTTTGGCTCTTCCTCGGACTGGAACAGCTCCTTTCTGGATAGCGGCACGTCGCTCAGCATCTTGCCGTTGAGCTCATGGGCAAGGGAGTTCATGGCGGCCTGCAGTTCTTCCAAACTGAAGAAGGTCATATTCCTCAAAGGGGCAAGCACCCACCGCTCCACCTGAAACACGGCGTTTTCGACCTTAGCTTTGTCCTTGGGCTTTTTCGAACGTGCCGGCAGCACGACCACGCCGTAATGTTTTGCCAGCTCTGCATATGCCGGGTTCTTCTCCGGTTCATAGCGGCAGGCCTTCTTGACGCCAGACTTCAGATTGTCAGGGACAACCACTTCGAACACCCCGCCGAAGAATTCAAACGCTAGAGCGTGTGCGTCCAGCCACTCGCGCAAGGTTTGGTCACGGCACGCGCGTACGAAGATGTACTGGGAATAGCCGGCGGCCGCCACAAAAATCTCCACTTCCTCAATCTGGCCGCTCGACGGATTGGTGAGATTCATCGTCATGCCGGAAAAGTCGACGAACAGCTTCTCACCGGGACGGTGCTGTTGGATCATTGAGTAGGTGTGAGATCCCTCCCACTCCCGGAACAGTTCGACAAACCGGCTGTACCGGTAGCCGGAAGGGTTCTTCTTCAGGTATTCCTGCCAAACAAGCGTCATCGTAACTCCCTTCCTCCCAAGCTCGGAGCGAACGTGGGTCCAATCCGGCACAGGACGATCTGTGTCGTTTGGTACTGACGGAGGGAAGAGCAAAGCCTCAAGCCCGTCGTCGCTCAAACCTTCTGGAAGCGGCCATCCAAGATTGGCCGCCTTAGCACGATAACCGTATTCAAGCACGCTCGTGCAGCCTAAACCGCAGGCTAGGCCTGCCTCGCGGGCTGTCATTTTGTGCTCGTAACGAAGCCGAAGCACCTCTCGTATCTTGCGCATGTTCAAACGTCTCCTTGGCATTCCTCATGTTTGGAATACCGGGGCAGGGAAACGCGAAAACGGCCTCAAAAACTATGATCGCTTTGCAGCGGAATCTTGATCGCTTTCAGTCGGAAACTTGATCGCTTTGGAGCGGAACGCGCAGGCATTTTCCAACCCGAAACATTCAAGTTTAGGGTTGGCATGTATAGTATTCTAGACATACAATAAAGTGAGGGCGCTCAGGCGTACCGGCAACATCCCAGATCGATTTATGCAAGTGACGACATGGCAGTTACCAACTACATCACGATGGACGGCATGCTGATGGGTGAGATGACCAACGGTGTTATGCGGAATTATGGGACGGATGCGTTGGGGTCGGTGGTTGAGACTGTTCTCAATGGTGTTGAAGAGAATACGTATCAATACAAGCCTTATGGAGGCTTGGTTGCCAAGACCGGAGTTGCGGCCGATCCTAGTTTTCTTTGGAATGGGGGTAGTGGATATCGGGCAACTTCACTAAGTTTCGCTGATATGTACGTTCGAAGGCGGCACTATAATTTATCAACTGGGCTATGGACGGCAAGAGACGATTTTTGGCCATCAGAGAACCCATTTGCTTATTGCTGGAACAGGCCAACAAAACTCAAAGATCCTTCGGGACAAAGAGTGAATTGTTGTTGCAATGTGTTATCTCCCGATTTGAAGAATACTAATGGTAGTCAAAATGGCAATGGAGTTGGTACGGAGATTCGACTTTCCGCATCTGTTAAAACCACAAAACCGAAGCCATACGAAGTGTTTAATAACTGCATTTTGCACTGGTGGGAGAAAACCAATGATCCAAGTTTAGGAGGGGCTCCAATTAACCAGTGGTACGAAGTTGACAATAGCAATTCTCCTGGGAACTCGCCTGGTCAGAATTTTGGCGTGCAAGTTCCAACAGATTGTCCAGGATCAAATCCCAGAGTACTTGTGAGGGATTTTGCTGGTGTCGCAAAAAATAAGCATGCAGGCTACTCTAGGATATTGTGTGTCAGAGCCATCCTAACTTGGGGATGTTACTTGATCCCGGAGTCCGTGACGCTAGATGTTTGGCAGTTAATCTACTTTCGGTCTTCAGATGATCCCATCATCTATGTTTCAGATTCAGGTCCAAACTCTAAAGCGGATAGTTATTGTAACTCTAATCACGGTACATGGAGTTTTCCTTGAGATACTTTTCCTGCTTAATATTTGGTTTAATTGTGGCAAAAGGTTCACTTGTTTGCGGCCAGAAGCCTTTGGTTTCGACGAAACCCTACCATGAACGATCGGTGCTTATTGGTACGACATCAGATAACAACCGGAATCTTGTTACGTCATTCCTGTTAAAACACCACATCAAGTCCTCGGGAGGCTTTGAATTCCACACCTATGGAATTGACGTTGATTACCCCCAAGCATATCGAGCCAGGAAACTCCTGGCAGGAAGATTCAAGAAGTCCCACATAATACGGTTTCAGCCTCGAAGCCTTTTCGAAAGAATGATAAGATTAGCAAAGCAACAGTGAGTTGTAAAACCAAAAGTTGGTCGTAGTGATTGCCAGGGTAGTGCGATCCATATTCAGTTAGAGAGTGATCAGGTTTTGTGATGCATATCTCGCTTCGACTTTTCGGACAACTAGTAAGTCTGGTTTCATTCAGATTTTTGGAGACAAGCATAAAAGGGCTATCTCTTCGGCTCGTTGTAAACACCGATGTCTGAGATTCGGAAGTCTTCTCGTGAGCCTTTCAGGGTTAGCTTCAATCGGGTGGTTCTTGTCTCGGGGATGGTGTGCAGTTGGACGGGTAGGGGACTCTCGCCTTTGACTAACTCAACCCACTGGTTGCCCCTC
Source organism: uncultured Armatimonadota bacterium (assembly GCA_903899015.1). GTDB lineage: Bacteria > Armatimonadota > Fimbriimonadia > Fimbriimonadales > Fimbriimonadaceae > Fimbriimonas. The sequence goes on along the minus strand of CAIUHP010000010.1, from coordinate 2,252 downwards.
CAGACTTGGAACTGGTAGTTGGCGATTCGGCTCGTGGGGTAGTCGTCTGACGAACCGGCGGGCTCGACGAAACCGATGGTGTTGAAGGTGACGGGTTTCTTGAATCGGATCTCTAACCAACCTTCGGTGTGACCAGAGTCGGGATGCCATGCGGAACCGAAACTGGCGTCATTGGCTTCATCTGGCCCGACAGTGTCTGAGCAACTGCTCGCGTAAATCGGCTGCCCTGTCGCAAAGTTCTGGCTGGTGGTGATGATCGAAAGCGCACATTATGGGCATCGAAAAAGGCACCGAATTGAGCAATGTAACCCCACGGGGCATTATCCCATGCAGAACCTTCAAGTTAAAGGTTGGCTTCTACTGAATTCTAGATATACAATGAAGAAGCGACGCTCAACCGTACCGGCACATCCCAGATCGATTTATGCAAGTGACGAAATGGCAGTAACGAACTACATCACGATAGACGGGATGCTAATGGGGGAGATGACGAACGGTGTCATGCGGAATTATGGGACTGATGCCCTTGGGTCGGTGGTTGAGACTGTCCTCAACGGTGTTGAGGAGAATACGTATCAATACAAGCCGTATGGAGGTTTGCTAGCCAAGACCGGTGTCGCGGCCGATCCGCTCTATCTATGGAACGGTGAAAATGGATACAGACAAACGGGTCTGCCAAGTTCGGAATATTATGTGAGAGCCAGGCACTACGATGTGAGTTCCGCTAAATGGACAACAAAAGATCCAGAATGGCCTTCCGAGCAGCCCTACACGTATGCTGGCGATTCGCCGGTTTTAGAAGCAGACCCAACAGGGCTCTACGTTCCTACCTGCTGTTGCAAGGCAACTGGTGCTAATTCTCAACCCAAACCAGTATTCCCTGGTACACCTTATCCAGCACTATCAAATAATTTACCTAAAAACTGCAGAGACTCCTATTCAGGGTGGAATGCCCTTTATAGAGTGAACTTGCAATACACTTACCAAAAGAATAACAATGGAACCCAGTGCTCTGCTGTTGGCACTGAGAATAGGTATGAAGGAACCTCTTGTGATCTGAGTCATCTCCGATTACTTGGGTCGTACAGCTGGAATTCGAGCAGAACCTATAATGACTGGACTTCGTGTTTGGCTGTAAGTACACCGCCAAATGGATGTAAAAATTGTTCCCCTTCATGCTCAAATAGTTGCAAATTGCATGACGATCCCGGGGCGGTCCCGTGTTCCAAATCACGAACACTACTTTCAACCCCATATGCATATGCTGTAGCCGGAGCTGTTCAAATAAAGTCAAAGTGTTCCAACACGTGCATTCAAATTAACTACACATTCTGTGAAGTCTGGAATTCGCTCCCAGGGACTGCTTCTTCAAAGCAAGCTTCCATTTCGGTGAACGCATGTTGATATTACCTTTGCCTCGTACGCACTTCTCCGAAGTTGTGGTTGCAAAATTGCATCGGTCGCCCAACCACACTGCAAAGTATTTTGAATGCCGTTCAGCGCCGGGAAACACCGTTGGTTTTAAGTTGCTTGAATCAGCGGTATTGCAAACGAACTCCTGCGAACGATATGTGAATTCATGGGGTGTCACATGCTTATTGGTGAAGGAAAAGGCAGTCCCAAGTATCGTTTCGTATTTGCTGCCGAAGCTACGTGAAAGCGGGCAACGCATCCTGCTTGATAGTGCCTCCTTAATTATCGATCGAGATTACGAAAGCTCTAAAGTAAAAGTTATTTTAAAATTACCTAAAGGAAGTCCTTAGACCCCTTGAATAACATATCAGTTCTCAAGACGAACGTGGCACGATCAAGAAAAAGCTCTCGTTGCTATCTTGCAGTTTAGGTCGGTAGTGCGCACTTCGATACAGTGTTTTATCGGGAGTAAGTAGCGATTGAGTAATGTCGGTTGCGTATTCCGGGGAATGGGTTCAAGATTCCGCTCGAAAGCAATCACGTTTTGAGATGCCATTCGCGTTTCCCAAATTGGATATTTGGACACACTTCAGGCTGTTTGCTTTTTGAGTTTGCTTGTCTACATGCGTAGAGCATTCTCTTGAGCAATGCGCAACTCCTCCATGAGCTTCCTACAAACAAACTAGGTTAGATAGCCCGTTTGACCTGTTCCCCTTAGGATGACCCACATGGAGTGTGAATTCCGTCTGGAATCACATCGATGAGAAAAGGCAAGCGTTACACAGAGGACGAGATCCTCAAAGTGCTCAAGGAAATCGAGGCTGGCGGCGCCATTGCGT
>CAIUHP010000009.1 GCA_903899015.1 uncultured Armatimonadota bacterium | reverse complement strand
AATGCACAAAGTCGCCCGCACGCTCGAAAAGAACATACAGGGACTCCTCAACTACCTGAAGTGGCGAATCACCAACGCGTACGGGGAAGCCGTCAATGCTCTCATTCAGGAGATTAAGACTGTAGCAAGAGGATTCAGACAGTTTGGAAACTTCAGAATTGCAATCCTATTCTTCCTGGGAAAACTTGAACTCCATCCACACAAAATCTCATAGAGCCTTATAACCACGCTGTTGAACATCCCAAGTACTCAGCTGATGGAAGTCGAGTTATTGTTTGGGAGCAAGTTTATAGTACATATTCTGGCTTTTACGGGTGGAGTGTTTATAACGTATCCGATGGAAAGGTGCTTGCTCATATCAACATTGACGCAAAACACGGTGTACTCACCGGGATAGCACTCAGCCCAGATGGCAAGACCGTCTATTACGGTACCGACGCAGGGATCTATGCTTACAATGTTGCTGCCCAAACCCAGCTGTTATTGCCGACAACCGGCACATCCGTGCAGAACGGACCTCGCTACATGGATGTGTCTCGAGACGGGACGAAGCTCGGCTATATCCTCAAAGACACCGTTTCGGGCAATGATCGCATCTTCATTTATGATCTGAAAGGCAACGCTATCCTTAGTAAGTTCAGCATCGTCAACTCAGGCACGGGGAACAAGACGAACGCCTTCAGTTTCGTAGCCAAGGATTCTCAGGTCGTGGTGAGTGGACCTACTCTGTATGACCTTTCGGGCAACCTAATTGGTGCGGTTACAAACCCAATTGCGGATATTGCGGTTTCCCCGGATCAGACCATGATCTACACAGAGACGGGAAGCTATAGCTCCACCAGAGTTGATGCCTATCGAGCGTCCGACCTAAAGTTTATGTGGGCTGCAGTGCCTCCCGGCCCATTTTCCAGTGGTTGCATCACAAGTGATAGTAAGGCTATGGTGTTCGCTGGGAATTCAACAGGCAAATGGACCGTAAGTGGGATCAATGCCGTAACCGGCGCAGCATTGGCTCAAACGGTTACCATTCCGCAGCCTTACGCAACCTTAAATCCTTACATTGCGGCTGCTCCTAATGTGAATCAGGTGCTCGTTGGCCCCGAATATGAGCCAAGCGCGGTAATGATTAATTACAATTCGTCGACAGGCGCTGGAAGCGTTATCGGAACATTCTTAGAAGGATTAGTCGATACAAACACTTATAACCAAGACTTCGTAGGCGTTTCGACTCTGGTAGGTGGAGTAACCGTTCAGGGCATATCGGAGGCTGAGTACCACTACAACAATGACAAAGTGGTTATTCGGGATGCAGGCACAGGAAAGGCTTCAACCAACAATCTTCCTTACGGAAGCGTAGTGAGCCCAAATGGTTTGTATTACGCACTCGCGAGTGGTAGCGGTGTAAGCGTTTACAAAGTTTCCAATCAATCGCTCATCGACTCCACATCGCTATCCGCCTCGAGCCTTACATCGATTCAATGGGCAAGCAATCAGCGGTTAGCAGTTGCTGGTCAGCAGTATGCAAATCAAGGGCCATACATCCTTGGTTTTGACGGTACGAGCCTTGCTTACTATAAATCGTTTCAGTTCGGAGGCTCGTTTTTCCGAATCTCGCCTGATGGAACCTTGCTCGCGCATGTCGTGGGAGGATACGGCCAATATCGAACAGACAGTGTTGTATTAACAAATATTGACACAGGGTTGGATGTGGCTTCGATCGCGGAGGAACCAAATAGTAACGGGATCGATGACTGCACTTTCTCACTAAACGGTTTGCTCGGCATTCACGACACGTTTTACGATATGGCGGCAGCTTCGACCATCGAATACCGAGTTTTCGACATCACTAAGGCGACACCAACACTCGTTCGCAAAATAACCTACCAAGCAAATCAGACTCCAGTGGGCACCGGTGGAAGCCTGTCTCCTGACGGTCAGACGATCCTATTAAGCCACACCGAACCAAGCACTCTTACAGACCCACGAACTCAAAGTACCGTTCGTCTGTATCGAGTCTCTGATGGTGCCCTTCTTTCCCGATGGGACAATATTTTTCAGCCGCAAGTCGCTTTCCAAGCGGATCCATTTACGTTCTCTCCCGATAGCGTCACGGTAGTTTGGCCGTCAGACAATGCCATCGTCGCAGCTCCGGTTGTGCCGTTTGTTACAACGGTGTCGGTAAGCCCTAACCCCATTATTGGCGGACTGAATTCGACGGGAACGATTACGATTGACCAAGCGCAGCCCTCCGCGATTACATTTACGCTAAGCGTGTCTTCAAGCAGTGCCGCAGTGCCGGCTTCGGTAACCATTCCGACTGGCGCAAAAAGTGTTACGTTTGCGATTCAATCGACTGAGGTTTCAACCACGCAGACAGTCGCCATTCTAGCGACGTACAATGGTTCGACCCAGTCGGCCATTCTTACGCTGAAGCCATACACAGTGACTGCGCTCTCATTGAGCCCATCGAGTGTTCCTGGTGGCCAAGCATCGGTAGGAACAGTCACCATTAGCCCAGTGGCAGGTGGAACTGGCGTAACCGTATCTCTCACTTCGAACTCCTCTGACGCGACTGTTCCGGCAACCGTCGTAGTTCCGGCTGGTTCTTCTACGGCTACGTTCAATATCAATACACTTCCTGTGGCGGTCACCGAATCGCTGGCAATCAAGGCAATCATTGGAAACACTCAGATTCCCGCGACATTGACGATTACGGCACCGACGGTATCAGCCGTTTCGCTGGCACCTTCAACAGTTGTGGGTGGGAACCAATCAACGGGCACTGTAACTTTGTCGGGAGTAGCTCCTTCTTCAGGAATCGTTATTGGCTTAACCTCAACCAGTGTCAATGCCGTGGTTCCAGCATCGGTCACCGTTGCCGGAGGATCATCAACCGCAACGTTTACGATCAATACCACCGCCGTGACGGCTACAACGTTGGCGAATATTTCGGCAAACGTAGGGACTTCCACACAGAGTGCCAATCTCACCATTCAGCCTCCCGCGGTTCAAGGAGTGACGTTAGCTCCTTCGACCGTGGTTGGCGGATCGCAGACGACGGTTACGGGAACGGTTACTCTAACCGGCATTGCTCCTGCCCCCGGAGTCACGATTGCTTTGAGCAGTTCAGATTCGGTTGTCGCTTCGGTGCCAGCTACGATCACCATCGCAACCGGTTCAAAAACCGGAACCTTCACGGTTACAACCACTCCGGTAACAACCGTTGATACGGTGACGATCAAAGCTCAATACCAATCGGTTTCCCAATCGGCGACTTTGACGGTCAATCCGTTCACCGTTACCGCGCTTGCCTTGAGTCCAACCTCCCTCACGGGTGGAAGTTCCAGCACGGGAACCGTTACGATATCTCAGCCACCTGCTTCAACTTCGGTCGTGGTCAACCTCACGATCTCGGGAACCGATGGCCAACTGCCAGCGACAGTAACCGTTCTTGCGGCGGCGACGACCGCGACTTTTTCCATCTCGACCAACGCGGTTGCCAAGGATGAAACGCTGACAGTCACGGCTGCCCTCAATCAAACTCAGAAGACTGCTAATCTGACCATTCAGGCTCCGACTCTCGCAAGTGTGTCGGTTGCACCGAGTTCTGTTGTTGGCGGAGTCTCCTCTGTTGGCACAGCCACTCTCAGCGGCGTCGCCCCTGCGGGCGGAATGACGGTTCAGCTCGCATCGAGTAACCCCGCCGCCACCGTTCCTGCATCGGTCGTCATTAATGGAGGTTCGAAGACTGCTCAGTTCACGATCACGACGAGTGCGGTGACGAGCAACACGTCGGTCACGATTACCGGAACCTTGGGAACGGTCAATCAAACCGCGACCTTGTCCGTCCAAGCCCCGGGTGTACAAACGGTGACCGTTTTACCGACAAGTGTGACGGGTGGCTCTGCAACTGCGGTCACGGGAACAGTCACACTCACGGGAGCGGCCGGACCAACAGGGGTGGTTGTGAATCTCGCAAGTGCAAACACTTCAGCCGCAACCGTTCCGACCAACGTCACCATTCCAGCGGGGGCGACCAATGCCACCTTCGTCGTGACGACCCTGCCGGTGACGTCGACCGCGACCGTGGCAATTAGCGGAACCACGAACGGCACCACGCAGTCGGCCAACTTGACCGTGAACCCTTACACACTTGCAAGCATTTCAGTAAGCCCGACAAGCATCGCAGGAGGAACAACAACAACGGGAACAGTGACGATCTCTCCCGCTGCTGGAACTGCAGGAGCGACGATCTCACTCGCTTCGAGTAGAACGGATGCTCAAGTTCCCGCTACGGTCGTGGTTCCTTCGGGAGCAACAAGCGCAACGTTCACCGTGAACAGCAACCTTGTGAACACGACTGAAAACGTGACGTTGACGGCGTCGATCGGCTCGGCTCAGAAGACCGCAACTTTGACGCTTACCGGAGCCACTCTTTCGAGCATCTCGCTCAACCCGACTTCGGTTGCGGGTGGTACGCCTTCGGTCGGAACCGTCACGGTTTCGCAAGTGGCTCAGGGATCGGGAATCTCAGTAAATCTGACTTCTAGTAGTTCGAACGCTTCTCTCCCGGCGTCGGTGACCGTGCCCGCTGGTTCGACGAGCGTGAATTTCAATATTTCGACGACTGGTGTAAGAACCAACACGTCCGCGACGATCACTGCAACGTTGGGAAGTACCAGTCAAACGGCCCAACTCGCGATTCAGGCCGCGACCTTGCAGAATCTGCTCGTTTCACCTTCCGTCATGGTGGGCGGATCAGGATCGGTTGGCACAGGCTCCGTATCGCTTAAAGGCTTTGCGGCTGCCACTGGAGACATCGTAACTTTAACAAGCTCAAACCCTCAGGCTGCCCAAGTGCCGGCAACAGTCACGATAACCGGTAGTTCAGGATCGGCGAGCTTCGATGTGACGACGCTCTCGGTTTCAAGCACTCAAAACGTGACGATCACGGCAACGTTCAATGGTAACTCGTTGACCGCTCCCGTGACGATCAATCCTTTCCAAGTAACGAGCTTGAGTGTCTCACCAACGACGGTTATAGGAGGCAACTCCTCTACCGGTTCCGTCACGATCTCGCCTGCGGCTGGTGTAACCGGTGCTCAAGTCATGTTGGCAAGCACGAGTCCGAATATCAAACTGCCGACAACGGTGCTGATTCCTGCCGGTGCTTCGTCTACGACGTTTGTAGTCAACACGTTAGGTGTGAGTAAGACAGAAATCGACTCGATCACCGCATCGGCTGGTACGAGCCAAAAATCCGCAACACTCACCGTTACGCCTCCAACCTTAATGGAAATTTCGGTATCGCCAAATGCCGTTTTGGGTGGGACGAATGCAACTGGGACGGTTACGGTAAACGGAATTGCTGCTTCAAGTGGATTGGTAATCAGCCTAGCATCGAATAATTTAAGTGCTACTGTTCCCAAAACGGTGACGATTCCGGGTGGAGCAAGCTCGGCATCCTTCACCGTCACCACTCACGGAGTAAGCGCTACGACGCTGGCTATGATTTCCGCGAGCCTTCCTGGTTCGCAAAGTCAAAGTGCCTCGCTCAGTGTTCTTGCTGCTTCTCTCAATGGACTTTCTCTCTCGACGAACACCGTCGTGGGTGGCTCATCGACTGCAGTTGTAGGAACGGTTGGCTTAAGCGCCCTCGCGCCGTCCGTTGGCGATAAGATCACCTTGACCAGTTCGAATCCCAAGGTTGCCTCCGTGCCCGCTCAGGTCATCGTTACCTCCGGTAACTCGACGGCAACGTTTGCGGTCACGCACTTGGTTGTTACCTCTGCCGGAAGCACAACGATCTCGGCAACATTTAACGGCGTCACTCAAACGGCGGTTCTAAGTGTGAACCCATTCCAGATTGTCAGCATGACGATAGCTCCTTCCACTGTGAATGGAGGAACGGCGGCGGCAGGTGTGGTTACGCTTAACGCGGCTCCAGGAACGAAGAGCGGCCCGCTCGCAGTGAAGCTCCTTAGCTCCACCAAGTCAGCCGTAGTTCCTGCTTCGGTCTCTGTTCCGGTCGGATCAACCAGTGGCAAGTTCTCAGTGACGACGACGGCAGTGATGACTAACACAACCGCGACCGTGACAGGCACCTATGCAGGCGCGAGTGTTCAAGCCAACTTGACTATCCTCGCTCCAACATTACTTTCAATCTCGGTGAGTCCAACTACCATTAAGGGAAGCGCTACAACGACGGTAACGGGAATTGTAACTCTCACGGGCGTGGCTCCAATTGGTGGTGCTTCGATCAATCTCTCGTCGTCAGATTCGACATCCGCGACCGTACCGGTTAAGGTAACCATCCCAGCCGGAGCAAGCTCGGTGAAGTTTACGGTCGGTCACAAGAAGGTCACTTCTCAAACCGCGGTGACCCTCACCGCATCGTTCAACACGGTCACCAAGTCGACCATCCTCACGGTGACACCGTAAGGGGATCCCATCGGGCAGCCTTTTTCTCAGGGTTGCCCGTGTCATGCGTTCGAGCCTTCGTCTCCGATGAGTTAGGAGATGAAGGCTCGAATGTGTTGAATGCAGGTTTCTGGGCATTCTTCGGGGACGAAGTTGCCGACACCGGGAATGACGACGGTTGCGGTGAAGGGAAGCAATCCTTGAAGTCGCTGGAGTGCGTCCTCCCCATACGTTCGGTCATCTTCTCCCCACAGAAGTAACGAAGGCTTGTGGACGCTTGAGAAACGCTCGGCAACCGACTCAAACCAGCCGTCTCGGGCCATCATTGCGCGAGCAAATCCTTCTGGGCCGTACGTTTCAAATTGGTTATTGAATGCGAGCTGGAATTGGTCTCGAACCCAGGTTGGAAGGTTGTGGTTATCGGCGAATAAGACCGGCAAGTAGAACTTTGGCGAAGGGTTCAATAGCCTAAACCAATACTGGTTTAGGCCGCTCGTCGCTACCTGCGTGACTCGGCGAATAACGAGATTATCATGGAGCGACCATACCCAAGAATTCATCAGGACCATGTCGCGATATCGGTCCGGATTACGGCTGGCCCATTCCATCCCTATGGAACCGCCAAAGTCATGGCCGACAATCGTGACATCTCTAAGGTCAAGATGATTTACGAAAGCTTCGAGGCGTCGGGTGTGAGCGGCCGGACGGTAGTCAACGTTTCGGGGCTTCTGCGATAGGCCGAAACCGAGGTGATCCACGGCGATGCAGCGAAACGATTTGGAGAGTTCAGGAATTAGCTTCCGGTACAGAAACGACCAGGTCGGGCTTCCATGCAGAAACACAATCGGTTTGCCTTCGCCAACGTCGATGTAGTGCATCAGTCCATCGGGAGAATTAAAGGCTCGCCGCTCAAATGGGAATTCAACCGTGTTGAGCCAGTGGCACCGGGAACCCAGAATTGCGGCCGGGTCCAGAGAGGGATCTCCTTTCTGGATGCCACGATCGGGCCCGAATGAGCCTTTCAATATGTCGAAAATCTGGGACCCGAATTTTCGCAAAACTTATCCTGAACTGTTGGAGCGAAAATTGTTCGATGACGGTCGAAGAGCAACCTTCACGCCGAAACTGTCGCTTCTCTTGCTACGCTGATCGGAGCCTGAAAGACAGCATCCTTTTCTTTCTCACGCTCCAAAACTCAAAGAGCGTTGTGTGAGCCTCATCAACTGCGTGCAAGCCCAACAGAACACACACCATCTTACGATATCCGGAACCGAAAGGTATCCGGTCCTAAATTCTTTCATGATGATGGATGCCACGCAAAAACAAACTCGGGTCGACTTGGCTGTCTGCCGCAGTCGACCCGGTTTAGGAAAATGGTTTGATAGCGTAATCCGCTTCTATGAAGGGGCGTTTTCTCGTTCGGATCGCAGCGCGCCGACGAGGTCGGGAATGCGTGTGAGACCGCTGTTGTCGCTTGGGTAAGCGATGTAAGGCTTCGGTCCACTATGAACCTCACCCTCACCCTGGTAGGTGGCAGAAGGGCTCTCGAAAATGAACCGAAGCTTGTTATCACACTCAGCGAGTAATGCAGTGAAGCGGTCGGTATCTACCTTTGGAATCGTGAAAGAGATTCTCCATGCAACAACCGGATGCTCGGGAGAGGCCGGTCGAAGGTAGATCAATGGTCGAAGAACTGTAAATTCAATTTGTGATTCGCCAGGTCTGCAAATCCACATGACCTTGTTCTTGAACTCTTGAGCACCAGGGAACATACCTATACTATAGCTTGTAGGGGCACTTTTGCGCACGAAAGGAACCTAACGAACCGAAATCTCAGCAACTTCGAACCTCATTTTGCCGTCAAATCGATCTCAAATAGTGTGTTAACCTGCCCACAAGATACTTGCAAAGGTGGGCTGCTTCTTAATCCAGCCATCAGTGGCAGGTGACATTCCGACAAGATTTCTGATCTCGATGAGCAAAAAACGAGCGTTTAGACTCTGTTTCATTGCTGGGTAATCTGAGCGTTATTGTTTAGCCCACATGGTTCGATTGGGCATTTTAGTTTGCCGTGGGACACAAAATGATCACCAAAGATAATTATGAAACCGAGGCGCTCAAGGACATCTTTGAGACCGCATTTTTCGATTGCGTCGTCGATAAAGATGGTGATTTGGTTGTTTCCAGCGACTATCGCGTGATCGTGAAGAGTAACCCGATGTTGGTGCAATATGTCGCGGTTTTCGCGGCGAAGAAGGGCGCCTCTCGATTGACGCTTCTTGAGGCGATTAACAAGATGAATCTGGAACTCAGTGTTCCCAGGGCATACGCCCTGACCGACGGTTTCGACCATGCCCTGGTGCTCGATTACACCGTCACCATTGGTGACGGCGTCACCGCTAAAACCATCGTAGAAGCGTTTCGATTCTTCGAAACCTGCATCCGTCGGGCCTTCAACTATTACGAAGATCTCCTCAGCTAATACGCCTCGCCCACGTCGAGTAGTGGGGAAAGTGGTGAATCTGTGAGTCTTTGGTGCTAAGGGCCGATCTTTTGAGGTGTGCTGGGGCGGAGGGAAGTGGGCCAACTGACGATTTTCTGGGGGTCTGAATTTGCCGATTGCGGCATAAATAGATCCTTACCTTTTTGCACGGGAACAAGAAACGTGAATTTATCTCGGTGATCAACGATCCTTCGAATGACGTGAACGTTCAGCTGAGGTTCGGCTACAAACTGACTATTCTGCGCGGTGAAAATGCCCGATTCCGCCTTCGGGTTATCTTCGTAGATTCGAACGATTTGACCGGGCACGAGGTAGGCATCGATTCGCGAAACTGATTGAGCCTTGGCTTTTCGCAACTCGCGTTGGAGCCCGTCGTTTACGGTGGATAGATCCGGACCAACCGGAATCCAAGACATATCGTCATATCCGGGGCCGCTGTATCCATGGCTGGGCATAGGTGGAAACACTAACACGAGACCGCGAGGAGTGGTTGCTGATAATTTGCAGCCTTCCGGAACATACCAATCTCGATTTGGTGGGACGTGTGTGCTGGCACGATTTTGTGTTCTTAACTTGACCGCTGGAAAAGAGGCAACCTCCTCAATGTTCATGTAATGAACCAGCTCGCCTTTAATCAAAATTCGGGTCGGAAAATCATGATGGACCATGGGTGAAAATCCGACGGGACCCAAGTTTTCGGTCGTGACATCGGCAGAACCAACCATCGGTTGCTGAATGGAGAGCGGTTGACCGTCACTATCCAAAATATCGGTAACTCGGATGCTCCACAGTCCTTCAAGCGGCAAAGTGCCCCGGACCCGGACACAAGTTTCAAGAAAAAGTGGTTTGGGGTCGGTTAAGGCAACTGCCTGAATTTCATAGCCGGGAAGTTTTTCAACCTCATGAATCTTTCGTTGGGCCAAGCAGATGGATGCGAACAAAATAGGCGTCATGGTCGTTTGAACAAGGACGTCTCTTCCGGGAGGACGTTACTGTTTTGAGTGAGTGCATTTGGCTTAATCGTTCATCACAATTGGTTACGATTCGATTGAAAACTTATTCGCCATGGCGTCTGAACCCAATTTCCAAAGGAGAGCTTCCGACCGATCAACGGCATCAGGCCGCGACGAGTCACCTCGTGAGCGGCGAAGGCGCAAACGGCGCATCCCGAAAGACCTGAAATCAGAGATTGAGCCGATGCTAGAAGGTGTCGAACCCGAGGTTCGCAAAGAGATAAAAAGCCTGCTCAAGAAAGGCAATGCCGAGAAGGCAAAGAAGACTTCGATGGCGTATGCGATCAAAAGAGATCGTAGCTCTATGGTTCAGAAGATCATTCAAAAGAAGGAAGGGCCGGTTGAGAAAGGTCTGACCCTCATCTTCATCATCGCGAGCATGGCCGTGCTTGCCGTGGCCCTTTATTGCATCTTGAGTTTGCTAACTCAGGGCCACATAGTGATGCCGTAACGCGAAATCTATTGAACATTACGAGTCTTTTGGCTTCATTAAGCCGGCCCGAATGAGATGATCGCAAGCTGACTGGTATTCCATTGGAGACTTAAAAGCGTCTCGTTGGATGAGAATCCAAGGCCCCTTTTTGCCGAGCCAAATGCAAAGCCCCTCGGGCATATCCTTTACGGACGCGAGTTCCGAATAGGCAATGAATGATCGCCTTTCCCCTCTCGAAAGTTGCTCGATCGACGATTCATCAAATCGGCTGACAAACGGAATGGCATTGATGGGTAAGGCCAAGGCTCGACTGCACTTGATATGTGCCATCGCAAACGGCATCAGGGCAGTAAGCAGAAATTCGATCGCCCCAACCGCTGGTAAGTTCAGGGCAACAAGACTAAGCGCGACGATGAACGAAGCGATGATGGACTTGAAATACCAACCCAGATAGACTCGATAGGCCGCGCGCATGAATACCGCCTTGTCCAATCGATATTCGCGAGTTTCAATCACCACCGACTGAGACTACCTATCCCGTTCGAGGCGAGGTGCCCGCCTGAGCGCTGGACTGCAACAATTTCCCAAGCACCTGATGAACTGCCTGCTGAATAGGCTTGAGATCAAAATCTGGGGCTAGGTGATCATCGTCTAGTTGCTGAATAGCGGGATCGATGCCAAACAAAGTTCGCAAGAAGCGAGGGTAAATCACGCTAGAAAGAATTTCGTGAGCCGCCTTGGAACTCTCGGTTTGGTTCAGTTCAAGTTTCTCGCTGAGATAGTTGCTCAACCGCTCGTGGGTTGCCGTGAACAGAACATCAAAATATCGAGCGGAGGCTTCTGGAAATCTTTCAGCTTCACTCGCGGTCATGCGACACATGCGGATTGTCCAAGTGAAAAGCATGCCTTCCAGGAATCGTCCGCAAAACATCACGACGGCCTCGTTTGGGTCCTGAGAGTAGTTATCGGGGGCTTTGAGCTTGCTGAGATACACCCCACGGACCAGATCGATAATGGCAAGGTACAGCTTTTCCTTACTTTCGAAATGGGCGTACAGTGTCCGTTTGGAGGTCTGAGCTGTCTCGGCGATCACGTCCATCGAGGCTCGCTCGAAGCCTACTTGCAGGAAGACGTTTTTAGCAGCGTAGAGAATGTGCTCTCGCAGTGCAAGACCCCTTCTAGACATAACCGAATTATGAACCGTTTGCTAACGGATTAAGTAAACGGTACGGTATAGTATATTTAATCCCATCGGGAACGAACTAAGAGGAAACAATTCATGAAAGTCTTTGTTACAGGCGCAACTGGTTTTATCGGCTCCTATTTGATTCCGGAGCTCATGCATGCTGGCCTTCAGGTACTGGGGCTGGCTCGGTCAGACTCTGCGGCCGAAGCTCTTTTGGCAAAAGGTGTCGAACCGCATCGAGGATCGTTGGAGGATCTGGATAGCTTGAGGAGTGGCGCATCGGCAGCAGATGCAGTGATTCATGCTGGCTTCGTCCACGATTTCTCTCGATTCCTGGAAGTCTGCGAGATCGATCGAAAGGCAGTTGAAGCACTTGGAACCGCCCTTGTTGGCTCAAAACGTCCCTTGTTGGTTACCTCCGGGACCGGAATGGGAAGTTCAAGGCCGGGTGAGGTGGCTGTTGAAGATTATTTCGATGCAAACCATGCCATTCCACGCGTTGCTTCCGAAAAAGCATGCGCGGAACTCGTCGAAAAAGGAGTGGATGTGCGCGTCATCCGCCTTCCTCAAGTGCACGACACCGTGAAACAGGGCCTCATTACTTACTCCATAAGCGTTGCTCGGCAGAAGGGAGTCGCGGCTTATGCGGGAGACGGACTCAATCGTTGGACTGCGGTCCATGTTTCTGACGCGGTCCGACTATATCGATTGGCATTGGAAAATGGAACCGCAGGCTCCCGGTATCACGCGGTTGCGGAGGAGGGAATTCCTTACATCCAAATTGCAGAAGCGATTGGTCGAGGCTTGAATATCCCCACCGTTTCGCTGCCAACCGAAGAGTTGGGAAGCCATTTTGGTTCACTCGGGCTGTTCGTCGGCTTCGACCTACCCGCATCGGGTGCACTCACCCAGAAGCGACTTGACTGGCATCCCACCGGCCCGGGGCTCATTGAGGATCTCGAGAAAATGGACTACTCTCTGTAGTCGCATGATCGTTTGCCAGCCGGCCAGGACGATCATTAATTGATCGCTCCTGGTCAGCTTAAGCGGCAAGTCCTAGTTTGAGTTTTTCGATAGCTCGGAAATGGCCTGCTCGTATCGTTCCTTGTCCGTCGCGGATGCCGTAGTTATCAGCTTCTGAAGGGCAAGTTTCTGGGCTTCTCTGAGAGCGTCGGCAGGAGCGACCTTCACGTCTGGGATAACTCCAATTCCTTCCCAGTTCGTTTTGGTGTACGGATTGATCGCGCGGCCGTCCGGTATGAAAGCGGCGAAGTGGTCGCTCAGCCGATAATCTCCCCCAGGGTTTGCACCACCCCACGTGCGACTGCCGATGATCGTGGCACGGTGGAGGCACTGAAGGTCGTAAGCACATTCTTCCGCTCCGGAGCCAGTTCGCTCGCTGGTGAGCACGTAAATATCCTTGTTGAGATACTTGGCTCCTTTCACCTTCGGCGAAGTCCAAAATTCGGTTGTCTGATTGCCTTCACGAAAGTAAAGATCATTGAGATGGGTTCGTTTGTCAAAGAAATAGCTGAGAAGAATTCGAACCGCTTCTGGATCGCCGCCTCCGTTCCTTCTTAGGTCGAGAATGAGGGCATCCGTGTTGGCGAGAAAGTTCATGGAGGCTTCAGAGAGACCCTTCGCGAGGTTGGCATCGGGGAAGCCGCGCACTTCAAGGTAGCCAATGTTTCCGTTCAGGCGTTCCACGCGCTCATATCCTCCGTTGAGGGTGTTGACGACATGCTGTCGGGCTTTGATTTCTTCTGCGGTTGGCACATTGTCGGCCTTGCGGATGGGCAGTATTTTTGAGGTGTATCGAAATCGTAAATGCGCGTCGGGGCAGAGTTCGTGAATTTGGTTCGCGACCGTCTTGGCAAATTCAGGGCCGGTCTGAATCGAATCGTAATCGTTTTGGTCGAGATGTTTTTGGAGCATCGCACTGACCTTTTCTGCCAATTCTGGAAAGACGTAATCCTTCTTAAAGTCCTTGATGAACTGCTTGAGAGCTTCCGATTTAGCTTCACGAGTGACCTGATTCGAAGCGGTATCTTGGGGCGTGCCCTGACAATAGCCAAGTGCGGAAGCGCCAAAAACGGTGGCGAAAACGGTGATTACGGTTGTGATTCTCATTTGCTTTTCTCTGTACATTTGGGGCAGCCTAAGCCAGCCATTAACAAAGCGACCATTGTGCGAAGGTTCTGTTCGACGCGAGGGAGTTCGCCGATTTCTCGAACCGAAAGACTGTAAGGAATGAAAGCGTTGGTAGCGAGGAGGAGCATTTTCGCGCAAGCCGGACCATCTTCAAAGAAGAAGACACCTTCCGACCGGCCCGCTTCGAGGAGGCCGTTGATCAACTCGACTTCCTTATCGAAGAAAGCCTTGCGGCGTTCCAGATACTTCGGACGAACCGCCTCAAACAATTCGTCGAGGCTTTGCGAGTAGTCTTGAACCCTGGTGAGCCGCCCAAGCACACGGTGTATGAGAACTGCCGTGAGCCTATCCGACACGGTTTTATCCGATTGTGCTAGGTCTGCCAATTCGTCTTGGACCTGCTGCACGACTCTTCCGATGGATGAAAGTCCGACGTCTTCCTTTCCCGCGAAATGGACGTAGATTGTCCGTTTACTGACCCCGGCCTCTTTGGCGATGTCCTCCATCGTCATCTTCCGAAACCCGTACCGCCCCATCAGCCGGTCCGTAGCATCCAATATCACTTCCTGCGTTGTCCGCCTAATCTCCATCGTTCGAGGTATTACGCATTTGCACGTTTTCAGAGTTTCGTGCAATGAGAGAATTTTCGAAAAAGTTGGATCCTTGATGGAGACGTGATCCTTGTTTAGATTCCAACCTACGGGGAGTGTCGGATCGCTACACCCTGCCCGTTAGTCAGGTTTCCCACGGGAACTTTCCTCGCTTGAGCTATTGAAGGGCTGGACTCGGGCATGGAACCATTTGTCTTACATTTACGTCAATAATTGACATGGGAGATCATCCAGCCAACAAAGAGGGCAAAATTTGACCATAATAGAGGCAGTCAGTTATGTCACTCACTCAAGAAGCTTTAGGTCATAGATTGCAGGACGCTCGGAAGAGCGTTGCGCTCACCCAGCAGGATGTAGCCGCGCAACTCGGGCTCTCCCGCGAATCACTCGCACAGATTGAGGCAGGGTCCCGAAGTGTCACCTCTCTTGAGATTGTTCGCTTGGCCAAGCTCTACGGACGCTCGCTATCTTCGATTCTCCTTGAAGGAGAGAACGCCGAGGAAGAGCCAATCACTGCGCTCTTTCGGATGCAAGAGACTCTCTCCGAATCGCCAGGGCTTCGAGAAAAGCTCGTTTGGTTTTCCAATATCTTCCAGGAAGCTAGAACCATCGAGCGGCTTCTTGGTGACGACCCTCGACTCCTACCTCCGGATTACGGACTTCGAGACCCTCGCAATAATGCTGAAGCCTACGACCAGGGCCAAGAGCTTGCAAATCAGGAGCGACAGCGACTCGGTTTAGGATGGGGTCCGATTCCAGACGTTGCCGAAATCATCTCTCAACAAGGTGTTTGGGCAATATCAGCTGCGATGCAGGACAACGTTTCGGGAATCTGCCTTTTCCATTCCAGCATCGGCGCGGCTGTTGTGGTCAATCAGAGCCAGCACCGAAGTCGAAGGCGCTTTTCCTATGCCCATGAGTACGCCCACGTTCTTGCAGACCGCAAGAGCCGTTCGGCATCGGTCAGCAGCTCGAGTAACTCGAAAGAACTCATCGAGCGACGAGCGAACAGCTTTGCCAGCGAATTCTTGATGCCCGCGAAAGGTGTCACTGAACTACTCGGCCGTATCGACAAGGGAGGCCCGAGTCGAGAAACCATGTGGATTTTCGATAACTCGGTCGAAGGGGGAAACGCGGTTGAACCGATCGAAAAGCGCAACGCGCCAGGCTCTCAGGAAATCGCTTTTCACGATGTAGCTTTCATCGCGGACTGGTTCCAAGTGAGCTACGACGCGGCGGCCTATCGCCTCAGTGACCTTGGCAAAGTGAATCGCGACAAGCTTCAAGCGCTCCTTGAGAAGAGACAAGCGGGCAGGCTCCGGATGGAGTCTAGGCAAGTGGACCAACCCTATCTTGAAACCTACGTTCGTTGGCTGGCACGGGAAGCCTATCGGCGTGAGGCAATTTCGGGGGGACGGTTCCGAGACTTCTGCGCTCTTGCTCAACTCGATGTTGAGGAGGAATACGCCCAGGTGAGGGAGCACTTCGACGATTGATAGAGGCTTCGCTACTCGTCGCCGACGCATCGACGCTTCTCAATTTCTTGAGAGTGCGTCGGTTTGACCTTGTTCAGGGCCTTGGGTATCGGGTGCGAATCGTTGACGCTGTTTACGAAGAGGTTCAGACCGAGCGCGAGTTGCTCGAAGAACTCCTTCATGAAGGAACGATTCGGACCCTCACCCTTGAAGGAACCGCGCTTACCGAAAGCGTCACCAAGTTTCTAGCTTTAGGACTCGGTAACGGCGAGTCTTTCTCATTCGCCGCGGCTATCGAGTTTAAGGGAGCGATTGCCATTGATGACATGCGGGCGATCAAGAAGGCGAAAGCCCTCACGGCTGGAATCACCGTGGTCACCTCCACGGACGTTGTCCTCGCAGGAATAACCTCCGAACGGCTGACGGTTGAGGAGGCGGACTTACTCAAGACCGACTGGGAGGACAACCACCTGCGCATTCCGCTCCAAAGCGATCAGGTTTCCGCTTGAAAGCGATCAAGATTCCGCTTGAAAGCGATCAGGCTTTTTGAGGTTATTTTCGCGTTTCCCTGACCCGGTATTCCAATGATGATGGATGCCAAGGAGACGTTT
>CAIUHP010000008.1 GCA_903899015.1 uncultured Armatimonadota bacterium | reverse complement strand
TGAAATGTCACTGAGGTGTCCTAACCTTTCTATTCAATACTCAAGAACTACAACGACTACCGATCACACAGAGCTCTTGGCTACATGATGCCGGTTGAATTCGCTGCTAAGTGGCAGGAAGAAAACCCAGTGCTGCTCTCACAAGAGGTGGACCAATGAATGGGGTCCGGACAGGATTCTTGTTGGTAATTCAGGGTCATGCTGGCGTCGGCAGTTCGGTATGCAAATACAAGATTTTCTTTAATTGACATAATGCCAATTGAGTTGTTGGACAGGGATTTTGAGGAAGTAAATGGGTTTGTTACTAAAGGGTTGTCAATGTTCATAGACTGCTGGGGTGGGGCAGAGGGTGAACACTGAAGATCTCATCGCCGCTGTAGGCGTGCAGGCCATCTTGAAGTTGTCGCATCCAAGCAGCGTGACCACCTACTTGAAGCGATATCTCGACTTCCCGCCGCCAATTGTCGACCTCAGCAATGGTCACACCAGACTCTGGAGACGACAAGACATTATTCGGTGGGATCAAGTGAGGAAGGCACCATCATGAACGCTGGCGCACTTACGTCTGCATTTATGAACGATGGCCTCCTGGGCAGATCTCAGGCATTGTGAGCCAAGCCCCTTTGAGAAAAATGATTCGCGTGATGTATTTAGTTGGAATGAGTTCGTTGACAGCTGTGAGCCGATGATGGGGGATCGTTACCGTTTATCTTTTACTTCTGGGGGGCTTCTCGTTAGGGAAGCTGGTATCGCCACATCCCTCTTCCAGTCACAAGGTGATTGGTCTGCCGTCAGAGTGTTACTCGAATCCGAGAATTTACTCCAGGCTAGAACACTTTCCACAAGGAAGCGTGTGGCTCGAGAGGTGGTGCAGCGACTTGCTGAACTTACCGATTATGAGGTGGAACTTTTCGTTGATGCGATGAGCGAGGAGCGTGGACATTTGATGTGGGCTGCCGTCTGTCGCCGATACAAGCTAGTGGGAGAGTTCGCGGAAGAGGTACTCCGCGAGAGATTCTTAATACTTGCTCCGTTGCTCACTTACTCGGACTTAGATTCGTTCTTTCATACGAAGGCAGTTTGGCATAGCGAGTTAACAGAACTCAAGGAGTCGACTTACCGGAAACTTCGAACAAATGTCTTCCTAATGCTTCGAGAGGCGAGCTTGCTGAGTGACAACGGCCAAATCAACCAGGTCTTGCTGACCGACCGGCTCAGCATGCCATTTCGCGAAGGTACGAATCCTGACATCCGATTCTTTCCAACGAACGAGTCAGTGACATCAGGGGGCCAGTGATGACGAAACTATCCATAGCGGAACAGGAGGAGCACCTGTTCGCCGTCCTGAGTGGCAAGCGCTTCCTCCAAATGGAGGGACTCGGGAATGAAGTGCCATTCTTCATATTCCCGTACGAACCAGAAGAATCTCTCAAAGTTGGCCAGGCGAAGAAGAGAATCAAGAACAAACTCGCTACCGAGCGAGGAATAAAGGTCCTAGAAGTAAACCTCTACGATCTTTCAGTCGAAATTCTCAAGGAGCGTGGTGTTTGGGAGCGCGTGCTCGAGATGGAGCCTGACCAGGATAAGGGCGACTTTCGGGAATTGCTCCAGGGCATGCTCGATCCGCAGATCCACGTTGCTCCAGCAATCAGGTCCAGGATCGAGAGCAACGATTTTGACATCTTTTTCCTCACGGGCATTGGTGAAGTTTTTCCATATATCCGATCACACAGCGTGCTGAATAATCTCCAGAGCGTCGTGACCGGGAAGCCCATGTTGATGTTCTTCCCCGGCCATTATGAGCAGTCAGAGACCTTGGGGTCATCGCTAGTACTCTTCGGAAGACTGAAGGACGACCAGTACTACCGAGCCAAAAACATCTTGGAACAGGAAGCGTGACACCATGTTGTTAAACAAAATCTTCACTAAGGACGTCCAGCGCCCAATCGAGGGGGTAATCAAAGCGGACGACGTCGCCCATCTCGGCACTGAAGTTGACGAGTATGTCCTCACCAACGAGGTTGCCCAGGGCCTCGAACTTGTATTGGAGGCATATACCAACTACTCCAACGCTAATGGTGTTTGGATCTCTGGTTTCTTCGGCTCCGGTAAGTCACACCTACTGAAGATGCTTGCCCACCTGCTCGGTGGCGTCGAGGGTCAGGAGTTCGATCGGACTAAGGTCGCCGAGAGTTTTCACCTAAAGGCTTCTGGGGCTTTTCTTCCAGCATTATTGACAAAAGCCGCGACCATCCCTAGCAAGAGTCTTCTATTTAACATCGACCAGAAGGCAACGCTTATCTCCAAAGACCAGACCGATGCCTTGTTGAAGGTGTTCGTCAAGGTCTTCGACGAATCCTGCGGGTACTACGGCAACCAAGGGCATGTTGCAAGGTTTGAGCGCGATCTTGAAAGTCGTGGCCAATATGAGGCCTTCAAGGATGCTTATGCCCGGCTTGCCGGGATCGCGTGGACACAAGGTCGCGAGCAGAGCGCTCTAGAAAGCGCAAGCATCGACCGAGCCTTCGCGGAGGTCAACAAAGGTGAGACATCTGACGGCATCATCAAGCAGTACCAAGCGTCCTATGCGGTCTCCATCGAAGACTTCGCTGATGAAGTAAGGACTTGGCTCGACAAGCAACCGGCAGGCTATCGACTTAACTTTTACGTGGACGAGGTTGGCCAATTCATTGGGTCGAACACGCACTTGATGTTGAATCTTCAAACAGTTGCCGAGAGCCTCAACACAAAATGTGATGGAAGGGCCTGGGTCTTCGTCACCTCGCAGGAAGATATGGCGAAGGTTGTCGGCGATCGGACTAAACAACAGGGTAATGATTTCACGAAGATCCAAGCTCGCTTCAAAACCCGCGTCAAACTGTCTAGCGCTGACGTCGAGGAGGTCATCCGGAAGCGGTTACTGGAGAAGAATGGTGCTGGCACAACTGAATTGAAGGCGATCTACGCGACGGAGTCAGCGAATTTCAAAACCCTTTTCGACTTCGTCGATGGTGCAAAGTCGTATCGCAACTACACCGACGAGACTCACTTCATCGGCGCCTACCCATTCGTCAGTTACCAGTTCCCCCTTTTCCAGGCAGCGATCGAGGGCATCTCGGATCACAACGTGTTTGAAGGTCGCAATAGTTCCGTCGGTGAGCGTTCGATGCTTGGTGTCGTCCAGCAGGTCACAAAAGACATTGGCAATGTCGAAGTTGGAACACTGGCAACTTTCGATCATATGTTTGCAGGCATCCGCTCATCGCTGAAATCTGCCGCTCAGCGTTCGATTGATGTAGCAGAACGAAACCTTGACAACCCGCTCGCGGTCCGACTCCTTAAAGCGCTGTTCCTCGTCAAGTACGTCGAGAGTTTCCAGGCAACATCTCGGAATCTCACGGTGCTCGTGTACGACCACTTTGGCCTTGACCTACTGGCACTTGCGGAAGACGTAAAGGAAGCACTTCGGGTTCTAGAGACGCAGACGTACATTCAACGAAACGGAAACGTCTATGAGTACCTGACGAACGAAGAACAGAAGATCGAAGAGGAGATCAAGAACGTCGATATTGACGCCTCTGAAATCAGTTCCCAACTCTTCAAATTCTTGTCTGGCGACGTGCTCAAGGCCACCAAGATCCGGTATGCAAAAAATGGTCAGGACTTTGCGTTTGGGATCAAGTTAGATGACCAAGTACATGGACCGCAGAAGGAACTCTCAATCCACTTCATCACCCCTGAGTATCCGTTCAGTGCTGATGAAACGAGGATGCACAGCGCAGGAAAGGATGAGCTGCGCGTCATACTCAAACCAGACGAGCGGGTATTGTCCGACCTGCGCCTGCTGCTCAAGACTGACAAGTACACGAAGCGCAAACAGACCACGTCGCTCTCCCCCATTGAAGAGCAGATTCTGCGCTCCAAGGCTGCGCTAAATCGACAACGAGAAAAAGAACTCGTCCAACGCATTCGAGATGGAGTAGGCAGTGCGGAGCTCATCATCAGTGCCTCTGACGTAGCAGCCACATCCCAGGATCCGGTTGGCCGAGTAACCGAGGGTTTCCAGGAGCTGATCAGCCGGACCTACACGCAGCTCAAGCTGTTGGGTGGTGTTGCCTATAGAGAAGAGCAAGTCGCCGCGGCGGCTAATCCTGAAAGTGGATTGTTTAACAATGCTGATCTCCGTTTGGTTTACCCGGCTGCTGATGACCTGATGTCTTACATCATTCGCAAGGAAAACCTTGGCGAACAGGTAACAATGAAGACCATTGTTGAGGCGTACCAAGCCAAGCCATATGGATGGGATCTTGCTGCAACTGAAGTGATCGTCGCCTCGCTGATTGGGTCCTCCCAAGTGACACTGACAATTGATGGCAACGTCCTCAAGCGCAGCGAAGTGGCTGCCGCACTTCGCAATACTCAAAAGCATGCCTACCAAATTGTTGCTCCACAGAAAACCTTTGATGAGCGCAAGGTTTCAAATTTCCGAAAATTCTGTACGGACTTCTTTGACGATGCGAACACTCCAAAAGATCCTCTGGAACTAGCTCGATATGGAGCGGACAAGATCAAGAGCAAACTTGACGAACTGAAAGCGATCGTCAATGCATCCAACTACCTGTTCGTGAAGCAACTCGGTGGTCCAATCGAATTGCTAGAGCAGGCTGTCGGAAGGTCTGATGACTGGTACCTCAACGAATTCATCCTTGGCGACGAGTTGCTGGAAACCAAAGAGAATCTGATCGACCCAATTCAGTCTTTCCTCAACGGGCAGCAACGGAATATTTATGACGAAGCATTGGCCGTCCTGGCGTCAAACGACAGCAACTTGAGCTACCTCCCTCCAAACAGCGATGAGAACGTCAAGGATCTCCTCGCCGATTCAAATGCCTTCCGGGGCACCAAGATGGCACAGCTCAAGCAAGCAGTCGATCAACTTCGAGGTCAGATTGAAGAGATTGTTTCCACAAACCGCGCATCAGTCATGGATGCCATTGAGGGACGGAAGTTAGAACTCCTCAAGAGCGACTCCTTCACAAATGCGACTCCTGAGGCGCAGGAGAGCGTTACTCAACGTGTCGACCAGATCAGTTTGAGGTTGGCCTCGGAGGGCCAGGTTGCCCTCATTCTTCAGATCGGATCGAACTTTGAGCTGATCGACTTTCCGACCTTGCTCGACGAGCTGGCTCCGTCAAAGGTGGGTGGAGTGCCCTCCAAGCAGACGGTCTCTGTGAAAACAATCACACCAACTGGGATTTCTGGTGTGCTTGAAACTGAAGATGATGTTGACAAATACCTCACAGAACTACGTCGCGCTCTTGTTCAGTCGCTGAGTGACGGAAAGCGAATCTCGCTCTAATGGAGACAGTCTCACTCAAGTCCTTCGCAACGTGGGCACGCACGGCACTCATTCGAGAAGTCACTGGTCGCATCGCTGCCGTTTTGGCGCCAGGGTCTTCTGAGCGTGTGGAGCGAGTTGGTGCCGTTGCTGCGCTGGAGAAGGCAATAGCTGCGGCAGGAGGGGGGGAGAAGGGGCGAGCTGGCGTCGCTGACAAGGTTGCCTACACCTGGTTCAATCGGATTATTGCCTTGCGCTTCATGGATGCCAACGGCTACACCGGAATTGGTGTGGTTTCTCCACAAGCGGGTATGGAATTTGGGCAGCCCGAAATCCTCGGCGAAGCCAAGCTTGGCGTGATTGACGCCAAAGTTGTTAGTCAGAAGATCCGGACTGCGGTGAGTGGCCTGCTTGACGGCACTCGGCCCAGCGGTGATCCCCAAGGCGAGGCATACGCCTTGCTGTTGGCGGAATATTGCCGCCACTGGAATCGAGCAATGCCCTTCATGTTCGAACGCGAGGGCGACTATACCGAACTATTGATTCCCGCCAACTTGCTCGCCGATGATTCTGTCCTCAGCCGCTCCGTCAAGGTTTTAACCAAGGATGTCTGCGAGGATGTTGAGGTCATCGGCTGGCTCTACCAGTTTTACATCTCGGAGCGAAAAGATGAAGTCTTCGCTGGATTCAAGAAGAACAAGAAGGCTGGTGCTGATGAGATCCCGGCCGCAACGCAGCTGTTCACCCCACACTGGATCGTGCGCTATCTCGTTGAGAACTCACTTGGCCGACTATGGATGCTCAATCGTCCGTCGTCAAACCTGGTCAGCAGCATGGACTACTACATCTCCCCGGTTGATGAAGAAACAGACTTCCTCAAGATCACCTCACCTGAAGAGCTGAAGATCATCGACCCAGCTTGCGGTTCTGGCCACATGCTGACCTACGCCTTTGAACTACTCCACACCATCTACGAAGAAGAGGGCTACAGTCCAGCCGATATTCCTGCCCACCAGGTGAACGG
>CAIUHP010000007.1 GCA_903899015.1 uncultured Armatimonadota bacterium | reverse complement strand
GCTGGGACGTCCCGTCGAGGTGTACAGATTGGATAGTTATGAATTGGTTCGTCGCTCGGTAATCGTAGGTGGCATGAGCAAGCGGGCAGCAGCTCGGGAGTTTGGAGTGAACCGTCGAAGTGTCGACAAGATGGTCGGGAGCGCTTCGCCTGCAGGATACGTGCTCAAATCGGCACGCAAGAGATGGGTGCTCGGAGACTTCATGGAGAAGATCGAGGAGATCGTTCTCAAGGATCAGTTGGCTCCGGCCAAACAGGTTCACACGGGCCAGCACATCTTCGAGCGCTTGCGCGACGAGTTCGGCTACAAGGGTGGCTCGACTCAGGTTCGCTGTTACGTTTCGGAACTCAGAGGCAGATCGAGGGAGGCGTTCATTCCTCTTGTGAGCCTTCCGGGTGAAGCCCAGTCGGACTTTGGCGAGGCCTGGGTGGACATCTGCGGCCAGAGGACCAGGTGCCATGCCTTCTTCATGGTGCTTCCTCAATCGGATGTATGGTTCATGCGGCTGTACCCGGCAGAGAATGCGGAGAGCTTTTGTGAGGGCAATGCAGCCGCCTTCAGGTTCTTTGGCGGAGTCCCCAGACGCATCGTCTATGACAACGCCGGCTACGCGGTGAAGCGAACTTCAGGTCGTCTCAAGGGCAGGACCCGCGAGTTATGCTCGCTCTTTTCCGAGCTTCGGTCTGCATTTCTCTTCGAAGCAGCGTTTGCCGCTCCGTACAAGGGAAACGAGAAGGGTTCGGTCGAGCGACACGTCGGCACACTTCGCCAGTCACTGCTTGTTCCGGTTCCGAGCGCGAGCAGCTTTGAAGAACTCAACGCCAAACTGCTTGCCAAAGCGACGCTCCACAAAGAGAAGGCTGAACTCTTCCAAAAGGAGACTACCGCGTTCTTGCCGCTTGCAGACTATGCTCCTTGCAGGTTAGAAGAGCGCAAAGCGGACAAGCTCTCGCTGGTCAAGTTCGAGGGGAACTCGTACAGCGTTCCAACTCAATATGTTCTTCGCTCGGTTCTGGTGAGAGCGAGTCCGTTCAAGCTGGAGATCTTAAGCTCCAAGGAAGTGGTCGCAACCCACGTTCGCAGCTACGAGAAGGACCGGGCGTTCGCGCAGCTATCGCATTACCTGGATCTGCTTGAGCGAAAGCCTCGTGCTGTGCGAACCGCTCTGCCGGTTCTTCAGGCGGGCCTGCCCGATGCGTATGAAGCGTATCGACGCACAGTAGAGGACGGAACCGGTGTCGGCGACCGAAAGTTCGTAGCCGTCTTAAGGCTAGGCCAGGAACTCGGCTTTAAGCGAATAGCCTCGGTGCTCGGATGGGCAAGCATGCTAGGAGCTAATGAGCCTGCCGAGATTCGCATGCTCGCGCTTAAGGAAACGGAGACGCCCACCACAATCCTGTGTACAGATTGGAAACTCCCGGAAAACCGGCAATCGCCGAGGGTGAAGCGGCCTCCGCTCAGCGAGTATACGAGACTTCTGGCAGGAGTTGTCTCATGAAGGCAGTTATCGAGATTGAACTCAAAACTCACCTGAAGTCATTGAGGCTTCCGACGATACAGCGCGAGTACGCAAAAACAGCGGCCGACGCCGCCAAGGAAGGATTAGATTACGAAGCGTATCTGCTCAGGCTCCTGCAATTCGAGATCTCGGACCGGGAGGCTAGATCCTTTCAAAAGTTGCTCAAGCTCGCAAGACTTCCGGCCAAGAAGACAATTGCTGAGTTTGACTTCACGAGGCTTCCAGATCTGGAACCGCTCACAGTCCACCGTCTGGGTGGCTGCGAGTTCGTAACCAAGGCCGAGAATGTTCTGCTTGTCGGATCTAGCGGAACCGGCAAGACCCATCTTGCCTCTGCGATCGCGGTCGAGGCTTGCAGGCGCAAGCACTCCGTGCGCTTCTTTACGGTCTCCCAGCTCGTGGAAGCGCTCATGGAGGCAAAGAGCGAAAGGTCTCTGGGACGAATGAGGGCAAACCTCAAGAAGGTCGATCTACTTGTCCTGGACGAACTCGGATTTGTACCGTTGCCGCCAAGCGGCGCCGAGCTACTCTTCGATATCGTCTCCGACCGGTACGAGAAAGCATCGATCGCAATAACGACCAACCTGCCATTCGAGGAATGGATCTCCGTCCTTGCGAGCGAACCCCTTACCCACGCGATGCTCGACCGGCTGACCCATCACGTCCACATTCTGGAGATGAACGGACGAAGCTACCGACTAGCCCAAAGCCTGGAAACTCGAAGCATGTAAGGGACCAGAAGGCCGACCGGAATTTGGAAAGACTCGCTCGCTTCGCTCGCTCCCTATTCCAAATTCCCTAAACTTCCACAGAATCCCGACCACTAACTACCCCAAAGTGGTGCACAATTCGAGCGGCACGCTGGTGCACTATTCAACCGACAAGCGGTGCATATTTCAACCGGCAGTGACACAATGTACGAATATGGAAATAAGGATGAGAACAATCGATTCAATTGACAGCAACTAACAACGAGTTTTCAGGAAAACTTTGATTTGTCAAATCAGGATCGACATCTTCCGATAACAGAAGGTTCCGTGCCGTCGACTTACTCCGATTCTGTCGCTGCTCACCTCTTCATCCGGCTTACCTACAAATCCCCCCCGCCCCCACAAATCACCGTCAACAAAAACCGCGACAGGCCTTAACAACCGGACCCGGTAAACTCACGCAATGACTGCCGCCAAGATCCTTCTTGCTTCCTTGGCGCTCGCCACCACCCGCCAGTCCGGCCAGCTCACTTGGACCGAGGCCACGATGCCGAAGGGGCTCCTCGGACCGCAAGTCACCTGGCGAGGAAACTTATGGGGCACCCACTGGGAACAGCCGACCGTCATGTTTTACGACGGGGCCAAGGTCAACAAGGGCGGAAAAACCGTCGTCCCTCGAAAGAAGTTTGCCCCAAGCATGTACGCCACCGGCAGTGGACTCTTTCTAGCCTCCCGGGGCGATCAATACCTTTTCACCTACATCAAGGGCCGCAAGCCCTTCAAGCCGGGTGAGAAAATCAGGCAAGCGTTCACCAGCGCAATCGGAAACGTAGTCAGCGACGACGGGAAGATCCTTAACGTCGAGCTCTCCACCGGAGCGTTCGATAACTATCACCAAGTCAAGGGTCTCACAAGTGAAGTTGAAGTCAACATCACCGGTATGACGCTCAACCAAGCTGTCAACTTCATCGAGTACAGTCCCGATGGCCTACAAGACTTCGTTCCCACCCTTTCCGGAATCGGAATCGGTGTGCCGCTTCTGCCGCATCTCATCTGCGATTGCGGCATCATCAAGGGCCCCATTAGAGGCTACAAGAACACCCGCGTCGTGCTTTACGGCGAGTACGTCGAAGGCAATCCGACCCTCTGGTATAACCTGCCCGACATTAACCCGATGTACTGGGCCCCCATCATGACCGGCACCGGCTCCAACCCCAACGGAAGCCAAGATTCAACCGAAGCCGTTCGCCATTTCCACGGTGAAGTCTTCGTCCCCGGCATCGGACCAAACGAAGGCCGCCTGTTCGCCTTCACGGGAGATAACGATAGTCAGTCCAGCATCCTCATCTGCGACGACATCGCCGACCTGTGCAACAACGGCACCAAATGGGCCAACAACTGGGCCTTCAACCGCTACGGCAGCGACCGTGTGAAGTTCCTCACCAAAGGCGCCGGAGCCCCTTTCTGTCTCGGAGCCGGTCGCCAAGAATATCGAACCGTCGAACTCATGATCGATAGCGCCAAACGCTACGGCTACTACATCCCCGACCAATCCGACGCCACCGACGGCGACCTCCCCGGCACCAACACCCTCCACATCGTAGACTTGGCCGCCAAATCCATACGCCGAACAACTAACAGGGTGACAGGCACCGGTTGGGTTGGAACGTATGCACCGGACGGGACAATCTTGATTTCAACCGATAGCGAATTCGGTTTCTTTCCGAAGCCAAACCAGTACAACGGAAATTGCGACGAGTTCTGTCATCTTTACGCCCTTGGCTCCGACAAAGCGTCTCTTTATGAGGTGACCAAGTTTCGACGGTCGGACTGGAATAACCCTGCTGGTTCAGTCCAAATCGATCGATGGCCACTAGCCTTCGGGAATCTTTTTGGCTGGGATACCACTTATCGAGTAGAAGGCGGAGACCATGCTGGATCCCTAGTGAAATCACCAAGCCTTCCGCTCTCACGGTGACCTGATATAACATAGGTGACTTGGAAAGCCGTTCAAACAACTTCGACCTCATACGCATTTTTGCCGCGTTACAGGTCGTTGCTTTCCACGTGATTGAGCACTTCAAACTAAAGCCGATTGGCATTTTGGATCAGTCGCTGTTGACCGTGATTAGCTGGTTCCCGGGCGTCTCCATCTTCTTTGCAATCTCGGGTTTCTTGTTTCAGCAAGCTGGGAAAGAAATCCTGTTTTCTTGTCCTATTTGCGAAATCGAGCCTTGAGGATCTTCCCCGGTCTTTGGGCTTGCCTTCTGGTAACAGTGGTGGTATTGCTAGTCTTTCACCAGTCACTTCCTCCTTTATGGATACTTGCGCAACTCACTATCGGCCAAGCTTGGACGCCTGATTCGTTAAGAGGATACGGAGTTGGAAATCCTAACGGAAGTCTTTGGACGATTCCGGTTGAGCTGCAGTTTTACGCGATCGTGCCTTGCATCTATTTGATGTCGAAAGCGAAGCCGTTCAATGTGGTCTTAGGAACCCTTTGCGTTGCTTCGATGGCCGCAAGCTTCGCCGATCCCGGCTCCAAGACGCTCCATGCAACGTTCATCCCTCACGTATGGATGTTTCTGCTTGGCGTCTTGATTCAAAGGAACATAGAGCGAATCAAGCCAATACTCCAAGGGAAAGGATTGTTATTGATTGCCGGATATATCGGGCTTGGGTTCTTGCTAACGAGTATCCCCAGTATTACTGCGCCCCAAGCGATCGCGCTCCCGGTTCTTGCCCTTGTTGTAGTGTCTTGTGCATTCACTGCGCCATGGCTGAGTGAGAAACTTTTGAGGAAAATGGACCTAAGCTACGGGATCTACTTGTATCACATGGTTTGGATAAACGTAGTGGTTCAAATGAAAGAGCTAGGATCTTGGCCCGAGATCGGGTTTGTGATCCTTGCTACGACCGTTTCAGCTTGCGCATCTTGGTGGCTGATCGAGCGGCCAGCCCTTTCGCTTAAGGCCAAACTCACTTAGTTGGTATCTTCGAGTCCATCGAAGGATAGTCGAACTGCACTTTTTCGACCGGTCGATCATGCTCAGTTCCGTCAACAAAATACCACTCGTTCCACGTGGTAAAACGATGCCAACGAACTTAAGGAAAGTCCAGCCAGCTTCGGTCGGCATAAACCTGCCATCGTCAATACCTTAGCGGTCAACTTCACCGGGCATTGTCAAAGGCATGAGGCATCTAAACAAA
The DNA here is from genome assembly GCA_903899015.1 of uncultured Armatimonadota bacterium. Lineage (GTDB taxonomy): Bacteria > Armatimonadota > Fimbriimonadia > Fimbriimonadales > Fimbriimonadaceae > Fimbriimonas. Next base: position 16,238 of record CAIUHP010000007.1, on the reverse strand, counting down.
AAATGGCCCCAACTTGTAAGACATACTTACAAGTTGGGGCCGAAGTGCTAGGAGCTTAGGTTCTATCCAATACCCATCAGAGCAGCCCAAAGCTGATCCCCGAGCTGGTAATAACCGCTATTTGCAGGGTGTACCGAGTTGGAATCCCGTGTGATCTGTGTCCCGTTTCTCATGTTGGCATGGACCGGGACCGTCGCAGTCCCACCGCTGGTATAGGCACCGTTGCCAGCCGTGCCGTTGAGCTTGAAGTGAGTCGTGTCGACCTGAGTAACCGTGAAGGTTCCGTTCGCAGCCGTGTTGCCACCTACCGAAGCAACAACAACTGAGTCACCTGTAACCACTTGGCAAGGCGCTGACACAGCGACAACGATCGGGCTGGCATTCGTCGCGCCGCTTACCGTGAGAGCAACAATGTTTGCCGTCTGCTGGTTATTCTTGGTGTCCCAGTTGCAACCGAACGGAAGGTAATAGACCTTGGCCGCTACCTGGGTTGCGTTGTCGAATGTCATCAGGTCAAACTTCTCGACCATCTCCCAGTTGCGTCTGTAACGGTTTCGAGCAATCTGCGAAGCGTTACCGTAGTACATCCCAAAACCATCTTGAGTTCGATAGGGAGGGATGCCAGAGAGTATCCCGATTCTGATATTTGGGTTGTAAGCGTGAATCGAGGCGATCATCCCATTGATCGCAGCAAGCCTCGTGGTTATGGCACCTTGAACACCTGAGTCTGTCGTGAAGTTGAATTCATCATTGATCTTGAGGCTGATTAACACCCAGTCTCCGGCCGTCATCGAATATGAGTTGTTGCTCATATAAGTGGAAAAGTTAAAAGCACCTACAAACACGAATGGCGACGAAGCGTTAGTGTAGAACCAAGTCGCTGATTGTCCGGAGACGCCTTCATTTAGAACCGTTTCGGACGTTCCATCCGCTGCATTAACCATCTGAGACTTCGTGCCTAGCAACGTCACCGAAAGGCCAGACCCAGCGTCAAAAAGCCTCTTTGCTTGGGCCAAGTAGTAACCAGCAGCAGTTGTCGAATCTCCGATGGTCAGAATTTTTCTCGTGGTTCCTGATCCGTTGGATGCGGCAACAACGGTCATCGTTGGAGTGATCGTTTGCCAAGGAAAGCCCCCATGCCAAACTGTAATAGGAACTGAATATGAGCCAGTGTCACCGCTAAGAGGCTGATAGAGCAAGCCTTGGTTGAATTGCACTGCCTTGGTCCACGTCGTTGAGAATCCGTAGAAATTCTCGCAAGAACCAATGCCATAGCCGTTTGTGCAGACGTTGTCCCACTGAAGCCAAGTCTCCGGTCCACCTGCCACAGCATAAAGCTGTGAAGGAATTAGAAGCGTTGGCTGAGTCGAAGCCAAAGCTATCTGCTGAAGTGAATACTTAGTGTCTTCGGCACCGTTCGTAGTGTAGACCGAATAGTCCATCGTCGAAAGCCGAGCATAAGGTGAATATTGCGATCCATTGTTGCTCCAAGAGTTTCCGTCGATTGAGTTCGTCGTTTGGTATTGAGCCTGGGCATAACCCGAAGCGATTGGGAATGTGTTCAAATTAAGCATCCGCATTCCAAAGGCCTGATTTCCGATCAACTCGAACCAAAGGTTTTGAGTGCCACCCGAAACTGTCGTCAGCAGATCAAAGCGCAACCGTCGCCACTGTCCTACCATCAGAGGAACGCTTTGAATTACCTTGTCTGAAAGAATCGTGCCCGTCGCATTGTTCAATCTCACTCTAAACCGGAATGCAGTGGGCAAAGCCGAACCAACCGTTGAAGGTGTGACGTCGAATTCAGCACGACAGAAAGCTGGCTGCGTTCCAACCGGACCACCGAAAGCAGATATTGTTGAGGCTGTTGAGGCAGGTATCGTCGTCGCGATTGAACCATCATCAAAGGAAGAAATCACCGGACCCATTCCAAAGCGGACCCATTGGCAGCTTTGAGAACCGTCGAGGTTCCACGATGTAGGCACCGTTTGAAATCCGGTCACGGTCGTATATGCACTTTGAGCAAAGGTCGCGCTTGAGTAAGTAGCTTGACTTGCGAGTAGGGTTCGGCCGGTATGACCGTCTGTAATCCACTGGCAGACCAACGCGTCGGTGGTATCGGTAACGGTTCTGTTAAGGTTAACTCGAACTATCGTATCGGTTGCCAGAAAAAGGTTCGCGAGGGACGCATAACCTTCGGCAAGCACAATAGCCGTGTCAACTGCTACACCTCCTGAGATATAAGCGCCATTTCCAGCCGAGCTGTTCAACGAAAAGTGTGTCGAGTCCACAGTTGTAACCGTCCAAGTTCCATTTGCAGCCGTGTTTCCTGTGACGTTAGAAATTCGAACGATATTGCCGGTTGCTACTCCTGGAATGTTTGATGCAAAAGAAGGAGTGTAAGCGACAACAATTGGAGAAGCGTTCGTTGCGCTGGTGATCGTGAAAGTCGGCAGAACCTGCCCCCTCGCCAATGTCGGCATAGATGAGCGATCCCACGCTGTGACGATGCAATCGAAGTAATTGAACTGCCTGCCAACGACACCAACGGGTGTAGACCAACCAGCGAAAGTCGAACTGTTATTGACAGAGACCGTTGCCGCTTGGCCAGTCGTTGACGATCCCGAAATTTGTAGCATGCCTAATCCAGTTTCGAGATCCGAGAATAATCCGGGTTGCTTACTTCCAAGAACACCAGTCAGTTGCCCCCGCGTCAGTTGGCCCCAGGAACCGCTGACCAGGCACAGACTTGCGACAAATACCATGAACAACCGGATCATTTCAGCACCTGGCCGCTGTCGCCGACGTACCATCGGTCCGGAACGGAAACCCTCGGCATAATGTTGCACCCGGAACCGGCCAGACCCACGGACCCATCCGTCGTACCTCCGGTGGACCAGCCCAAGGTCTGCACATTCGCGGACCCTGTCAATACCGCAGCTCGGCACACCGCTACATTCTTCGGGAGAGAAACCAACAAATTCGAACCGTCCGGTTTCGACGCAAGAAGCAACGCAGCCAAACCCGTTTTCTGACCGGCCGACAATGTCAACGTCACCGATCCCCACTGAACCCCCGCCGCATCCGTCATCGGACAAACGTTCCCAAAAGGATCATAAAAGCCAACCGCGACCGTGTCTCCCGATCCGCCAAGGTCCACCATCGTAAAAGTGAGCGGGTTCCAAGCAATGGTCTGAAAAGCCAAATGGGCCGCCAAAAGTGAAAGAAGCATAAACGTCTCCTCGGTCCATCCCGGACCTAAAAAAAAGCCGCGTGCAAAAGTTGCACGCGGGAAAATCGATCATTGGCTAACGCGTGGCCTACGCGAACGTAAGGCCGTCAAACGAAAACAACAAAGTCGGTACGCCGCCGACCGAAACGAGGAGCCCGAGGTGCCAAGCACCCTGGTTCGCGGGACTCTCTCGGACTGCGATCGGCGCGTTGTCGACGTGGGTAACGGATGTGATCGTCCAATTGCGCACGACGTTCAACTGAGCATCGAGGACCTTGCCCCAAACATCCCAGGTTGCGCCTCCATCGGAGGAGTCGAGCTTAAACAGCCAGCGCAGGCCGTTGGCCCCTTCCTCAAAATCACCGAAACTGCCTGATGCCATGCTGATGCCAACTCCCCAAGTGAGGCCCTCGTCAAACGACTGAGAAAAGGTACACGTCGAACCGTCCCCGTAAAACAAACCGATCGGCCAGTTCGGGCCGTGGTCCGCAAAGCGGGGTCGAGCCCAAGTGCCGACGAGACCGGTGTCGCGATCCACCCAGGTTTGAGGCAAAACGTTATCCGCCGTTCCCATCAAAATATGGGTGCCCGAAATCGTCGTTCGAACGTGGCGCAAGCTGTTTGAAACGTCGTATCCGTTGCCAAGGCTCGCCGCCAAGACCGCGCGAAAACTCGCCCGCAGTCGGCTACGATTCTCCGGGGTGCCGGTTACGCTGAGGTACGGAATCGAACCGGTGTGAAGCTCAATCGTGGTGCCGACGTTGCCAAAAATCCACGGTGATTCAGAGAGGTAAAAGCCGAGCGAGTTGGTGGTTCCCGTGCCTTCGGTGATTGAGGGAGTGGCCGTTTCATAAACCACAATCGGCATGCCCGATTGGGCCGCTCCTGCACCATTGAAACCAAGTCCCCACGCTTGCGCCCTCAGCGACTTACTGACATGCAGCGGGATCGTGGAGGCATAAGCGCCCGACTGCGACCACACTTCTCCCGCCCCTGGATACACCTGGACCTCATCCCACAAGTCCTGGGCTGGCAATGCTCCGCCGATCGGCTGATCGATCCAGTCAGTCCAAAGCACCGTGCTGAAGTCCAAGGTGGCACCCTCGCCGCCTAACAGCAGAGCCGCTAATCCACTTCCGTGATATCCATCAGAAGGGTCCGGCAGAAGCGTCGCGGTCAGTCCGGGAAACACCGCCAACATCGCTTGAAGCTGGGCGATGGAATACCAAACGTAACTGTCCGCCGACATAAACGGCACCACATGAGCCAAAGCCGGCAAATCGCAAACTCGATCATCCGACTCAATGAGGCAATACGGTTGGACCAAGGTGTTGTCGGTGGGAGAGGTCCAACCGTCCACAAACGCCTGAAACGGCTCCAACAGAGTGATCGCCGATTGGTGTGCCGGGTTGGATGAAGTGACCAACTCGATCCCGCTCAAGGTGATCGACATGCCATCGGGAATGCCAGAAATCGTCAGGCTATCTGCAAATTGCACTCCCCATCCCATCTTGTAGGCGGTCAAAGGATCGTAAGCAGTAGGAAAGATCCCCGGACTGGCAATGGGAAAACGCGTCTGAATCCCCTCGCTGGACTCGGTATCCGCAGTCGCGCAGCAAAGGTCGAGTTGGGGCGACGATGAGGAGGTTCCGAACGTTAAGTCCCACGATTCTCCCGCAAGACTGACCTGTAAGGTTAAAATCGTCGGTGGCGACATCGTGTAACCAGGGTCGAAAGAGCCTGAGATCTGAAGAAAGCGATAAATCTCCCAAATCCGGACCGATGTCGGCACCGCGAGGCTTAACGAACCGGTTCCCCCGCTTGCGGTTGCTTTTACCGATCCTCCCGCAATGGAAAGACTCGTGTGAGCGCCTGCCGTCCAATGGGTGAGAGCCGAACAAGGGTCAATCACGACGGATGATGCGCGGGTAAGCGAGATGGCATCCCAGCGGAAACCCCGGAACATGCAGCGCCAATCGCGAGCATCATCCGCGCCCAAACCAACCATCCAGCACGACACGGGACCTCGCTCGTCAACCGCGCTCGGACCGTAGTTCACCCCCTGCAGGGTTGCCGCAACGTTGTAAGCGTTCTGAATCCATGAAGTGGTTCCCGTGGAATTCAGGACGAGGTCTTGGGTAGCCGACGCCTTCGATTGAATGCGAAGCGTGTGTCCGGGAGAAGGGAAGTCGTGATCGAAACATCGGAGTCGACCATCCAACGAAAAGTTTGTGGAGGGGGCGGCAGCCGCCGAAGCCGATCCATGGCCACCTGCGGTCGCTCCGGGGGAGTTTTGGGTTTGGACGGTGAGGGTCGTTCCGAGCGCATTCGCGGTTGAGGTGCCGTCGGAATCGGTATCCGTCCATGTGATGCTTGGCAACGAAACTCCCGCGTCCAGCGATACCGATGAGGTTCCGGTGTAGACATTGGACGCGCCAAACACGTTGCTGTTGACGATGCCGATCTGGTCGTAGCTGATCGGAAAAGCGGTCGCAATCGGGTTCGAAAGGGTGACGCTGGCGCCCCCGAAGTCCACATGCACGCTCAAAGTGCCTCCGACCTTGGCTAATTCGTAGTAACGAATCCCGCTTGCCGGCAAGCCGTCTGCCTGAGCCGTTCCCCCAAAATTGGGAAAGCTGGACCCAGAAAGAACGGTACTGGACGTGGGCGTGTAAACCTCCGCCCACTCTTCCACGTCGCAAGAAAATGACCAAGTTCCGGTAGCCGAAAGCTCCCAGTCGATGTTGATTCCGGGACCGATGGACTGGTGAATATAGGAACCGGCTTGGTTCGATCCACTGTGTCCAAACCCATCCGAAGCAGAAACCGTGGTGCCGTAAAAATGGTTGCCGCCAACCGTCGGGGTGGTGGGGGCCTGTTGCCAACTCACGATCGCCCCCGTCCCCCAACCCGCCTGAACCGACCCCGCCGCCTGCTTGGTGTGTGTCGCGGTCGGCACACCGATCAACTCGGTGTCGATGCAAAACGAATAATCCCCCGCCATCGCCCCCGAGATCGAGAGCGTCCTACTGCGTCCAGTTCTAAATGCCATCTCACCTCCAATTCCCGCGCCGGTCCGCGGAATTCATTCCGGAAACCACAAAACGAGCGAATCCCCAATAAGTCCCCGTAGCCGCCGGATGGTTCGTACCGGCGACTTACTGCCAACCACCCGAAACATTGTAGGAAGGCACAAAGGTCTCACGTAGCCGTTAACAGGTCGCCGGTACGAACCATCCGGCGGCTACGCCACCCACCCGAAACATTGTAGGTGACACCCGACACGGTTTCATGTAACCGTTAACTCCGTCGCCGGTACGAACCATCCGGCGGCTACGCCAACCACCCGAAACATTGTAGGAAGGCACCCGACACGGTTTCATGTAACCGTTAACAGGTCGCCGGTACGAACCATCCGGCGGCTACGCCAACCACCCGAAACATTGTAGGAAGGCACAAAGGTCTCACGTAACCGTTAACGCCGTCGCCGGTACGAACCATCCGGCGGCTACGCTAACCACCCGAAACATTGTAGGTGACGCCCGACACGGTTTCATGTAACCGTTAACAGGTCGCCGGTACGAACCATCCGGCGGCTACGCCACCCGCTCGGCGGAATCATCGAATCCTTTGATACAATCTTTCCGATGTCGGAATATCGTGACAAAAAACATCGTCTGCCACCAGAACGATATATCGGCAAGATTTCGATTTCGTTCACCTTGTGTGTTGACGGAAATCGAAAGGTCTTCTTTGAACAAGCAGATATCTACCGTCATGTCGAACTGCTAACTGAACAGCTAGCGCGCTTTGACTGCTTGGCTCCGATCTACTGCTTTATGCCTGACCATCTCCACGTTCTCACTTTCGGTATGTCGGAAACTGCGAATGGAAAACTTGCCATGGACGCATTCAAACTCAAGAGCGGAAGGTATCTCTACAATTCATCGGTAGGATACAAATGGCAAGGCGACTATCATGACCGAATCGTCCGAAGTGAACACGAGTGGAGAAAAAAGATGTTCTATATATTTAACAACCCTGTCCGAGCCAACATTGTAGAGGATCCATACGACTATCCTCTGAGCGGTTCGATTGGTTTCAAGTTGGAAGACGTGATCTGGGAAACCGGACAAAGTAAAGGATGATAACCAAAACTAACCTACCAACTCCCGCATGTGTCTGCGTCGTACCGGTTTGCCAATCAACTCCCAATATGTCCCCGTAGCCGCTGGATGGTTCGTACCGGCGACTTACTGCCACCCGCCCGAAACATTGTAGGTATCGACCGACACGGTCTCGCGTAACCGTTAACTCCGTCGCCGGTACGAACCATCCGGCGGCTACGGGATTAAACGGTGCGCAGGCTTGAAATTGGACGGCGCGCGATGGCTGGACCTCCTTCAAAAACCCGCTGTTTGGACAACGCTTTGAGGTTGTGCCAATTGGTCGCGATTGCCCGTAGGCTGGTGCCGTGAACATCGAGAGGGGCCACGATGGGTGTCGATTCGCCAATGAATCGGCATGGCCGCCACACCGCGTCGGGCGAACTGGATGAGCCAAACGTGCCCAGATGCTCAAAGGAGCCCGCGAACGTTTTGACTCGAACCGTTACCGGCGAGTGACTCGCGCCTCGGTCGAGGGTGACCAGATCGCCCCTCCAAACCCCGGGAAGATACTCACTTTCAAACTCCACGATCTCTCTTGCAAAGGGCAACCGCCCCGCCAAGAGATTCGCGACATATTCACACGCGTCTGCCGTGGTCAAGGTCGGATCGACCCAGCCATATTTGCGAAGAAATCCCAGCCAGTTGGCCGACCGACTGGAGGGCAAAACGGTCGGGTCCGCGTCGGCGGCCATCGCGGACGTTTGCTTATGAACCACAATCGGCTTTTGAGTGCGTGGGTCGCAACCCACCACCCAAATATCGTTCGTCTCCGGCTCCAGAATCTGCATTCGGAAGGCGCGATAGACAAACCGATAGGCGTTGGAAGGGTGAATGGCCGGATTCCCCGACGCCAAAGCCTCCCCAATCGATCTGTAGAGAGTGACACTCGCCGCACTCGGCAAGGCGTAACCGGCGGTGGTATCGGCGGGATCAATGAGGCACAAAATGGGCGGGGAAGTTGGGGAAGAGGGATGAGGACGGAAACCATGAAACCACGTCGCCGCATAGGTTTGGTGCAGCCGATCCAGCCACTCCGAACCCCGGTCTCCCACATCGATCAGCACATTCCAAGTTCCGCCCGAAGCCGAACCGGCATTGCTGAGGGTGAAAGATGCCGCCGCGGGAGAAACGTAAACCTGACTTGCGGGGATGCCGATGGCGGTCGCGACGAGTAGATACGCGTCCGCAAGCGAAAGTCCGTCAAGGGGGATCGGATCGCTAAAAAACATCTCCTCCGCTAGTTTCCAAGCGTCACGAGCTTCGATCTCGATCTCCTGATTTCGGTCGGTACCAGCTGAATCGAACCCATAAGCGTCCGCCCAGTGAGGAGGTTCGCAAATCCCATCCAAGATCATTCCGTACTCGTCACTGACCTGAATCGGGCGGTGGCATTGAGTAAGAATGCCGACCCCGCCCGCCGCCGCAATGGCGGATGGCTGCATCAATGTTATCGAGGCTCTTGTACCGCCGACGGTATCCGAAACGTCTAAATGGAACCTGGTGGTATAAGGGAGCAGTTCCAAAGGCTCGCCCAAGTCTGAGGTTGTGGCAACCGAAATTGCATCGTAGTAGGCGCGCGCTCCATAAACAAAAGGAGTCACGCTCGGTCCCCCTGAAAGCTGAATTTGAAGCTGAACGGGAAGCAAAGGGGGCGTGTTGGCGGTCGGCGGATTGCCCGGGTTCATCACATGCGCAGAGAACGCGCCCGCCGTGGTCAGTGAGTGAAACACCTCGATCTGAGCATCAATTCCATGAACCGGATCTTGAGAAAGGTTGAGCGGAGGCGCGTTGCGCCAACTGCTCGGAACGCCATAAATCGTGCCCGTCGCCCGATATTGGAGAGTCGCGATGCGAACGGTTGCCTGAGTCGGCGCGGGGATGTTGAACCAAAACGGAGCATGGTCCGTAATGGTCAGGCCCGCGACCCCTTCCGCCAAGTCTTCAAAGATGTGCGCAAAGCCGCCTCCCATGCTCGAAACGACCAATAGCTCTCGGTCTCGACAAGGGATGAGAACCGTTTGGAGGTAACCCACCCTTGGCGATTGGGGGGTAGCCCCTCCGCCCAGCTGAGTCGCTACCGGATGAAAAGCGTTGAAATAGTCGGGCTGGTTGCCGCCAATGGAGTAGGAGCCGACCATCAAATTGGACTTCCAAACTTCCGCTCGCCCATCGGCATAGAATCGAAGCGAGACCCCGACCGTGCCATCGCCGGTTGAGGACCAACCACACTCGAAAACGGCGTAGGGTGCGTTGGTGGTCGGTTGGCTAAACCACTCGATCACCATGGGTTGGTTCGCCGGCATCAGCGCCGTGGTCGAACCCTTTAGTCCCCCGGTATTGCCCGACGGCCCAAGGTATTGGAAGAAGGGGCCGCCCGTATCGGGGTTGTGAGTCCCCCAATTGGAAGAGGGAGTCAGTGTGAAATCCGAGAGCGCCAACTTGGCCGTCGCGCCCGAGTTCGAAGTCGCCCAAGCGGGTGTGAAGCAGGTTGGTTGCAACATGCACGTGTTCGTAATCGGGTCGACCCAGACATCTTGAGCATAAGTCGGCGCCCAATCTCGACCCGAAACCAAAACGCTCATCGAGTCGGTTCCAAGTCGATTTTGGGAAGAATCAAGAAGTAAAGAAAGCATAACAAAAACCCATCTCCAACCCATCTGGTCCGCGGAATTCATTCCGCATAAGGCCCCCGGAATTCATTCCGGAAACCAAGAAACCTCCTCCCTAAACCCAATTACCAAACCGCGCGAATCGCACCTACAGAACCCCTTGCCGAATCAAATCCGCGAAATGTTTCGCAACCCGATCGTCGACGTAATGCGTAATCGCATCGACCAAATGCCGTGTCGGACCGGATGGTTGCCGCGCCAACTTGGCCATCCCGGATTTTTCAATCGGAGTGATCCCCACCTTTCCCATCTCGTCCCCGCCAAACGCCTGAGGCTTCATTCGTGAAACAGGAACTTGGGGCGGCGTGTCGACCTTCCGATCGGTTGCGGTGGGTGCATGGGGCGGTTGAGCCTGCAAATGAACGAAGGTGTCCCCTTCTTCCTCCCGAGTCGGCCTGAGCTGAGGCGGAAGATGCCTCGATTGATCAACCGATTCGATAGGGGTGGCGCGTGAACTCTCTTTCGGGCGTCTCATGACGACCTTCTGAGTGAATTCCCGGTTCACGGTGCGAGGAGATGGAGTCGCTCGCCGATTTGCGTCTGACGAGGCGAGCCGCTCCAAGATGCGGCCAAGTTTGGTGGGTTTAGGAGGAGGTTTCATGACTGGACTCCTGGGCCGCGATTTCGCCCGCCAGCGCGGATTGAACTTCCTCTACGATCTGATCGAACAGCACCGGGAACAAATGCTGCATCTTCAAGAAGTCGTTGGCCTCGCCATCCAGGCACAAATAACCCAAGAAATAGACCCAAACCAGGGTCTCAAAGTCGGATGTGAGAAAGCCGCGTAGGCCTTCTGGGCAGTTCACTTCAGTCAGCGAATCCGCGAAGAGGTGGGCAGCCTGCCGAATGGCTTTAAGCGCCTGTCGGCTTCGTAAATACCGAAACCGAAGCGTTTCGCCACCCGGGAGAGTTACCGAGAAGACCTCTGCCTGAACCGGTAACCGATCAAACAGGGCTTCAAAAAGTGGAGAAGGTGAGGGGGATTGAGTCATTACGCGGTCCATGTTCCTGCCCCCTGCATCGTGAGCGTCCCAGTCTGTTGCACGAGAGCCGCGTTCTTGAACGAGGTTGTCAGACGATCAATGAGCGCGGTTTGGCCAGTGCCCGTGGCATAGGTTCCGCCGCCCGTCGCCGCCGAAAGAGAAACGAGGGAAGTCCCCAGCAAAATATTGCCGAGCAAACTGCTGTCGCTAGGTCCGGTGGGCGTTCCTGCCAGCGTCAACACGACTTCCTCCATCTGAAGTTCGTCGCGAGAAATGGAATGGCGAGCACTCTTGATCGACATCGGGCAACTGAAGGCCGACCCGGCGAACGTAATCGTCGCGGTGACGTTGAAGCTCGAGATGGAGCCGGTCATGAGTGACTCGACAAAGGGAGCCGAAACGATCACAAGCTTTTCGGTTCGCACTTCCACCTGGGTGCGGGTGGCATTAGGGAACTGGTAAGCGTCCGCAATCCCGCTTCGATCGCGAGATTCGGTGGTCGCAACAATCGACCCTGCCCGAATCGCGCCCAAATAAGCGGTCCCACCAATCGACCAAAGCGTGATGTCCAAATTAGATGCTCGAAGTCCGCCCGACCCATTCACGAACACCGTGAACTCAGCCGACTGCGATTGTTTGACCACCTGATGAACCACATATCGATCCGCCAGCCCCGCCGCGTCCACCTGCTCGTTCTCCACCGAAAAAGCAAACGTCCGCAACAAAGCCAACATGTCCGTGCCACCAATACTAAAAGCAGCGAAATTGAGAGAAGTTAATGGATTTGACATAGTAATGGAGCGCTCTTAGGCGAGTGTCACGACCTCGAAACGAAGCATAACGCTAAACACTTTTTCATTCAGATCGTCCGGCGTCTCCGCTGAGACTTGCGTGACCAAAGGCAACAGTCCAACCGAGTCAAAATTCGGACCGCCCTGTAAGGCCGAGATCAGCAGATTCGCCTGCACGACCTTTTGAAGAGAAATAACCTGGCTCGGGTCGGAGGGGAAGGGGAATCGACCCAGAATCGTGAACCGATTCCGCTGCGACACTCCTCCGACCGTCGCGCCCGGGCCCGAAAACGAGATTTCAACGGTGTCCCAATGCAAAACCGCATGAGGGACCGAGGGAATCGGCAGCAACGGAGTGCCGAAAGAAATCGGCATCGCTCCCCAAGCCGAGACGATCGCGGCCCGAATGGCGTCCATGATCGACGCCGTCATGAGAGAATGGCTCATGCTGCCTCCGGAAACTGTAGTTGCCGCATGACGAAGACCGCGCAATCTGCCTCGTCTCCGTTTTGGTGGATCTCAACCCCCCCTTGCACCGAGTAGATCTGCCCCGAAAATCGAACCTCCGTTTGAGGTCGGATCGAGGCCGCATCCGCAATTTCTAACGTGACGGTCCAAGCATTTAGGAGGACAACTCCGAACCGTTGAAACGACTCGGTTGGCTTGAGGGGAACCGCGCAACAGCTAATCGCGGCTCCGAACGCACCGGGAGCCGGATTGCTCAGAACACTATTGGAACCCAAAGTCTGGCTTTCCGTTCGCAGCATGATCGTGTGAGGTTTGATTTGTAGAGGCATGGTTCAATCGGTCCGATATCGGTCAAGGCTAGGCAACTCAAAAGAGCCAAACGTCGCGCCGGTAAACGGGGGAGACCCAGGCGCGGGCATCGCGAGCGACCGAACCGACTTCGCCAAATTGGTAAAGAACGCCGACCGCTCCTGATACTCGTAGCGAAGCGGGCCATTGTCGATAATCGAGGCCTTTCGGGCGAACTCGGCGCCCGCGCTCTCCGCTAACTGAGCGCACGCTTCGTCGTACGAATACATCGCCAACATCGCATCAATGGTCTCGTCAGCAAACACCGACGCCGAAGCATCGGTGTCCGCGAGCCGGAGTCGAATTTGATCTCGAAGGGACGAAAGAGTCGGATCGAAGGTAAACACTATTTCTTCGCCTCAGGAGTAATGTGCTTCGGTGGCCGTCCCCGGCGGGCTTTCTCGACCGCCCCCAACCGCACGAGCCTTTCGAAGTCGGTCCCTGGCGGGAAACTGGACGCGGAAACTCGTTGGCCGGGCTCAAAGGGCCCGACCGACTGTAAGATCACCAACCGCACTTTCTAGCACCGGAACGGCACAATGGCCGACGGGAAGTAGAAAGCGGGCGCTCCGTTGAACGCCAAAGTCGAAACACCGCTCGCCGGGTTCTTCTTCAGTTCAAAGTCGTAGTAAACGTTGGAGAAATCTCCCATTCCCAACTTCGAACCGGAGCGAATCAGGTCGGCATGGCGGGTGAAAATGAACTCCGCTACCGGATCGCCATAATCGCGAGCCCCCACCAAAACCCCGTAACCTTGGGGAATGAACATCTGCACCGTACCGGTTTCATCCAAGTAGGAGTCGTCGTATTCGACAATCTGAGGAAGGTCCGCTTCAATGAGATAGCGGTTGACATCCGCGAGGGTCATCGGCTGAGCTCCTGCGTTCGCCGTGATCACACGCTTGGCGCCTAAGTCCGTGGGATTCGTGTTCGAAAGAAGGCTATTGACGTCCTGACTGTTCAAGAACAAACGCGCATTCTTACCGAAACTCACACTATGCCCACGATGTCGGAGCTTCGCGGTCCGAAGATCCAAGAGTGGAGTCGCCGTGGCAACATTGCTCCATGCAACGGCCACATTGAACGGCGACAGATTGAATGTATCCGTCATGATCAACTGCCCGAGCGGTCCCAACACGGAGTAAGTGCCGGTGGTGAACAGGGTCCAACCGACCTGCTTCACGCGCTGAATCATGCGGGTAATCAAATGGTCTTGGTCGCCGCTCTGACCTTCCGTAAGGTCGATTGCGTTTCCAAACGAACCCGCTTGTCGCGAGTTGGTCAGCCAGTCCTCGCTCATGATCTTCTGATCACCATAAGGAGCGGGATCGACTCCGAACCGGCTGACGGCTTCTCGATTCACTCGACCATAGCCACCGTCGTAGCTGCGAGCCGAGGTGAGGCCCACATAGTTGCCGCGCTGGTCCCAAACGACTCGGGCGACATCCTTAGACTTGATCGGCATGAGCTCAAAGAGCGGATCCTTCATCGTGAGGACCGGCAGCTTGTCCTGAAGGATCATCGAAAGTTCTGCGTTTTGTGCGTATGCGTATGTGCTCAAATTTAGGCTCCTGTCACGCAGAGCACGCCGGAAGACGTGGTGCCATCAATAAGGCGGCCCAACTTGGAAACCGCATTTGCGTCGAGGCCGGTAAGGTCGGCGGTGTTGAAATAGCCCGAAATCGCAACCGGCGCAACGTGCCGAATCGAGCCAAAACCGTTGCCGGTTGGTAGCGGACCGTAGGTCACGTTCCCTTGAGGATCGGTCGCAACTTCCACGACCAACAGCCCGATCGGAGTCTGTGAACCGTCGGTATTGGTCGAAACATAGGCTTCCAGCGACCCGTTAGAAACGCCCGGGGTGGTGTGCGCAACCGTAACCGCTGCTCCCGCTCCCGTCAGAGCCGCGCCATTGACCGCGAAAATCGGCTGCGGTTGGTTGGCTAAAGCGCCCGCAAACGTACAAACAACGCCGGCTGCTCCTAGAGCCCCACCCGTACAGAGGATGTTTCCCGCGCCTATGTTCGGCAGTGCCTGGAGGGCTGCTTGAATGGTCGCTGCCGATGCGTTGTAAGCAATCGGAGCCGTGGAATACACCGCTCCAAACCCAAAAGTGAGGGTGAATGTGCCTCCGGTGGCACTGGCTTGAGTAAGCGTCTGAACGTCGCTTACGGAGTTAGTGGTAACCAAACCAACCACCGTCCCCTTTGCCAGATGCAGGTTCGCCGCAACCGGAAGCGATGCCTTCAGCATTCGCTCGGGGTACATCGTCGGGGTCAGCTCAGCCTGAGTATAGATATCGTAAGGTGCAATCGGCACTTATTTGGCCTCCTTTCTGATTGTCTGGCGTCCCAACGCCGTGGCTTGACGAAGCTTTTCGACCATCTTTTGGTCGGGTTCGCCACTCTCCTGATTGGGGTCTGCGTTGGGGATTTGAGTGCTAAAGAGCGAATGAGGAAGGGCGTCCCGGAACAACGATCGAAGCGCTGCCAAGTTGGCACCCTCAACAATCTGTCCTGTCTCTGAGAACTGGATGACGCCCTGACCATCGGCCAAAGCCGCACTTCGAAAAAGGGCGATCAGCTGGTCCCGTTGAGCGGGCACCGCTTTCGAGGATCGAATGGATTCGTCTGCGAACAGGGTTGCGGCCATGTTTAGTTGGCCCGCAATCAGGCGATCGTTGGTCGCTTTGAACTCCGTGAGTTGAGCCTGAATCGCAGGGTCAATCCGTGGCTCGGGTTCGCGAAATTCCACGCGTTCGATCTCGTTCGGATCGATGCCAGCCTCTGCCAGCGCCTCCGGCGCCTTTCCAAACAGCACGCGAAGCCGCTCTTTTAATGAATGCATAGGGATCTCCTTTTTGGTGTGGGAAAAAGTAGCAAACGCCGCCACAACCTCGGCGTCTGCAATGCGTGGACTCAACGTGAGCGCACAGCCCACGATGTTCTTGTCGCGGTCAAAAGTGAGAGAAGTCTGAAGCTTGCCGCCGCACAACTCGTGAAGCCAGCGGGGAACTGAGAGCCGTCCAAGGGCGTCTCGCCCGTCTCGCCAAACTTTCTCGAGCCGCCCTAATCGGTGCCCGAGCAGGTCGCGAAATGGGGAATGCTCCAAGTCCAAATCCACCCCATTGAAGGTTCGAGTACGTGCCTCGAGCTCTTCCTCCGAGATGGAAAACTGCTTGTCGGGATATTCCCCGGCTTCAAAAACCTTGCCTTCGTAAGTCACGAAGACGTCATCGATACTGTCAAAAGCAAATGTCATATCTTTCCGTGGGTAACGGTCGTGGGTAAGACCTAGCTTCGGTCCGCGGAATTCATTCCGCATAAGGCCCCCGGAATTCATTCCGGAAACCAGGGCCGTGTAAATAACACCACCCCAGGTTTCCCGTATCCGATGGTTCCGTGAGGCTCGCGCGGCACCTTAGGGGTGGCCATCGATAAGGTCCCGTTGGTATCGTTGCCCATTTCGGACCTTTGCCGACGGCCTCCTTTCCCCGTTAAAAGAGACCCCTGTAGCCGGAGGTGGTTCGTGCCTCCGACCAGCCCCGTAGGTGCCACAAACTCCGGAATTCAATACGG
>CAIUHP010000006.1 GCA_903899015.1 uncultured Armatimonadota bacterium | reverse complement strand
GAATTCTACAACAAACGTCGTCCTCACTCGGCACTTGGAGGAATCTCTCCCGCGACTTACAAAGCAAATCTAGTTAAAATGGAGGCAGAGGCACTAACACTCTAGGTGGGTCAACATCCGGGGACCGGTCACGTTCACGAAATCTTCGGCTCGTTGTAAACACTGATGTCTGAGATTCGGAAGTCTTTTCGTGATCCTTTCAGGGTTAGCTTGAGTCGGGTGGTTCTTGTTTCGGGGATGGTGTGGAGTTGGACGGGTAGGGGACAACTTTCGCCTTTGACTAACTCAACCCACTGGTTGCCGCTCCAGACTAGGAACTGGTAGTTGGCGATTCGGCTCGCGGGGTTAATTCGCAAACACCGTCCGGTTTATCCGCAATTCGCGCCCGCTTTCAGCGCAAGCGTATAGTTTCTGGTCAACTCGCTCACATGCTTGCTGCATCGACACCCTCTGAATCTTGAACGCGACCGGTTCCAGGAGACCACTAGAAATGAAGAAGATGCGCCCCGGTTTCGCTTCCAAAGCCCGAATCTGCGTAGGTTGGCACAAACCACGACAAACAAAACTGGGGCATAACCCATCCCCGGTCTACAGGATTTTGGACATCCCCCTCCTGCGCTCTACGCCGCGACCTCGCACGCATCCGGCTCTTCCTCAACCCGGATCGGACGGAACGGCTCCCGTGCAACTCGATCGGCTAGCGTATTCATAAACTCGTCGTGAATCAGTCGGGCTACCTGATACGATGGTCGGCCGAGCAACCCGCCCCAGCAGCGGCGGAGCAGGGCTCGCGCCAACGTCTCGCCGGGACCGCGAACAGGGAAGTCCGCCAGTTCTCGGCATCGCTGATACTTCCAAACCAAAACCTCTTTTGCCTTTTCGAACCCTTCCGTATGCTCCACATACCAAGCCGCCTGACTCTCGTCATCGGTAATCGCGCGGTTTCCAGTGGAAAGTTTCCAAGGCGTGGTGAGTGCTCCATACGCCCTCAATCCCCATGCTTCGACCAGCCAACGCGGCGTCCATTCGTCTTTTCGTTCGTTCATACCTATCTCCCTTTGAAATGTCTTTAAATCCATTCTAACACGATTCTTTCCACTTGGAAAGAATTTGTGTATAATGTGGATAGAATTATTCAGGAGACTTCGAACATGCCCGTCAACCCAGACAACCGCATCAGGACGATTGAATCTTTGCTGGCAAAATACGGCTTATCCAACCGATGGTTAGCCAAGAAAATCGGCGTGAACCATACCAGTATCAACAGTTGGTTAGCACCTGAAGGGAGCCGTCCTCGAGATCCCGGGGTCTACGATCAGATGATCGAAGTTCTTTCGGGTCAAGGCCCGCTTGAGCGAAATCTGGAAGTCCGACGAACTGGGGTCCGCGTTATTCCAATCTACGCGGGTATTCCCGCTGGCAATCCAACCTCCCACAACATGGACTTGGATTACGAAGAAGTCCTCGATTGGGGTAGCGACTTCGAGCGATGGGGAAGGATCATCAACGGCTACAGCATGGCCAACATCTTGCTGCCAAACGATATTGCCGTCTTTGAAGACCGAAGATTCGAGATCGGAGACGTTATCCACGCCTACAACGACGGCGAAGACTGCGTCAAAGCCATCCGAGGCAAAGGCGAGGATCTTCAGCTTTACAGCTTCAACGAAGACTACGAGCCCTTCAGCGCCCAAGGCTGGAAAGCCAAAGGAGTTCTCGTCCAAAGAATCCGAAGAGGAGCCTACGGCATCAAATCCGTAACAGATTTCCCCCACGGCCTAAAATGGGCCATGCGAAACGAGAGTTTCTAACACCCGAACCATCGGACCTCTATCGATGGCCACCTCCCCTAGAACACCGGAGCCCCTGTAGCCGGAGGTGGTTCGTGCCTCCGCCTACCCATTTGCGAGCGTTGCCCAAACCATCGGACCTCTATCGACGGTCTCCTCCCCTAGAACACCGGAGCCCCTGTAGCCGGAGGTGGTT
>CAIUHP010000005.1 GCA_903899015.1 uncultured Armatimonadota bacterium | reverse complement strand
TCGTAGTCAATTCCACGAGCACCCAGACCGTAACGTGTAACAGTAAGACCGGTGCCGTTAATCGCCGCGTCTTCCATCGGCATCTGACCATCATGGTAATATTCCGTAACCATCGTCCCTGGGGCATTAGATTTGTGGGATCTAAGCCCATCTGCGCCATATTCGTAATTCGTTGTTGCAACAGAATTTACTACCTGCTTCATACGGCTTAGAACATCCCATGAGTAACTGGTGGTTGAGCCTCGGGTCAACCGATTCCCTAAGGTATCGCAAGTGGTTGAAACTCCCCCAATGCTCGTCGTTCGGTTCAGGTTATCCGTTACCGAATCGGTCCGGTTCCCTGCTGCATCGTAACTCCAGCTCTGAGTGCCGGTGCCAGCAACGTCGGAGGAATAAGCAGTTGCCAGATAGTCAAACTGCGGATCATACGTATAGCTGTAAGTCCCGGTCAGCGACGGCGTGCTGACCGTGTTGTCCGTGACAGTTGAAGTCGTCTTGAGTCCCAACGTAGCGTCGTAGGCGCAGTCGTTACCGATGATCTCAGGGCTTGTTCCGTAATAGAGCGTCCCCGAAACAAGCGTGTCCCAATAATGGTCGCAGTTAAGCATCCGGCCGGCGGCGTCGTAGGTGTAGTAAGCCCGAGCTCGAGATTGGGCGGGATGAGTGGAGTCGTACCACGGACTCGATCCGCTTGGAGTGAATCCAGTGTATGGCGTCTGAGCAAAAGCAGCTCCCGTCAATCGCCCCCTAGAGTCGTATTGGTAGTCCATCTCCTCAGCAGTCGGAGCCGATCCCACTGCGCCGGTTAGCTTCGTGAGTGTCTGGAAAACTCGACTTGGATTGTCATTCGTGCCAAGTTCGACATAGTCGCCATACTGCCAAGTGATCGTGCCATTCGCCGTAACGTACGTTGAACTTGTCCGGTCACCGATGGCGTTGTAACCATAAATTGTGGAATAGCCATGAATTCCAGAACTTCCAACCTGATAGGCTGGATTTAATCCACCGGTCTGATCTACTTCCGAGACGTTGCCAATGCCGCCTCCTGATGACTGATACGTTATCGACTGGGTAACACCGGTCAAGCCATCCGTCACAGTGACTGGAACGCCGTTGTTAATTCCTGAAGTTCCATACGTGTAAGACACGACCGACGGGGTTGGGGAAAAGTCAGTCCGACTCACATAGTTGACATTTCCGTCATTGTCATAGTTCGTATAAAAGTGATTTCCGAGTCCGTCGGTTACGGAGCATGGTTTCCCCCAACTTGTATATTGATTGTTAACGGTGGTTCGTTGAATATGCCCTGTGCCGAAGTCCTCAACAACTTGAGTCGCTTGTCCCCAAGTAGGGTAACCATCTATACCGTAAGTCGATTGAGTTTGAACGTAAGTCCAAGGAGTTGTCGTCGTGCTTTGAAGTTTCCAAACGTTCAAGCATCGACCTTGAGTGTCGTATTGGAAGGTTCCGCAATACGTAGAGGCACTGGTTGGAGCAATCGTCCCCTTCCAGGCATCGCCTGTTCCACCCGTTCCCGTAAACGTGGTGTTCTTCGGGTCATAAACATATTGCTTCTGACCTTTGCTTCCGGCGGCGGCGGTGTTTGTGAAGTAGTCGGTGTAGCTAAACCGACCCGCCGGGTCTTTGACGGCTTTCTGCTGGTAGTACTTCGATGCATCCCAATACGCATAGAATTCAAGCATCACGCCAAGATCGCAAAGGTTCGCGGAGGACTCATTTTCCTTTGCGTTCCTTCGCGACCATTGCGTGAGATCTTTCATCAGCGCGAAAAGACGCAAACGTCAAACAAATTGAAACAGGTGCCCATCTGACTAAACAACCAATCCCGTCGTTGAACCGGTACCTGAGCCAGTCGTTGCGATCCCCGCAGTACCACCGACTCCAAGTTCTGAACCGACAAATGGATTACCTGACGACTTTGAACTGGGACTACTAACTCCCGAGAATCCGACTAGGACCAATGCAAGGAAGACAAGACCGATACTTACGGGCAATTTCATTACACACTACTCTCTTGCACTAGGCACCTCGAGATTTCAAGAATGAACTGTACACCTGATGTGTTGAATATGCAAGAGGAAATTTAACTTTTCTCTGAACTTAGAGTTTCCCGGGTCGAAGAAGATGGGACTGTTGCGGTACTTTTCTCCCAATGAGGTCCGACAAATGACAGTCGACGGATATTCTCGCATAAAATGCTGGCGCTGAAAAGAATGCCTTTGGATTGGACGAAACGTCTGCTTTTACAACAGTGTCAAGCTCTGTCCGGAGAAGTTAGTGGCCCTACTTAAAGGGCAATCTGGGCTGGGCAAAGATGCCGCTGACTATTCTTCCGAATCTGGCATTGGTGGGGCAAATATTTCATTTACGCGAGGAACATCCACGTTAGGTGGCGAGCTTCGACCAGGTTTTACGCTCGGTCGGATTCTTCCTCACGGAAAATAGACGCCCGATGGGCGGAATTTCGGACTTTAAAGTATAGAGATTGCTGGCAATGAGAAACCGTGTTCTACGCCGTGAACTTTAAAGGGGGCTCACGGCTAAACAGTCGTTCACAACAGGGTTTTAGTAGGCTCCCATAGGTCGACATTCAGTTCCAAAGTTATTCGCAATTTTCGATGGTGAGTGGCATCACAGCTTGGTACCCCACCTCGTTCAACGGGCTATCGCAACGCGTGAATGGCGATAAGTGGTATATCAGGGGCATGGGAATCCGATCCAGAATTTGTTTGGCCGCGCTACTCACTGCCGGCATCGTTTCATTTGCGTCTGCAAAGACTGACTATACGGGCGTTTGGCATGGCCACGTCAAAATTGACACGTCTAAGTTGCCGCCTGTAACCGATCCAAATCAGAAGAAAATGATGATGGATCAAATTAAGAGTGTTGAGCTTTCAACAATCACCCTCACACTCAAGAAAGATCACTCGTTTTCGTTGATTACGGACAGTAAGACCCGACCAGCCAAACCGACGACCGGAACCTATTCCACCACTGCCACGACCCTGTCGCTTCAGTCGGGCTCAACCACAGCCCACCAGCCTCCTCAGACTTTCACCATCTCGAAGGATGGCAAGAGTCTGTCTCTTTCACAAGGACCTGCGCGCGTAACTTTCGTTCGCTAATCGTTGCATCTTGCCGGATAGGCCGCATCGGTCTATCCGGAATCGGACTCAAGGAACGGCGGTCCCGAGGTAGCCTAGACTTCTATGAGGCTCTACTCTTGGAACGTGAACGGCATTCGAGCCGTCATCCGCAAAGACGTTCTTGCTCCCTTCGTACTTGCAGAAAAGCCTGACATTCTGTGCATTCAGGAAACGAAAGCCCAACCTGGCGAGGCCGTCATCAACCTTCCAGAATACGAAGAGCATTGGCACTCTGCCGAGAAGAAGGGCTACTCAGGAACCGCGATTTTCACCAAACTCAAGCCGATTCGCGTCGTTCACGGACTACCCGAAGACATTAAAGCGAAATTCGGCGTCGTTGCCGACGAGTTCGGTGATCCGAGCAACGAAGGTCGTGTCCTAATGGCCGAGTACGAGCACTTCTTCGTCGTCACGGTTTACACGCCCAATGCGAAAAATGATCTAAGTCGCATCGCTCTTCGCCACAAAAGCTGGGACCCAGCCTTCTTGGCTTACTGCCAGCGCCTCGAAGAAACGAAGCCGGTTGTATTTTGCGGCGACTTCAACGTCGCTCATACAGAACTGGACTTAGCAAATCCAAAGTCAAATGTGGGCAAGAAAGGGTTCACTGCCGAGGAGCGTGCAGGCTTTCAAGCCTTTATTGACGCAGGATTCATCGACACACTTCGAATGTTTAAAGAAGGAAACGGTCACTACACTTGGTGGACCAATGTCGGAGGCGCGAGAGCAAGAAACGTTGGGTGGCGGATCGACTACTTTATGGTGTCGTCTGTCCTACGAGAAAAGGTGCTCTCAGCCGATATTCACCCGGATGTTATGGGTTCCGATCACTGCCCGGTCAGCCTCGTCCTTGACTTTTAGCTCAACGAGATTCGGGCCCAATAGTTTGATTAGGCCCGAAAGATCGACTAAGACTTATCCGCCCGAAACGCTGCTTTCTCCATTCTTAACCTTCCACCAGTGATCGGTCTTCGCTCGGAGTTCAGCCTCTGAGAGATCAGGTCGATTGAGCTTCAGATTGTTGTAGTACTGTTCCTGAGACAGGTTAGCACCACCTGAAGATGCAGACCGGCCAACACCACGAGTAACCGGGGTGGGATGTCCGAAATTCTGATTCCGAGACTCCCCAGGAGGACCACTCGACATAGCTTCTTTTCCAACCGCAGCGAGGCCAATCAAAACCACCGCACCAAGAGCGATCGCTCCGACAGTGGTCTTGTTGATCCCTTCATTAGCTTTACCTTTCAAACT
Organism: uncultured Armatimonadota bacterium; assembly: GCA_903899015.1. Classification (GTDB taxonomy): domain Bacteria; phylum Armatimonadota; class Fimbriimonadia; order Fimbriimonadales; family Fimbriimonadaceae; genus Fimbriimonas. Next base: position 1,167 of record CAIUHP010000005.1, on the reverse strand, counting down.
AATACACCTGTTGGCCGTTCGCGACGAAGTTATCAACCAATTGCTGCTGGAGTCCTCGAATATCAGAATCCTGAAGCACTCCTGGATTGGTCCACATGAAGCCCGCCCCAGTTTGGAAGGTCTGAGCGGCTCGCAGTCGCTTGACGTGACCATCGAAGAAGGAATACACGCCCCCCTGATTGTGCCAATAAGCCATTGGACCGGTACCGATTGCCCAGGTATTGAGATCGCCTGTAGAGTTATGCGAGGCAGCAGTGAATGAAACCCACCAATATCCCAGGCCTTCCCACCATCCTCGTCCTGACTCAAGCAGGAGTAAGTTCGACGGATTCTCCGCTGACGTCATGGCCATAATTCCGGAATTGTTTACACCATAGGTGGCGGAGTCGTTTCCAACGATGTTCGAAGCGCATGGGATGTTATAGTCGGCTTGCCAATTAGATCCACCATCGAGCGCCAACTGCTCGGCTTGAGTCGCACAAACATCGGCAAAAACTACGCCATCGTTCCAACCATCGCCGGGATTTGCAGAGTCGCCAGATAGTTCATTCGATGCACTTGGCGCATTGGGGTCCAGCCAAGCACCAGGGTTCTTGACGTAGGGGTAGACCGCCGACCGCCATGTATACCAACTACCCCAAACCACATTGTCCGTCCAAAATCGTTGCTCTGGCATCATGTCGTCGGAGTCATTGGTATACATCAGGTAGGCCAAGGCAATCTGTTTTGAATTACTGACTGCGGTGGTTGTCTTTGCAGCCCGTTTGGCCTGGGCGAAAACTGGAAAAAGGATGGCAGCCAGGATCGCGATGATCGCGATGACTACCAAAAGCTCGATAAGCGTAAAAGCTTTGGAAAACTTGTGCATGTTAATAACGGCTCCTTCGACGTTGCTTGGTCGAGTACTACAGTGATTCTTGGTACCACCATTGTAATACGTATTTGACCAACGAGCAAGTCAAAAATCTTTTTATTAACAGCCATTCCTTTCTTGGTACATAATATAAATGAATTGGTTGAACCAAACGGCTCTCTCTCATTTCGTGTGGGTTAGGTTCAGCGTAGGTTTGGCATAGAAGTAGACACTTTTCGAGTTTTCATTCCATGATTTCTGTATGAGATCTGAAGAGCTGTTTGCGATGGGCCTTGGTCTTTCTCGTCCTTGGA
>CAIUHP010000004.1 GCA_903899015.1 uncultured Armatimonadota bacterium | reverse complement strand
TTATCGATGGCCTCCTCTACCCGCCCACGAGAGCCCCTGTAGCCGGAGGTGGATTGTGCCTCCGTACTGCTGTGGAACAGCTTCGGAACTGCTCAAGGAAGCAAGCGACCATTATCGATGGCCCCCTCTACCGGCCCACGAGAGCCCCTGTAGCCGGAGGTGGAACTTCTGTGGAACAGCCAACTGGGTCACCCTTCCAGACCCCAGACACAAAACCCCCTCGCCGAATCTCGGCGAGGGGGGTATTGGCTCTAAGCGACGAAAGCCACTTGGCTTGGCTGATAGTCGCACAGTGGATCGCTACCACCGAGATCGCCGGTGTGGGCGAATGCTCTGGCGCGGGAACCACCGCAGATGCGTCGATACTCACACTTGCCGCACTTGCCGTCGAAATGATCTACGTCGCGAACCTTGCGGAAGACTTCCGAGTTCTGATAGATCTCTTTCAGCGACTGCTTTCGAACACTTCCTGCTTCCATAGGTAAGAAGCCGGAAGGATAGACGGTTCCGAGATGCGAGACAAACACGATTCCGTTGCCGTCGCGAATTCCGTAACCGGCGTGGACGCTGGTGTTGCGGATATCATCGGCCGACATTCCTTGGCTCTTCATTGTTTCAGAGGCAACGCGTCGGTAGCTCGGCGCTTCCGTCGTCTTGATCTGGAACGGAGCGATCGGAACGAGTTCTTGCACCCAGTGCATGATCTCTTCGCCTTGAACGGATGTCACTTCGTTCAGCTGCTTACCTCGACCAACCGCGATGAGGAAGAACAGGCTCCATCTCATCAACGGGAATCCGTGGAGTAGCTCGTAGATGGCAGGAAGATCGTCAACCGTTTCTTCAGCAACCAATGTGTTGACTTGGAGAGGTAGGCCAACTTCTCCTGCCCAACGGGCTGCATTGAGGGTGATTTCGAACGTTCCGGGAACTTGACGAATATCGTCATGTCGGGCCGGTGTTGAGCCATCTAAGCTAAGGGCGATACTATCGACCCCTGCTTCTTTGAGCTGTACAAATGTCTCCTTGGTGAGCAACGGGCTTGCCGCTGGAGTCACGGAGACCTTGATGCCACGGCTCTGAGCCGCTGCGATCAAGTCAAATAAACGATCTCGCTGCAAGGGATCTCCGCCGGTTAGGACGAGATGCGGAGCTGGACTCCCAAAGGAAGCGATATCGTCGAGTAGTTTTTCTGCCTCATCGTGTGAAAGTTGGAGGGGATGAGGAGTGGGCATGGCGGATGCCCGGCAGTGCTTACACGCCAATGGACAAGCCTGGGTTGTTTCCCAGTAGACGAGCATGGGACGCTCAGCGAAATCTATGCGAGCGGAGTGTGTCATCGAAAAGAAGGTTACCGACACAATTGACTTGATGAAAGTGTCGATTGTGACGACTACTGTCGTGATTTGACGATAATTAAATATGTCAAGAAAGGCCCTTCAAAACGACTGGTAACATCCTTTTTGTAGACCCTCTCAAGGACGAGTTGTGGTCAAGTGAGAACCTATGGCACGCATCCTAATTCTCGGAGGAGGCATCTCAGGAATGAGTGCTGCTTTCGATCTTCAACGCGACGGAAATCATCAAATTACGCTGATTGAGTCATCGAATCGACTCGGCGGGAAGATCATCACCCACTATCACGATGACCTAATTGTTGAAGGTGGTCCAGACTCGGTTTTTACTTCCAAACCTGCCGCCGTTGAACTCATGGAAGAACTCGGACTCGAAAGCGAGTTTGTTGAGCCCATCGGAAGCGGCTTCTCCCTCTACGTGGGTGGGAAGTTGCACGTCGTTCCCCGCGCAATGGCGAGTCTCATTCCTTCTGCTTCAAGCGCGCTGGAATCGCTTGGCTTTCTGAGCTCAGCTGCGAGAAAGCGGATACGAAGTGAAGGAGAGGTTCCGAAAGGGGCCGGTGATGACGAATCGATCGCCTCATTCTTCCGACGCCGATTTGGCAGTCGATTCTCAAAGACCCTTGCCGAGCCGCTTCTTGCGGGCATCCATGCCGGAGATGCCGAGATCTTGAGCATGAAGGCACTCTATCCAACTTATATTGGGATGGAGCAGAAGAACGGAAAATTGACGACCGAAGCTCATCCGCCCACCTCAGGATCGCATCCTCATCCAGCCAGGAAGCCCGGATTCCTAACGTTAAGAAGCGGACTTCAGAAACTGGTCGATGTATTGCAAGATCAGCTAAGTCGGGTAGATATTCGCCTGAATACGCGCATTGACACGATTACTAAAGATGACGCCGGCGTATTCCAATTGGCCGGGTCCGACAACTTTGAGGCGGATATCTTGATCTTCGCCATCCCGGGTAGCTCTGCGGCAAACTACTTAAAGACTATCTCTCCAAAAGCGGGAGACCTGCTCGCGAAGATTCGATACGCATCAACCGCAGTGGTTACGGTTGCTTATCCGCTTGCTGCTTTTCCAAAGGGGCTCCACGATAACGGATTCCTAGTACCCGCTGATGAGAAGATTGACATTACGGGTTGCACCTTCAGTTCGACTAAGTGGCCCGGTCGGGCCCCCGCCAACATGGGATTGGTTCGAATGTTCATGGGCCGTGATGGTGGAATGAACGTGGACACCTTCAGTGACGACGATTTGCTGGGGAAAGCGATCAAGACGGTTGAAGACGTCCTGCATGTCAAAGAAAAACCAAGCTTCACTCAGGTCGACCGGTGGTCACAAGCCATGCCCCAGTACGCCATCGGCCATACCGACCTTATGGACGGAATTGAAGAAGCGCTGAGCGAGTTGCCGATCTATCTGGTAGGAGGCTCCTACCGAGGAACCGGAATTCCAGATTGCATTCGACAGGGAAGACAAGCCGCTTTCCGCATTCTGGAAAAGATCGAAAAAGCCGCCTAGGGATTTCAGAGGGTATTCCAAGTCGGCTCGGGCAGCGGTTTGGAATACCTACTATCATGAATGCAGGCTTCCTGAGAACACATTCATGGCACGCATTCGAACCGCATTCATTGGAGATCCCGCGCAAATTGTTTCTGTCTACGGAACCGAGCGCATGGAGCAAGTCGCGGCGATATCCGATTTAGCCCCCGATATCCTGAGCCGAGACACGATTTCCCACGCTAGGGAAGTGGAAGTGCTTCTTTCCACGTGGGGAATGCCTGAGCTAACTTTGCCCGAAGTGGACCAGCTCCCGAACCTTCGTTTGGTGCTTTACGCTGCGGGAGACGTACGAGGATTTGCTGGCCCACTCTTTGAACGAGGTATCCAAGTCTCCAGCGCATGGCGTGCAAATGCGGTCCCCGTCGTTGAATTTACACTCGCGCACATCTTGCTCGCAGGAAAGAACTACCTGGGTAATTGTGCGGAATATCGACTGAAACGCGTGGCCCGCATGGCGCGAACGGGAGTGGGGAACAATGGAGAAACGGTCGGAATTCTTGGTGCGGGTGCGATCGGTCAGCAGCTCATCCAACGTCTCAAATCGTTTGATCTCGACGAGGTTGTTTTCGATCCATGGCTGCCCGACGATGCTTCGGATGCCTTGGGAGTCCGGCTTGTTCCGCTCGAAGACGTTTTTGATGCCAGCCTGGTGGTGACCAATCACCTCGTTGACAACGAATTAACCCGCGGGTTGCTCACCGGTGATCTTTTCGAGCGCATGCGTCCCGGTGCAACCTTTATCAATACCGGTCGCGGCAAGACGATTCAGCAGGATGAGTTTCTCGACGTGTTTCGATCGAGACCCGACCTAACCGCGATTTTGGACGTGACCGATCCCGAACCTTTGCCCGCAGACTCTCCGCTTTGGGACCTGCCTAACGTGTACATCAGCACTCACATTGCCGGATCTCAAGGAAACGAACTGGGCCGGATGGCCGACATTTGCCTAGAAGAACTTGAGCGATTTGTGGGTAATCAACCCCTCCTGCACCTCGTGCCGCCCTACGCCTTGATTCGCTAACCCGCCTAAAATTGGTTCGGAACTTCTTTAAGTTGCTGAGTCTAATCAACAAGGATTGATTAACACGATGCGACCTGTAACGACTTCCACTCACTGCGTCATCTCAGAATCAGGGGCGTGTCAGACTCCAATCGCTAAGATCGAAGGCATCTACGCAAAGATGGAATGCTTGAACGCGACCGGCAGCATCAAAGACCGGATTGCTCGCTACATTTTGGAGCGAAGCGAACAGGTTGGTTTGTTGCGTCCAGGAATGCGAATCGTCGAAGCCACAAGCGGCAACACGGGTATTGCCTTAGCCTATCACGGTCGACAAATGGGTTATCGCGTCACAATCGTGATGCCCGAGCACATGTCGGAAGAACGCAAGAAGGTCATCCGATTGCTTGGCGCAGAGCTGATTTTGACCTCCGAAGAGGGAAGCTTTGCGGAAGCTGCCCGTGTTCGCGACGAGATCGAAGCTACCGATCCGCTGGTCTTCAACCCGAATCAATTCAGCAATCCGCTCAACGTGGAGTGCCATCGCAATCTCACTGGCCGAGAACTCATCGAGCAAGTTGGGGTTAAGATCGACGCCTTCGTTGCCGGAGTCGGCACTGGGGGAACCCTAATCGGAATTGCTCAAGCCCTAAAAGCCAAGTGGCCCGACGTCCATATCGTCGCCCTAGAACCCTCTGAAGCCGCCGTAATGGCGGGAGGTTCTAATCATTCGCACAGCATATTCGGCATCGGAGACGGCTTCATTCCCGAGATAGCCAGCGACGGTCAAGGTGGAGTTCATGACATCGTCGACGAAGTCATCGCCGTCTCTTCTCATGAAGCACTAGAAGAAGCCAAGAGAATCTTCACCACTCACCGACTTTGCGTCGGCACCTCCTCTGGTGCCAACTTCGTCGCTGCCAAACGCCTTCAACACCAATTTCCCGTAGTTGCCACCATCTTTGCCGACGGCGCCCTAAAATATCAAAGCTGCGGACTCCAACTAGGCACCGCCCAAGATTGTCCGTATCGAGCCCAGTGCCAATGCTCCGAAATCGAGCAACTAGTGACAACCGCATAACCCGCTGCAGCGCTCCGCCCCGTCCCATCTTTCAATGACATCGGGAGGATGACTTTGAACCGCTGACATGTATTTCTTGCCGGCTTCAGTCACTCTTAGACTACGGGGCATGTCTCTGTGGCTTGCCTCAGGAGCTAGAATGAGACTGTTGACGTTCGCGGTTTTGATCGGTGCCTTGGTCGGCCTAACAGCCACCGCTCGAGCGCAGAACATTTTGTTTGACTTCGATGGTTTACCCGCCCATTCTGGGTTGCCAACCGATGTCACTGTAGGGGGCTTAACTGCGCATTTGACCGGCACCGCCGCAAGCTTCTCTGTTCAAAACGCGAACACTCTTGGGTTCACGCCGAGCGGGTTTGCGGGCAATTGTATCTATCCCGACAGCGTTTTCGCCGCCGACTTGCAAATCCAGTTTTCCGAGCCACTGTCCGATTTTTCTATCATGTACGCTCCAGAAGAGTACGCGTGTGACTCTTCAGCGACCATGCGCGTAACCGCTTATTACAAGGGAAACCTTGTCGGAACGAGTACAACCATTGCCGATCCTCCTGGCACCTGGCCGACCGGCACCCTCCGCTTTACATCTAATCTCCCATTCAATTACGTGGTGATCCATTACGACAAGGCTCCTGTGACGGGTGGTGACTGGGGCCCGGTTTTTTTAGCCGACAACATGAGGGTGACTCTGTCGAATGCACTTTTAGCTGTCGACGATACTTATTGGGTCACTTCTGGAAAAACTTTGACCGTTGTGGCATCGAGTGGCGTGATGAGCAATGACTTAGGAGCCACCGGCGCGACCGTTGCCCTCGTGAACTCTCCAAGTCATGGGTCTGTTAGCCTTCTCTCGTCTGGCGCATTTACCTACACTCCTGCGAAAGGATTTGTTGGAGCCGACACTTTTTCTTACACCGATTCGCTTGCGGGACAGGCGAGCAATTCTGCAACCGTTACGATCAATATTCAACCGATCCTAACTGCCTTCACAATTTCTCCCACCTCTATTCTGGGCGGCAACAACGTCCAAGGAATCATCACATTATCTGCAAAGGCTCCTACCGGCGGAACTTCGATAAACCTAACTGATAATTCAGCTTCCATCACGGTTCCAGTCCAAGTTGTCGTACCGTCTGGAGCATCGTCGGCAAATTTCTCCATTGCAACGAGTCCCGTGGCATCGAAGACAATTGGCTCGATCACTGCATCGCTGAATAGCGTTCAAAAGGTCTCAAGCCTAACGCTATATCCCGTTGCTAGCCTGACTTCTATGACATCGAAAGTCACAACGCTTGTTGGTGGAACTCAAACGACCGGAATGATCACTCTGAGCGCATCCGTTGCTTTTGGTTCAGAAGTCGTTTTTCTCACCAGCGGCAGCCCATCAATCAGCGTTCCTGCATCAGTGACCATCCCAACAGGAAAGTCTTCTGCAACCTTCACGATCTCCACATCTGCTGTATCCACCACTTCAACCGGAGCATTGAGTGCAACGCTTTTCGGAGTCAAACAAACCGAAACCATTACGATCACTACTCCCCTTATCACATCTCTAAAAGTCGCCCCAGTTACTATCAGAGGCGGAGCATCAGCAACTTGCACGCTCATCCTGAGCGGAAAAGCCGGCCCCCAAGGCGACGTGATTGGGCTCAGCGCGAACAGCGCCGTAGTAGGAATCCCCGCCACCATAACCGTCCCTGCCGGAGCCACCACTGTCAGCTTCAAATTAACAAGCCAACCCGTCGCCTCGAAGACTTCCGTCAAGCTAACCGCCACCTTAGGATCGTCAAGCGGCTCAGCGACGATCACGGTGACACACTGATGACCGCAGAGTCACCGATGGGCCGCGTAATGGGTGAGGCAATCGCCTCCTGTCGGGCCCTGTAGACCGAAGACTGGTTCGTGCCCTGGTTTTGCGTACTTGGAGTGAATCATTGGACGTTATCAACCGCCTCCAAAATGTCTCGTAGTCGGCGGTTGTCATGTCCCGCCGTTTTACTTACTGCTAGGTGAACCAAGGAGACTCGCACCACTTTCCCGCCAATGCGACCCGGTTCCCTCCGGTCCCAAAACTCCTGCGAAGCCACCCCGCGCTCCCTCACCGCTTCTCAAACGACCGAATCACAACCTCAACTGGCTTCCCATCCATCGGTGCCTTCCCCTGAAACAACCAGAGATTGAAATGCAGAGGCATCGGAGTCTGCGTAATCGAGTGTTCCGGGGCCATCGGCCGATCATCCCATTCCTGGATCAGGTTTTTCACTGAAGTAAGCGGCTGATGTCCGCCGAGCATCCAGTAGTGAACTCCCGCCTTCGACCATTCATACCGCGAAGTCGTAAAGGTTCCATCCAACTTCAGCTCAAACCCTTGGTAGGTTTTCTTCCCTTGTTTGTCGTTGGGATAAACCGTCCACCAGGCGTTTTTCTCTTTCGGATTGCCCCACTTTGCATATTCGATATCGATCTCTTTCACTTCGTCCGGACCTTGGTAAGAGAACATGGAGAAGATGATGTTCGGATCCAGTTGATCGATACGTCCTTCGACCTGGCACTGGTAGGTTCCGAAATGAAGCGGCTTGTCTGTCCAGATTTCGGAACAACTCCACTTCCCGTTGACCTGAGAGATCTTCATGTGAAGAAACCCCTTGCCATCAACCCAAACGTTGCTCGAACTCCAATCACAAGGCCCCGGCCCCATCGCCGCCCCCGACTTCACATGCCAGTCATACCCTTGCCAGTGAATAATCGAACTCTGAGCCGGCAAAATTGGATGCAGGACGCAAAGGAGGGAAGTTAAGGAACAAAAACTCACGCTTAGTTTTATCACGTTTTGCTTCCGAACTCCCCAGCCTTGACTTTGCCCCGCCCCTGAACCCATAATAACCCTGTTCAAAACCAGTAAAACTGGTCAAAAGAACCAAGAACGGTCAGTCACTCCGACGACAATTCGGGCGGTTAGCTCAGTGGTAGAGCACTACAATGACACTGTAGGGGTCACAGGTTCAAATCCTGTACCGCCCACCATAAATTTGAACCTAAGTGGCCACCAAACGGTGGCTTTTTTAGTTTCTGATCGTCCGAGGTCTCTCAAATGGTCTCTCAATTGTTCGCTGTATAGTTAACGTATGGCAAGCAGAGCGGACAATAAAGATGGGTCTCTCAAAGAGGTTCAGACTGGAAAACATGCTGGAAAGTGGCGTGTCCAGTACAGCCTCGTGGACGAGTTCGGCAAGACACAGCGCATCTCCCGAATCTTCCCCAAGTGGACGGACGGCAAGAACTTCCTCCACGGCTTGAGGCATGGAACCAAGGTCGAAACCGCCAAGAAAGCCAAAGCCCTAACGCTTGGTGTTTGGTTCGAATGGCTCGCACAAAACGACTGGCCGGAAACACTTGCCGAGATCACCATCACGCAGAGACAGAAGCGGTTTGCCAAGTACGTGAACGAATACTTCGGGGCAATGCCGCTCACAAAGATCGACCCCTTAAAGGTTCGTGCGTTCTATCAGAAGCTCAAGGAGAAGGGTGTGAGCGCCAACACCATCATTTCCGTCCGGAGTGACCTTGTTCGAGCATTCAATCAAGCTATCACTCCGTATCAGAGGGTTCCTATGTCGGTGGCGAACCCATTCCGCCTACCCCTTCAATCGCCCGAAAAGCGGATCGCTGTTGCGTTAACTCCAGAAGAGGCTAGGAAGGCCCTGACGAGTGAAGATCTCGACTTGAGTCGCAAGGCAATGCTCGCACTGTTTCTCCTGGGTGGCGTGCGTCTCGGTGAGCAAATGGCAATGTCGTGCGGGCAATTGCGCTTCGAGGCGGACCTGATCGCTATAGATCGCGCCGTGAGAGTCGAGTTTGGCGGGAAGCAGTCAATAGGTCTGCCGAAGGGCAAGAAGACGCGTAATGCGGTAATGTGCCCGACCCTTAAAGCGATCCTACTTGAACACACGCATGGAATGGGACCTGATGATTTACTCTGGCCATCCGCCTCGGAAAACAAGCCTCGCATGAAGAAACTGGTTTATGCGACCTGGCGAACGATCATCAAGGATGCAAAGCTTCCCGAAGAAATGTCGCCTCATGACTGCCGTTTGTCGCACATAAACTGGATCGAGAAACTCATGCCAGAAGTCTCTCAAACCACACTGAAAGAGCATGTCGGCCATGCTGCTACTGGAGTCACTGAGGCGAATTACACACGACCACTCACGTCAGCGCAACAAATACTCCGAGATAACCTAGAGCGCGTGGTCTTTGGAAAACAAACGAAGTCGAGAAAGACGGCCAAGTCCTCTGTGTAACTAAGAGCGCTGGAAATGCCCGACATTTGGAGGGTGACCCTCGAATCGTACGAGGGTCACGGATTGTCAAGGACCCTTTTTGTTAGACACTAATTCCATGCTTTGAGGTTGAGAGCTGGTGAGCCTAAATACAGTTGGTGGCATTTTGTGAGCAGAATGCATGCGCTTCAGGTTGTAGTAGCCAATGAAGCGGTAGATTTCTGCTAATAAATGGCCGATGGTTTTAAAGCGGTCTAGGTCACCCATTTCTTGTTTAAATCGTGAATAGAAACTTTCTTGGTGGCCGTTCTGCCACGGACTTCCCTTGGTACTAAAAGAAGGCAGTGCACCGAGCTGCTCAATAAAGCTTCTGGTGTCAGCTGCCAGGTATTCACTTCCTTGGTCTGAATGTACACAAAACAGATGCTCTGTACGGTGGTGGAGAACCGCATCTTGTAGGGCTTCACGAACCAGATGGCCTGAGTGTCTAAAGCTTAATGAAACACCAAGAATTTCTCTACTCACTCGGTCAACAACTGTTGCAAAGTAGAGGGTTCTCCCTTTGTATATGAGGTAGGTGAAATCAGTTTGCCAAACCACTCCAGGAAATCTGGGACAGATACGAATGAGGTGGTTTTCAACCAGGAATGTTGGCTCAGTATGCTGGTTCTTGAATTTCCTCTTTCGTTTCCTCGGTTGTATCAGGCTAAACTTGCGCATCACCCGTTGCGCTTGTTTGCGGTTAATTCCTAACTCCCAGGCAATGCGGCGAGTGCCATAGTCTTTGTGGGTGTGTAATACCTGGAGTATTTCATCCCTAATCTGTTCATCTTTGGTCGGCTGTTTTGGGATGTAGTAGAGGGAAGAGCGAGAAACTCCCAACAGTTCGGCGGTACGTTTCTTGGTTAGTGATTCAGATGCCACCGTTCTTTTTTTTCGTCCGCTCTGCATCTACGGCAAAACGGCCTAGTATTTCGTAGAGTTCAGCGTTTTCACGCCGCAATCGCTGTAGCTCAGATGCCACCCGATCTGGTGCTTGGCTCACTTTCTTTTCTAACCAACCATGAATGGTTGAATCTGAGATGCCAAATTCTCTGGCAATCTGGGCAATGGGTTCTGTTCCTAGCCTAACTCGGTCTAATACTTTTTGTTTCTTTGTGGGATCAATGGGGGCAAATCGTCCGCCTGGCATATACGTTAGGATTAGACTTCTTAATCTCCATTTTACGCATGGAGTCTGTGTCTAGTATATGGGGTCCATGTCAATAGCCACTTGAATAGACCGTGGATCCGTCTTTAGAAAACCAAATGGCATTGCTCGATGTCGTATTCGTGACCAACCTCGCAGTTGTTGATGCATCTGATATTCTGATGAGGTCCGCTACTCCAACGGAGCCATAAATAATGCGCCCCTCACTTTCGGTCAAGTAGTAATATCCAGTGAGGCCCAGCAAATTGCCGTCCTGAGAGAGCGTCATCGAAGTTGCCTCGCATCCATAACCGTAAGATTGGTAAGAGCGGATCTTTCCTGGTGTTGAGAAATCCCAGAACTCTAAATAACAATATGCGGTATTGCCAAACAATCCCATCTGGCTAAGAGATTCTAAATTAACTAGAGTCTTTCCATCGGGAGTGAAAGCTAGAGTTCGCGGGCCGTAGTCCAAGGTGAATGGGCCTAGGAAAGGCACGTCGAGGTCTTGGATATAAAGGAGGGAATTTGAATTCCAAAGCTCAACCACCGGGGAGTTTTGCTTGAGTCCACCAATAGCTAGCGTCGATCCGTCGGGTGAAAGAGCGATCGAGGTAAGGGTCGTGACGGCGTGCGTCTTAAGGCTGGTGATCGGATTAAACGTGGCGACATTCAGAAATTGGATCAAATTTGGGTTCGAGGGATAAATGAGCTGATTTCCATCCGACGAAAATGAAAGTGAACTGACTGAGGACGCAGTGGTGATTTCGTGCTCAATCTGTCCAGTTGCTGTATTCCAAAGTTCGAGTCTTCCCGCTCCAGAATAAGGATTAAATCCTCCGACGGCTAAATGCAGACTGTCGGGTGAAAACGCGAGGCATCGAACGGTCAATACCGAAGTTTGTAAGTTCTTTAGAATTGATCCCGAAGTTGGAGAAACGATTTGAACCCCGGCATCTCCCCCCAAAGCTTGATAGAGCCCACTTGGTGACAAAGAGCTCACGTATATGTTGCTGAGTGTTGGTTTCCACCATTTGACAGGTAGACGTGATTGGGCGAATAGCAATTGGCAAAACAGAGAGATCACCAAAACGACGATAGTCTTCGCCCAGCAAGCGCGGTGTAAGCTCGCAACTCTCTTGTTCATATTTTTAATTTGCCTAAAATATTGCCGACCACCCATTATCCACCTCATCCAGTTTAAGCGTGATATCTCGATTTGCACTTTTTGTGACAACGATGCCAACACGAAAACTAAACTGAAAGATTGAAATGAATGTCCTGCTCCGGGACTGCCAGGAACGAAACTGGTTCATCTTAAATTCTTCACGTTCACCGCTCAAGGTTTCGGGGTAGGGTTGTGAGATGGTCTTGCTCGTTCAACTGTTGCTGTCATCGACGATCGCACATGGATCGTTTGTCCAAACGCCCGAAGTCATTACCCTTTGGCCAAAAGGAGCACCAGGCTCGGAAGATAGGCGAAACGAGCCGGAAGTCAGGCCGAACAACTATTCAATCAAGAACATTCAGAACCCTTCATTAACGGTTTTTCGGCCCGCGGCAGGGAAGTCAAACGGAGTTGCGATTGTGATTGCTCCCGGCGGCGGATTTTCATCCAATGTCTTTGGCCCTGAGGGCGAACAACCGGCCGCTTACTTCAACAAGCTCGGCATCACAGCGTTTGTTCTGAAGTATCGTCTCTCTCGCGAGCCCGGATCCAAGGTAACTGTTGAGGTGTCTGCCAAAGAAGACGGTTATCGTGCGATGCGGATGGTCCGATCGAAAGCTGCCGAATATGGTGTCGATCCCAACAAGATTGGATTCATTGGGTTTTCCGCTGGCGGTGAAGTTGTTTCATCCGTCGTGTTTGGTGATGTGCCCGCGATCAAAGCACCAGACGCGATTGATGGGGTGAGCGCAAGACCTGATTTTGCGATGTGGATTTATACCGGCCCGGTTGCTGTACCCCATCAAGTGTCGGCATCCATGTCCAACCTTCCCCCGGCCTTTTTGTTGTGCGCATTTGACGACGAGAGCCACCTTCGACCGACGGTCGATATCCTAAACTTGTACCGTGAGTCAAAGGTCTCCGCAGAGATGCATGTCACAAGCGGTGGCGGTCACGGATTCAATCTTGGCAACCGAGAAAAGAAGCTCATCTCGGTTCAAACATGGCCGCAGCGGATGACCGATTGGCTGATCGACCTCGGTTTTGCAAAGAAAGACTAGCTCGACTCCATTTCAAGCTGTCTCACCTCACTCAATCGGTGAGGCAGCAAGATCGTCGCGCTGTTTTTTGAGCTCTTTGTGCGCTTTGATGTGCTTAACGTAAATATTGGAGAGACTTGCTACGGCTCTCAACTCGGCTTCAGAAAGTGTATCGAATTGGCGCACTCGTTCACTGGCCAACTTATAACTCAGACCTGCGTACATCAGGTTGGCATACACATCGAAGTTAGTAACCGCAAGTTTGAGAAGAGGAGTCTTGACAAACATTGCTAAGCAGGTTGCTGCCGCTTCCATGTACTTGTGTTGATCGTAGGACGAATAGGTCGAGGCAACCTCTTTGAGCCGACCAAGTCGCTCGTACATGTCCTTGGTGTGACGAATGGTCTTGACGGTGTCCTTTGTCTCCAACCAGCCTTCAAGGACCTTCTTGGCGTCCGATGGTTTGATGCCATTCGAAATAAGTGTCTGTTTTACTTGAAGGAGCTTCGTCCGCGAGATGGTTTCCCGAGTGTTTGCCTGCTGAATTGCTCCGTCTAGCGCTAGGCCGATGAGTGCGTCGATACTCTTTTCTCGGCTTTCATTTCTGGCCTCTTCGGCCTTCTCTGCCATCTTTTCCACGTCATCGTGGAAGCCAGGTACCGTTCGTTGGTAGTCGTCAAGGGACCGACGATCGATTTTCATTTTTGCGGTCAAGGCTCCTAATTGGGTATCCAAGTCGGCAATCTTGATCGTCCGTTCGGCGATGCGATTGAATCTATCGGCATCGGACGAGAATTCAGAATAGGCCCGATCATATTCACTCTGAATCTCTAGATCGAGATTCTTGAACCCCGCTAGTTGAGTGACGCGACGCTTACGCCAATCTTCGAGCGCTTCCCACCTTGTGTAAAGTCGCTGATACCAAGCATGCACCGTCGCCTGATTTTCTTTAGTGGTGGTCGTCGAATCATACTGAGCCTTTTCGGGCCTGTATCGACTGGCCTCGTCCAAGTACTTGGTATCGTCAGCGTTGTACTCTACGACGAGCCTATTTCGATCCGCCTGCTTTAAACAAGTAGGATGCGTCCCGTTACGAAACATGAGACGCGTGTGGGCGAGCGACGAAAATTGGGAAAGGTCAAGCTCCAGGCCTTCTGTCTCGCCAGGAAGGACTTTCAACTTGGAAGCCCAGTCCACCGCAGTTGTCCAAGAAGCTGGATCACCCACTAAAAAAGGATTCTTGATGCTTGCCATTATCGAAACGGAGGCAAGCACCAAGCTGAAGGTAAGCGCCAAGCGAACGGCAACTTTGAGCATGACTGTCCCAATATAACCGAGAAATCTGCTTTATGGATGAAAGTCTTTCTTGGCGGACGCTACATCTTTACGGCTTTTCCGTCCATAAGAAACTTCTGTGGACCGGCCGTCATCTTTGAAGATTTCCACTTGCCACCCACCTTCCGATACTCCTCCGTAAAGTTGCCAGTCCAGTCAATCGCGTGGAGCTTCTTGCCTTCGCCTTTCATCGTCCCGATCATTTTGAGCTCGACTTTGGCGACGCCTTTGCTGCCGTTCTCCTTGAGAGTAATGATCCGCGAAGTCGAGGAGGTGATCTTCTCCATCATCACCATGCTCGCGTCAAAGTTTGAAATGAAGGTTTTGGCGTCCTGAGTCTTGCCGTCCTGAACATATTTGAAGTCGGATGTCATGAACTCTTGCATAGCCGAGTTCGCCTTCTTCATGTCCCTAGCCATCGCGGCCTTCTCCTGCTTGTGGCGGGCCGACATTATCTCCGATCTCAAATCCGCTTGAGAAAGACCAGCAACTGCGACGAGTAACATAACGAGGGACAGCTTTTTCACAATAATCTCATTATAAACCAGGACCAGAGGCGAAAATCGGCGGGATGAATCGACCGAGATCTCGAAGAAGAGAGAACCCGATTTTGAAACATCCATTCCTTGGCTCCGATACCAGCGTTCAAAATCACGACTTTACTTATCGGGTGGATCGATGGTTAGGGCGGTGCCAGAGCCGAGCAAAAAAGGGCCGGCGGGGGTATCAAGATCGAGGCCACGAGGCATGATGGCGGACTGAGTATGAAACGCTTTTGGAAGAGCCAACGGCTTTAATCCATTATTGAAATAAAACGTAAATGTCTTGGGGCCGATCTTTTGGGAAAAGATCAACATCCCCGGTATATTGTCTGCGCGTAGGATTTTAGGCTTTTGGGTGCAAAGCTTTGGGTAGTCCACTCTCAGGCTAAGCATTGGGCCCACGTAGTCGTTCATAGCTAAGATCCAGCTTTCATATTGACTATCTTGAGGGAAGTAGTGGGTCAAAAACAGGTCCGTTGAATAGAAGCAAGGTTTCCCGGGCAGGTAGCAAATGAGGGTTTCGCCGAACACCGCTCGCCCCGAATAGGATCCAAGACCGTTCTCGATCTTGGCAGTCAGGCTACGAAGATTCGGCGTCTTGGGAGTTGTCAAATAGTGGAGGGTCTCGCCAAGCCCGTTCGTTCTATTGAGCCACGCGGCCGGAGAAATCTCACCCCGCACCAGCTTCAAGGTCGCGTCCCGCCATTTCATGTTAGCAGTCGTGTATGCAGTGCTGGGTGAGACAAAATGGACTTTCCCTTTTGCTGCTTCGAGGGTTGCCGGATTAGGTTTGGGATCGGCAATCCAAGTGTCAAACAACTCTTCGTCGGCAAGTCGTGGTAACCATTTTTCAATTCCCTCGCTGGCTGGAAACCAGTACACCGCTGGTGTATGTGAAATAGGCTCGTCATGCTTCGAAGCAAGTCCCATCAAGGCTGCCAAGAATAGAGTTGTCATGTTTGTGGCTCAGTCGAGATATTCAGCGAATATTAGGGGAACGAGTCGACCCGGTTGGACCGGGATAGCGACTTGCCAGAAGTTTTCCTAGCTTGATATAACCAGGGTCGCTCGGATGGTGGGAGTCCCAAAAGTATCCGGGAGAAAGGAAACTTGCGTAATCAACGATAATGGCTCCTTCTGGCGCAAGAACGTTTTCCAAAAAGAACCGTTATCGCTGCACCGCGTCATCGAACTGCCGATGCAACTTGGGACTCAGCTTCTGCTCTTCGTAAAAAGGGATCACGGGCGTTCCTGCATTGGTGTGAAATCGTTGCCCTAACGGAGCCTTTTTGGGATCCGGAATTTCTAGAATCGCGATTCCGATTCGGTCTGCTTTGGCACGTCGAACGATCGCCAATAGATTCTTTTGAACATTCGCTTCTGCGCTTGCAAGGTGATTTCGCAAGACGCCCTGGGCAATATCCATGAATCCGCTGCTGACAAGTACAAATTTCACTTGATCGTGCTTGGTCTGTGCGCCCCGACCAGCGTGCGATTCAACATCGATCATCCATCTGGCCCGAGTTGCGTTTGTTCCGTTTGCGGTCACTCCTCGATTCAGCCATTTGTGAATGCCCTCGTACCCATCGAGGCATGTGATTGGCTTATCCGCACTTGAAACAAACCGGTAGGCACTTCGTTTGAAACTAGGTCCTTGTTCGTTGTAATAAACGGGGCTGCTCCCAAATCCACGAACGACACTGTCGCCAAGAACAACGCCAACGCTGTCCGAATCGGCCGGCGTCCGCGGCGTTTGTCCGCTCGCAAGGGGGGCGAAGACGGAGTAACCAACCAAGAATCCAATGATGATCAGGCCTCTAAATGGGCAATGGGTTCCGGTCCTGAACATTAAGCCTCGGGAAACGTGGCTGAACCGAGAAGTGGGAAAGGTCTGAGTCAAGATACAACAATATACTTTGAGTGTTCGGCTTTTGGAAATACGATTCGAGGCAGAGTTGACTTGGCTGCTCGACATATCGTGTGAGGTAGATTCTGAATACCCATGCTCGTTCCTTTTCTCGCCGTATGTCTGCTTGGTTTACATGGTCCGGTAAAGCCGACCGTAACCATAATTGCGACGCTCAAGGCTGCCAGCAAGGTCCCTGATCCCAAGGCGATCGCCCCTTATAAAAACGCATTGGTATCGGGTGATTACATCGTCGAGAAAATCGTAAGTGGGAAAGATTCGCACGTCAAATCAGGTCAAGTCGTGCGGGTATTCCGGCTAGGCATTGTGAAAGGATCGAAGACCGCAATCGGCAAAGTAAAGAAAGGTACTAAACTGAACCTCGCGCTAAAACCGCTCACCGATTGGCCCGAGATGGAACGCGAATTCCAAGCTGACGACCTCCCCGTCACTGACACAACCTTCTACTTCGTGGAAGTCCAGAAGTAGCCCAGGCTTATTCGCTGTAGACTGACGTCCGAGTCATTAATATGATCGAACTTTTGCTTGCCGCAGTCTGCTTTTCGACCGTAACTGTTCACGGAGACCACTTGATGCTGAAACCCGTTGAGACCCTTCAACTTTGGCCCGGAACCGCACCAGGTGATACTGGGAACATCGGATTGGAGCGTGACTCAACCAAGCAAAAACCAGGTGGTGGACCGGAAGACGGCGTGATTCGGTTAGCCAACGTTTCTCAGCCAACCATCACGATTTACCGACCCAAAAAATCGATCGATACCGGCGCATCGGTCGTTGTTTGCCCGGGTGGGGGATATTACATCCTCGCGATGAACCTTGAAGGAACCGAAGCTTGCGAATGGCTGAACTCGATTGGAGTCACCGCGATCCTCTTGAAATATCGCGTACCTATTCGAGACGGCAGACCACGATTTGAGCCCCCATTGCAAGACGCCCAGCGAGCTATCGGTATGGTTCGGCAACGCGCAGAATCATGGGGACTTGATCCGCACCGTTTGGGGATTCTGGGTTTTTCTGCAGGTGGCCACCTGAGCGCGATTGCCTCGACTAATTTCACTTCACGATCTTATCCAACGGTCGATAAGGCTGATGAGGAAAGCTGTCGTCCCGATTTTTCGATCCTGATCTATCCCGCATACCTGTCGCCGGACAACGATTTGACTCGGCTCGCTCCGGAAATCAAAGTGAGCAAAGATACTCCTCCGGCGTTTGTCGCGATGACCATTGATGATCCGCTTCACATGGAAGGGGCGATGAATTACACCCTTGCCCTTAAATCGGCTCACGTACCGGTTGAACTCCACATGTACCCTTCGGGCGGGCATGGCTACGGATTACGAAAGTCGGACCATACGGTTTCCCATTGGCCCCAAAGAGCTACCGAATGGCTACAAACTCAGGGTTGGCTCAAGAAAAAGGCCATCCACTAACGGCAAGGCGAAAGCGAGATTTCGAGACTATCGAGCGACCGCTTTCCAATCCTTGGGAGGCTCCGATTGGGTGCTGATTGCGCGGATATGAAGGTTGCCCGTGCTGGGATCAAAGTGATAGACCACTTTCCAGCCCTCACGCAAAACCGGGTCGGTCTTCACGCCCACACAGGCTTGACTCAACTCCCGTAAATGTTTCGATTCGTTGAAGCTGGATTTGAGCCACAGTGAACTTGCCGTGCGAGGAAACTTAACTTCGATGGTGGTGCCTGCTTGCACAATTTTAACTTCGAGTCCATCGCCGAATTTACTTCCCTTAAGGAATTCGGCCAGGACGCTCACCACATTTTTCATGAGCTGGTCCGGAGGAATAACTCGTGTTACCGCTTGTGGCTGAGTGAATCGTGTCTGGGTTGTGGGTGCCGATACCGGTTGAGCATGGCTCGATTTTGCCGTCAAAGTGATCTGAGCAATCTCCTCAGGCGATGCTTGGGGAAGGCTGTTCTTGAGGTCTAAAAGGAAAGTAACTCCCGCCACTGCATCGTGGGTGGAATTGAAAATTAACTCGGGCGCCTGATCGCGAGTAGCGTGCCGAGTCACCCCAATTTCTCGGCCAAGATTGCATTCTTCAAGGTGGATGTTGACGAGGCGTTCGACCTTCATTAGTTGGCTGTGGTCGGCAGGTTTGAACAACAGTTTGAGTTCGGTAGCTCCACCCGTTGGCTGTGCTTTGTAACCGCTTACGGCAAATTCATCGTGGTGAGGGAAGTGACGGGCGTCAAAGGGGAGCTTGAGAGCTTCGATAATTGCTGTGATCGCCTCAATCGCCTGCGTGGATTTACCCACAACCCGCACAATTCGAGCGTGATTATCGTGGAAGTACTTCATGGCAAAATCATCCGTGGAGATCAACGGCTGATGAAACGTGTCTAATCCGAGGATCGGGACAAGGGTGAGTCGATATTCTCGAGAATTAGGCAAGCTTTCAAACCAATCTACAAAAGCATCTGCCGTCATACCATCAGGCGGGCGAATATAGTAGCTCGCGGGTGAATCGGATCCCGTGAGGGTCGGCTTATGAACCTGAATGGAATGCTCGACATCCAATATTTGAGGGACCCCATGTTCCCGTATGAAGTTTTCCGTGACTGCCTTGAGAGGGTGAGGTTCCATGTTTCAATCTCTAGTAATAGACGAGCGATAACCATGCTTTTGTCAGAAGCAAATCTCAACTTAGCAATTTTAATCTAGCTGAGAGTGTGCGGCTCACTAAAGCCGTCGCCCAACTTAATTCTGATCGTCTAATCGCTCCGATCAAAGAATCCAAATAGAAATTACGCTCGCTCTGCCTCGACCGTTTAGGAATAAGCGATAGAATTTAGGCTAACTTATTAAAGCCATGAAGAAAGAATCAAAGGACCCTAGCCCGACCGAGGGAGCAACCCTAACTTCTTCGCAATTGATTGATGGTCGCATCAAGGAGCTTGGCGACTGGCGGGGAGAGACTCTTGCGTGGGTGCGTAAGCTGACTAAAGAGGTCGCTGCCGATGTAATTGAGGAGTGGAAGTGGAGAGGTGTTCCGGTCTGGTACATGGGCGGAATGATCTTTACCGGAGAAACCTATAAGGCGGTCGTGAAACTCACCTTCGCAAAGGGTGCTTCTCTCGAAGATCCTGCTCATCTTTTTAACTCCAGCCTAGACGGTAACGTCCGGCGGGCGATTGATATTCATGAAGGGGAAACTCTTGACGAGTCGGCGCTGAAGTCGCTTATCCAGTCCGCCATCGATTTGAATTTGCAATCGATCAAAGAGCCCAGCAAAAAATCTTAATCTGCTTTCAAGATTGCACGCGCGACGTCTGCAATTACCCGTTCCCGAGCGATCTTATTGCTCGGACCATGGGTCATGTATGCTGCCACAATCAGCGGTTTCTGGTGGGGCGGCCACAGAATGCCGATATCGTTAGCGGTATTGTGCTCACCAGTTCCTGTCTTGTCCCCAACGATCCATCCATGAGGCACTCCTGCCCGCAATCGCGTATCTCCGGTCTTGTTGGCTATAAGCCAAGTCTTAAAGAGATCACGCGATTTGGGTTTGAGCACATGTCCAAAAACATAGCGATTGAAATCTTCAACCATTGCCTTTGGAGTGGTTGTGTCTCGCGGGTCACCCGAAATCACCGTGTTTAGGGCGGGTTCATTTCGGTCTAGGCGCGTAACCTTATCTCCGATGCTTCTCCAAAACTGGGTAAGGCCCTTCGGACCACCAAAGCTCGCCAATAAATAGTTAGCGGCAGTGTTATCGCTCTCGGTGACAGCCGCGAAGCACAACTCTTGAACCGTCATCGTTTTCCCAACGTGCAACTTGGTGATGGGAGAGTAGGCTTGCAGATCCTGCTTTCTAATGAGGACCGTGCGATCAAGATGTTCTTTGCCTTGATCCACTCTCTGCAAGACGAAAGCTATCGCTGATGCTTTAAATGTGCTGCACATTGGAAACCGCTCGTCGCCACGATGACTAACCCATTTCCCAGTTTGCAAGTTTAATACGGCGCAGCCTAAACTTCCGCCACATTTGCGATCAAGCTCAGCCATCTCGATTTGCAAGCGGCTCTTCGGCGCGCCCCAACCCATGCTTGGCAATAAAATTAGGGTGAAGATGGCGAATGGGATCCCACGGCGCACGGAACGAGCGGGAGAGATTAAATCAATCATAAGAATGTGTGCGAACGTCATCTTTCATCGATGATCATTCGGTTGAGAGCCTAGTCTATATCGCTCTGTCAGAACTGGTCTCAGTGAAGCACACGGGAATAGTCTCCCGCGCACGTGGCGGCGTCTTTCTTAAACGCTTCATGGTTGAGCATCACCGATCCAGGCGTTCCAACGGTAACGGGAGAGTAATGGAAATAAAGTCTTCCCACCATTTGGTAGTATTTCCGGTCCACTTTCCAATTCCCACCCTCGATGTGCGAAAGTTCGCTGCCCCAGCACTGATTTGCATCGCACTCAAAGTTACAAGTGGTTGGGCAAAGTCCCTTCCTAGCCTTCCAACTGATGCCAGAGCTCCCGCCCGCCTCTCCTTTATGTGTGGATTCAACCGGATAACTGATCCAGAACCCCGGCTTGCCTGGGAAGGTAACGCGCTTTCCATGGATCTCGGAAACATTCGATTTAAGTTCCGATCCCAACTCGGGTAGCCGCGCGATTACTACTGCCGCAACGCAAACTCCCGTGAGTCCAAGGGCCCCAAGGGCGAGTAAGCTCCGCTTGATGAATGAATGCTTCATGACGCTCATAAACAACTCGCTTGACTCAAATCTCCGCCCGACAGATCTAGAAAAGAATGTTCTCCTTGATTATTGTCCTCGATTTTCAAGTGAGCATGTATCAAGCGGCATAAAATAGCGTCTGAGTGCTTTAAAAGTCTCGACATATAACCAAGAAAACAATAAGCGTGCTTCTTCACTTGGGCTTTTGGCCCGCATTTAGAGCGCTCTCTCTATAATGCTAAACCTATGTGGCTTGCCATGATGCTTTCTGCGGTTGCTGTTTCTCACCCTGCCTCTCTTGGCGATTTGCCCCGCGGAATCGGAAAGTGGGATCCCAAGGTTTTAGGCAATCACCGCATTGTTATCCAAGTGCCTCAGGCCGATCAACTCCCGGTTTTCGTTCGGGTTCACGTTCCTTGGCGACGGCGCGACAAGCACCCAGAAAAAATCGACACCGTAATCACCGATGCAAATGGAGATCAAATCTCGAACGTTTACCGAAGAGAGATCAAACGTGAATACGGAGACTTTGCATTTGAGCCGACGACTGGCGCTGGAACTTACTACCTGTATCACCTGCCGCATGTCACCCACGGTTCCTACTATCCTTCCGTCGAATACACCGCACCTCATTCACACGCGGATTCCGTTTGGACAGACAATCTGTCGAACGTCCGTTGGGATGAAATCCCTGAAGCAAAGGCTGAGCGATTTGAGTCCGTAAGCGAGTTGGATGCCTTTACACCGATGGAAGTGATTGCATCTCCAGATGAAACTGAACGCTTATTGGCGAGCAATCCTAATTCAAATTTTCTTGTGTTTCCCGAAGATAGACACCTAAGCATCCGGATGTGGGACGACTTGCCCTATCGCTGGGCAATTCGAGGTGCCAACACCCCCTTTGAAGGAACAGCTAAACGAGGGGAATACTTCGCATTCCAATTTGGAGTTTGGGCCGCCCGCAAGAATCTAACCAAGGTCAGCGTAAGCTTCACATCCCTGAGCCTTAAGGATAACAACAATGATTCGATCCCCGCAAAGGCGATAACCTGCTACAACACGACCGGCGTGGACTATAAAGGAAGTCCCTTTAAGATTGATCTGAATATCACGAAAGGAAAGATCCAGCCCCTCTGGTGTGGCATCGACATTAGTGAGAAGGCAAAAGCAGGAACCTATACCGGCTTTGCTTCCTTTTCTTCGACAGGTGAAAAGGCGATCCGAATTCCGATTTCCATCACCGTTAGCAAAGAAATCGCGAAAGATCATGGCGACGACCGCCCCGAAGATATGAGCCGTCTGCGATGGCTGAACTCAACGATCGGACAAGAAAAGCAAATCGTCAAGCCATACCGTGAAAATGGTCCCCTCGATTGCAAGACGAGCCTGGGCGAGAATGGATTCTTCGATCAAGTGAGTCGCTCCATCAACAAGCCCAAGACCGATCTATTCGCTCGACCCATGCGCCTTGAGGTCGAGGGTAAAAAGGGTGTTTTCCCTGAGCTAATTGTCTCTAAACCAAACAAGCGCAAGCAATCGCCGGCAAATTCTGCTTGGACCCAATCGTCAAAAATTGGACCGATTGAGAAGAAGTTAAAAGGAAGCCTCCAATTTGACGGAACCGCCGATTTCTTAGTCGAACTCAAGGCGACCGAGGATTGTGACGTTAAAGATATTCGCCTTGAATTGCCACTCCGAAAAGATGTCTCGCAATACCTGATGGGACTTGGTCGAACTGGTGGGGAAGCTCCCGATAATCTTGATTGGAAATGGGATATTCAGAATAACCAAGAAGGGGCATGGGTGGGTTCAGTCGATTGCGGACTGATGTTCGCGTTACGAGACGAGCGATACGAGCGCCCGCTCAACACGAACTTCTACCATGAGAAGCCACTCATCATGCCCTCTTCTTGGGATAACGGTGGGAAAGGCGGCATTCGGATTCGAACCGAAGGTGACACATACTCCATAGTCTGCTACTCAGGGGCCAGAACCATGAAGGCGGGTGAGACATTGCACTTTAACGTGCATGTGATGTTAACGCCGTTCAAGGCAATCGATCCTCAAAGGCAATTTTCCGAACGGTATTTTCACGCGTTTAAACCGCTAAGTGAAGTTCAAAAAGACGGGGCCAATGTCATCAACGTTCACCACGCAACCGACATCAATCCGTGGATCAATTATCCATTTCTTGGATTTGATAAAGGACCAGCTTCCAAGATGAAGGCCTATATCGCGGATGCGCACCGTCGCGGGATGAAAGTCAAAATTTACGACACCATTCGCGAATTATCGAACCGGGCTCCCGAATTATTTATGCTCAAGAGTCTTGGACATGAGATCTTTAGTGCAGGCAAAGGTGGAGGCGGATCTTGGCTTCGAGAGCATTTGGACGATGACTATATTGGAGCCTGGCACGCGACCGAAGTAGGGGACGCAAGTATTGTGGATTCCGGTATGAGCCGATGGCACAACTACTACGTGGAGGGCCTAGACTGGTTGGCTCGAAACGTCGGTATCGACGGACTCTACCTAGACGACGTCGCCTTCGATCGCGTGACAATGCTGCGTGTTCGACGAGTCCTGGAGCGTCGAATTGCCGAGTGCACCGCAAATGGAGTTCCCGGTCAGCCGCTGATCGACCTGCATAGCGCCAATCAGCACAACAAAACGGATGGTTGGAACAACAGCGCTCTTCTCTATATGGACTTAATGCCCTGTCTTGATCGTCTTTGGTTCGGCGAGTATTTCGACTACAACAAGGGGCCCGATTACTACCTGATCGAAGTTTCCGGGATTCCTTACGGACTCATGGGTGAAATGCTCCAAGATGGTGGAAATCAGTGGCGAGGCATGCTGTTCGGAATGACAGCGCGACGACCTTGGGCGGGTGATCCGCGGGCACTTTGGAAGTTTTGGGACGAATTCGGAATCAAGGAATCTCAGATGATCGGTTGGTGGAATTCCAAATGTCCGGTTACAACTGGCAATAAAGAAATTCCCGCTACCGTCTACGTCAGAAAATCCGAACATACCGCCCTCATTTCAATCGCGTCATGGGAAAAGGAATCAAAGAGCGTCCAGCTAAAGATTGATTGGAAATCACTTGGCATCAACCCCAAGAAGGCTGTCTTGGTTGCCACTCCAATCGACAAGTTCCAGCCAGAGCGGGCCTATAAACCAAGCGAATCCATTCCCGTGGAACCTGGAAAGGGCTGGCTATTGATCCTAAAAGAAACAGCGGGCAAGTAAGGTTGTTCGGCCAATCTCTGAGCGCCATCAAGGGCGGTACTCGCAATCGCCCTGGTGTCTGAGTCAATATCAAACAGGCATTCTTGAAGTATCGAGTCTGATGCCTTTCCAATTTCAATAAGGTCACGTACCGCACTGTTTCGACACAAGGAACAGGTCGATTGATCAACAATCCAGTCAAGAATCTCGACCGTTTGAATCTCTTTCCTCACTTTTAGAAGTGAGAGGATGACGCCATGGAGATCGGTGGAATCAATCAAAGAAATTGCCGTTTCCAAAAGCAAAGATTCATCACCGACCTCTAGGTTGCTTGCAAGCAATTTCATTCCGTGCAGCAATCTTCCCCTCTCAATGAGCTCAAGTCCAAATATTCGCAATCTTCGATCGCGGATGTTAGACATCGCATTTATGAACGGATTGTAATCTCGTTCCCAAGCTCTTGCACGATCGATCAGCCTCTCTAGATCCGCCAGTTCACTATGGTGACGTAGACCCAGCGATAGGCACCGGAGCCATTCAAAATCTTCTGCGACTTCAAAATTCCTCCAGGTCTGAGCTAAATCTTCTTTGCTCGCATAGCTTGTCCAAGAAATGAAGGAAGGTTTGTTTTTCTCGGACCTGTTCCATTTGTGAACAAATTCATCTAACGAAATTTGAGGCTCACGGGGTGGCTTTGGTGGTCTTCAATAAACCTTTCATGGCTGGCAAACTGCTCGATCAAATGCTTCAAGCAAGCAGAAACGAGAGAAAACAAAAAACACACGGGACCAACGAATCCTTTGGGACCCGAACTCCTCACATCCTTTTGGTTGAAGACAATGAAGTCAATGCGATGGTGGCAACCCACTTTCTGACTTCGCAGGGATGCACCTATAAGGTTGCCGTCAACGGACAGGAGGCTTTGGACTTCGCGATGTCCGAGGACTTTGACCTAATCCTGATGGATATCCAATTGCCGATTTTTGATGGACTAGAAGTCACGCAACAAATTCGTCAAATGAAAGATCCGAAAATGAAGAACGTCGTGATCGTCGCTATGACTGCAAATGCTCTTTCCGGCGAGCGAGAAGCTTGCATCGAAGCTGGGATGAACGACTATCTCTCGAAGCCAGTGTCACAAGACGCACTTTCGAAGACCTTGAGCAAATGGCTCAGCTGACCGGTCCCCGGATGTTGACCCACCTAGAGTGTTAGTGCCTCTGCCTCCATTTTAACTAGATTTGCTTTGTAAGTCGCGGGAGAGATTCCTCCAAGTGCCGAGTGAGGACGACGTTTGTTGTAGAATTCTAGGAAGTC
>CAIUHP010000003.1 GCA_903899015.1 uncultured Armatimonadota bacterium | reverse complement strand
GACTTCCTAGAATTCTACAACAAACGTCGTCCTCACTCGGCACTTGGAGGAATCTCTCCCGCGACTTACAAAGCAAATCTAGTTAAAATGGAGGCAGAGGCACTAACACTCTAGGTGGGTCAACATCCGGGGACCGGTCAGGGGCTTGGCTCAATAATGAACACCAGAATGCGTCCTTGCTTTTAGATCTACTTGAGGCTGGGGGTGACGTTACGGTGATCCTACAGGATGTCGGGTTGGGCGGAATTTCTGCTAAAGGCGTAGTCGTTGGTAAAGACTTGAGCATTCGGTTGGAAGGTCCGGCGACTGAAATCCGAAAGGGACAAAGTTCAACGTCGAACCTAGAATACTTCTTGGACTTGAAGCGGGTGCAAATCCCCGGAAAGCTAACGGTGGACCTTTGCTTGAATCAAGAAAAATGGCTCAACGTGACGCAAGCTACCGTTGGAGAATTCATTGGCTGCTGGCTTAGGAGCGATTATAAATGTGGGTTCTTTCGGGACATCGCTAGATATCTCAAGACCTCATTACATCCCGAGAAGGAAATCTTTTTCGCCCTTGACCTATTTGAGTTCAAGGAGATTGGGTTTGAAAATGGTCATTTTCGAAACAAAGACTGGACGGACTATTTCCTAGGTGCTTTGGCACTAACGGCAGTTAGCTTGTTTTGGCTCATCGCTCTACTCTTCCGTAAATCGGACCATATCGAGACCTTATTGCTTCCCATTGCGTTCACGGTTTATGGACTTGCCATTCTTTTCCGTTTGATCTTACGGTCGATGGGTGACACCTCGAAGAGCATCATCTCGAGGGCGCGCGACCAGTACTTGAACGCAGATATTTTTGCAAGACACAGCACCTTTTCAGAACGTTTTTATGTTCACCTCATTGACTATTTTGCAAGCAGTGGGTTCCGTGATCAAGCCGACCGAATGTTTCGTTCGATGAAGAGTCGAGAGCTAAAAGTTGATTCTTCGTTTACCGGTGTTGCTACCAACTGGTTGATCAACGCGTCGACGGCTTCCGGTTATGTGGTCGTTTGCGCACTACTACTTTTCGAAGTTGGGATTTGTGCTGAAGATAGTTACGTGGGCCACCCGAGTGCCTGGGCAAGTTCTGCCTCCCTTGGTAAATCGGGAGCCTCCGATAACAACAGCCCCGCGATCATCACTGCGCAGGATGCGATGCTTGCCCCTCTGAAGCATATGATCCCGTTCGCCAAGTTGGATGAATTGGATGAAGTCAAACCTGCAGAATCGTTCTTTTTTGATCCCTTGCATCAGTCGTCTCCGGCTGCAATCAATGACGACAAATTGATTCACCCTTCGAAAAGCACGATCACCCTTGCGGGTAAGTTCGTTTCAAGCAAGAGCGCTGAAACAAAGAAGCCAAACTTACCTTTGGGTTCTTCTGGAACCGATGTCGATGTACAGCTAAAGGGAGTCATTCAGGACGATTCTGAAGTCACCAAACCTACTGCAAAGCCCGCACTGATTCAAAGCAAGTCATCCGTAAAGATGGGTTACTTATATTTCCTCTTATCCGTCGTCGGATATGCGGGAATATCGGCCCTGGTTTTATCCGTTGCGGGCCTTTTTAGGCGTCATCGGTATCTGGGCTCCATCGACTGAGGAAGCTACCGGACGCCGACGAGTCCGCAATGGAAGTCTCTTAGTCCATCTTTGGTGCGGACATTGAGGAGCTGCGCCATGATTGGGCGAGCGGTGGTGCTTTGATCGAGGATCACGTTGCCATGGATATCGAAATCGATTCCGAACAGGCCATGGATAACGGCTTCGGCGAAGGCGGCACCGCTGGTTTCATTGTAATCAGCGCCTCGCAATGAAATTCTGGGTATCCAGTGACCCGTTAGGGGCATCTGAATCAGTTCAAATGCTTGAGGGAAGGGGCCTTGCCAAGTCGCTGCTTCGCAAAGCTCAAGTAGTTCCTTCATTTCGTAGAACTGGCCAAATTTGGCCATCGTCAGAGCGGCAAGGGCGGGCCATGCGCAATAAGAACCCTTGGGACCGTGATCGGGGCGGTCAGAAATGGGTGCCGCGGGATCGGACATAGACATTGCTCGGATCCATCCATCCGCCACAAGTTCGCGGCTGACAAAATCGGTCATTTCATGCCGCATCTCGGGGGTGAGATAGTCGGTCATGTTCATGCCAATCGTGAGATAGTCATAGACATGCCGGCTAACAACGGACGTTCCATTTCGGTGCTTGGTTTGCCAAACGCCTGATCGAATCACGTATTGATTGAGAACGGCGCTTGCCAGCGGTTTAACTTCCGCAAGCAGTTTGTCTGCTTCGTCGTCGGGGAGAAGCTGAGCCACTTTCTTTGTGATGCCAACATGCGCTGCATTCAAAGAGGGAATCATGTGAACGTAATCTGGACCACACTCGAGAATATTATCGTTATCGCCCCAGTCGGCAAGCATCTCGCCCGGCGCGACCCTTGGCTTCCAGGCATTTGCCCAACTAAGAAGGCGATCGCGATGGTCCTTTAAGAATTCAGTGTCTCCAGTCGTGGTCGCATAGTTCCAGAACGCTGTGAACATGGAATAGTCGTTTGGTGCATACCATGGACCAACACCTTGCCCAGACAAGTAATCGATCGCGTAGTGGTTATGGATGTCAACTGTTAGCCACCGCTTGAGATTCTCTCGAAAGCCGCGAGGGTCCAAGAGGGAATAGGTGGTCGAAAAGAGCGCGGTATCCCAGAAATATTCGAGAGTCGTACCGTACCGCGGACCCACTGTCGCGAAAAATCTTCGGGAGTACTTGAAGTTGGTGCGCTCCATTTGCAGGAGTGTCATCAACGCCATGTAATACATCCGGTTCAGCTTGGGATTATCTGAGATGAGAGTCGGGAAGTTGCCGGAGTACCGCCTGTTACCAGGAGTGAAGGCATCTTGCCACCGCCTTTCCCAGCCGGATCGGGCGTCTGCAAACATCTTACCGAACGGTTCATTCATTCGCTCGTTGCTGAACGAACATGTAATTTCAAAAGTACGAACTGCGCCGGGACGGATGGTGATTGGCTCAAACGGAAGTCGGGTGATCTTTGTGATCACACCGGTCTTCATGTCGTGGATGATTTCGTGTTGAGCTTGCGTCTCGTGTTCGAAATTCTCCTTCGTGTTGACGTTACGGTTGTTCCAGTCCCAAACACCCTCGTATTTTCTGAACCCAGTGGGGTGTTTGAGTTCAAATTTTGCCGTTACTGACTGAGCTCCAACATTCTTTACCTGTAACCGTATCAGGACAATTTGTCCGTTTTCTGCTAAGCGAGTCGTGGATAAAAGTTCGAGGCCGTTAGCGGTGAGTACGGTTCTTTCGACTTGATAGGGAAACCACCGAAAACTGTGGGCTTCTATCGGCTTGCCATTGAGATGAAAAACTGCGGCATCTCCGCCTTGAGCAATTGGGGGGAAATTGCAGAAATGAAATCCGGTAAGGTTTTCGGTTGTCCCGATGGCACCACATGTGTTAGTGACCGAGGGATAAGCAACGATTTCGTCTCCAGACAGCCATTTTCCAGCGAGAGAATCCAGCGAGGGTACTTGGGCATCCACTGCGTTGGTTAACATGGTGATCACTGTCAAGAGCCAAGCGATTTTTAAGAATCGTAGTCGACTGCTCACAACGACTATTGAATACTATTTTGGCACTGTTATGAAGAAACTTAGCTTACGTTTAGTGTCTGCCAATGAAACTCATGAACTAGCGCGCTATGTTCAAGACTATTATCGTTACGACAACCTAATCTACAACGTGACGGTTGAAGAAGCAATTCTCATATTAGTGACCGACAGAAGTCTAGGTAGAGCTTGGTTCATTGAAGTCGACGACAAAATGGGTGGGTACGCGATGCTTACCTTTGGCTTCGACATCGAAGCTGGTGGCAAGCTTGGAGTGATTACGGACTTTTTTCTTGCCGAAGAAAACCGAGATCAGGGCTTCGGGAAGCAGATTTTGAAGCTCATTGAAGATGAGAGCCGAGCTCTTGGTTGCCGAGCGCTCGAGCTTTTTGTGACAAATAAGAACGCTCGCGCGAAGAAGCTGTACTCGAATTTTGGATTTGAATCGTTGGACGATCGATCGTCAATGCTTAAGGTTTTGACGGACAATGTTAACGATTGCTTAAAGGCTGAAGAGTAGGTGGCGCGGTAGGCTTAGTGTTAGAATGACTTCTGTTTTATCTGCCTTTCTTGTGATTTCCGCGTTAGGGCAAACGTCCCCGCTTACTGCTAATAGTCCTATCGTTGTCCCGGGGGGAGCTGGCGGATTTGACTTCATGAATGTCGACGTCTCCAACCGCTTGATCCTTGCCGCCCATCCGAAACGCTCGGGATTTGCCGTTCTCGATTTGAAGTCGGGCAAAGTGAAGGAAGTCGATACCGTTGCCGTGAACGGTATTTCGGCCGACTCGAAGGGAAAGAAGGTTTTTGCGGCTGGCCCTGGAAATACATTGGTTTCGTTTGACTCCACTACATGGAACAAGGTTGGCAGTTTGGCGCTATCGGGTCCTGGCGATTGCGTCCAATACAACGCGAAGCGAGGCATGCTCTACGTCGACAACGACGATGGCACTACATTGTGGGTAGTCAATCCAAAGTCTCTTTCCATTGTTAAATCGGTGACCATTCACGAAGCTCCGGAATATATGGAGATTGACAATGGCCGAAATCGAATCTATCAAGCGATCAAGTCAACGGACTCCGTTCAGGTAGTCGACATGGATTCTCTTGCAGTCACGGACGAGTGGAAGCTAGGGACACTTAAGAGCCCTCATGGGCTTGCAGTAGACCGCAAACTTGGGCGAGTGTTTGTAGCAGGCAAGAACGGGAAATTGGTGGTACTTGATGCTCAATCAGGCAAGATTCTGTCGACACTGGACGTCACACCCAATAGCGATCAGATCGCTTATGATTCAGGTTTGAAACGTCTCTACATTCCAGGGAACGAAAAGCTTGACGTTATCCAGGTCAGCGCGAACTCTGCTAAGGTGATCGGGTCGGTTAAGGTGCCTAAGGGATGCCACAGTGTTACGGTTGATCCAACAACTCACACCGTTTGGGTAGCCTACTCCGATGCAACTGAAAGCTATCTCATGAGCTTCAGTTCGAAGTAGAAAAATGGTTGATCAAATCGTTACGCTGTTCAATGTTCATGGCCAGGGGCTTTATTTTGGAGAAGCGGTAACGGAGTCGGAGCATGCCCTACAATGCGCTTATTTGGCGCATGAAGCTGGGGCATCTCCTAAGCTTGTTGCGGCTGCTTTACTCCACGACATTGGGCACCTCCTTCATGGGCAGGGTGAGGACATTGCCGACCATGGTGTGGATGCCAAGCATGAAGACGAGGGAGCGAAGTGGCTAAAGGGCCATTTTGACGACGAGATTGTCGATTGCGTGCGATTGCATGTGGACGCAAAAAGGTATCTGACCGCAGTGCGACCTGGATATCTGGAGGATCTTTCAGAAGCCTCGAAGCAGAGTTTGAAGCTTCAAGGTGGGCCTTTCACTCCAGAAGAAGTCGCAGACTTCGAGAAACGAGAACCTCACTTCAAGTCTGCGATTCAGGTGAGGTACTGGGACGACCAGGCGAAAGTAGTTGGCTTGCAGGTTCCTCCCATCGAGCACTACCGTCCCCTACTAGAATCCTTACTCCTCAATTAAGGTTCTCGCAACATGCATTCCATGATCGCTCTCCTTCGTGCTGTAAACGTTGGAGGGCGAAACCGTTTACCCATGACCGATCTCCGGAATGTGGCCGCTGATCTTAGGTTCAATGCCGTTCAAACTTATGTTCAAAGCGGAAACCTTGTTTTTGCGACCGATCGAGCCGATTTGTTACAGATCGAGGCCCAGCTCCGCACCGCAATTTTTGAGAAATCGGGAGTAGAAACCGACGTCTTTCTGAGATCGTCGGAAGAATGGCAATTAGCCATTCGCCAAAATCCGTTCGAGGCTTTTGCTCAAAGCGACCCATCTCGCTTTGCAGTTGTGTTCTTAACCCAATCACCCGAGGAAGATGCGGTCGCTAAATTGAAAGCATCCGTAAAAGGAAATGAGTCGATCGAAGTGGTTGGGCGCCATGCTTACGTTTGTTATCCCGACGGAATGGGGAATTCCAAACTGCCAATTGGCGTTATGGAAGCCAAGTTGGCGGTCCGTGGGACCGCCCGAAACTGGAATACCGTGCTACAACTACTTAACATGGCGCAAGGCTGAAGTTAGCCCTTTGTTCAGGGCTGCCTTCCTTTCCGACTAAGGCGCCAGACGAACAAAGGTTGCCCGTGCTTTGGTTAGATTAAGTGAGACGATGGTCTCGTATTTCCCGCCTTTCTTGGTCACGCTCACGATTTTTACTTCAACGGATTTCTTCTTTCCCTTTTTGGACGTGATGTCTCCAGATGCCCTTGTTGGCTTGAAGGAGGACACCACGTGCAAATTGTGAACTGGGAGGTCGGTATATGCGTAGTTGGCCGCTGCGACTACTCCATCCTTGATCGGTACAATTTCCAAAGTCCCGGAAGGAATGACAGTCGTTTCTAGTTCACTGCCTTTTACATGGACAAGCATGAGGTGATAGAATCCCCCGTCAGCCGGAGTTCCATCAAGCGGCGCGCCTGCTCCACCCGCAATTCGATATTCGATTCCATCGTGAGACTGGGCATCATAAACATGGTCATGTCCTTCGACGACCAACTTAACCCCCGCTTCTTGGTAGATGGCGTGCATTTCTTTCGCATTGGCAATTGCAGCCGAAGCCTTCTCTTCGTTGGATTTGCGTGGGAAAATTGGGTGATGCTGAAAAACGACTGCTGGCTTCTTGCTCGCGAGGGTCGTTTTGATCCAGCTAAGCTGAGGTTCAAAAATCGAAGGCGCTTCGGAAGGAAATTCGGTGCAGGCGGCAACAAATCGAAATTGGCCGGCATCGAAGGATCCGTAGGGAGCACCGAAGGCCGCGATATAGGCGGCTAAGAATTCAGGTCGGTTGTTGATTTCATGGTTGCCGGGGGCATTATAGAAGGGACAGGGTAATGCTTCAAGGACCGGTTTCATCCAAGCAACTTCTTGCCTGTACTGAGCGAGTGTTTCCTCGTTCCCGTAAAGTAAATCGCCAGAACTAATCACGAACGAGGGGCCAATCGTCGCAACCTCTTCCAATAATTCTTTGTAAACGCGAGTGGGTGGAAGCCCAGCACCAGCGGGCCGATTGTCTCCAAGCGCTACAAACCAGTAATCATTGCCGACTTTCGGCAACGAGTGACTATTCAGAGAGTGGAAGGATGACTGGAAGAGAGTAGCGCAGGCAAGTAGGGAGATCATGATGTTGGATTAGGGTTGACCAGTTAATAACCGGTTTTGTTAACAATCAAAACGTATCCTCTCACTGTTAAGGACTCGTTAAGATGTAACGTGAGGTAGATACGACCGAATGAAACAATTGCCGAATGGAATCCGATTTGATAGCGAGGTCGATCGAGTCGACTTCCAAGCACTTAGGGAGGTCCTTATTGCCGACAAATTCGACAATGGGCGTAGTGCAGCGGAATACGAACAATCAGCTCGTAACAGTTTTCGAAACGTCTACGTGTATGCGGACGAGCAAATCATTGGCAACGC
Source organism: uncultured Armatimonadota bacterium (assembly GCA_903899015.1). Taxonomy (GTDB): domain Bacteria; phylum Armatimonadota; class Fimbriimonadia; order Fimbriimonadales; family Fimbriimonadaceae; genus Fimbriimonas. The sequence goes on along the minus strand of CAIUHP010000003.1, from coordinate 979 downwards.
CCGGGTTCTCTCGGACCAGGTTTGTAACGCATACATCATCGACGTGTGGGTCCACTCTAAATACCGTAGACACGGTATTGCGACTCAGATGATGCACATCCTGCTTCAGGAGTTAGAGGGGCAACACGTCTATCTATTTACGGATGATCGGATGGATTTCTATGAATCACTCGGATTTTGCCCACAACCGGTCGGCATGAGCATGGTGATTGGAAATTGGCTCCGACGGTCAGCCTAAAGCGGCTCGACGTGTGGTTAAGGCTATCTTTTGTAGTTGAATTAAATGAAGCCCAAAGGGTACCGAACGATATGATTTGGGAGACTTCGAGAACGGGGGTATAATCATGCCGTTACGTTCTCAAAGTCTGGTCTTCGTTTTCGGAATGCTGCTCCGGCCGGTTCTCATCTCGATCTCTCTATCTGTAGGAACCGGAACAACTGAATAAAGGAGACCATTCAAATGGCAAATAAAACACTGTACGTAGGCAACCTGCCTTATTCTGCAACCGAGAGTCAGCTCACAGCGCACTTCAGCGAGTTCGGAGCAACCAATGCACGAATCGTCGAAGGCCGAGGCTTTGGATTCGTTGACATTGATGGCGCTCAACTCGAAGCAGCTATCACAGGCAAAAACAACACCCAGTTCGATGGCCGAACCCTCACCGTTAACGAAGCTAAGCCACGCGAACCACGAAGTGGCGGCGGCGGCGGTGGCGGCGGCAGCTATGGCGGCGGTCGATCTTCCGGCGGCGGTGGCGGCAGCTATGGCGGCGGTCGCTCATCAGGCGGCGGTGGTGGACGATCCGGTGGCGGCAACCGCTGGTAATCGAAATTGATTAAAAAAGGGGCTGTCTCACAAGTTGAGGCAGCCCCTTCTTTTTGTCTTCTTGTTTCGTCTTTAGTCTATGACATCGGTTAATCGTCGGGCAACTTTCAAGCCCTACACTCAGTCTCAACCGAGCCTTCTTCCTCCGAGTTT
>CAIUHP010000002.1 GCA_903899015.1 uncultured Armatimonadota bacterium | reverse complement strand
GTACTCGAAGGATTCCATAGTGTCTTACAAGCCACCAAGAACAAAGCCAGAGGCTATCGAGATCCAAGGAATCTCATCACAATGAGCTACCTACTTCACGGAAAACTAAATGCACTTACCCACTATAAATAGCGAGGAACCACGCTTCTTCAGTGGGTTATTAGCGCTGGAATACCATTGCTGGGTGGTCTAGTAACGGTCGATTATCTAACGATGAACTGGCATCTGGTAAAGGGTGTATTGATCGTTATGGCTGCGTTTACTGTCTGTTACTGGGTGCTTTTACCTAAGTTAGCCGGGCTTTGGTTGTCAGTTTCCCTTGCCGCAACGATGTTGCTAGCTTATGTCGGATATGTCGCTGGATTTCATCCTGATGTTAATCTCACTATGTCAGTTGGAGTTGGTTTCTTCGTGCTGTCCGTCCGGCTATTGCGAAAGACCTAATATCGAGGCCAACATGCGTAGTACCACCCAACTTTGGCGAAGCAATGAACGAAGTTGAGGAGCTTTGAACTCCTACCAGACATAGCGACCTATTTCACTTTTCAACCTATTGGTGGCATGTTTGAGGGCGGAAATGAAAATCATTGAAACTCCAGTTGAGCAAAAAGTAGACGGTAGCTCTGTTTTTACTGGATTCTCCTTCTGTCATTTGGATGCATTGCCTATATAGCATTAGCTTGGGGACGTTTGCCTGGAGGTGCAGGCGTAAGGAGCGGAGTTGAAAGTTATGCTGCAATTAATTCGTATGCAGGCGAATGGCTACTAAGGAAATCGCGGGCTTTGCATCCACGTATTTGCTTTGTTTGGGTGCCTTCTACGATGAGTATGATTCTAGGGTTCTACACTGTGGCAAGTAGCCTCGCTGTACTCGGTTTGACGCTTATGGTTTTCTTGGCGGTAAAGAACCGCAAGTGATCGTGGCTCTAGCAACTCTAGTTGGCTGGGATGGGTGGGATATCAATGTGCGTTGGTGGTGCATCTAACGTTGCTATGGGTGTCACGTTACTTTGCGTGTCATATTTCCTGATCGGGTTGCGTGACACACGGGAATCAGGATTGGGGGCATATTGAACAGGATAGGCCTTAGTCTTGCCAAGCTTGTAGCTTGCGTTTGGTTCGGTTTGTTGGTGGGTCTAATTTCGCTGCAAATTATGTTTCTACTGTTGGGTATGTAGATCAGAGATGTCTTCGTTTTTGCGGCTGTGTCTTTCTTGAGTGGACGGTTTGGCTTCAGGCGCATCATCAGAACTGAACGCCGGTCAAAAAATCTCCAACGTGTGACGCCAGTACAAACTTCGGGAGTTTCAGGGATCATCTATCCCCGAATGATTAGGAAATCTCGGAATTCGCAGAAATCCAGCGAGTGATTTGATCGGAAAGCTGTCCAATTTGTTAATCTTGAAATTGACTTGGCCGGTGTCATTCTCATGCTGTCTTTATCCGTTGTCCTTGCCGCTACGCGGTGGATGCGGCTCACATGTTAGGCATAGTTACCACTGGAGATGAGTCGGTCGATTGGAACGAAAAAGCGATTAAGATGGCTCAGAAATCAAAGGATCTTCGAACTCATAAATGGCAAGGAAGTTTGCTCAATAACCTCGGTTGGACCTACCATGACTCTGGGAAATTCTCACTGGCATTGACGAAATTCCAGGAAGCTTTCGATTACCAGAAACAACACGGGGACCCGAAAAGTGTGCGCATTGCCAATTGGGCCATCGCAAGGTGCCTTCGGTCTCTCAAGCGTTATGACGATGCCTTGGCGATCCAACGTGAACTCATTAAATATCCCGAGCAGGGCTACGTGTCAGAAGAATTGGGAGAGTTGCTTTTGGTTACTCACCGGCAAGAAGAAGCGAAACCCCATTTTAAGAAAGCCTACGAACTCTTGTCACAGGATATCTGGTTACAAAGCAACGAAAAAGGAAGGTTGGAACGACTCAAGCGCCTTTCGGACGATCCATAACTTGCATACGCTAAATCGGTTTCTCTGACCTTTTTGGGTGAGAATCAAGCCGTATGTTGCCTGGTAGCCTAGTAATCGAGATTTGCTCCGAAGTCCGGGATTCGGCCGTCCAAAACATCCTGAGTCCATAGGTCCAAGCTGTCGGAACCCATCTTCCAGAACGACCGGCATGCCTGAAAGTAGTCGAGTACAACTTGCCTTTCGCCTTTAAAGAGAAGCTCCCATGCCAAACTCATGTTCGGGCCAAAGGACATCAATGTCGGCGACTCACTAAGGGTTCCGCACGCAACCAAGTGCTGTTTTGCTGCTTCAATGTCTCCCTTTCTGATGGCTAGACGGCCGAGCACAATATGAACACTTTGGAGCGCGTCGAAGTAAAAGTAGTCGCTTTCGAATTCTCCTAAGAGAGCCTGAAGTTCCAGTGCCTGACTAAGCGCTTCTTCTAGTCGATCCTGATCGACAAAATCCTTGGCACAAGAACCCAAAGCACGAAATCTTTCTTCTGCGGTCTGAGCGGCGGCCAGCTTTTCTTCTGTGCTCCAGATATGTTCCTCAATCATCATGGGGCCGATGATGGTGATGCTCAAGTGATTGAGTTGGAAGTCGTCGTCTTGGCGGCCTTTAGCGCTATTAATAATCCACTGGCGTAGATTTGCCAAGAATTGATCTAAATGCTCTTCAAGGCCTTCGTGGCAAAAGATGCGTTGGTGCGCGGGCAATAGGTCCGCGTCCTGTCCGTTAACGGCACACGATATTCTAAAGCCCTGATTCACGTATTCAATTTGACCGATTTGAAACTGGCAAATCGATACCTGACTTTGAAGGAGTCAGTTGTTCCAAGGTGAGTTGGCCTACATCTTAGACTTTTAAAATTCTTGTGAACCTTATTTCCTTCGAGTGGCACCCATTGCTTGATCATGAACGCGCCTCGCGGTAATTGAATTAGCGAGTGGGTGTTCGTTGGAGAAGAAATGAAACAGACACACCTCCCATTCAAGTCGCTGCGTGGTAAGCACGCCCATTCCAATGTCAGTTTTCGATCCACCCGTATTTGGGGAGTTGCGATTGGCGCCCTAGTAACTCTTGGCGGAGTTTGGGCTTGTTCGGGGGTTGGGCCGCGTGGTCAACCGGTCGTTTTTGGAGATCAAACGAATATCGTTATTTGGGATGAGGCTCACCACATGGAGCATTTCATTCGGAATGCTAAATTCAAGTCAGGGGCCGATGATTTTGGATTCATTGCGCCTACTCCCAACAAACCGGAATTGAGCAAGGCGTCGAACAAGGCGTTTGTAACCCTTGCAAGCCTTGCGCCGCAGATACGCTATGGCATGGCTTTTGGCGGTGGTGCTGGTGGCATGCGTGCCAAATCTCGGTCAGAGGAGGTTCAGGTCATTCAAGAGGCAGACGTCTCGGGTTATCATGCGACGACTTTGAAGTGTCCCGACGCTCATGCCATCAACGATTGGATGAACGAACATGGTTACGTGTCAACGCCCGAAGTCGAAGAGTGGGCGCAACGATACTGTTCAAGAGGCTGGTATCTCACGGCTTTTAAAGTTGTGGACAAGTCCAAGCTGATCGCTTCGACTGGAACGGTACGCATGTCCTTCAAGACAAACAAACCGTATAACCCCTTCTATGTGCCGAAAACGAATATTCCGATTAACGGCGGCGGAACTCTACGGGTGTATTTCGTCTCGGTCGGAGATTACGAGGCACGAATCGGTCGCAAAGAGACTTGGCAAGTGCCCCAATGGACCGTTCCCATTCCAGAAGCGTCGTCGGCATTGTTAGCCAAGCAAGCCGAACTGTCGTTTGACTCTATTCCCGATAACTGTCAATTGGAAACGTTTGTTGACAACAACTTCCCGCGTCCGGCCGGCGAAGATATTTACTTCTACAAACGAGCGGTTTCTCGAATTTCCCGGAAGCCAGCCAATCTTCCGTCTCGGCCAATTCCACCATTCGCCGCAGTGGGTGTCATTGCCAGTGTCGGTGTGTTCGCTGTCGTTCGACGTTACCGCTAGTTCAAGCTAGTTCTGAATTGCATATCCGGCGGTACCGCCGGATATGCGATCAGTCCGTTTGGCGTAAGGTGCCCATCCTTAGACGTAGAATCGCCGATGCCGATTCTAAATCTGATACTCGGAGATCAGCTCTTTGAAGATGTGAGCGATTTGCCGAATGCTCCAATCCTCATGGTTGAGGATCGGGAACTCGCTCGCCATACACGTTATCACACTCAGAAATTGGTCCTCACCTTTTCGGCCATGCGTCACTTCGCAAACCGGATGGGTGATCGGGTGCACTACTATCGACTTGATCAAGACAGGCGGTTTTTTGAAGTCCTCAGATGTGAGGTAGAGCAACAAGGAATCACGGCAATTCATACGTTTGAACCTGCCGATTCTTTTTTCCGGTCTGCGCTCATCGATTTCGCATCTCAGACTGACATCCAATTAGTTCTGCATCGAAATCCTATGTTTCTCTCTTCGAGTGACGAGTGGGAAGCCTACACCGCCAAGTTCCGCCGGCGTCTCATGGCGGAATTCTATGCGTGGCAACGACGCCGACTTGGAATCTTGGTGACCGAAAATGGTGATCCTGTTGGAGGGCGTTGGAGTTTGGATGAAGAGAATCGTCTTCGCTTGCCACCTAAATTGCACCTACCGTATGTTGGCCCATGCATCCAGGACGATGTCACAAAAGAGGTTATCGAAATCGTTAGTCGAGAATTCTCTGATCATCCCGGAACCCCAGAAGGATTTGGCTATCCAGTCACGCATGAGCAGGCACTTGCTTGGCTAGAGACTTTTGTGGAGGAGCGGTTGGATCAGTTCGGTCCATACGAGGATGCGGTTTCGCAAAATGAGCGGGTCATCTTTCACAGCCTGCTTAGCCCAATGATGAATATTGGACTTCTTACACCCAAACTCATACTTGCTCGGGTGTTTGAGCGACATCGCGAACGCCCGATCCCAATGAACTCACTCGAAGGATTTGTCAGGCAAGTGATCGGTTGGAGGGAGTTCGTAAGAGGCATTGACCGTGATTACGAAACGATGTCTTTGCCTAAGGGACCCTTTCATCATACGCGAAGGCTCAAGCCATGTTGGTATGAGGCCAAAACAGGATTGCCTCCTCTAGACACCGCGATTCGCCGTGCGAAAGATCATGCCTACTGCCATCACATCGAGCGATTGATGGTGATAGGAGCTTCGATGTTTATGTGTGAACTTGATCCATTCCAGGTCAATGATTGGTTCATGGAGATGTTTATTGATGCCGCTGACTGGGTGATGCGCCCCAACGTCATTGGTATGTCTCAGTTTGCTGATGGAGGATATTTTGCAACGAAGCCTTACCTAAGCGGATCGAGCTACATTCTAAAAATGTCGGATTATTCAAAGGGCCCCTGGTGCGACGTTTGGGATGGTCTGTATTGGAGATTGATCGATCGCAACCGAGATTTCTTTATGAAAAATCCTCGACTCTCAGTGATGGCTAAAGGAGTCGACCGTTTGGAGACAGCGCGGAAGGAACGAATCTTTCATGCGGCTGAAAAATTCATTGAAGAAACGACTACGCACGCTTAATGAATCGTTTCAAAGTTAGCCTCGCGTGATTATCCGAGTTGTCGACAAACGAGACGGGTTCTCCAATGGTCGTGTAGTACAGGTCATGACCAGAATTTCGGTCTGCTAGGTACTGAATCGCATCGCTTTGAGAATGGACCGTAACGGTTTCAACGAGTTGATGGTTGTTCCACCACCCATTCCAGTTTCCGTACTTCGTGACGTAGCGTTGGTTCACAGCCGCTTCCTTTTGCGGGATTGCTGTCCACCAACGCTTCTCGTCATCGTGAACTTTACCATTCAGTTGGGGAGCAGGTCAGTTGCTTCCCAGAATTGCGTGCTCAAATGCGGAGTTGCCTCCAACGAATGGAAGTTCAATTCTCGTGGAATCAAGATCAACCGTCAATTCGGTGCCGGGCTTGGGCCACAAAGTGAAGTCATGATCGCTCGACAAGATCATCAAAGCGATGCGTTTGCCGACCGGGATAATCTGATCTTTCGGTTCAAGATCGAATGTTAGGTTCACAAATTCACCTGGTTTGAGGGGGACACCCGGTGTCTTTGAATGGTAGTCGCCGCCGCGTCGGAGAGATCGGTAATTCTGAGGATCTGCCCATCCCCTCGTAATGAGGTTAGTAGTTCCGATCGGCCCCCGAGTCCAAGGGAGTTGCACCAAATAGACGGAGAGGTTTGCGGCTGGAGTACTTGAAGCCAACCGAATCGTAATTCGGGAAACACCCGACAAATGAAGTGGTGTTTTCAGTTTGGGTGTGGAGTAGATGAGCCGGTGGGAAGACTGTTCGGCTAAGGCAAGAGAGGGTGCATCGAAAGATACATCGTCTGTAAATGTCTCTTTTCCTTGATTTGAGTTGCGTGTCGTTGAAAGCCTGCCTGCCGTTGCCCCGCCAGAACTTAGGAACAACTTGACTGGCTTTGCTTCTGGGTTGGGAAAATCGGCGTAAGGAGTTGGAGCGCCGGGCCTTCTAGAAGCTCCTGGTCCGCTTTCTCGCACGATGTAGGCCTTGGGGCCGTTCTCAATTCCGTTCTCGACTCCATACAGGAATCGGCTGAACCATTTGTTCATCAGTTCCAGAGGAGGCTCTCCGCCATGCCCGCCTTGATGGTAATACTGAATCAACGGCACTCTGCCCTTGACCGCCTGGCTGATGCGAAAACTGTGTTCTGGAACGACGTTCCAGTCATTGAATCCGTGACTCATGAAGACGGCACACTTGATATTCTTAGCAAACGGCAGCAAGTCATGTTCGGCCCAAAACGAGTTGTAATCGCCGGTCTTTCGATCTTGCCCCTTGGCGAATTCACCGTCTCGGTAAAGTCGGATTGCCGTATCTCGGTTCTTCGGATCTCCACTGTTGATAAAGTCAAAAAGCGAGTCAATATCCTCGCCGAGATATCCCGATGGACTTCGAACCATGCCATTCGAACGGTAATAGTGATAGTAAGAGGTATTCGGCGCTATGGGAATAATGCATTCAAGGCCCTTAACCCCAGTAGTAGCAGCTGCAACTGGGATGGTTCCGTTGTACGATGTCCCCGTCATTCCGACTTTGCCGGTGCACCACTTTGCAAAGACCTGAGTTTGACCGTCGACCGAAGTGTAGCCTTTGGCCCGTCCGTTCAACCAATCGATCACGGCCTTGGGAGCAAGTCGCTCGGGAGGACCACCGACAGTCGGACATCCGGTGGATAGCCCGGTACCAGGTGCCTCCGAATGGACGACTGCGAATCCTCGAGGAACCCAAGTGCCAACTTGCGAGTTGGAGATCAGCGTTCGCTTGGGATCAAACCGAATGTTTGGATGATATTTTCTCGGGGCGGGATCGGTTCCCAACTCCTGGTGAACATCCCAGTTGATGTCTCCACTTCCGGTGCCCGCAAAGTAAGGGGACGACTCGTAGATGACGGGAACGCGCAACCCGTCCGTCTCGGTTTGTTTCTGACGGGTGACGTCTACGTGGACCCGATCTCGCTTGCCGTCATGATCGGAATCGAATTCTGTCTCAACCCAAAGGCTCTCCCGAATCCAATCGGATGAATTGGAGAACGCTCCCACAACCTGCGCTTGCCCGTCCACGAATATCGGTTTGGCAGAATCCACCTTGGAGTGGGCGGATACCACCACCACCGCGATCGCAGACGAAAGGCCGATACTTAATCGGGGGAACCAGAGCTTGGCGAAGGTCATGACTCAACGATTATAAGGCAAAGGGGCGTTGAGTACGCATGCAAGTTCACCTCGTCGACCGAATCGTCAAGCTTAAGGGCCGTCGTTCTTTACAGCGGCTTCTATCTTGGCAACATCGACCTTCTGCATGTCCATCATTACGGCAAACGCTCGCTTAGCGGTTTCGCCACCCTTGGCCAAAGCTTCCATCAATACACGTGGTGTGATTTGCCATGAAATTCCCCACTTGTCTTTGCACCAACCGCATTGACTTTCCTGTCCGCCATTTCCAACAATCGCGTCCCAGTACCGGTCCGTTTCTTCTTGGTCTTCGGTGGATATTTGAAATGAGAATGATTCGTTATGTTGGAATGCGTCTCCGCCGTTGAGGCCGATGCACGGAATGCCGCAGACGGTGAATTCAATCACGATGACACTGCCTTCGCTTCCGCCGGGGTATTCCGATGGAGCGCGTAGGGCAGCGCCTACCGTACTGTCAGGAAATGTCTTCGCGTAGAAATGCGCTGCTTCTTCAGCATCGTCGACATACCAAAGGCAAATGGTGTTCTTATTCATCTTGGGAGTCCTTTTTCAATCACATGGAGAGGGCTTTCAATGCCGCTTCGACTTCGGCTTTATGTTGACCGCTCGCTTTCATCTGTTGTAGGGCAGGCTCAAGCGCAGTTACCTTAAGCTTTCCAACCAAACTGATCGCATCCGAAGCAATCCGGGAATCACGGCTTGATAAAGCGCTACGAAGGGAGGCAATAACTCGAGGATCACCATGAGGCAACAGGGCGAGTGATCTGAGCCCAACTTCTCGAATGAGAGGACGATGATGCTCCGTAGCGGTCTCTAAAATCGCCGAATCCCATCCGGATTCTCTGTGCTCGGCGAGTACTTCGAGAGCTGCTCGTCGTAAATCAGGGAAGGATGCTTTAGAGGCTTGACCAGTGGCAAAGCCGCGTACCGGCGCGAAATCGATGCTCGCAAGCCCTCTCAGAGCCGCAGCGACCACATCGTATGGCTGGTCATCTCCAAGAAGCTTATGCAGCCTATCTCGATCGGATGCGGTCGAAGCTAAACGAGCAAGACCCGTTGCAGCATGAGCACGTCGATCATAGTTTGGATGATTCGTTTCAGCAAGGAAGAAATCGTGCAAGGCTTCTCGTCCGAGCTTGGCCAGACGCGAGGTGTCTGGAATTGCCGGGAAGGGAAGCGTATCTTTACGGAGTCGTTCGGCGATCATCTGCAGAATGGCGTCGGTGGGAGTTCCATCCAGCAAACGATTCATCGCGGCTTCCATGTCCGTCGGGTTTGGTGCGTTGAGAAAGACGTATGTGAGTTCGTCTGCCGCCCAAGGCTGCTTGGACAGTTCTCGGACAAAGTCATGATCTGGATCGAAGATCACGGCTTTAGGAGCCGACGCGGCAGGAATCTCGAATGATTGGTCGGCTGCGTTCAGGTGAATCGGGGATCGTTGTAACCCGTTCGCGTCGATGAGTCCGATGTGGGTCGGAACGTCGAAAATGGGGACTCCGCGCGATGTATCTTGGGTTTGCCGGACGTGAACGACGACCATCTTGCGCAGCGAGTCGTAAGTCCAGTTCCAATCGATAACCGGATGGCCGGGCTTGTAAATCCACTGCTCGAACCATGGGTGCAAGTTGATGCCGCTAGCTTCACTCATATCCTCGCACAGGTCGTTTGACTCCACATTGGAGAATTGGTGATGGGTCAGATACCGGTGAAGGCCTTGATAGAAAATATCGTCTCCGAGCTGTCGTCGGAGTGAATCGAGTACGGTGCCGCCCTTCATGTAGGTCGTCCAACCACTCATACCGGTTGAATCGGAATAGAAGTTGGTGGCAATGGGCCGAAAATCGGTCTTCGTACTTGAGAAATATCGCTGGCTATACGCTTCATATTCTAGGAGCGACTCAAGTTTGCCTCGACTATGAAGCGTGTACATCATCTCCATGAAGGTCGCCATTCCTTCGTTGAGCCAAGTGTCTCCCCAATCTTTACAAGTAACCGTATCCCCAAACCATTGGTGAGCCGTTTCGTGGGCGATTACCCATTCAGTGGGATTCATCCCTTCCCGCGCGTTCGACATAAACTCGCCGTCTTGTCGCCAGTAAATTGGGTATTCCGTCGCGCTGACGTCTTCCTCGGCGTACCCCTCGTGTTCGTAAACAATTTCTTGTCCGTACTTGGTCCAAGGGTATGGGAAGCCGAGCACGTCGGAGAAGAAGCTGAGAATGTCTTTCGTCGGAGCGAAGGTTGATTGGAGGCGGTCGCCCATGCCCTTAGGGCACGTCATGATGAGCGGCTTGCCTCGCCATGTGTCGTGATAGATGTCGAAAGGGCCAGCCGCGATGCAGTTGAGGTATCCGGCATGGGGTTGATCGCAACGCCAAACGACGGTGTGTCGGTTTCCTTTAACGGCAGTATCGGAAATTTGAGTTCCGTTACTAATAACCGTCCACACGGCGGGAACGGTGAGCTGAATTTCGGTTGAGGAGAAATCGTTGGGAGCTGCCCAACCCACTGGCTGAGCGGGGAGACCTTCCGCGCAGAATCCGATTCGATTCGGCTCCTCGGCGGTGGGATTTGTCCATCGGAAGAAGCGTCCTTCAATTTGAAAGACTAATTTGTGAACATCTCCACGATGTCCTGCCGTTAAATCGACTTCTAGGCCCCCGCCCGCCCTCGTGAACTTTGCTGGCTTGCCATCGAGTCGAATGTCTTCGACTTTATCGGCATTGGTGTCGAAATGGACGCTCTTAACTCCGTCGCGCAACATCGAAATTGTCGCTACAACTGAACCTGATGCTCGCTGGTGCTCGGAATCAACGTCTAGCACCGTTACCGTCCGCACCAAATGATAGGTCCGATCAGGAGCATAGTGCAGGCGAGGAGGAGCAGTCTGCGCCCATGATGCAGACGAGAATGAGATCGCGAGTGCGACAACCGGCAAGGAGTTCACGTCCGCGAGGTTACCAGTCATGGCTGGATGTTGTGCAAATTAAAAGAGTCGAGATCATGAGTGGACTTCATTGGTGTCCTGGCAACTGGTAAAACGATCACATTATTGGAACACCAAGATTCATTGGAATCTCTATCGAATTTACGGGACTTGAACACACGTAGGGTGTGAACCGTTAGACTATTTTCTGCATGGATCATCTCCATTCTCTTCGATTGACTGCCACCGCAATCATCCTGGCCGCAACCGCAGGTTCCCACCTGACCGCTCAGCAGACACTTACTAACCCTATGAAGACTTCGGTTCTTTCACCGACGGCGTTGAAGGCCTATGCAGACGCGTTCAATAAGTCGGATTTTGAGGTAGATCAAACCCAGAAGTTGTCTATTCCGAACAGTCAGGCGGGAGCTTTTTTGTCAAACAACATTCCGCTGTTCGACTGTCCTGACAAGCAATTTGAAGAGACTTACTATTATCGATGGTGGTCGTACCGAAAGCATCTCACCAGGACACCAACGGGTTGGGTGATTACGGAGTTCCTCCCCCCGGTGCCGTGGGCGAGCATTTATAACACGATCTCTTGCGCAGCGGGACATCACCTCTATGAAGGGCGATGGCTGAGGGACACAGCTTTTGTCGACGACTATGCTCGATTTTGGACTTTGCCAGAGGCCAATCCGCGTGGATACAGTTTTTGGATGGCAGATTCAGTGCGGGCAGTTGCTCTCGCACGAGGTGATAGTCGCCTCGCTCATCAATTGATGCCAAATCTCGTCGCGAACTTTCGAGCATGGGAGAAATCCCACGGCGATCCTTCGGGACTGTTTCAACAAGATGACGGCCACGACGGCATGGAGTTCTCCCTGGGAGGGAGCGGCTTCCGACCTTCCATCAACTCGTATATGTTTGGTGATGCCATGGCGATAGCTGCCATTGCCGACGAGTGCAAAGATCCTGTTCTGGCGGAGGAATTCCGAAGAAAGGCGCAAAGGATCAAAGGCTTGGTTCAACAGCATCTTTGGAATGCAAAGTCAAAGTTCTTTGAAACTGCGTCAACGCCCCAAAACTCCTCTGATATCCGTTCTCATGATGTCCGTGAGCAAATTGGGTTCATTCCTTGGTATTTCAATCTTCCAGATCCGTCCTATTCGGTGGCCTGGCAGCAGGTCGTCGACCCACAAGGATTCTCTGGACCCTACGGGCTAACGACGGTTGAGCGAAGGGCGATTGGGTTCATGCGTTCCGAGGACCACGATTGTTTATGGAACGGACCATCCTGGCCATACGCGACGACTCAAACCCTCGTGGCTTTGGCGAACTTGCTTGAGAATTATCCTCAAACGGTCGTAACTCGACAAACCTATTTTCACTTGCTTCACCAATATGCGGTTTCGCAGAGAAGAGACGGCAAACCCTGGATCGCGGAAGATTTGGATGCGGACACCGGCAAGTGGATTGTGGATTTGCCTCGAAGCATTCAATACAATCACTCTGGATTTGCGGATTTAGTCGTTACCGGTCTAATCGGATTGCGTCCCAGAGCGGATCACAAAATTGTAATAAATCCCCTGATTCCAGAGGACCAGTGGCCTTGGTTTTGCCTCGATGGCGTTCCCTACCATGGCAAGTCCCTCACCATTCTGTGGGACGCGGACGGTACTCACTACAAGCGAGGAAAGGGGCTGAGACTTTTTGTCGATGGTCGAGAACTGGCTCACCGAGGCCATCTAGGAGAATTGAGAGTGGAGCTTTCGGAGTCATCGGGACATCATGCGTATGTCCCACAAGAATCGATCTGGAAGAAGCACCCGGATGGGCCAGTGTTGGGTGGCACGCTTGGAACTTGCTTTGATCTCTGTGTTCTTCGAGACGCGGAGAAGTACAAGATGTACTTTTCATGGAGACCGAAGCAGAGCATTGCCCTTGTAGAGAGTATCGACGGCATCCACTGGAGTTCTCCTCAGATTGTGCTTCCGCCTGCTTCTACCGGGTGGGAAGATGACATGAATCGACCTTCCGTCATCAAAGTTGGTGCGGAATATCACATGTGGTACACGGGCCAATTCAATGGTCACTCCTCTATCGGCCATGCTGTCAGCGAAGACGGGGTTCATTGGAACCGTCAATCGAAACCCGTTCTTGAAGCTGACCAGCCGTGGGAGAAAGTTGCCGTGATGTGTCCAAGTGTGCTTTGGGATGCGCACACCAAAGAATATCGAATGTGGTTCTCAGGCGGCGATCAATACGAGCCGGATGCGATTGGATATGCAGTGAGTCACGATGGGACGCATTGGAAGAAGAACGTCGGCCCCATTTTTGAGGCGGACCCATCCAAGCAATGGGAACAATTCAAGGTGACAGCGTGCCAGGTGCTGGAATGGCAAGGTTGGCACTATATGTTTTACATCGGCTTTCGTGACATCGATCATGCACAAATCGGAATTGCTCGATCGAAGGACGGAATTTCACACTGGGAGCGCATGCCTGGCAACCCGATCATTAGTCCAACCCTAGAGAGTTGGGACGCCGACGCTTGCTACAAACCGTTCGTCATATACGACAAAGTTAAGGACCAGTGGATGCTTTGGTATAACGGTCGCCACGGTGGTTTCGAACAAGTGGGTCTTGCGACCAAAAAGGGGAAAGATCTGGGCTTCTGATGTGTCTCGTTGTGTGGGAACAGGATCCGTATCCATTCGATTCAAGTAGCTAGCAGAGGCAGATGAATGGTAAGGACTGCCATTGATTTCCTAATCAAAAAACGATATTTCTAAACTGCATTCGAACTTGTTGAATACGGCGAACGGACTTGGGCACCACTTCTGTCGACGCATGGAAGCTCATGTTGGAACGATTGCGGGAAAGAACCATAAGGTGATCTGCGATTGTTAATTCCCAGAAAGGGGAGGCGCAAGACGGCCAGGTTCTCGGTGGCCCGGACCGGGCCGATTTGTGAGTGCGTCGCCTAAATCTGCCCTTGCTTTCTCGGCTTCCGCTTCTAGTCGTTTAACGATGTCGGGATGCTGGGCGGACACGTCGGTGATCTCGCCTATGTCGTGAACGAGATCATAGAGCGCTTCACGATCCAGCTTTACGTGCGAGTAGGGTGCGGGCACTCCATCGCGTCCTCCCGATCCTCCTGCCAGGGTCTGATACGTGTGAGGCAATTGGAGTTTCCATTTGCCGTCAGCGGTCGTAACGGCTTGAAGCTGATTGACTTCGTAGTAGAACCAGTAAGATTCGTGAGGGTTGGTGGCCCCGGGGAGTCTTGAAATGAGAGGCCAAACATCCAGTCCGTCGATCTTGCGCTTAGGTAAATCGGCCCACCCGCGGGACTGGAGAGGTGCCAATCTCGGGAGGTGACGGAAACAATTCGATTGGGATCGATTCTCCCGCCCAGTCGGGCAAATCTAGCTGAACCTACCGGACGTCCAGGATCTTGATTTGCTACCCTGTTCCATCGCCCGCCTTTCAATCGATAGATTCGAGCCGCCGGCCACGTACGATTACCGACGAACCTTGCTGCTCCGCACTCGATCAAACGGTCGCCTACACGATAGGCCTCAACGTACTCAAGATGATCGGGAGCTTGTTCCACCCATCGCTTCGCATCCAAGCGCTGCACGCCGGTGCCAGACTTTGATGGCCAGAATATGAGATCGATGCTTTCGAAGTTCGGAGCGTCTCCATAGTAAAGTCGTTTAAAGCCAAAGTGTCCGATCCTAAATTGAGTGGGGCCGTAAGAAGATTCTCAATCCAAAGATCCGACCTTGAGACCCGCTTTGCGCGAAATTTCCTCAAACTGCAGAGTTCCAAAACGGACAAGCGCAAGTTTCCTAGCCAGGGAAGTCTCTAGCTCCCGAACTACTTGGGAATTGTCAGAGATACCGGCCATTAGAGCGGTGGAAAGAATCAACACGGTTCACTACCCAGATTGTCGACGGTCCGTTACATCTATCGGGCTATCTTGTCGCATGCCTTGACGATGTCGGCCAAGAAAAGTCGGTCTCGATTCACAACGAACGCGCCAAGACTATTTTCCGTCGAGCATCGCCAGATCGTGAAGGTCCTTCGCACGGCCACTAGCGCGTTTGGTTCGAATGTAGTCTTCGCGAGAAATATAGAAGACAGGAATGCCATCGAGCTCACCAGGCACCCGATTGATCCAAGTCGATTCGAAGTCAACACCATCGAGGAACTGACCGGTCCCCGGATGTTGACCCACCTAGAGTGTTAGTGCCTCTGCCTCCATTTTAACTAGATTTGCTTTGTAAGTCGCGGGAGAGATTCCTCCAAGTGCCGAGTGAGGACGACGTTTGTTGTAGAATTCTAGGAAGTC
>CAIUHP010000001.1 GCA_903899015.1 uncultured Armatimonadota bacterium | reverse complement strand
TCGTTGAGCTTAAGTCTCTTGATATCGTTCCTCCAGTCGCTTACAAGGTGCTCCTGACATATCTCAGGCTCGCAGATATCCGTTTGGGCTTACTCATCAATTTTGGTGAAGAGCATCTCAAGGACGGAATCAAACGAGTGGCGAACCAACTTGTAGCTTCACTCTGAAACTCGTTCCGGCCCTTTGCGTTACCTTGCGACCTTGGCGTGAACCTGTTTGATTCAAGAGCCAAAAGCAGATAGACCTGATCAAACTTGCAAAAGCAGTGTATGATGATTGCAGAGCCTCCGACAACGGTTGATTCATACGATGCTGCTGGTCGATTGCTGGGACAAACAGGCACCGGAGCAGTTGCAACATTCAGTTACGACGGTGCAGACAACGTGCTTCTCAAGTGGGAGCAAGGTGGCTTGCCGATGACGCAGTCGTTTTGATGCCGCTAACCGGATCATAAGTATGATTTAGGGTGCGGCGACCACGAACTTCACGTACAATGCGGCAGGGAACTTAGCTCTAGAAGTGCAGGGGGCATCGCAAACGGGATATGTTTACGATGGGGACAATAGGCTAACAAAGCTTACGAACCCTGACGGAACAATTATTACGAATACTTATGCAGGGGACGGAACCGGGCTTCGCAGGACCACGCAACAGCCAGGCAAAGCGGTATCGACGATGGTTTGGGACGGGCAGGATTACCTGGGGCAGATCTAATATGGCAATGTCAGTCGTTTACGGAACCGCCTTCGGCGGGATTATTTCTGAGAATCGCGGCGGAGTTGTAAGCGCTTACATTCCTGACCAGCTAGGCAACACGATAGGGCTCATGAATTCAGCTGGTACGTTGACGGATTCCTGGACTTACTGGCCATATGGTGAAGTTCGAACCCGGACGGGTTCGAACGCAACGCCTTTCACCTTCCTTGGAACTCTTGGTTACTTCTTGGATACGTTGAACAAGATGTTTTATGTGCGAGCAAGACACCTTCGTTCCGACTTAGCGAGGTGGTTGACTGTCGATCCGCTGTGGCCACAGGAACAAGCGTTCTGCTACGTAAATGACACGCCAATAGCTATTGCTGACCCAACCGGTCTTTGGCCATGGGATCTTTGCGGCTTCTCCACGTGGGCAAGTGTAGTCTGCAATATCATAATGATTAGCGCTTGTACAATGACCTGTGGATGGTCGGGGCAAATAGGTCTATGCTTTAAATTTCAGTTTACGTGTGGTTCTGTTTGCGAATGTGTGGGGATACCTGGACCGCCAGATTACAGACAACTCTGCTCTTCATACTGTAACGGCAAATGCCTTAATACGAAAGATCCTATGTGTTATATAAAATGTATGGACGAATGCAGACGGATACAGTTAACCATCGATGGTCTTTGGACACGGTAAACCTAAGTGCTAGTTGCTATATCTCTGTTTTTGATTTGTGTCTTTTGGCTCAGCTTAGTGAGAATTTCTCGCATTCAGAGACTAAAAGCAATTGGCTATACATCCAAGGAAGCGTCCCATCTTTCATCGAGTAGACGAGGATATCAGCTAGCGACAAGGTCTGGTTCTAAGTTGCACGTTCATTTCGCGAATCATCGAGATTATCGGGATGAAGTTATTGAAATTGCGATCAGTCAAGGTTTTGACCTGACCCAGGCAAAGTTAGGCGCTGACTTGCTTTCTAGAGAGTTGAAAGAGAGGATTGTCCTGGACGATCCATCGTTGTTTTCACGGCTATTCAAAAAAGACCAGTCCTGCCTCTAATCTGCCAAATGATTCTAAGCAAGGATGACGAAGCACACACCCTTTTTCTCACCTATACGATGCGCAATACACGACGCTTCAGAGACTGGGAGAGTTACTCGCATTGAACAACACCATGACTATTCGATCCTTCGGAAGCCGCCCGCGTCATAACTGAATGTAACAACTGGCTGACCGTGCTCTGTTGCCCTAGAGGAATCTTCACGAGCTCCGGTGTGGGAGTAGTCGACATTTAGAACGTGAGTTGGAGATGTCTCCCATTCACTTTCTGTCCCATCCGGAAATAATCTCTTCGAGCGTTTGAGCGCTGCATCGTATACGAGAGTGACAATCCTGTTGACTGGTTCGTTCATGAGTATTTCCTGCATTTATAGAATGATTTAAGCTTCGACCGCTGGGGCTGCATGGAAAAGGACAGCCCGCAGTTTCTCAACTTCTGCCCTCGCAACTGACCGGTCCCCGGATGTTGACCCACCTAGAGTGTTAGTGCCTCTGCCTCCATTTTAACTAGATTTGCTTTGTAAGTCGCGGGAGAGATTCCTCCAAGTGCCGAGTGAGGACGACGTTTGTTGTAGAACTCTAGGAAGT